>NZ_PGTO01000004.1 GCF_003284725.1 Paramagnetospirillum kuznetsovii | reverse complement strand
GAATTCCGGCAAATGGTATCGCGGCTTCATTCGCGGCGAGCATGGCGGAACCTAGTGTCCGTCTGATTTATGTGGAAGCGTCCTCTCTTCGGCATGGGACTCGAAACGGAATCACCACCAAGGCACCAAGGACACCAAGGACACCAAGAGGCCACACGGTTTCTTACTTTCCGTCATGCCCGTGCTTGTCACGGGCATCCACGCCCATCCGTCTGGATTATCGGCTTAAAAGGCATTCAAGCGGAACCGCGTGGATGGCCGGGACACGCCCGGCCATGACGAAAGAGTGAAGCTTGGCCGTTTGCTCCGCCCTCTTGGTGTCCTTGGTGCCTTGGTGGTGAATCGGCTTTCGAGTGCCATACCCAAGATGACGGCTTCAAACACAGGAAGACTCAGGCGCTCGATGAAACCACGTCGATTTAAACCGGACAGCCGTGGGTCACGGCCCGAGGGTGACGAAAAGGAAAAACCGATTCCACCAAACTCTGACCGACTCTAATTCCGCCAGTCGCCGCGTTTCCACATGCCCGAGATCATGGCCCGGCGCTCGTTACGCCGCAGCAGGGTGCTGAACAGGCGGCCGCCCCAGTTGACCGAGCGCTTGGGCTGTTCCCAGGCCTTGCGGCTTTCGCGGATCAGGATCAGGCCGTCCGGGCTGGGGGTCAGGGTCAGCTTGCGCTGGTGATAGGGTTCCAGATCGGCGTGGAAACCCACGGTCAGGATAGTCGCGTTGGGGAACTCGTCGTTCAGCAACTGCATCATCCGCTTTTCGCCCTCGGGGTCCATGGCGTCGGTGGATTCTTGCAGGAACACCCATTTGGGGCGGTGCAGAAGTAGGCGGGCGAAGCCCAGGCGCTGCTGCTCGCCGGCGGTCAGGATCTGTTCCCAGGCGTCGGTCTGGCCCAGCCGCTCGGTCAGATGTCCGAGCCCAACATTGTCCAGGGCGGCGGCCAGCGCCTCGTCGGCGAAGCATTCAATGGCCGAGGGATAGGCGAGCACGCCGCGCAGCGTACCCACCGGCATATAGGGGCGTTGCGGCATGAAGAACAAAGTGGCGTCGCAAGGCAGGCCCACCGTACCCTTGCCCCAGGGCCACAGCCCCGCGACAACCTTGAACAGCTTGACCGCCGCGCCAGGGTCGCCTCCGATCAGCACATGCTCGCCCGAATCGATTTCGGCGCTGAAGCCTTCCAGCACCACGGCGCCGTCGGCGTTGGCGATGGTCAGGTCGTGGAAGCAGAGCGTCGGCATGGTGGATTTCTGCACCACGATGGTATGGGCGTCGGGACGGGTGGTGTCCTCCTTCAGGGCGGCCAGGGCTTCGTGCAGGGCGAGAACCCGCTCCACCGAGGCGCGCCATTCGGCGACCCGCTGCATATTGTCCACCGGCCATGACAGCGCCTGGGACAATTGCTGGAAGGCCTGGGCCGTCTGCATCAACTGGCCCAAGGTGGTGATGCCCGCGATATAACGCGGTGCCGCGATCAGGACGGGAAAGGCGGTGGAAAACACCGAATAGCCCGAGGTGAACACCACCAATCGGGTCAGTCCGGTGGTCTGGCGGTTCCAGGCGCCCTCGATGCCACGGAACAGTTCCGAGAAGCGGCGGCGCTCGCCCACTTCGCCGTGCAACAGGGCGATGGCCTCAGAATTCTCGCGGGCGCGCACCAGGCCAAAGCGGAAATTGGCCTCGGCGGTCTGGCGCTTGTCGGTGGCGCGCACCAGCGGGCGGCCCACCAGCATGGCCAGGGACGAGGCGGCGGAGGCGTAGATCAGCGCCACCCAGACCATATGGCCCGGAATGGGGATGTCCACCCCACCGACCATGAACGACAAATCGCCTGACAGGGTCCACAGAATCTGGATGAAGCTGCCCAGCAGCAAGCCGCAATAGACCAGGGAATGGGCGAGGTCGAGGGCTGCTTCGGTGGTATTGCGGATATCCTCGGCGATGCGGCCGTCGGGGTTATCGTGATCGCCGGGCATATGCAGTAGCTGGTAATGGTGGCCGGTGGCCATCCAGTTGTCCTGCATGCGGCGGGTCAACCAGCGGCGCCAACCCAACTGAATGCGCCGCTTGATCTTGAGATGGGTGCCGTTGATGGTCACGGCGACCAGCAAGATGACGCAGATCTGGAAGATCTGGGTGAAGAAGCGCTCGATGGATTTCTGTTCCAGCGCGTCGAACAGACTGGCGCTCCACAGATTGATCATGATGGGGATCAGCACCTGGGCGATGGTCAGCAGCAGCAACAGGGCCACCAGCCCGCGCACCGTCCATTTCTCGTTGGAATTCCAGTAGGGACCGGCCAGAACGATGAAACGGCGCATGAAACTGGGCTGGCGCGGCCGCCCCGGCTCGCCTTCCTTGGGCGTGGTCTGAATGTTCACGTCCGATGCCATCCCGCTTCCCCCGGCGAATTCTTGGCTCCGCCTCTTTCTAATTAACCCTTTTTCAGCAGGCGCGTGAAGCGTCTCATTGTCATTATAGTTTGCGCCACCAGCCTTTACCGGCGGTTAAGAGGCTTGCACTCTTTGGTCCGTGGGACAATCTTATGGGAATGTTCCGTCCCGCCTCTTTCCTTTGCCCTTGGCTTTGCGCTGTGTTGCTTGCGTTTGGCTGCGCCGGTTCGGCGCGGGCGGCCACAGAAACGGCGCCCGCGATCCTGACCGTCGATGCCGCCACCGGCTCGGTGATTTCCGATCACGGCGGCGGCCAACCCCATCACCCCGCCTCGCTGACCAAGCTGATGAGCGCCTATGTGGCGTTCCGTGCCCTGGAGGCGGGACAGGCCAAATGGGAGTCTCCCATCACCGTCTCCGAGCGGGCGGCCGGGCAGGGGGGCTCGGTGCTGGGCTTGCGCAAGGGCGATGTCATCACGTTGGGCGCGGCTTTGAAGGCCATGATCGTGCGCTCGGGCAACGACGCGGCGGTGGCGGTGGCCGAGCACATCGCGGGCAGCGAATCCGCCTTCGCCGAGCGCATGACCGCCGAGGCCCGGCGCTTGGGGATGGGTTCATCCAGCTTTCGGAACGCCACCGGCATGACGGCGGCGGGCCATGTCACGACACCGCGCGACATGGCCATCCTCGCCTTGGCCATCTTGCGGGATTTTCCGTCCCACCGGGCTCTGTTCTCCAGCCTGGAGACCAGTTGGAAGGGGCGCAGTTATCCCACGGTCAACGGCTTTCTCGCCAATTTTTCCGGCGCCGAGGGGATGAAGACCGGCTTCACCTGTCCGGCGGGCTACAATCTTGTGGCCCTGGCCCGGCGGGGCGGCCACCGAGCGGTGGCGGTGATCATGGGAGCAGGCAGTTCCGCCCAACGGCAGGCGGTGGTGCGCTCTGCCATGGACGCGGCCTTGCGCGATGGAGCCGTGGCGGCGAGGCCGCTGGCGTCCTTGCCCAACACGACCGAGGCCCCGCCCGATCTTTCCGCCGCCGCTTGCGGCCTGAGATCCGGTGGGGAATGGGCGCACGGTTCCACCAACCGCGCGCCCCCCGCCGGTTGGGGCCTGGAAGTGGCATTCGGCACCGACCGCGCCAAGGTGCAACGCGCCCTGGCCACGGTCCATCGCGAAATGGCGGGCCGCCTGGGTGGCGGCTCGCCGCTTGTGGTGATCAAGCCCCGGGACGGACTGGTACGCTATCGCGGCCTGATCGCCGGATTGAGCGAGCGCCGCGCCATCGATACCTGTCTGGCCGAAAGGGCCAAAATGGGGGAAGACCGTTGTCTGGTCTTGACTCCGACCATGATGAGCGGTGCACTGGAGGACGAGCGGCGCTTCCGGATGTTTTCCGCGCGCTGAGGGGCGGATAGGGCGTCGAGTTACTCTGGAATCTAATGTCCAGGCCCGATTATCGAGGATGGATCTTTGTGATACAGTCCAAGAAGTCGGCTAAGGAGGCCATGATGAAGACCAAACTGTTCGCTGCGTTGTTTTTTGCGATGGGGCTGTTGCTGATCCAGGCTCCGACCGGGGCATTGGCCGCCGATCCGCCCGTCTCGCTGCTGATGCAGGTGAGCGGCACGGTCGAGCACTCGCGCGATGGCGCAAGCTGGAAGCCCGTCAACCGCAATAAGTATCTTTTCGCCGGTGACATGATCCGCACCGGGGCAGATGGCTCTGGCAAGCTGGTCGATCAAGCCACCAACATGGCCCAGACCATCGCGTCGGGCAGCCAGATCGAAGTGGCCGGTACGGCGCTGAAGGTCGTCAGCGGCAAGCTGTCGGCTCCCGAGGCGGCCTCGGGCGATCTGGTGGCCGGTCTCGGCAACCGCTTCGCCGAGGCCCAGCGGTATACCACCGTGCGCCGGTCGGTGAACAAGGAAACCGCCATCAAGCTGCGCGTGGTCCAGCAGATCACCCTGTCGGGCAGCTATCCCGAATTGGCGTGGCAAAGCTTCGGCAAGCAGCACAGCTTCGTGCTGACCATCGACGGTGTCGCCCATACGGTTGCGGGCACCGACGAGGACTTGGTCCGCTTCAAGGTTCCCGAACTCAGCCCCGGCAAGCACGCCTTCACCGTCGCCGTCATGAACGGCTCGGCCAAGGTGACCGAGGCGGACAAGGAAGGCAGCATCATTTGGCTGTCGGCGGCCGAGGACAAGGCTCTGTCCGACTCCATCGCCAAGATCCGCGCCATCAATGCCAAGGACGACTTCTCGGCGGCCAACCTGTTGGACGAGAAGGGCGTGACCGTCGGAGCCATGGATCTCTATCGCAAGTATTTCGACGAGAACAAGGACGACAACGAGATGCGGCCGTTGCTGATCCGGGCCTATAACGAGCTGAAGCTGGTCGAGCTGAAGCAGAAGGAAGCCCTGGTCTACAACGACAAGCTCAACGCCAATTAATCTGCATCGGGCGCCCTCCGGCAACGGGGGGCGCCCTTCGCCTTTCCGGGGGGCGCCATGAGTGGTCTGTCCAAACGTTACGATATTATTCTGACCATTCTGCTGTTCCTGGTCGCCATCCCCGCCCAACATTTCGAGTGGTTTGCCCTGCTGGAGGACCAGACGCTGTCCTTCCGGCATCAACTGCGTCTGGCCTATGGCGATGCCAAGACCCTGGCGGTGGCGTCCGAAGTGGTGGTCGTTAACGTCGACGAGCCCTTCTTCAAGGCCTATAAGAGCTTCCCGCTGCGGCGCACCGATATCGGAACCATCGTCACCAATCTCAAGGAATTGGGGGCCAAGGTTGTCGCCGTCGATATGCTGATGGACTTCCCCAGCTCCTATAACGAGGATCCGGCCCTGGCCAAGGCCTTGAAGGACGCGGGAAACACCATCCTGGTGGCCCAGGGCGAGTTCCGCGACGGCAAGTTCGTCAAGATCAACTACCCGACCGAGATGCTGGATCAGGCTTCCGCCAGCGCCTATACGAACATCCAATCCAACAGCAAGCTTGTGACCACCCTGTCCCGTCTGAAGGTTTATCCCGAGCTGACGGGCGAGAAGGGCGGATGGCCCTTCGCGGTGCGGGCCGCCGCCCTGTTCCTTGGCGTCGATCCTCGCCTGGAGGGCAATACCCTGGTGCTGGGCGGGCTGCGGGTGCCGCTGGATCACAACAATCTGCTCTATATCGATTTCCCGCCGCTGCCCACCGGAACCCGGTTTCTCAGCCAGTCGGCCGGTATTGGGGCGCTGGAATTCCTCGATATCGCCGGATTGAACGAAAACGAGCGTTCCGAGCTGGAATTCTGGGTGAAGGACAAGATCGTCATCCTCGGTGATACCTCCGAGGTGTCCCACGACTGGTTCGATACCCCCGTCGGCATGGTCTACGGGGTCGAGATCATCGCCGACAGCGTCAGCTCCATCCTCAAGGGCGCGCCGTTGCGCGCCGTCGGTCCCGGCACCGCCGCCGCTTCCGCCCTTGTGGTCATGATGATCATGCTGGTGCTGACGCTGACGCTGACCAAGCCCATGCCGCGCGGTCTTTGCGTCATCGCCCTGGGCGGCGGCTTCTTCGCCCTGTCCACCGGGCTCTACATCAAGGCGGGGCAGGTTTTGCCCACCTCCTATGTGGTGCTGGCCATCATCATCAGCTATCTGCTGATCGAGTTCCGCCAGTATCTGATCGAGCGTAATCAGAAGCAGCAGATCGCCAAGACCTTCGGGCAATATATTCCGCCCGAACTGGTGGCCGAGATGAACAAGACCGGCCAGTCGGTGCAGGTGGGCGGCGAATCCCGCGAGATGACGGTGCTGTTCTCGGACGTGCGCGGCTTCACCACCATTTCCGAAGGCCTGGCGCCGCAGGAGCTGACGGTGCTGATGAACGCCTTCCTCAGCCCCATGACCCATGTCATTCATGATTATCGCGGCACCATCGACAAATACATGGGTGATGCCATCATGGCCTTCTGGGGGGCGCCGCTGCACGACCCCGACCATGCCAAGCACGCCATCCAGGCCGCCTTGAAGATGGTCACCACCATGGAAGACCTGAAGGAAGACTTCATCCGGCGCGGCTGGAAGCCCATCAAGGTGGGCATCGGGCTGAACACCGGCATCATGAATGTGGGCAACATGGGATCCGACTTCCGCATGGCCTATACGGTGCTGGGCGATGCCGTCAACCTGGGCTCGCGAATCGAAAGCCTGACTAAGCAATACGGCGTCAACCTGATGATCAGCGAGTTCACCCAGGCAGCGGTGCCGGGCCTGATCAGCCGCGAGCTGGACATGGTCCGCGTCAAGGGCAAGAACGAGCCGGTTCGCCTCTATGAACCATTGGGCTTCGACGGCGAGATCGACAACGAGACCCTGGCGCGCATCTCCCATCATCACGGCGCCCTGGCGCTGTTTCGCGAGCAAAGATGGGACGGCGCCTCGGCGACGTTCCAGATGTTGGCGGCGGAAGAGCCGGAGCGGGTTATCTACAAGGTCTATCTGGATCGTATCGAGCACTTCAGGGAAGAGCCGCCGGGCGCAGATTGGGACGGCGTCTATACCCACAAGGAGAAGTCGTAATCGGTGGCCTGCCCACGGGGTAGCGGGCTTTTGGGAGAGCTTCGATGATGGCACGACTTGGCGTCAGGACGTTCGGATCGGCGCTGGTGGCGACACTGCTGCTGGCGACGCCGGTATCGGCGCAAACTGCGGACGACATGATCGCCAAGGCGGCGCAGGCCCTGCAGGCGGGCAAGGCCGACGAGGTCATGCGCCTGGACGCGGAAATCTCCAAGCTGCGCGACGTGGCGCCCGCTTGGGTCGCCGAGAAGCAGCAGGCCGCCTCGGCGGTTCCCCAGGCCAAGCAACGCGCCGCCATGCTGTGGAACCGTGCCCATCAGCAAGCGATCGCGTCTGCTGGCGGCGGCGATCTGCCCAAGGCTTTGGAAGAAGCCGCTCAGGCGTTGAGCATCGCTCGCGACAATCTGGGTGACACCCATCTCGCCACCATCATCAGCGCCACCGATCTCGGCGCCTTGCAGCAATTGGCCGGCATGAGTGATGCCGCCGAGACCAGTTTCCAACTGGCGCTGAAGCTGTCCCAGGCCTCGCTGGGCGAGGGCCACCCCGAAACCTTGAAAGTGGCCCAGGCCCTGGCCGCCCATCAGCAGTCGCAAGCCAAGTACGACGCCGCGTCCAAGACCTATCAGGCGGCGGCCAAATCCTCGGCCACCGGCCTCGGCGCCGAGCATCCCACCACCCTGACCCTGCAATTGGCGCTTTCCCGCGCCCAGCTCAATGCCAGCAAGGTCAAGGATAGCGAAAAGCTCCTCGACGCCACCTGCGCCGCCTCGCGCAAGGTCTATGGCGAGGCCCATGGTGAATATTCCCGCTGTCTCGCCCAGCAAGGCGCGCTGAAGCGGGTCCAGGGGGAATACAACGCCTCGGCGGCGCTCTACGACAAGGCCCTGGCCATCCAGAAGCTGGCCCTGGCGCCCAGTGATCCGTTGGGGCTCAATACCCGCTTGGACGCGGGCACCGTCTATCATCGCCAGGGCCGACTGGAAGAGGCGCAGACGGTGCTGGAAGCCGTCGTTCGCGATGCCGGGGCCGCCAACGACGTGGCGACCCAGCTTTCGGCCAAGGGCGACCTCGCCGATGTGCTCGACGATCGCGGCGAATACGACAAGGCCGAGGCCATGGCCAAGGAGGTGCTGCAGCAGCAGACCGTCCGTCTCGGCGCGGCGCACCCCAATACCCTGGCGGCACTGTCGTCGCTGGCCAGCATCTATCGCAAGCAAGGCCGCCTGATGGAGGCGGAAAAGACCTTCCAGCAGGCGCTGGAGGGCTATCTGAAGGTGCTGGGCCCCGATCACGGTTCCACCGTCATCGCCGAGAACAATCTGGGCGAGATCCTGGAAAAGGAAGGCATCTACGAACGGGCCGAGCCTTACCTGCGCGCCGCCATGGACGGCAGCCGCAAGGCCAATGGCGAGACCCATCCCGCCACCATGACCACCATGAACAATCTGGCGCTGCTCTATGAGAGCCAGGGCGTGTTCGACAAGGCCGAGCCGCTGTACCAAAGCGTCATCACGGTGTTTTCCAAGACCATCGGGCCGAAGCATCCCGACACCATCGCCAGCACCAACAACCTCGCCTATCTCTACATGCTGAAGGGCGAGTACGACCGCGCCGCCGCCATGTTCAAGCAGGTCCACGAGGCCTGGTCCAAGGCCTATGGCCCGCGTCATCAGAACACCTTGAAGGCCCTGAACAATCTGGCCCGCGCCACCCACAAGCTGGGCAAGCTGAACGAAGCGGAACCGCTGTTCAATCAGGCCCTGGCGGCGCGCAAGGCGGTGCTGGGCGAAAAGCACATCGATACCCTGCGCTCCATGCACGACATGGCGGCGCTGTATCGTAGCCAGAAGAAGCTGAAGGAGGCCGAGGCGCTGTTGCGCGCCACCCTGGCCCTGGACGAGAAGGTTCTGGGTCCGGCCCATCCCTACACCTTCGAGACGCTCAACACCCTGGCCGGTGTGCTGGAGGACAAGGCCGACGTCAAGGGCGCCGCCGAGGTTCGCAAGACCACCTTCCTCCGTCGCACCGAGTTCCTCAACCGGGTGCTTTACGTGACCGGCGACAATGCCCGCGAAGGCTATGTCCGGCTGCATCAGCCGGAACTGGCGGCCTATATCGCGGCCTTGACCAAGCTGGACGAGGCCACGGCGGGCAAGGCCCTGCTGGAGGTCAGCCTCAACCGCAAGGGCATCCTGCTCAAGGTGGCCTCCGAGATCCAGCAGGTCACCCGCCTGTCGCGCGATCCCGAACTGACCAAACTGACCGAGGAACTGGGCGAGGTTCGCAAGCGGCTGGCGGCCCTGACCCTGTCCGGCCCCACCGAGGAGACCAAGGACAACCACGTCGAGGTCATCAACGGTCTGGAAGAGCGTATCAACACCCTGCAAGGCGCGCTGGGCCGGTCCAGCGTCCGCTTCCAGCAGTCCACCACCCCCGTGGGCATGGATGAATTGGTCAAGGCGCTGCCCGCCAATGCCGTGCTGGTGGATTTCTTCATCTATGGCGAGGAAGGCAAGTCGCGGCTGGTGGCCGGCGTGCTGCGCAAGGACGGCGATACCCCGGTCTTTGGACTGGTCAAGTATGACGGGCTTGCCGCCATCGACAACGCCATCATCAAATATCGCACCGATATCCAGAGCGAAGAGATCGAGATCGATGATCTGCTGGACGTGGGCCAGTCGGTCTACAAGCTGGTGTGGCAGCCGCTGGAACGGTTGGTCAAGTCGTCGACCAAGGTCTATCTGGTGCCCGACGGCAATCTCAACATCCTGCCCATCAGCGCCATGGTGGAGCCCAGCCGCAAATATCTGATCGAGCGCGTCGACCTCCACGTACTGACCTCGACCCGCGATCTGCTGCCGTCCACCATCAAGGCGGCCAAGGGCGGCTATATGATCAATGCCGGTCCCGACTACAACACCGACGAGGTGGTGGGCAAGGCGGTGCTGGAAAAGGCCCGCTCGCGCTCGGCCGGTTCCGACGTCCAAAACGCGGTGCGCGGCATGTCGGGCATGCGCGGCCTGAAATTCGATCCGCTGCCCGGCGCCGAGAAGGAAGGCCAACTGATCCAAAAGACGGTGGAAGGCCAGGGCAAGCCCACCACCATCCATTCCAAGGCCGACGCCCAGGAACGGGTGCTGCGTGACATGTCCGAGCCGCCCGAGGTGCTGCACATCGCCACCCACGGCTTCTTCCTCAAGTCCGACGACACCCTGCGCAAGCGGCTGTTGAAGCTTCAGCGGTCCAGTGATTTCCAATTCCCGCCGCCGGGCGACAATCCGCTGCTGCGTGCCGGTTTGGCTTTCGCAGGCATCAATTCCAACGCCGCCGTCCTCGGCGAAATCGATACCGACAACGACGGTGTGCTGACCGCGCTGGAAGTTCTTAGCCTTGATTTGACCGGCACGCGCCTTGCCATACTTTCGGCCTGCGAAACAGGTCTTGGTGAAATCCACGAGGGTGAGGGCGTCTATGGCCTAAGGCGCGCTTTCCAAGAGGCGGGGGCCCAATCGGTGGTGTCTTCCCTGTGGGAAGTCAGCGATGCCGGAACGCAGACTTTGATGGCGGCCCTTTACAAAAGGCTTCTGGCGGGCAAGACTCCCCATGACGCTTTGCGGGAGGCGCAGTTGGAAATGCTCAGAAATTCGCAGTGGAGCATGCCCTATATCTGGTCGGCATTCTTCATGGTCGGTGGGTGATGGCGGGATCGGGACGTCAGACCAGTTCCGTTCCTAAGAGTAAGCCGATCTCGGGCAGCCGTATGCGTGTGGTTCCGGTCTCTTCCGGTATTTGCTGGGTCGAGGTCGCAGAAGCCGATCTTAGGGTGTTGTGCGGCTGTCCGGCGGACAGCGTCAAGCACCTGATCAAACGTGGCCTGATTCATCCCACCGAGCGGGCCGGGGTCACCTTCGAGACCGGCCCCAACGTCATCCTGCTGTCCGACGTCTCCCTGCAGAACGGCGCCTTCTGCAATCTGTCGGAATTTCCCATTCTCCAGATGCTGTATCGCCAGGGAATGATCATTCCCGGCCACCCCAACTGCAGCAGCCGCAAGCCCTTGATCATGGGACTGGCCCAGCAGGTGGAAGCGCAACTGGAATACGTCCTGCGCGGCAATTACGGATTGCTGTCGGAAGAAGAGATGATGGCGGCGGGCGTGTCGCGGGAAATGGCCCAGGAATGGATGCGCATGAAGTTGCGCTTCGCCTTCGGCGCCATCCGCTCGCCCCGCGACCTGCTCGATACCTGCGTCATCGGCGATGGTCCGGCCATCCTGCCCGGCGGCGTGACGGTGCGGCGCCTGGAACTGAACGTTTTCGAGTTCGCCTATGACGGCGAAACCGCCGTGGTGGATCTCAATCTCGGCAACGGGCGCACCTACGAGACCCCCTACCATCTCGGTTACCATGACCTGGAGCGCGGCTATTTCTCGGTGATCCATTCCGGCGAGGGCGACGGCTGGGATCCTGAGCGGGCCGCCATGTCCTCCATCATGATGTTTCAGGGCAAGGTCTATTTGATCGACGCGGGCCCCAATATTCACGGT
Organism: Paramagnetospirillum kuznetsovii; assembly: GCF_003284725.1. Taxonomy (GTDB): domain Bacteria; phylum Pseudomonadota; class Alphaproteobacteria; order Rhodospirillales; family Magnetospirillaceae; genus Phaeospirillum; species Phaeospirillum kuznetsovii. The sequence continues at coordinate 364,935 of NZ_PGTO01000004.1, read as the reverse complement.
GCCCTGCAAGCGCTGGGCATTGGCGTCCAAGAGGTGGAAGGCATCTTTCACACCCATTGCCACGATGACCACTTCTGCGGCTTGACCACGCTGTTCCGCGCCGATCATCGGATACGCTACTTCGCGGTTCCCTCGGTGCGCTCGTCGGTGGCGAAGAAGCTGGCGGCGTTGACCGCGCTGTCCGAGGATTCCTTCGGCGAGTATTTCGAGATCTGTGATCTTGAACTCGGGGTGTGGAACGATATCGAAGGTCTTGAAGTGATGCCCATCTTCTCGCCCCATCCGGTGGAGACGACGGTGTTTCACTTCCGCACGCCATGGGAAGAGGGCTATCGCTCCTACGCCCATATGGCCGATATCGTGTCCATGGATGTGCTGGGCCAGATGGTGGACGACGACGAGACCCGCCACGGCATCAGCAGCGAGTTGATGATGCAGGTGCGCGCCGATTACCTGGTTCCCGCCGACATCAAGAAACTGGATATCGGCGGCGGGCTCATTCACGGCTGCGCCGATGATTTCCGCGACGATTCCTCGGGTAAGATCATCTTGTCCCATACCGCGCTGCCGCTCAGCCGGGCGCAAAAGACCATCGGGTCAGGCGCGCCGTTCGGGACGGTGGATGCGCTGATTCCGGCCCATCAGGAATATCGCCTGCGCGCCGCCCACGGCTATCTGGCGGCGTATTTCCTCGGCGTGCCGGAACATCAGATCCGCATCCTTCTCAATCATCCGGTGGTGACCTTCAACCCGGAAAGCATCTTGCTGCGCGAAGGCGCCAATTGCGACGATATCCACCTGATCCTGACTGGATTGGTCGAGACCATCGAGTCCGACAGCGACCACAACGCCACCTTGTCGGCCGGTGCCATGGTCGGCGAGTCCTACGCCCTGTCCGGCGAGCCGTCGCTGGAAACCTTCCGGGCGCTCAGCTTTGTCAAGGCGCTGCGCATTCCCTCGGCGCTCTATCGCAGTTTCGTCGAGCGGAATGAGATGACCGAGCGGATCGGCCAGTTGTCGGTGCTGCGCAATTTCTTCAATCACACTTGGCTGTTCGGCGAAAGCCTGTCCAATCTGACCGAGGTGCGCATCGTCGAGTCGTCGGAACCCTATTATCTGGCATCGGGCGAGGAGATCGATACCTCCGGCGAGGATTTCATCTATTTGGTTCGCGATGGCCTGCTGGAACGCAGCATCGACGGCGCCGTGGTGGAATATTGCGGGACCGGCGAGCCGTTCAATGAGTCCGAGGTGCTGTTCGGCACCCCCGCCGCCGGAACCCTGGTCGCCAGTATTCGGACCGAATTGCTGAAGGTGCCGGGCGCGGTGGTGCGCGACATCCCCGTGGTGCGTTGGAAGCTGTTGGAACTGCATCAGCGGCGCCTGCGCACTTTTTCCGCCGCCTCTCAAGCGGGGGCGGTCTCCTGAGCAGCCATCGCCTGATTCGCGCCCTCTCCGGCCTTGCCATGGGAACGACCCTGGCCGCCTGCGCGTCCATGTTCAATCCGACCCGTTCCGAGGTGCAGATTCGAACCAATCCCGAGCACGCCCGCTGCGAGTTGACGGGGCGAGACGGCTTTAGCGCCGTGATCGAAACCCCGACGACCATCGACATTCCCCATTCCGCCGCCCCGGTGACGGTGGCCTGCGATGCCCCCGGTTTCCGGCGCACCGTCAGCAGCCTGAATGCGGCGAGCAGCGGCTGGATTTGGGCCAATTCCGCCCTGTTGATGGCCACCGGCGGCGTGGCGGCGCTAGGCTTGGTGGTGGACGAGGCGCTTGGGTCCGATTGGACCTATAAGAAGGATATGAGCGTCGAGCTTGACGCCGAACGCAAGCGACCGCTGCGCGCCAAGTCCCGCGACGGCGCCCAGGATCTCAGGCTGCAAGCCCGCTGATCAATTCACTTTGCATTGGATAAAGACGGTGACGCGGCTGATGCGCTCACCGATATCGGCCACGGACATGGGGGTTGCCGAAGGGCTGGTCTCGTAGGCGACCGAATAGCGTTCCAGGAACTTGCGGGCCAGATCGGATTTGATGGCGAAATTCACATTCTGAGGAATGTCGCCGGTCTGGTTGGCGATTTTCATGGCGTTGAGCTTGGACGAGACGATGCCGACCACATTGCCGCTGATGTCCACCAGCGGGCCGCCGGAATTGCCCTTTTGGACCGGGGCGGTCAGCTGGTAATGGCGGGCATCACCGTTGATTCCCGCCAAGGCGCTGATGGTCCCGGCGGTGATATTGGTCTCGCGTGACAGCAGCGACGACAGCGGATAGCCGATCACCACGACGTCGTCACCCTTGCGCAAGGGCTTGTCTTCGCGAAAACGAACCGTCTCGGAGAGGCGCAGGGGCGACTTGAGCAGGGCCAGATCATCGCCGGCATCCTTGGCCGCCAGGGCGGCGACGAAGGCCGGGCCTTCGGGCGGCTTGACCGTAATGGTCCGGCACTGTTCCACCACATGGGCGTTGGTCAGGATCATTCCATCCTTGGAAACCAGGAAGCCGGTGCCGCTGGAGGTGCCGGAGCGCTGCGCCGATTGTTCCGGCGGTACCACTTTGGTGGTCGGTCCCGACTGCGTGGGCGCGGGCGCGGGCGCGACGGCAGGCGCGGCGGCAGGCTGCTGTTGTCCGCCGACGGCGGCGATGGCGCCGGTCTGAGGTGGCTTCCAGGCGACGACCTTGGCGCGGAGCTGCTCCAACTCGGCGGGAGGGAGCTTGGCGCCGAATTGGTCACGTTCCTTCTCGTATCCTGCCTTGAGATTGGCCGGGGCGCGCTCGGCTCCGACGGCAAGCCAGAAATAGCCTTCCGAAAGGTTCTTCAGAACACCGGTGCCGGTCACCAGGCCGACACCCAGATTGTGCTGCGACTGAGGGTGCCCCTGTTCGGCGGCCCGGCGGAACCATGTCATCGACTCGGAGGGATTCTTCTCGACGCCTTCGCCGGTCAGCAGGGCGACACCCAGAATGAATTGCCCGATGGGGCGACGGGCCTGGGCGGCCTTGCGGGCATAGTCCACCGCCTTGACCCGGTCGGTGGGCATGGACCGGCCATTCCAGCTCAGCTCGGCCAGCTTTTCCAGGCTGGCGGGCACGCCGAGATCGGCGGCGCGGCGGTAATACTCGACGCCCTTGGATTCGTCCTTGCCGATGCCGAGCCCGTTGAAATGAATTTCACCCAGGGCATGCAGGCTTTCCGGATTGTCCTGATCGGCGGCGCGGCCGTACCAAACCAGGGCGGTGGCGGGGGTCTTCGGAACGCCGCGACCGAAGAAATAGGCATTGCCGAGAGTGTATTGGGCGAAAGCCTCGCCGGCATTGGCGGCGGCATTGATCAGGCGCAGCGCCTCCACATCGTCGCGGCTGCCCAGCAGTCCCTGGAACAGGATATAGCCCAGACGCGCCTGCGCCGTGGCGTTTCCCTGCTCGGACAGCGGGCGGAATTCCTTGGCAGCCGAGGTCCAGTCCTGCCGTTTGAACGCCGCCATGCCCTCGTCGAGTCCCGCGAAGGCGGGCTGGATGAAGGCCAGGGTGGCAGCGAGGATGAGGGCGGGCCTAAGACGCATGACCGGGTCTATTCGGCGATGGCTTCGGCCCGCATATTGGTCGCCAAGCGGCTGAGCTCCTCCACCGCGGCGCCCATTTCGGCTTCCAGCGACTGGGTGATGCCGTCAATGCTTTCCGACACATGCTTGACCTCGCCTGCCACGACGGCAAAGCCCTTGCCCGCCTCACCGGCCCGCGCCGCCTCGATCAAGGCGTTGAGGGCGAGAATGCGGGTGGTGCCGGTGACCTTCTTGATCTCCTCCACCTTGCGGGACACGACGTCGGCGAGGGCGGCGGTCAATTCGATGATGCGGTCTTGGTCGGACATTGGAAGCTCCGGCACTGAGGATGGGGCAGTGTAAGGGGGACCGGTCGTCGGGGCAATCCACATCGTGCCGCTTCGGACCGCTGGCTATGCAAATATTTTATCGCTGCGGACGCGGTCTCGAATCCACTTTGATCCATTGGGCGATGGCGCCGACCACCTCGTCCTCGATGCCGAAATAACCATGTGGGGCAAAGGGTTCGCAGGCGTCACTTTCGCGGGGCTTGCCGCCGTCGAAGCTGAGGAGTTCCTTGCGGGGGGCGTTGATGGCCCCGTCGAGGATTGTCCGCCCCCTGCGCGGCGGTGACGCCGCGCAGGTGTCAGCCGCATGGTTGACGACCAGCAGCGGCACGCGAATCGCCTCTAGATCGACACTGAGGACGGTTTCAGCGGTGTTGCGGGACATCTCCGTGACGCTGGACGTCAGGACAATTCCGTCGGGGCCGTCCGCTTGCAGACGGGCGGCGGCATTGGCGGCCGACAAAGTGCCCATGCTGGTCCCGATGGCCCAGACAGGGGCATCGGCCATGCGGCGCAGCAGGGCAATGGCGGCGGCGGCATCCAAGGCGTGATCTTCTCGGGTGCGGCGATTCCATAGGGCGGTCGCGCTGTCTGAGGGCGTATCGATGATCGCCACCAGGAAGCCATTCGCGGCAAACTGGTCCGCGGTGCGAAACAGAAAATTAGCGCCGCGCTTGCCGGAAGGGTGGTCCGGCCGCAGACCGAGGCCGCCGCCGCCGCCCACATAGAGCAGAACACTGGCCAACGGCTTGGTGGCGGGGTGAATGATCAACAGGCTTTCGGTCACCCCGGGGCGCGAGTCGATGGTGACAACCTCCTCGCTGGCATTGGCAGGGCCAGCCATCGCCGCGTAGCACAGAACTGCCGCCGACAGACAATGTGCAATTCCACGGCTTGATCTGACTTGGAGTGTGGGCATTTATCCTTCATTCATATGGGTCAAAAACCGCATTTATACGTTTGGTGTATCTGAGCTATATCTGTAGGACAGTGGCCTCGCTGGAAAGCGGTGGCTTGGCAAACATTTGCGGATCGTGGACCAAAGGACACTTGGCGATGGTCGAATTGAAAGTTCAACAAAGCTTTGGCATTCGGGCAAAGCTTATTTTGATCTTCGTGGTGATCAAGGTCATTCCGCTCCTGGTTTTGGCGGCTTTCGCATGGCGGGGCCAGAACTGGCTGGCCGATCGCGTGTCGGAGAACGTGGTGGGAATGACGCGCAATATGCGTGAAACCGCCGAAGCCGTGGCCAACACCACCACCAATTCCGCCATCAAGGCTTTGGACGACGGCGCCAGGGAAGCGCTGGAGCGCCTGACCACCGACACCGCCCGTTCGGTGGCGCTCTTTCTTTATGATCGCGACAAGGACGTGCGGTCCGCCGCTCAATTGGTCCAGACCCAAGAGAGCTACGCCCAGTTTCTCGCCGAGCGCAAGCGGCCGGTGGAGCGGCACTTCCCCTGGGTGTTGTCTCCCGATGGCGCATCCTGGGTGCCGGGGCCGGAAGCGACGCCACGCTACGACTTGCCAAGGGTGCAGGCGAGCATCGAGGACAACCGCAAGAACTTCAATTACCGGCCGCCCAGTGACGTGGGCAATATTCAGGAAAAGCCGCTGTTCCTTGAGATGACCTTCGTTGGCCTGGATGGCCACGAGCAGGTAAAGGTCACGACCTCGCCACTGATGTCGCCGCAATTGCGCGATGTCTCCAAGCGGGAAAACACCTTCATCAAGGCGGAAACCTATTTCGAGGCGCTAAAGGCGCTTAAGCCGGGCGAGATTTATGTCTCCGACGTCATCGGCGCCTATGTTCCGACAACCTTGATCGGGCCTTTCACCCCCAAGACGGCCGAGGCCAAGAAGATCGCTTTCGAGCCGGAAAAGGCGGCGTTCGCCGGGACCGAGAATCCGGTGGGGCGGCGCTTTCAGGGATTGGTGCGCTGGGCCACTCCGGTGGAGCGGGGCGGGCGCATCGTCGGCTGGGTGACCCTGGCCATGGATCACGATCACCTGATGGAATTCACCGACCATATCCTGCCCACCAGTGACCGCTATTCGCCCATTCCCGACGCCGCTTCGGGTAATTACGCCTTCATCTGGGACTACAAGGGGCGTTCCATCGTTCATCCCCGCCATTATTTCATCACGGGCTATGATCCGCAGACCGGCGAGCCTGCGATTCCGTGGCTGGATGCGGAGCTCTATAAGTCCTGGAAGGACAGCGGCAAGCCCATCACCGAGTTCCTTGCCACGGCGCCGACATTCCTCGAGCAGTCGCTGAAGAAGAAAGGGGCGGTGGAACTGGTCAAGTCCGGCAATCTTGGCCTGGACTGCCGCTACCTCAACCACGCGCCGCAATGCACGGGCTGGATGGATTTGACCAGCCAGGGCGGGTCAGGATCCTTCGACATATTCTGGAGCGGCTTGTGGAAGCTGACCACGGCGGCCACCATTCCCTATTACACCGGCCCCTATGCCAAGTCGCCGCGCGGCTTCGGCTTCGTGACCATCGGCGCCAACGTGGACGACTTCCACGCCGCCGCCACCAAGGCCAAAAGCGATACCGACCAATTGATGGCGCAGCGCGATCTGGAATTGCAGGCCAATCTGGACAGCGTCATGGCGCTGATTTCCACCCAGGTCCAGGATATGGCGCGCCAGCTTTCGGTTTCCACCATCCTGATGACCTTCGTCGTGGTCGGAATCGCGGTATGGATGGCGTCGTTCCTGACCTTGCGCATCACCGCGATGGCGGCTGGAATCAAGCGCTTCCACGAAGGTGACTTGGCTCATCGCCTCCCGGTGCATGGCAATGACGAGATGGCGCTGTTGACCGAATCGCTCAATCGAATGGCCGACAGTGTCCAGGGCTCGATCCTCACCCTTCAGGACGCCAAGCACCGGGCCGAGGAAGCCAGCCGCATGAAAAGCGAATTCCTCGCCAATATGAGCCATGAACTGCGCACGCCGTTGAACGGCATCATCGGCTTTTCCGAGTTGATTCGCGACGAGGCGGCCGACGACGAAACCCGCGAAAATGCCGATATCATCGAACGCAGCAGCCGCCATTTGCTGGAACTGGTCAACTCCATCCTCGATATCGCCAAGATCGAGGCGGGAGCCATGACCATGAGCATCCAGACCGTGCCCCTGGCCGCGCTGGTGACCGAGGTATCGTCGGTGCATCAGCCCGTCACCGCGGGCAAAGGAGTAGCCTTCATCTCGGAATTGGCCCCCGATCTGCCGGAAAGCCTGGAAACCGACCCGTTGCGGTTACGCCAGATTTTACATAACCTGCTCAGCAACGCGGTCAAGTTCACCGAACAGGGGCAGATCAGGCTGCGCGTGGCTGTCGATGGCGACTTCGTCCGGTTCAGTATCGATGATACCGGACCCGGTATACCGGAAGACATGCTGGGCGCCATCTTCGAGAAGTTCCGTCAGGTGGATTCCTTCCTGACCCGCTCCCATAGCGGCACCGGATTGGGCCTGACCCTGGCCTCCCATCTGGTGGAATTGCTGGGCGGCCGGATCGGTGTCACCTCGACGGTGGGGACGGGAACCACGTTCACATTCACCCTGCCCTTGGCAGGACATCGGGCCAAGGCGAATGGGCCGGTCGGGACGACGGAGGGGGCATGAAAAAGGCGCTTGTGGTCGATGACAACGACGTCAATCGAATCCTGGCGACCCGGCTGCTGAGCAAGGGCGGTTGGGACGTGGCCGAGGCGGATTGCGGCGATGCGGCCTTGACGTATCTGGCGGGCAACGCGGTCGAACTTATCTTACTCGATGTCAGCATGCCGGGAATGAGCGGCCAGGAGGTCTGCCGCCGCATTCGCGACGAAAAGCTGGGCGGCGAGGCGGTCAAGGTGGTGGCCTATACGGCCCATGCCATGCCGGAAGAAGTGGCCGAGCTTAGACGCGGTGGCTTCGACACCGTGCTGTCCAAGCCCATGTCGCGGGATCGGCTTACCGCCACCTTGGTGGAATTAGGCTTTGTGTAAGGGGGAGAAGACAATGATACGGGCGGTCTTGATGGCGGTGATGCTTTTCGTCGGCTTGGCACGGCCCGGTTTCGCCATGGACAAGCCGACCCAGGACGGCGTCAAGGATTTGACGCTGAAGGCGGCGGCTGTGGTCGAAGCGTCCGGACTTGATCCCGCCCGTGACCGCTTCCACCAGGATGGCGATTTCAAGTATGGCGAAATTTACGTCAACGTCATCGACTACAACGGAACTTGGCTGATCTACCCTCCCAATCCAAAGAACGAAGGAAAATCCGTTCTCAACGTGAAGGATGCCGAAGGCAAGCTGCTGGTCCAAGACATCATCAAGACCGCCAGGGAGAGCGGCGAGGGCTGGGTGGAATACCACTGGCTCAATCCCGCCACCAACAAAATCCAGCCCAAGCTGACCTTCGTGAAGAACGTGGCGTCGCGTAACGTCATCGTCTATGTGGGATTGTACAAGTAGCCGTTTCGCCGCTCGCCTAACATTCGCCCTAATTCCCTGCTACTTGTTTCCCTATGTCAAAGGAACAAGCTCTTCTCGCGCTCTGCCGCTTCGGCATGGGCGCCGCTCCCGGCGAGGCGGCCGTCATGGCCTCGGACCCGCGCGGTTGGGTCATTGCCCAACTGGATGCACAATCATCGGTGTCGGCGGAAATATCCGGGTTCGACTCGGCGGCACGATTGCTGACTCGGCTGGCGGAGCTTAAGCGGGAGCGTAAGGACGACAAGGACGCGGGCAAGGGCGAATTGCGGCGCGCCTTCATCGCCGAGGCCGCCGCCCGCACCCGTGCCGCCGCCGCCAGTCAAGCGCCTTTCGTGGAGCGCTTGGTGCGCTTTTGGAGCAATCACTTCACTGTTTCCACCAAGCGGGCCCAGATCGCTCCTGCCGTCGGCGCGTTCGAGCGCGAGGCCATCCGCCCCCATGTGACCGGACGCTTTCTTGACATGTTGAGGGCGGTGGCGCGGCATCCCGTGATGCTCGGCTACCTGGATAATGCCCAATCCATCGGTCCCAATTCGGTCGCCGGGCAGAAACGGAGCCGGGGGCTGAACGAGAATTTGGCCCGCGAGATGCTGGAACTCCATACGCTTGGCGTCGATGGCGGCTATGACCAGGGCGACGTGGAAAGCCTGGCCCGCATTCTCACCGGCTGGACCGTCGATCCCGCCAGGGGAGAGTTCCGCTTTGTCGCCCGCATGCACGAACCAGGGCGCAAGCACCTGCTGGGGCGGAGCTTCGACGGTGGAGAAGGGGAGGGCGAAGAGGCTCTCGCCATGCTGTCGCGACACCCCTCCACCGCCCGGTTCATCGCCGTCAAACTGGCCAGACATTTCGCGGGAGACGAGCCGCCCGCCTCCCTGGTGGACGCGCTGGCGGGCACGTTCATCCAATCCGATGGCGATCTTAAGGAGCTATCGCGGGTACTGGCCTTGCGCGGCGAGCCATGGGCCAAGCCCCTTGCCAAGATCCGTTCGCCCGACGACCTCGTGGTCGCCACCTTGAAGGCGTTGGGAGATTGGGAGAGGAACGAGGAGGGCGACCGGCGACTGGTTCAATCCCTGGCCATTCTGGGACAGCCGCCGTGGGGCGCCGCGTCTCCCGCTGGCTGGTCCGATCGAGCCGAAGCCTGGATCGCGCCCGAGGCATTGATGCTGCGGCTGGAATGGGCACGTGCGGTCTCTGGGCGCATGGCGCGCCGGGTTGGCGGGACGGCGGCCGTGGCCGATCAGGTCATCATGGCGGGACCGCGGACGCGCCAGGCCATGACTGACGCCAAGGGGGCAGACTCCCTGTTCCTGCTACTGGCCTCGCGCGAGTTTCAAAGGAGATGATTCCATGCTGAACCGTCGCGCCTTTCTGGCCGCCGCCGGGGCGGCCGCGCTCTCCTTCCCCGGACAGGGACTTGCCGGTTTGCCGGGTGATCGCTGGCTGGTGGTCATCATTTTGCGCGGCGGCATGGACGGTCTGCACGCGGTTCCGCCCTTGGGCGACCCATCCTACGGGGCGGCCCGAGGCGCCTTGGCGCTTGGGCGGGGCGGCGAGGGCGGTGCCCTGGACCTGGACGGCTTCTTCGGCCTGCATCCGGCCTTGGTGGGGCTGGAACCGTTGTGGCGGCGCAAGGAATTGGCGGTGGTTCATGCCGTCGCGTCGCCCTATCGCAACCGCTCTCATTTCGACGGTCAGGATGTGTTGGAAGGAGGCGGGGTCAAGGCCCATGCGACCGGTGACGGCTGGCTGGGTCGCGCCGTGGCGGACGGTGGACGAGGCGAGGCCTTGGCCGTGGCCCAGGCGGTTCCCCTTATCCTGCGCGGCGCGGCGGCGCCGTCCTCGTGGTCGCCGTCGCCGATGCCGGGCTTGCCGCCCGAGCAGATCCGGGCATTGAGCGCGCTCTATGCCGATGATCCGTTGTTTTCCGCCGCTTTCGAGGACGGCGTGCAGATGGAGGCCTTCATCGCTGGACTGGTGGATGGCGACGACAAGACCATGGGCGAGGAGCAGCCCAAGAAAAAATCAACCGCCTTTCCCGATCTCGCCATGGCTGCGGGGCGCTTACTCACGGCGCCGGGCGGTCCTCGGGTGGCGGTGATGGAGCTTGGCGGCTGGGATACCCATACCGGTCAGGCCAATCGCATGGCCCAACCGCTGGCCCAACTGGCCGATGGCATCGCGGCATTGGCCAAGAGCATGGGCACCGCCTGGGCCAAGACCGTCGTGGTGGCGGCCAGCGAATTCGGCCGCACCGTCGCCATGAACGGCACCAGCGGCACCGATCACGGTACCGGCGGCGCCATGTTCCTGGCCGGGGGGGCGGTCAAGGGCGGGCGGGTCATCGCCGACTGGCCCGGTCTCGATACCTCGCGACTGCTTGACGGCCGCGACCTGCGCCCCACCCTGGATGGGCGGAGCGTGTTCAAGGCCGTGTTGCGCGATCACTTGCATCTGTCCACGCCGAGCCTGGACTCGATCGTCTTCCCCGACAGCGCGGCCATCAAGCCGTTGGACGGCCTGATCGGGTAAGGCAAGGAAAAAGGCCGGAAACCATTGGTTTCCGGCCTAATCTGGCTCCGGGGGAGGGATTAGTAGTATACCCGCTTTTGTCCGGCTCAATCCGCAAAATCGAGAAAATCAGCGCCTCTCATGAATGGCTGTAATACAAGGGTTTCCGGCATCATCCGGCTTAATCCGGCTTAAGCCGCAAGCGGTTGGCGGGTAAATTGGCGGGTAGGAATTTGGCGGGTAAAGGTGTAAGTTTCACTCGTTTACCAGCCAATCGATCCCCGAGGACAACATGAGCCGCGCTCTGAACAAGTTGACCGACAAGATGGTCAAATCCCTTCTCGACGTCGGCAGCTACAGCGACGGCGGCGGCCTGGAAATTCAGGTGGCGGCGGGAGGCTCGCGGAACTGGGTTTTCCGGTTCATGCTCAGGGGCAGGCGGCGGCAAATGGGGCTCGGAGGCTACCCCACGGTCAGCCTCGCTACAGCTCGTCAGAAGGTCGCCACCGCCCGTGCGCTGGTGGCGGCGGGGATTGATCCCTTGGACCACCGGGAGGAGGCCGCCAAGGTGCTCAAGGTCGCGGAAGCCAAGAAACGGACCTTCCGGCAGGCTGCCGAAGCCTACATCACCGATCAAGAGCCGGGCTGGAAAAACCCGAGGCTCGCCAAGCTGTGGCGGAACACCCTGACCACCTACGCCTTTCCGGTCTTTGGTGATTGGCTGGTGGAGGACGTGGACACCGCCGCCGTGATGGACGTGTTGCGCCCGCTGTGGCTGGGCGGGGAAGGGACCAAGCCGAAGTCTGAGACGGCCTCACGGGTTCGCATGAGGGTCGAGAACATTCTTGATTGGGCCAGGGTTCAGGGGCTCCGCTCTGGTGAGAACCCGGCCCGATGGAAAGGTCATCTCGACCACCTGCTACCGGCTCAGAGCAAGGTGACCAGGATTCAGCACCACCCGGCTATGTCCTATTCCGAGGTTGGCGCGTTCATGGCCGATTTGAGGGGGCGGGAGGCACTTGCCGCCCGTGGTCTGGAACTGCTGATCCTGACGGCTGCAAGAACGTCCGAGGTGTTGGAAGCTCGGTGGTCGGAATTCGACCTGGATGGAGCCACCTGGACCATCCCGCCCGAGCGGATGAAGATCGACCGCGAGCATCGGGTGCCACTGTCAACTCGGGCGGTTGACATCCTGCGTCAGCTTCACGGTGATCGGATTTCAGACACTTGGGTTTTGCCGGGTGGAAAGCCGGATAAGCCGCTGTCAAACATGGCTTTCTTGGTATTGTTGCGGAGGATGAACCGCACCGAAATCACGCCCCACGGCTTCCGGTCTACCTTCCGTGATTGGGCCGCCGAGGAGACGAGCACGCCGAACCATGTGGTCGAGATGGCGCTGGCCCATTCGATCCGCAACGCCGCCGAAGCCGCCTACCGGCGCGGTGACCTTTTCGAGAAGCGGCGGCGGTTGATGCAGGATTGGGCGGACTGGTGCGAACGTCCGGGACCTTGAGTAAATTGCCATGGATTATCCGCCATTACCTGCGTAGACTCATTCCCACGTCCTAGACTCCACCATGATTGCCAAGAGGAGACCGGGGCGGGAGGCGCAGCAAGTGCCTCGGCAGCGGCGAGTGCCGTTGAGATGGGAGACCTGCGGTAGTCCGGTTCGTTCGGTACCGATGCAGGTGAGACCGTCGCCCATGGGGTCCGGTTCGTGCCGGGCCGACGCGATGGGCGATAGCACCAGCGAGGCCCCGTCCGCCACGGGGACTAGCGGCGAGCAACTCCTCCACCCCGAGAAGAGGCGTCACGGGTGGCCCCTGTGGGCCCCTCAGCGTGTGCTGTTGCGGCCCGGAAAGGCCCGCCATGGCAAACCGTCGTTACGAACCTCCGCCCGCCGGGGCGATCTATTACAATATCCGTGAAGCCGCGTATCTGCTCCGTTGTGGACGCGACTGCATCGAATCCCAAATTAAGGCCGGTCGGCTCAAGGCCCGGCTGGTCGGGCGGCAATACCTGATTCCCGCCAGCGAATTTCCGGAGGTGCGCCATGTTGACGCGGCCTGACGCCGAAGACGCCCGCCCCCAGGGTGCGAACCTGGGGGACGGTGAGGAGATCAAGGTAAATGGGGGTGAGGACTACAATAACGGAGGAGGAGTTACTTCGCAACCCGCCAATGATGCTAGTCCAGGGCCTCGTGGTATTTTCGCCGATACAGCGCCTCGTCTGCGTGCTGCTGGACTGTCCGTGCTTCCTCTCTGGCCGAAGCAGAAGAAGCCCGCCCTGTTGGACTGGTCCCGGTTCTGCAACGTGCTCGCCGATGATGACGAGTTCGTGGCCTGGATGACCCACCATGCCGGTGGAAACATCGGATTGGCCTGTGGTCCCGCGAGTGGGCTGGTCGCTTTCGATGTGGATACGGTCAATGGCGAGCTGGTCAAGATTATCGAGACGGTGGCCCCGGCCTCGCCCTGGCGGCGGGTCGGGGCGAAGGGCTGGGTTGGGCTCTACCGCTACAAGGGCGAAAAGACCTTTCAGATCCGCGACGAGAAGGGCGGGACAATCTGCGAGCTGCTGAGCCTGGGTCGGCAGGTGGTGCTTCCGCCGTCGATCCACCCGGACACCGGCAGGGTGTACACCGCCAACATGGAACTTGCGGGGTATATGGAGGGGGGCGGACAGTTTCCCGACCTTCCCGACGACTTCGAGGCGAAGTTGCGGGAGGCGCTGGGGGTGCCGCACGAAAACTCTGGCCGGTTCGAGTTGCCAACAACCATGGGGGCGGGGGGGAAGCATAACCCCTTGGTCAGTCGGGCCGCGCAACTCGCGTCGCTTCACTATGATGCCGATGTTTTGTTTCAAATTCTGCTGACCGAGAACCTGGAGCGGTGCCAGCCGCCCTTGCCTGAGGGCGAGGTACGGGACATTGCGGCATGGGCGTGTAACCGGGGTGCGGTGATCGTCACCGACCAGGACGCTGCAGAGGAGTTCGCCAAGATGTTTCACCGGGACCATCGCTATGGCGGTGGCGTCTGGTGGAGTTGGAACGGCAACCACTGGGGGCGTGATGACGGTGGCGTTGAACGGGCCGTGCGGGTGTTCACCAGGGCGATGGAGCACCGGGCGCAGTCGGTGCAAGATGGTGAGTTGCGCGGCAAGCTGGTGAAGGCGGCCCGCAAGTTCCAGGCGGCGGGCCGCCACGACGCCATCTTGAAAATTTCCAAGACTGAATTGGTGATGAGCATCAACCCGGTCGAGCTGGATGCCAACCCCTGGCTGCTGAACCTCGCCAACGGGGTGGTGGACTTGACCTCCGGCATGTTGAGGCCGGTGCAGCGCGAGGATCTGGTATCCAAGATGGTGGGCATCATGTTCGACCCTGATGCTCGCTGCCCGACGTGGGAACGGTGCCTCAACGAGTGGTTCCAAGGTGATGTCGAGATGGTGGCCTATGTGCGCCGCTGTGTCGGCTACATCCTGACCGGACACAACCGCGAACAGGTGTTCTTCCTGCTGACGGGGGCCGGGCGTAACGGAAAGTCGGTGTTCTTGAAGATTGTCCGGGCGCTGGTGGACGATTACGCGGTTGCGGTCTCGCGCAAGGTCATGCTGGCCACTGGTCCGGGTTATAGCACCGGTCCGACGCCCGAGCTTGTTGCCATCATGGGCGCTAGGCTGGGCACCTTTTCCGAGATCGACAAGGCGGCAACCTTCAACACCGAGATGCTTAAGGGCCTCGTCGGTGACGACCGGATCAATGGACGCCTTTGCCACGAGAACCAAGTTGAATTTTACCCAATTCTCAAGCTGGTGATCGCCACAAACCCACTGCCGAAGTTTGATGGTGCGGATTACGCTTTCGTCCAACGCCTCCATCTCTGGAAATTCGACCACGTCATTCCCGAAGACCAGCGTGATCCCGAACTGGTCCCGAAGCTCATGGCCGAACTTGCGGGCATCCTGAATTGGGCCATTGCTGGCTGCCTGGAGTGGCAGCGGGTGCGGTTGTCACCTCCGAAGAAGGTCATGGAGGCGAGGGACAAGTACGCCGCCGAGATGGACCGGGTGGGGTGTTTCCTGGCCGACCACTGCACCCGCGAGGACGGGGCTAAGGTGAAGCGCAGCGCCCTCTATCAGCTCTATCGGTTCTGGTGCTCTGACATGGGGTACGGCCATGCCACGCTCCAACAATTCGCGGGTGACCTCGAACGCAAAGGCGTCGTCGCCAAGAAGACCGCCGGGGAGTGGTACTTTCTCGGCGTGGGGCAATTGGGGCACGGCGTGGGGCACGTTTAGGGCACGATCAGGGAAGGAGAAACCCAGGCGTTCTGCGGGTTAGGGCAAGTAGGGCAAATTTTTCCGGGTTGGTGGGCTGTCGGCGCTTTTTTCGGTGTGCTGTATGAGAGAAAATATTTTCTAGGTCATATAAAAAACTTGCCCTACTTGCCCTAACCCGCAGAAATCCAAGCTTCCTGATGCCCTAAACTTGCCCTTTTCATGCCCTCGGCTTGCCCCAGCCGAAGGGGCTGGTTAGTGATTAAATAAAACTATGTGCTTGCAATCAAAAATCACAAATAATACCCTGACATACAGGGCGGTCTGCACGTTAGTATATAAACATGTTGACATAAATAGCGTGAACACCTTCCAATTGACTTTCGTTTTATTCTTATATTTTCTTAATCAGTTCCGGTCGTGCCGATTTTAGTCCTGTCAATCCGAAGAGTTACTTATTAACTATCCGCCATCATCAGCCTATGCTTTCCCATGATCCACCGCATGGTGGTGTAACACTTCATGGCTACGTCGGTAGCGATGAAGTGCAACAGGGAGAAGGTGATGCCCGAAGGTCGATATCTCTCTTACATCAGGGTGAGCACCGTCAAGCAGGGCCAGAGTGGCCTCGGTCTTGAGGGGCAACGCGCCGCTGTTCAGAACTATCTGAACGGTGGTCGCTGGTCACTGCTGGGGGAGTTCGTCGAGGTCGAGAGCGGAAAGAAGAATAACAGGCCGGAACTTTCAAGGGCTCTGGCAGCCTGTCGAGTGAAGAAAGCCACGTTAATCATAGCCAAGATTGATCGTCTTGCCCGTAATAGCTCGTTCCTCATGGGTATTATCGACAGTGGCGTGGACGTTGTTTTTTGCGATCTCCCTCAGATACTAGTCGGTGCGGCTGGTCGCTTTATGCTTCAGCAAATGGCGTCTGTCGCCGAGCTGGAGGCCGGTCTAATCAGCGAGAGGACCAAGGCGGCACTCAAGGCCAAGGTCGCTCGCGATGGTCAGTGGGACCGACACGCCGGTCATCACCTTGTTCCCGGCGCTGGTCAGTCTGCCGCCGTCGAGGCTCGCCAGCGCCGCGCCCAAGATTGTGCCGAAGACCTTCGGGTTTATATCGACGATGCAAGAGCCGCAGGCATCACCACCTTACGGGGCCTCGCGCAGGCGCTGGCTGAACATGGCATCGCTTCACCCGGCGGCTCGGAATGGACGGCCACAACCGTGCGCCGTTTGTTGCTCCGCTTGGACGGAGCCCGCGCCACCTGAACGCCACCCCCCACCACCCCACCACCGAGGCCACCCGTGGCCGGGTACGGATTTGCCGAAGACGGGGACTGCCGGAGGGAACACGGAACCGATGGCAGGGACGAGAAGACCGGCGACCCCGGATAGGCTCGTCGCCGCATATGACGTTAATGACGTCGGCTGAAGATTTGAAAGTAAGTTACTAGTAATAATGACGTTGTATCAATTTTAATAATTTATTGTTAGCTATTGTGATAAGTGATAGCGTGATGTCGTAAGCGATAACGCTTGTGGTGGAAAATGAAATGGCGCGAAGAATTTCAAAAATATCTTATGTAACCCCTGAGCAGGCTGAGAAGCTCCGTCTGCTCGCGGCGGGCTCCGGCACCAGCGAATCATACTGGACGGCCAAAATGATCGAGAATGAGTGGTCTCGGCGCTACCTGGGGCTCAGCGTCGATGAGGTCTGGAACCTTGAATGCCTTGCTGGTGAACGGGTCAAGATCAGGCTCGCGGGTGGCCGAAAAATTCGTAGGGAGTATGTGCGATGACCCGGATTGATCTGGAAGGCAACCTTGCCGACATTATCGGCGTTCACCACCCAAAGACGCCCCTCCCACCGGCTGATGCGAAGGATATGAAGACCATCTTCCGATGGCTGTCCGATAACCCTGAATTTGCATTGCCGTTTAATTGGGCTCAGGCCGTGGTGCGTCGTCTGGACCGTCGCAACAAAATGCCCATGTTGGCCTGCAAGATGGCGATTGCATTCCCTCTGGCCCATATGCTGGGCTTCGTTGAATCTGCTGACTCTTTTAACAATGCGATTTTCAGCGGCTCATGGAGTGGATTTGATCCCGCGACGGTAAGGGCATGGTTATGAAGGCGTTGCTGGCGATACTGGCCGGATGGATGGTCTTGGCCGCTAACGAGACCCGCTTGCCGAACTGACCCTGGCCTCAGTACCCCCAACTCTCGTGGCGCACCGGCAGCCTGTTCAGCATCTCCCGATGAAACTGCCACTTGGGTATGAACTGATCCATCAGCGCCACGAAGCGGGCGTTGTGGGTCGGCTCCAGCAAGTGAGCCATCTCATGCACCACGATGTATTCCAGACAATCACGGGGCTTCTTGGCGAGGTCGGTGTTCAGCCGGATGCTCCGGGTGGGGGGGCTACAACTTCCCCACTTGGTCTTCATTCTCTGGACGAAGAACCGGCTGACCGTAACGCCCATGAGCGGTTCCCACTTGGCGATAAGAGGCGGCACGGCGCTCTTCAGCAGACCGCGGTACCATCCATCGATAACCTCGAACTTGGCCAGGGCATCGGCCCCTGAGCGAACCGTCAGCACGATTCGGGAGTGCCGGAGCTCCACGGACGGGGCGGCATCGGCCTCCTTCAAGGTCAGCAGGTAGCGCTTGCCCCAGACATAGTGGCTCTCCCGGTCGAGGAATTCCCGAGGAGGCTCCCGATCCTGATCCAGCATCTTCTGCTGGTGCTGCTTGATCCAGCCGAGTTTGGAGATGGCAAAGACCCGGACGGTGTCGAGGTTCATCCGCAACGGGGCGGAGATGCGGACCCGTCCGGTCGGAGGGTTGACGCTGAGGTGAACGTTCTTAATGTCCTTGAACACCACGTCTGCCGTGATGCCGCCAAGGTCGATCTGATGGGCCATTAATATTCGCTCTGGGCACTGATGACGAGGAAGATGCGCTCCACCTCGCCGACATCACCCAGGATAGCGTAGAGGGCCTGCTTGATCACGCGCTCGCGGGCTTCGACCCCGCGCCAACCATCCGGGCGAACGTCCCGCACGGCGGCATCCACCTTCAGGGCCTTCGCCTCGTCCTGACCCAGGTTGTTCCACAAAGCCCGCTTGCCGGAAGTGTCCAATTTCTCCGGGGTATCAGGGGCCAGCCCCACCTCCACTTTCTTGGCCAAGTCCGCGATCTGCTTCAGGTACTCCTCGTAATCGAGGGCTTTGGCCTTGCGCGCCGCGATGAGCTCGTCCAGCAGCTCTGACATCTTCTCAAAATAGGCAGGATCGGTCAGGTGATCCTTGATGATCTTGCTGCGGACATTGTTCTCGATGCATTCGGCGATGGCGCTGGTGTTGCCCTTCATGCCGCCGAGCTGTTCGTCGATGGCGTTGGCGATGCCGGTTTTGACGATTAGCTCCAGCAAGCCCATGTTGTCGAAGGGTGAAATCTTGCGGGGCTCCTCGGCCTCGATATAGGTATCGATGAGGTGGCGCATGTCGGCCTCGTAGGCCTTCAAATCGAGGGACTCGCCACTGGCTTTGCGGATGACCTCCCGCAGGTTCAGGTAGTGCTCGATCTGCTGCTTGATCCGGGTGATATCGTCCGAGCTGTAACCCGCAGCCTCCAACTCGTCGGAGATGTTGGCGTAGGCCCGGACCAACGACACCGTCGTCTTGTAGAGGGCGGCCCGCTGCGGCTCCCGCTCCTTCAAGTCTGAGGGAATCTCGGTGTTGCCGCAGAAGTAGTGAATATGCTCCAGCGTGCCCTTGGGCGGCTCCACCGGCTCGCACAGGAGAGCCAGTGCCTCAAGGACGTTGTCCAGCCGCTCCCGCCCTTTGGTCAGACGGTCTTGCAACAACACCTCGGGATCGGCACCACCGGCACTGTGATCCAGTTCGGAGGTGTAGACCGCGATGGCGTTCTCGACCTTCTTGAACAGGTCCTTGTAATCGACGATGTAGCCGAAATCCTTGTCGTCTCCATCCAGCCGATTGGTCCGGCAGATGGCTTGGAACAAGCCGTGGTCCTGCATGGACTTGTCGATGTAGAGATAGGTGCAGGACGGCGCATCGAAGCCGGTCAGCAGCTTGTCCACCACCACCAGCAGCTTCATGTTCGCCGGTTGCTTGGTGAACAGGGCCTTGGCCCACTCCTCGTAGGTCTCGGTCTTGTTCATTCCCGGCTTGGCTTCGACGTCCTTCAGCAGTTCGGTGTAGGTGTTGAAGATGAACTGCTTGTCGGTCTCGGTGTTGGCCCCGGTCTCCTCCAGCGTCACGTCCTTGGCCATGGGGTTGTAGGAGGTCACAACGGCGCACTTGCCCTTGAAGGGCGATTTCTGGAACAAGGTGAAGTACTTGCAGGCCTCGTAGATGGAAGACGCCACCAGGATGGCGTTGCCCCGCTCGTTGGACAGACGCGGCTTCACGCTGAAGTCGAAGACGATGTCCGCCACCACCTTGTCCATGCGGCCCTTGGAGCTGAGCACGTTCTGCATGGTGCCCCACTGCTTCTTCAACTCCTCCTTCTGCCAGTCGTTCAGCGCCTTGGTTTTTGCCTCGAACCAAGCGTCAATCTTGGCCTCGGAGCCGAGGCGCTGGTCGATGTCGCGGGCCTCGTAGATCAGGTCGAGGACCACTTCATCCTCCACCGCCTCGCTGAACTTGTAGGTGTGGATGTAGCCGCCGAAGACCTCCAGGCTGGTCTGCTTGTCCGTCTTCAGCAGGGGAGTGCCGGAAAAGCCGATGAACACCGCGTTGGGCATCATCGCCTTCATCACCCGGTGCAGCTTTCCGCTCTGGGTCCGATGGCACTCGTCCACGAAGACGAATATCTCGCCCACCGTCTGACTGGGCTGCGCCTCCAACTCCTTGATGAAGGCATCGAAGTCGTCCACATCCTTGCGGCCGAACTTGTGGACCAGCGAGCACAGCAGCCGGGGCATCGCTTGGCCAAGCTGGGACATCAGGTCACGGCCACTGCTGGTGCGCTTGATGGCGACACCGGCCTCGGTGAAGACCCGTTCGATCTGCTTATCCAACTCGTCCCGGTCGGTGATGATGGCGACGCGGGCGTTGGGGTTGTTCTCCAAGATCCATTTGGCCAGCAGCACCATGACGATGCTCTTGCCGCTGCCCTGGGTGTGCCAGATGATGCCGCCCTTGCGGTCGCGGACATGGTTCTGGGCTTCCTTGATGCCGAAGTATTGGTGGACGCGGGGCAGCTTCTTGACGCCGCCGTCGAACAGCACGAAGTCGTGCATGATCTCGATCAGGCGGTCCTTGCGGCACATCTTGCGGAGGTACTTATCCAGCTTGTAGCCGTCGTCGTCGGCCTCGTCCTCTTTCCACTTCAGGAAGTACTTTTCAGGCGTGCCGATGGTGCCGTATTGCAGCCCCTCGGAGTCGTTGCCCGCGAAAACGAACTGCACCGTGGCGAAGAACCACGCATTGAATTCAGGCTGCTGGTTGGACAGGTTCTGGCGGATGCCGTCGCCGATGGATTTCCGGCTGTTCTTCAGCTCCAGTACGCCAATGGCGATGCCGTTGACGTAGAGGACGATGTCGGGCCGCCGCTCCAGCGGTCCCTTCAGGGTCACCTCCTCGGCGATGGCGAAGTCGTTCTTGTCCGGCTGTCGCCAGTTGACGAGGTGGACGGTCTCGGTGACCTTGCCTGCCTCGGTCTTCACCGGCACGCCGTAACGCAGCAAGGAATAGACGGCTTGGTTGTTGCTGTAGAGACCGCGATTGTGATTGTTCGCCTCGGCGCGCAGCTTGTGGATCGCGGCGCCGATCTGAGCCGGGGTGTAGCCGCTTTTCGTCAGCCAGTCGGAGAGGATGCCCTCGTCGATATTGCTGTTGCCGGGACGGCCGGACCAGTCGCCGAGATAGCGGTAACCCAGATCCTTCTGGAACAGGGCGATGACCCGCTTTTGGGTCGCTTTCTCCGGCGCGCTGATATCGCTCATCTCATCCCTTCACCAGCTTGAAGCTGATCTGGTAACGGTAGAATGAGATGGATGGTACTGCGGCCAGCGCCCAACGCAACTTTTTGTCATCATCCAGGGCGATAATCACGCCCTCGACCATCTGGTCCGGTTCGGCAATCTGTTCCTTCACATAGCCCATGTAGCGCAGGATTTGCCCCACCACCACGTCCGAGGCCCGGCCCCGCTTGAGCTCCACCACCAGCAGGCGCTTCTTGTCCTTGCTGATGGCCAGGATGTCGATGGGACCGGCATCGGTGGCGTATTGCTGCCCCACCGGCTCGCCCTCTTCCTCGTAGATGGCGAAATCCTTGGCCAGGTCGGTCTGGCCCCAATTGGCCACCAGGAAGGCCTCCAGGTGCTTTTCCATGGCGAAGGCCACGGGGTCTTCCACCACCGGGTCGGAGGCGACGATGGTCGTTGTGGTGGCAGCTTGGCCCTCGGCCAGGAACTTCTCGATCTCGGCATGGTGGTCGGTGATGGTGCTGACCGTCCCGATTGAGCCGGTTGAATTGCGCAAGGCCTCGCTCATGGCGTCGCGGACGATGCTGGTGGGCAGCCACTTCACCGACCGGCGATGGGGCAGGACCTGACCGGGGGCATAGGTGTAGTCGCCGATTACTTCGGCCACCCGGTACACACCGGTGCCGTCTGGGCACAGCACGATCTCGCCCTGTTTGATGCCCTTGGCGATGGTCCACAACGCGCCGCAGGCCAGACCGGCGGCGATCTTGCTTTTATCTGGGCGGTTTCGCAAAAAGGTCGGAATAAAAGCCTGATTGAATTGCCGCCATTCTTCGGGCAGATGGCCCGTCAAATCTTGGTTAATGTCGCAGTCCGCGCCGATGAACCCGCCCGCCAAACATTCCGCTGCATGAACGCTCTTTCGGCCCAGCATGATCCGGTAATAGCTCTTCATATCAGGCGTATCCTTCCGGTCAGCAGATTCTGCATCATGCCCTGCTTGATCTGGCGGGCCTTGGCGAGCTTGGCTTCCAGGGTGGCGATTTCGGCATCCATGTCGGAGAGGATGGCGGCGATGGCGGATTGTTCATCCTTGTCTGGAACTGGCAGAACAATCTTGGCGATGTTGGTTTTGCTAACCCCCAAGACCTTGGTGCCCACCGCGTAAAACCGAAATTGCGTCTTTACCGCCTGGGTCTGGAAGCAGTGTCGTAGGTATTCCTTTTCCAATAGCGCCGTCTTTGGTTTGGCGACGATGGTGTGCAGGCCTGATATGTACGGGGCTGCATCGGGATTGATGACCACAATGTGCTTGCTGACGCCTTCGTCATCTTCGGAAGCATCGACAAAAACGACGTCGCCATCGGCCAGCAATGAACCAGCCGACACCGCTTTTAAAGGCACGTCCAACTTGGGGATATCCGCCTGTTCGGCGCGGATGCTGATGAAGTTCTTATGTGAGGTGTGGATGTCACCGTAGTGCAGATAACAGTGGCCATCGGATGAAAGTTGGTCACGCGATGCCGTAAACCCACCGCTAAAATTGAACAGACTTTCGAGCGTCTGCGCCACCCACTCCCCACCAAAGCCCGGCAGGCGCTTTTGCCCCGTCAGTAAGTCCTGCATGGCGCCCTGCTTGATGTGGCGCTTCTTGGCCAAAAGCTGTTCCAGGGAGGCGATCAGCGCATCGGCATCGCTCAGAGCTTCGGCGATGGCTTTTTGTTCAAGCTCGGGTGGCTGCGGAATTAGCAATGCCCGCATCTTTTGGATGCCGAATGCGGCTTGTGAGGTGCTGTGCAGCTCCCTGCCAACCATCTCCTGAACAAATCTTGACTTTAGCCATGCCATTACAAAAAAATGATCTACATTTGGCTTAATAAGTAGAATATTTGCACTCAATGCATAGCGAAATGGTGTTATTGGGAGAAATTTTGGCAGTCCAATTGTGCCGATTTTCCCAAAAATGATGTCGCCAGATTGTATCCGGAAACGAGATTGCTGCTTGTCTACAGCAGATCGGATGATTTTCCGACTTCCTTCCCAATTGACAGAATCGTCACTAGTAAAATCACTAATCCCTATATAGGGTTCGCCGCCGGATAATGCCTGTGGCGTTCTATGATCTGGCTGCGGATCGATGATATTGGCAACAGAATCAAGTCCAGAAACACGCCAATCCTCGGGAATAACGCCAAACTCGGTCTGCTTGAACCCAGCTTTCACGCCCATGTGAGCCCCATCTTCTTCAGGTGCGCGTTCACCTTGGCTTCCAAAGCCGTCACCTTTTCGACCATGCGCGGCAACGGGGCCTCATAGCGTTCGGCTAGTTCCTTGACCCGCTGGGTCAGGCGCTGGCTCAGGCGGTCCATTTCCCCGTGGATGGCGGCGTCCAGGGCGGCCAGCCATTTGTCGCCCACCGCCAGGGTTTTGATCTCGGCCTCGGTCAGTTTGGGGTAATGGCCCAGGGCCTTGTCGTCCAGTTCGGCCTCAGCTTCCTTCAGGCGCTTTTTCATCGCGGTTTCCTGGACATTGGCGTCCAGCCACGCCTTCAGGGCCTCGGCTTCGTCCTTGGATTCCTTGTCGCCCTTGATCTCCTTCAGCCGCGCCGCGACATTGGCCTTGTTGATCTTGTCCAGGTCCGAGAACAGGCCGTCCTCGCCCCCGTGCTCCTCCTCCATCTCGGCCAGCTTGGCACTGATGTCGTCCAACTCCGCCGACAGGGTGTCGATGGCGGCCTGATCCTGGGGGTAATAGCGAGCGACGATCAGCGGCTTGGGGATCAGGTCGCAGGTCCACCCCTTGTCCTTTTCCTTTCCCTTCTTGTCCGTCTCGATGATGCGATAGGGCACTGCTTTCCAGCCATCGGCGGCGATCTGGTAGCAATCGTCTTGCATGGTTTCTGCCCAGTAATCCATCAGGTGCTGATAAACGTCATAGGCATCGATCAGGGGCTTGCCGCTGTAATGGGTCAGCAAATCCTCGGCCAGTTCGGCGATCAATTCCTTGGGGTAAAAGCCCGCCTCCAGCGCCTTCAGCCGTGCCGCCGCCTTGGTCCGCCATTGATCGAAATGGGCGTTCATCCTTGCCACAAAGGTGCTGAACTGAGGGTGGTCATAAATCGCGGTCTTGATGGCCGCCTTCTCGACCGCCAAATCCAGGTAACCGGGGCGGTTGGGCGAAAACAGGGCGGCGCGCAAATCGGGGCAGACCTGCCAATAAGGGGCCAGGGCGTCCACGTCGGCAACGGGGATGCCGCCGTTCAGGTGCGCGTCGATGTCCTGCCTGTCCTCTGGGGTCTGGCTGTCGATATAGCGCGGCAGGTTCAGGTTGAAATCGTTCTTCTCGATCTCGTCCAGCCCCACCATGCGGGCATAGCAGGGCTCGTCGCGTAAATTGATAAAGGTGTCCACGATCCTGTGGATGTCCTGATCGCGCAGCCGGTTCTTGGCGCCGTCCTTCTTGAAGCCGCCGCTGGCGTCGATCATGAAGATGCCCTTGCGGGCCTGGGCGTCTTCCTTGTCGATGACGATGATGCAGGCGGGGATGCCGGTGCCGTAAAACAGATTGGTGGGCAGGCCGATGATGCCCTTGATATAGCCCTTGCGGATCAGGGCGCGGCGGATATCGGCCTCGGCATTACCCCGGAACAGCACGCCGTGGGGCAGAATGCAGGCCCCCTTGCCGGTGCTCTTCAGCGACCGAACGATGTGGAGCAGATAGGCGTAATCGCCCTGCTTGGCGGGTGGGGTTCCGAAGGGCGCGAACCGCTGGTGGGGATCGTGCAACGGATCGATGCCGGTGCTCCAGCGTTTATCCGAGAACGGGGGATTGGCGACCGCGTAGTCGAAGGTCTTCAGCGCGTCGCCGTCCTTGAACTTGGGATCGGCCAGAGTGTTGCCCTGGACGATCAGAGCGGTGGGGTTGTTGTGCAGGATCATGTTCATGCGGGCGAGGCCGCTGGTGGCCTCGTCCTTTTCCTGCCCGTACAGGGTGACGGCGGTTCCGGCCTCGTCGCCCACCTTCAACAGCAGCGAGCCCGAGCCGCAGGTGGGATCATAGACCGTGGTGGCGGCGCTGGTCTTGGCCCCCTTGATGCCGATGATCTGCGCCATGACGCGGCTGACCTCGGCGGGGGTGTAGAACTGGCCCTTGCTCTTGCCGCTCTCGGTGGCGAAGTGCCGCATCAGGTATTCGTAGGCGTCGCCCAGAAGGTCATCGTCCTCGGCCCGGTGCTTGGAGAAATCCAGAGCCTTGTTCTCGAAGATGCCGATCAGATTGGTGAGGCGGTCCACCATCTCCTTGCCGGACCCCAGCTTGCCGGTGTCGTTGAAGTCCGGCATGTCGGAGAGCTTGTTGGCATTGGCCAAGGGGGCGATGATCTTCTTGTTGATCTGGTCGCCGATGTCGGGAGCGCCCTTCAGGGCCACCATGTCCTTGAAGCTGGCCCCCTCGGGCACTGTGACCGGGGCGTAGGGCACCCCGGCGTACTTGTCACTGACGTATTTGATGAACAGCAGGACCAGGACGTAGTTCTTGTACTGGCTGGCGTCCATGCCGCCGCGCAGTTCATCGCAGCTCGACCAGAGCGAGGAATAGAGCTCAGATTTCTTGAGGGCCATTGTTGCGCGTTTGCCTTCCTGCTCTGCCGCCGCCATGGTTGGCGCGGGCAATGTCACTCAGGCGGCTGCTGCCGCCCATCACCGTTAGGGTCTTGGTCTGATCCCCCCGAATTGCACCGGCTAGTTTTGGCGAATGCGGCCGAATGTGCAACCATTCGCGGAAGGAATTATGGAGAGGGGGATGACGGTGGCGAAGAAGCCAAAGGCGGTCTGGACCTGGGATCAAATTGTTCGAGCGATGGAACTCATCAACGAGAACCACTCGCTGGCCATTGGTTACGTCGAGATGCTCCGAATTCCGGTATATGACCAGGAGTACCTGAAGCGGTTCAATAAGACCTTCTCTGCACATGGCCTGGAAATGATACGCAACGCTCTTCATCAGGCTGGTGTGATGTCCCTTTGTCGCCTGTGGGACAGCTCGAAGGACGCCCTATCCATCCCGAACGCTCTTTGCGCCCTGAGGCGATATCCCCATATCAAGGCGACGCTGTCCCGGCGCCACCAGGGCATGATGGAACTCCCTACTGAAATGGCCAAGGTCCGCGACGACGCGCGCGATCCACATATACAAAATTCATTGGAGCGTCTTGCCAGACGGCAAGCCGCCGAGATGGTCACGAGGACGAAACAGACATTCCGGGAGCTCTATTCGCTGGCCGCCCAAGATAGCTTCATTGAGTTGGTTGGGGCGGTCACCAATTGGCGGCACAAGATTGCTCACCCTGTCGTGGTGACCAAGCTTGAACGATCCGGCGTGGCAGTGTCTCCTTTGAAGTGGGGCGACCTGGAAACGGCTTTGGCCCAGACAAGTCAGATCGTGGCGCTGCTGAACCTGCTTATTGATGATCTGAACATCTATCCCAAGGATAGCCACAAGGTTTGGGAGCGGTACGGCGCCGTCTTCTGGAAGAGTGTGTCGGCCACGCCAGAATAAAATTGGAACCGGCCTTGATGAACCATATAGCCTCAATGTGACGGATAGATGAGGGCAGGGCGGTTGGCGGGTAAATTGGCTGGTAAGAAAAGAAAAAGCCGCAGAAACCTAAGGTTTCTGCGGCTATCTGGCTCCGGGGGAGGGATTCGAACCCCCGACCAGCCGGTTAACAGCCGGCTGCTCTACCGCTGAGCTACCCCGGATCATCGATCCCCCCAAGCGGTGCGGTGGACCGAGAAATTCAAGTCGTCTTCACGTCTCCCCAGCTCGGGTACGGTGGAGGCCGAGGCCGGAATTGAACCGACGTACGCGGATTTGCAGTCCGCTGCATAGCCACTCTGCCACCCGGCCTAACCGGCCCGATCGGCCGGGGGCCGACGTGAGGACCGTGCTTATACGCGTAGACGCGAAGGTGGTCAAGCCGCTGTTGAGGGGCGCGGCGCATTGTTTTTTTCGGGCGCCAGACTTGGGACGCGACCGCCCAATCGCCCGGATGCCGAGCCAGGAATAGTCCTTGATCTTCGGCCATGGGAAGCTAATGTTCCTCCACGAGGATTTTCATGCCAGGGATGGGGGCTCCATTTTGCCCAAGAGGTGTCAGATGAGGAAGGCGAGCATCGTGCTGGCCGGTGCGGTCATGGTCGGTTTGTGCGGAGCCGAGGCTGCCTGGGCGGAATCGCTCGAAGACGTGCTGTCGTCGGCTTATTCCACCAATCCCAACCTTTTGGCCCGGCGCGCCCGCGTGCGTTCCAGCGACGAAGCCGTGCCGCAGGCGCTGTCCAACTGGCGCCCCACGGTGTCGCTGACCGGTTCCATCGGTCGCGGCAGCTATTCAAGCAATTCACTGACCCGCTATGATTCTCTGCGTACCCCCAAGACCGGGGCGCTGACCATCACCCAGCCATTGTTTCGCGGTGGCCGGACCCTGGCCGCCACCTCGCAGGCCGACAATACGGTATTGTCGGAGCGGGCGCTGCTGGCCGCCACCGAGCAGTCGGTGCTGCTGGCCGCCGCCACCGCCTATCTGACGGTGGTGCGTGACGAGGATGTGCTGAAGCTCAGTATCAATAATGAGGAGGTTCTGCGCAGGCAGCTGGAGGCGACCCAGGAACGCTTCAAGGTGGGTGAAATTACCCGGACCGATGTCAGCCAAGCCGAGGCGCGGCTGTCCAAGGCCACGGCCGACCGCGTCGCCGCTGCGGGAAATCTGCAAAGCACCGTGGCCAATTACGTCAATACCGTCGGCCATGCGCCCATCAGCCCCAAGCAGCCCGGCATGCCGCCGCAATTGCCGGCCAGTCTCGACGAGTTGAAGACAGTGGCCCTGGGGCAGAACCCCAACGTGGTCGCCGCCGATTTCGCCCATGCCGCTGCTCGCGACGGTGTCGATCTGGTGTTCGGTGAGCTTCTGCCCACTCTATCTCTCAGCGGCGACATCACCCGCACGCTGCAAACGACGACGGTCAAGTCCGAGACCATCGCTCGCGAAGTCTTGTTGAATCTATCTGTTCCTCTTTACGAGGGGGGCGGCACCTATGCCCGTGTGCGCGCTTCCAAGCACACCGCCGGTCAGCGCCGTATCGAATCCGATCAGGCGCGGCGCGATGCGCTGGAGACCGCCACCAAGGCCTGGGAAAGCCTCCAGGCGGCTCAGGCACAGGCAAAGGCCTATGAAACGCAGATCAAGGCGTCCGAATTGGCCTTGGCCGGTGTGCGCGAGGAATCGAAAGTCGGATCGCGGACCGTGCTCGACGTCTTGAACGCCGAGCAGGAGTTGTTCGATGCTCGCGTCAATCTTACCAAGGCGCAGCGCGACGTTCTGGCCGGCGCCTACCAGGTGAAGTCGGCCATGGGACAGATGACGGCCCAGGGACTTAATCTTCCGGTGTCCATTTACGATCCGGCCAAGCACTATGACGATGTCAGTGGGAAATGGATCGGGAACGGCATCGACACGGAGAATGGATACGAGTAGAAATAAAGGTGCCTTGATGCCAATCCGATGGTTGGTTCAAGTTTCTCTTGGTAGCTCGTCGAATTTTAACCATTTGTTACCGGCCGTGGGTCACTATTGCGGCAGGTCCCTTTTCGGGCGCAGGCAGACAGAAGCCGTGACATGAGCGAAGACAAGGCCCAGCAAGAACCATCAATGGAGGATATCCTTGCCTCTATCCGGCGGATTTTGTCCGAGGATGAGGTCGAGGATAAGCCGAAGGCTCCCGAGGCACCGCCGCCCGAGCCTGAACCCGAGCCCATGCCCGAGCCGGAACCCATGCCTGAGCCGGAACCGGAACCGGAACCATCTCAGACCTTCGCTCAGGATGACATCGACTCCATGTTCGACGCCCCGGCTCCGGCGCCTGAACCCGAGCCTGAACCCGAGCCCATCCCGGAACCCGAACCGGAGATGGACGACGATGTTCTCGAACTGACCGAGGACATGGTGATGGAAGAGGACTCGGAACCCGAGCCCGCCTTCGACATCAACGATTTCAAGGCCGATCTCGGCGATTTTGAACCCGAGCCGCCGCCGGTGGTGATGGCGCCCGTTTACGAGCCGCCGCCGCCGCGCCGCCAGCGTCCGCCGGACGACGACTCGCTGATGAGTCCGCCCAATATCGACCACGGCGCGTCCCTTCTGTCCAATCTGGCCCGCGAGATCGTGCGCCAGAAGTCCTTCGGCCTCGGCAACAGCGCCGTGACCCTGGAGGATCTGGTCAACGAATTGCTGCGTCCGATCCTCAAGGAATGGCTCGATCAGAACCTGCCCTACATGATCGAGCGCATCGTCAAGAAAGAGATCGAGCGAATGGTAAACCGGTCCGAAGACTACTAGTCTTGGCCGTATCGTGATATGAGGGCGGTTCGGCGCACCGAGCCGCCCTCTTCGTTTTCACCCCCCTCTTCGTTTTCACCCCAGGAAAAAGCGCAAGCCAATCGCCATGCTGGATAAGACATACCGTCCCGCCGAGGTCGAGCCGAAGCACTACGAGCAATGGGAAAATTCCGGCGCCTTCGCCGCCCATACCGGTTCGAACAAGCAGCCCTACACCATCATGATGCCGCCGCCCAACGTGACCGGCAGCCTCCATATGGGCCATGCGCTGACCTTCACCCTTCAGGACGTGCTGATCCGCTATCGCCGCATGAGCGGGCACGACGCGCTGTGGCAGCCGGGCACCGACCATGCCGGCATCGCCACCCAGATGGTGGTGGAACGTCAATTGGAAGCGCAAAAGGTCACCCGCCACGACCTGGGGCGCGACAAATTCATGGAGCGGGTCTGGGAGTGGAAGGCGGAATCCGGTGGGACTATTACCCGCCAGCTCCGCCGCCTCGGCGCCTCGCCCGATTGGGCCAAGGAGCGCTTCACCATGGACGAGGGCCTCAGCGCCGCCGTCCGCAAGGTCTTCGTCACCCTGAATCGCCAGGGATTGATCTATCGCGCCAAGCGTCTGGTCAACTGGGATCCCAAACTGCACACCGCCATTTCCGATCTGGAGGTGGAGCAGCGTGAGGTGAAGGGCCATATGTGGCACTTCAAGTATCCCGTGGAAGGCCTTGAAAACACATATATTACCGTGGCGACCACCCGGCCCGAGACCATGCTGGGCGATTCGGCCGTGGCGGTGCATCCCGAGGACGAGCGCTTCACCGCCCTGGTGGGAAGACAAGTGCGTCTGCCCATCTGCGACCGCCTGATCCCCATCGTCGCCGACGAGTATTCCGACCCCACCAAGGGAACCGGCGCCGTCAAGATCACCCCGGCCCATGACTTCAACGACTTCCAGGTGGGCACCCGCCACGACCTGCCGCTGCTCAACATCTTCGACCGCGACGCGCGGACCAATGAGGCGGTGCCGCAAGACTATCGCGGTCTCGACCGCTACGACGCCCGCAAGAAGGTGGTGGCCGCGTTCGAGGAACTGGGCCTGCTGGATAAGATCGAGCCCCACACCCACATGGTTCCCTATGGCGACCGGTCCGGCGTGGTCATCGAGCCCTGGCTGACCGACCAGTGGTTCGTCGATGCGGCGACCCTGGCCAAGCCAGCCATCGAGGCGGTGGAGAGCGGCAAGACCCGCTTCGTGCCCAAGCATTGGGAAAACACCTATTTCGAATGGATGCGCAATATCCAGCCCTGGTGCATCTCGCGTCAGATCTGGTGGGGCCATCAGGTTCCCGCGTGGTACGGCCCCGACGGCGCCTTCTTCGTGGAAGAGACCGAAGACGAAGCCTGGGTCGCCGCCAAGGCCCATTACGGCAAGGATGTGGACCTTGTCCGCGACGCCGACGTGCTGGATACCTGGTTCAGCTCTGCGCTGTGGCCGTTCTCCACCCTGGGCTGGCCGGAACAGACGCCCGAACTGGCGCGCTATTATCCCGGCGACGTGCTGGTCACCGGCTTCGACATCATCTTCTTCTGGGTCGCCCGCATGATGATGATGGGCATCCACTTCATGGGCGACGTGCCCTTCAAGGACATCTACATCCACGCCCTGGTCCGCGACGAGAAGGGCCAGAAGATGTCCAAATCCAAGGGCAATATCATCGATCCGCTGGACCTGATCGACAAATACGGTTGCGACGCGCTGCGCTTCACCCTGTCGGCCCTGGCGGCCCAGGGCAGGGACGTCAAGCTGGCGGAAGGCCGGGTCGAGGGCTACCGCAACTTCGCCACCAAGCTTTGGAACGCGGCGCGGTTCTGTCAGATGAACGAATGCCATCCGGTGGTTGGCTTCGACCCCAAATCGGTCAAGGAGACGGTCAACCGCTGGATCGTCGCCAAGACCGCCGAAACCGCCGACAAGGTGGGTTCGGCCATCGAAAACTACCGCTATGACGCGGCGGCGGGCGGCGCCTATCAATTCGTCTGGGGCGCGTTCTGCGACTGGTACCTGGAATTCGCCAAGCCCATCTTCAACGGCGCCGACGAGGCCGCCAAGGCCGAAACCCGCGCCACCGCCGCCTGGGTGCTGGACCAGATCCTGCACATCCTGCATCCGCTGATGCCGTTCATCACCGAGGAATTGTGGAGCCAGACCGCTACCCGCGACGGCTCCCTGATGCTGCGTCCCTGGCCGGTTCTGACCGGCTTGCAGGACGCCGCCACCGAGGCGGAGATGGACTGGGTGGTCCGCATGATCTCCACCGTGCGGGCCGTGCGCTCCGAGATGAACGTGCCGCCCGGAGCCCAGGTGGACCTGCTGGTCAGCGGATTGGCCACCGAGAAGAACGGCTGGGCTTCGACCCACGCCGATCTGATCACGCGATTGGCCCGCCTGTCGGCTTTTGACGTCAAGCCCGCCGCCGAGCGCATCGCCCAGGCCTCGTCCCATGGCGCCGCCCAGATGGTGGTGGACGAGGCGACGCTGATCATGCCGCTGGGCGGTGTTATCGACGTGGACAAGGAACGTGCCCGCCTCACCAAGGAAGTCGACCGGCTGGACGGCGAGATCGCCAAGGTGGACAAAAAGCTGTCCAACGCCGACTTCGTCGCCAAGGCTCGCCCCGAAGTGGTCGCGGAACAGCACGAGCGCCGCTTGGAATGGGCGGCCGCCAAGGATAAGTTGAAGGAGGCGCTGGAACGCCTGTCCGGCGCCTAGATCATTGTTCGCCCACCCTTGGGGGGGAGGGCAGATGGAAGCGAAATGGCAATGGCCGACCTCGGCGAAAGAGTCACGAGGGAGCTGTCGATCCGCTACATCGCCGTGCTGGCGGTGCTGGGCTTTCTCGCCATTCTGTCCTTCATCGGATTGGCACAACTGATTTCCGAGACGAAGGGCAGCGGAGAACACATCAATATCGCGGGACGCCAGCGCATGCTGGTGGAACGCATCGGCTTTGGCGTCAATCGATTGTCGGCGCTGGACGGCGAGCGCCCCGCCGAAATTCTGACCATGCTGACACAGGCCTTGGATCAGTTGGATTCCCGCCACAGACAGCTAATGAACGTCGGCTCGCCACCGTCGCGGGCCATTCTCGAGGTTTTCCAGTCACCGGAATGGCATCTGGACGCGGATATGCGGACCTTCATCGCGCGATCTCGCTCCTTGCTTAATCGCGGCGGGATGATCGCGGGAAGTGATCCTGTATTACGTGACATCTCTTCCGCGGCGGCCGGTCCGCTTCTTGCGAAGCTCGATGAGCTGACGGCGCGCTTTCAAAGCGAGAGCGAGGAAAAGTCGCGCCAATTGCTCATTCTCCAGGGCGTTTCGCTTGGTCTGATGCTGGGCATGCTGCTGCTGTCGGCTTTCGGCGTGTTCCACCCCATGATGGAGCGGCTGCGCGCCGACATCTTGGAACGCTATCGGGTCGCCGAGGAACTGCGCCGAAGCGAGGAGCGGCTTTGGCATATCCTGGACGACAGCCCGGTCGGAGTCTCGGTGTCGCGGCGGGACGACGGCCGAATCATCTTCGCCAATCGACGCTTCACCGATATTTTGGGCATGAACAAGCAAGAGTTCATCGGCTCTTATGCCCGCGATCATTATGTGGACGATTCGCAACGCCGCGCCGTGCTGGCGACCTTGCGTGCCAGCGGCCATATCGACGACGCCGAGGTGGAATTCAGACGCAAGGACGGCAAACCGTTCTGGAGCTTGTTGTCCATTCATGGCACCGAGATGCAACAAGAGCCTGTCAATCTGGCATGGATCTACGACATCACCGAGCGCAAGGCCGCCGAGCAGCAGATCATGCTGGCCTCCAAGGTATTGGAAACCGTCGGCGAAGGCGTGGTGATCACCGATGCCGAAAATCAGATCGTGTTCGTTAATCCCGCTTTCTCGACCATTACCGAATATTCCCGCGAAGAAGTTCTCGGACAAAACCCCGGTTTCCTTCATTCCGGCCGTCACGATGACGAATTCTACGGAGCCATGTGGTCTCAGTTGAAGCGTCTGGGGCGCTGGTCAGGCGAGGTGTGGAACCGGCGGAAGTCGGGGGAATTCTTCGCCGAGTGGCTGTCCATCAGCGTGATCAGGGACAGCGGCGGCAATGTCAGCCATTACGTGGCGGTGTTCACCGACATCACCCACCGCAAGGAAGACGAAGAGCGCGTCTGGCGTCAGGCCAATTATGACTCGCTTACCGGCCTGCCCAACCGGTCCCTGTTCATGGACCGACTCAACCAGGCGGTCCGTCAAAGCCGTCGCGAGGCCAAGGGATTTGCCCTGATGTTCCTGGACCTGGACGGATTCAAGGCGGTGAATGACACCTTGGGCCATGCCGCCGGCGACGTCTTGCTGCAACGGACCGCCGTTCGCCTGTCGGAGTGCGTGCGCAGTAGCGATACATTGGCGCGGCTGGCGGGCGACGAGTTCGTCGTCATTCTCCAAGGCGTCAGCGGTCGGACCGAACCGACCATCGTCGCCGGAAAGATTCTCGATCAACTGGGCCAGCCCTACGAGCTGGAAGGCGGAATCGCCCATATCCAGGGGTCCATCGGCATCGCCATGTTCCCGGACGATGCCGAGGATGGCCCCGGCCTAATCAAGCTGGCCGATGCGGCCATGTATGCGGTCAAGCGCACGGGCAAGAATAATTTCCGCTTCGCTGGCGACGCCTGATTCTCACGGACGCTGGCGATCACGGATGGCCGACAAGGTCGTCCGCGTGGTGATGGCCTCGGGGTCCAGCTTCAAATGCAGCAACGCCAACCGACCCGCTTCCAGGGCTTGCTGGAGGGCCGGGGCGAAATCCTCGGTGCGCTCTACCGTCGCGGCCCAGGCGCCGTAGGACCGCGCCAGGGCGGCGAAATCGGGATTGGCCAGATCCGTCGCCAGGCTGCGGCCGGGATGGCTGGCTTCCTGATGCATGCGGATGGTGCCGTACATGCCGTTGTCGACGACGATGACGATCGGACATAGCCCATGCAGTTTGGCGGTGGCCAATTCCTGTGCCGTCATCAGGAAGCAGCCGTCGCCCGCGAAGGCGACGACCATGCGTTCGGGATGACGGACCTTGGCGGCCAGCGCCGCGGGCAGGCCATAGCCCATGGACCCGTTGGCCGGGGCCAATTGGGTTCCATAGCGGCGAAACCGGTGAAACCGCTGCGGCCAGCCGGTGTAGTTTCCAGCCCCCGTGCAGATGATGGCGTTGTCGGACAGGTGCTTTTCCAACTCCGCCATCACCTTGCCCATATCCAGGGGGCCGGGGCAGGGGCTCGGCACCCGGTTGGCGAGGTGATCCTCCCGAACCGCCTCGGTCCAATCGGCCCAGGCACAGTCCTGGGGTGGCGCCAGCGCGGCGACACGCCGCGCAAAGGGAAGCATGGCCGCGACGATGGCGAGGCCGGGATGATAGACCCGGCCGATCTCCTCGGCTTCCGGAAAGACGTGAACCAAATTCTGGGTCGGGTTGGGGGAATGCACCAGGGTATAGCCGCTGGTGTCGATCTCGCCCAGCCGGGTACCCACCGCGAGCAGAAGATCGGCGTCGCGCACACGCTTGGCGAGGCTGGGCGCCACGGAAAAGCCCAGCTCCCCGGCATAGACCGGCGATTGATTGTCGATGATGTCCTGGCGGCGGAATGCGGCGGCCACGGGAATACGCCACGCCTCGGCGAATTTCTCCATCAATTCGCCAGCTTCGCGACACCAGCCGCCGCCACCCACCACAGCCAGCGGCCGCTTGGCCTTGCCCAGCATTTCAACCAGGGCATCCATGCGGCAGGGACCGGGATGGGGCAGGGCGATGGGCAATGGCCCCACGTCCTCGGCCTTAACTTTTTCCGCCAAAACGTCCTCGGGGAAAATCAGAACGACCGGCCCCGGCCTGCCGCCCCGTGCGGCAGCGAAGGCGCGGGCCACCGCCTCGGGCAGGCGGGCGGCGCTGTCGATTTCCTCCACTCGCTTGGCCAGTGGAGTGAACATCTGGCGCAGATCCACCTCCTGAAAGGCTTCGCGGCCCCGGTTGGGACGGTCCACCTGACCGATCAGCAACACCATGGGGGTGGAGTCCTGGAATGCGGTATGGACCCCGACCGCCGCTTGCGCGGCTCCCGGCCCCCGTCCCACGAAACACACGCCGGGACGGCCGGTGAGCTTGCCGTCGGCCTCGGCGGCGTAGGCTGCGCCGCCTTCGTGCCGGAAGGCCAGGATCCGCAATCTGTCGCGCCGATCCCAGGCGGCATCGAGAAACGGCAGAAAGCTCTCGCCCGGCACACAGGTTACGGTATCGGCGCCATGGCCGATCAAGGCATCGGCCAGCAATTCGCCGCCGGTACGCGCAACAGCCATGACCATGTCCTTCTGCTATAGTGGAAAAGAAACTCTATCACAGGAGCCGGGCCGTTATGGCAGAGGAGTGGGCAGCGGAGTGGGCGGATCTCAATCGACGGCTTTGGCTGGCCAGCGGATCGGACGAGGAACTGGACCGGGACTTGGCCGCGCTGTTCGGCCAATCGCCCCATGCCTATAGCGCCTCGGTGGAGGATTGCCGCGCCCTGGTGACGGCGGCCTTGCCGGGGTGGCGGCTGCATCTCGGCTATGGCGCATCGGGGATGTTCCCCTACGCCCTGTTGAGCCGGGACGGAATACAGATCGTTTCCGATGCTCCGACCGTGCCGCTTGCCATCCTCAGGTCGCTGGTGGCGGCAAAAGCAAGGTCAGCGCCATCAGCGTTGCCGCCATCCTGACGTCTTCGCGGTCTCCGGCGAAAATCCGGCAGGCATGTCGAGTGGGTGAATCCTTATGAGCCACCGCGAAATGGACCAGGCCGACCGGCTTGTCCTTGGCTCCGCCACCGGGACCGGCGATGCCGGTAATGGCCACGGCGGCATGGGCGCGGGAATGGCTCAGGGCGCCTTCCGCCATGGCGCGGGCGACTTCTTCGCTGACCGCGCCGTGGCAAGCGATAAGGCTCTCGGGAACGCCCAGCATCTCGTGTTTGGCTTGGTTGGAATAGGTGACGAAGCCGCGATCGACCACGTCGGACGACCCCGGAATGGCGGTCAGGGCCGCCGCCACCATGCCACCGGTGCAGGATTCCGCTGTCGCGATCATCAATCCTGCCTGCCCATAGGCGGCCAAGACGGCCAAGGCCTTGTCCATCAAATCCATGCTCACGACCAGACCCGAATGAAGATCGCCATACCCACCAAACCGTACAGGGCGGCGATGACGTCGTCGAGCATGACACCCAATCCGCCGCCCACGGAGGTGTCGGCCCAACTGACCGGCCAGGGCTTCCAAACGTCGAACAGACGGAACAGCGCCAACCCCACGAGATAAGCGGCCGGATCCAGCGGAGCGGCGCAGAGCACCAGCCATTGTCCGGCAACCTCGTCGATCACCACTTCCGAGGGATCGGCGGCATTGGTCCGCGCCACATAGACAGCAGAAGACCACCAGCCGACGAAGAAGCAGACCAGGCTGGCGGCCGCCAAGACCGGCCAGCCGCCAAAATCGGCCAAGAACCAGGCGAAGGGCAGGGCGGCGACCGACCCCCAGGTTCCCGGCGCCTTGGGCAGCAATCCGACCCCGAACCATGTGGATAGGATCGTGGCGGGGTGGAATACGGTGATGCCATCACGGCGGAATGACATGTTTGCCCTCATTCATTCGAGCTAGGCGGCAGAGTAGCATGCCGCTGGTGGGGCTCAAGGGGCAGGTGAACGTTTCGATACCTGGAGCGACAGTAAGTCTCTCACTCTGTAATACCTGTTTTCACGGAGGCGTTGAGGATATAGAGTCAATTCCCTATCAGAATTGCAATATTCCGCATTGCCGGTGAATAGATGATAACTGTTTCTACGAATGTATAGTCAACCCTATTCTTTTGTGGTAGTCGGCCCTAGCCTTTCCTCCCATGAGAATGATGGCGGCTTGATGTGTGTCGTCGCCGCGACAAGATGGATTTAGCCTGCCATGGCAACATTAATGGCACGTCTAATGCGGAGAAAGCCAAGCATAGCCCTGCGTTTGCTATTGGGCGGCATGGTGCTGTATTCCATTTTGTGGTTTGGGCTCGACGGCCTTCATAACCGCGAATTGGGGGCTTTGGTCGATTACCAGTTGATCGAGCGGTTAGAGCAGAAAGCAGCCCGCGATACCTTGCGGGTAGAGCAGTTGCTGCATGCCCATCAGACCTTTTCGGCGTTGCTTGCCCAATCAGAAGGTGCCCGTCGGGAATCCCTTGAGCCCTGGCGCGGACCAAATATCTCGATCACCGACGGCGAGCCGTCCTGGCTCAGCGGTTTGATGGAACGGCGCAGCTTTCCTCCGGTGGATTTTGTTTTCCTGACGAAGAGGAATGGAACCATCGTCAGGTCTTGGCGGTTGGACCCCTCCGTTGTTCTTACCCCTGACATGGCGGCCGAGGTTTCTGGGTCTCGTCCTGGCGTGAAGGGAAACATTCCGGTGGTCTCTGGCCAGCCGATGATGATGTCCTCCGCCGATATTTTGGGGGCCAATGACGGCCGACTGGTTCTGGTTTCCTTGGTCAACTCGAAATTCATCAAGTCCACCTTGGGCAGCTTTTTGGATCGAGGCTTCGCCGTCACGCTGTCCGAAGTCGGCAGCGGGCGCATTCTCGCGACCTCAAATCCGGCGCAGCTGCCGCTGGGGGACAGGATCGGCCGACGGATGGACGATTTCCTGGTCAGTCCACCACATTTATTGGCGGCCTCGGGGGAGGGGGCGCCGCAGGTCGCACTATCTAGCATTCTCAGCCGGGGCGAGCGCCATGCCGCCTTGGCCGAGCCCTATGTGGAATTGGAGCGGCGTCACCGCACGGTACTATCGGCGGCGGCGGCGTCGCTGTTCATTGTTGGTGGAGTCTATGTCTCGTGGCGAATTCGCAAGTCTCGGCGCCGGATCTCCCGCATTGCCGAGCGCGTGTTCGGCAATGCCGGGCTTGTCCCGGTTGGCGGCGATGAATTGGACGAATTGGAGGCCGCCGTTGCCCATCTGGCAGGGGAAGTCGAGCGTTCGAGGTCGGCGCTCCATCGCCAAGAGCTCCAAAAGACTCGCTTGCTGACCGAACAGATGGCGCTGGAAACCGAGAATGAAAGGCTGAAGCTGCTTCAGGCCGTCACCGAGGAAATGGGGATCGGCGTTATTCGCATCGGACCGGATGGTCCGGCGGCGGAGAATTCCGTCATGCGGTCCTTCATGGAGGTTGCCGACGGGCTCGAGGTGTTCATTCGTGCCAAGATACGCGGCGAGTCCCTCATCCATGTGGGGCCTTTGGACAATGAACGGATATTCGAGGTCATGGTGGCGCCGCAGGTGGATGCCGGGCTTGTTCTCGTCCGCGACGTCACCGCCGAGGGGCGGGCCAAGGAGGCCATGGACACCTTTGTCCAATTTCCCTCGCAAAATCCGCATCCGGTGTTGCGCGTCGATCATAGCGGGGTGGTTACGCATTCCAATCCCGCCAGCGAAAGGCTTCTTCAATTCTGGGCCACGGCGGTCGGGCAGAGGCTGCCGCCCAAATGGGCCTCGGTATTCGCCGAAGTCCTCGCCAGCGGCGAACGCCGAGAGGTGGAGGTCACCATCGGTGAACGGGTATTGACGCTTTACCTTGTGCCGCTGCCGGGGGCTGGCGTGGTCAATCTCTATGGCGCCGATGTTACCGGGCGTGTCGCCGCCGAACGTTTGTTGCATATTGTAAATGAAAATCTGGAGCGCCGCGTTCAGCAAAGGACCGAGGCTCTGGAAGGCGAAATACACGAGCATGTCCGAGCCAAGCGCGAGCTTGTTGCCGCAATCGAAGCGGCGCAATACGCCAACCGCTCCAAGACGGAATTTCTCGCCAATGTCAGCCATGAATTGCGGACGCCGCTGAACGCCGTCATCGGGTTTTCCGAGGTCATGGCGGCGGAAATGTTCGGGCAGCTTGGGGACCGGCGATACAAGGCTTATGCGGAAGATATCCTCGCCTCCGGTCGCCACTTGCTGGACGTCATCAATGATATTCTCGATATCTCGCGCATCGAGGCGGGACAATTGGAGTTTCAAATCACCGAGGTCGACCCCGTCGAGGTGTCCGGCGCCGCGATCCGCATTGTCGAGAGCCGAGCCGAAACAGGCGGGCTGAAACTTCGGGCCAATCTTCAGCATTGCCCGTCAACCATTAGGGCTGATCGCCGCCGCCTACTTCAGATTCTTGTCAACCTGCTCGGTAACTCAGTGAAGTTCACTCCTCCCGGCGGCGAGGTGATCTTGGACGTCGGAACGGACGGCGAGGCGGTCAAATTCATGGTTCGCGATACCGGCATCGGGATGAGCGACGACGAAATTCTTGTGGCCATGGAGCCATTCCGCCAAGTGGACAGCGGTCTTGGGCGTCGTTACGAAGGTGCTGGCCTCGGCCTGCCCTTGGTGCGCGCCTTCACGGAACTTCACGGCGGACAACTGGACATCGTCAGCGCCAAGGGAAAAGGCACGACGGTGACGGTTACCTTGCCCAGTCGGGATGTGATCGCAAAGACTCCATGCGAAGCGGGGAGTTCGGCGTGACCCTATTTATAGCGTTGCTCTCGCCACGGATCGCCTTCGTCGTGATAGCCACGTAATTCCCAATATCCGGCGGTATCGCGGTCGGAAAAGGTGATGTGGCGCAGCCATTTGGCGCTTTTCCAGAAATACAGCTTGGGCACCACGGCCCGTACCGGTCCGCCGTGCTCGCGGCTCAGCGGTTCGCCCTGCCAGGAATGGGCCAGCAGAACGTCGTCATCGGCGAAGCGGGCCAGCGGCAGATTGGTGGTATAGCCGTCATAGCTGCGCAGCAGCAGGAATTTAGCGGTGGGGCGGGGGCGCACCAGCGACAGCAGATGCCGCGCCGACACCCCGGTCCAGCGATTGTCGTAGCGCGACCAGGTGGTCACGCAATGAATGTCGGTGACGATCTCGGTCTGGGGTTGCGCCATGAAGGCGGCCCAATCCCAGCGGATGGGATTGTCAACCTGTCCGCCCACCGTCATGGACCAGTCGCGGGGAAGCATGTTCGGCGCCTCGCCCAGGTCGAGCACCGGAAAGTCGGCGGTTTCACGCTGGCCGGGGGGAAGGCGCCGATGGGCGGGCGAAGCCTTTTCCCCGGTCAGACCGCGCCCATCGCGCGCCCATCGCTCCTTGGCGGCGATCAGTTTGTCCTTCGGCGTGTCGTTCATGGAGTACCGTCCCAAATGGCCTTCGCCATCACAGATGGGGCGCGTGACGGCGAAATTCAGCCCCAGACGCGTTTTAACCCCAGCCGCGCTTACCCCTTGTCGCGCATCAGGCGGGCCTTGTCGCGATTCCAGTCTCGTTCCTTGATGGCTTCGCGCTTGTCGTGCAGCTTCTTGCCCTTGGCGAGGCCGAGCAGCACCTTGGCGAAGCCGCGATTGGCGAAATGGATGTCCAGCGGCACCACGGTCATACCGTCCTTGGCGATGGACATCATCAGGCGCGCCATTTCCCGTCGATGCAGCAGCAGCTTGCGTGGCCTGCGCGTCTCGTGCGGGAACGGCATCTTGGACTGGTATTCGGGGATATAGGCGTTGAACAGGTAAAGCTCGCCCTGCATGGGGCCGGCAAAGGCTTCGTTGATATTGCCCTTGCCGGCGCGCAGCGACTTGATCTCGGTGCCGACCAGCATGATACCGGCCTCCACCTCGCTGACGATGAAATAGTCGTGCCGGGCCCGGCGGTTCTGGGCGGCGATGTGGCCCGGCAAAACCATCAGATCAGACCCATCAGATCAGGCCGGCCGCCTTCATGGCGACCTCGACCCGCTTGCGGGCATTATCGGAGGCGGGAACCAGCGGCAGGCGGACGTCCGGCGACGCCTTGCCCAGCAGGCTGGCGGCGTATTTCACCGGGGCCGGGCTAGTCTCGCAGAACAGGGCGTCGTGCAGCGGCATCAGCTTTTCGTTCAGCGCGGCGCAGGTCTTCAGATCACCGGCGGCCCAGGCGTTCTGCATCTGGGCGCACAGCTTGGGGGCGATGTTGGAGGTCACCGAGATGCAGCCGACGCCACCCTGGGCGTTGAACGGAATGGCGGTGGCGTCCTCGCCCGACAATTGGCAGAAGGTCGAACCAAGCGCCACGCGGGCGCGCAGCGGCCGGGCCAGATCGCCGGTGGCGTCCTTGACGCCGACGATATTGGGCAGGGCGGCGAGGCGCTGGAACGTCTCGATGCTGATATCGACCACCGAGCGTCCGGGGATGTTGTAGACGATGATCGGAATGTCCACCGAGGTGGCAATGGCCTCGTAATGGCGGAACAGGCCTTCCTGGGTCGGCTTGTTGTAATAGGGGGCGACCACCAGGACGGCGGCGGCACCGGCCTTCTTGGCGTGGCGCGACAGGTCGATGGCCTCGTCGGTGGAGTTGGAACCGGCACCGGCGATCACGGGAACCTTGCCCTTGGCCGCCTCGATGCACAGTTCCACCACCCGATGATGCTCGGCATGGGACAATGTGGGTGATTCACCGGTGGTGCCGCAGGGCACCAGGGCATGGGTGCCCTCGGCGATCTGCCAGGAGACGAGATCCTGGAACGCCTTCTCGTCCACCTTTCCGTTGGAAAAGGGGGTGATGAGGGCGGTGATCGATCCCTTGAACATGGCTGCTATCCAAGACCAGATTGCGAAAAAGAGCAGGGACATTAGCCGCAACTGGTTTCGCCCGCAAGATGGCCGCATGACCCGAGCGCCGGTTATGCGTCGAATCCGGCCCGGTTCGGCTTGAAAGCAAGGCGATTGCCCCATTAAGATGGCCGCCCGGTTCGTTGCCAAGTCAGGTCTTGCCCCGTGAAGGTTTTTCTCGCCGCTATTCTCGTCGCCGTCGGTGTCCTGACGGTTTGTCCGGTCGATGGTCGAGCGCAGGCGATATCAGGTGATGTCGGACTGGCCCGCCAAGCCGTGGCCGCCGCCAAGAAGGATCATTTCGATGAGGCCGCGCGGCTGGCCCGTCAGTCACGGGTCAAGGTGGCGCCGCTGCTGGTCACCTGGATGGCCTATGTCTCGGGCCGCTCCGATGCCAATTTCGCCCAGTTGACCGCCTTCATCGACGCCAATCCCGACTGGCCGCTGATGAGCCAGATGACCAAGCGGGCCGAGGAATCCATCACCGCCGCCACGCCGACTTCCGATGTCCTGGCTTGGTTCGATCACCACGCGCCCACCACCGCCGACGGGGGAGGCGCCTATGCCCGCGCCTTGCTGGCGGCCGGGCGGACCGAGCAGGCCGTCAAGGTAATCCGCGACACCTGGGTCACTCTCAGCTTCGGGGCGTTGCAGGAACGCCAATATCTCAACCTGTTCGGCGATCATCTGCGCTATGAGGATCATTGGGGACGGTTGGACCGACTGTTGTGGGACCGCCAGGAAACCTCGGTTGCCCGCATGATCTTGAAAGTGGACGCTGGCCATCGCTCCCTGGCCCAGGCCCGCCTCGCCCTGCAAAGCGGCAAGGCCAATCCCGAGCCGCTGA
Source organism: Paramagnetospirillum kuznetsovii (assembly GCF_003284725.1). GTDB lineage: Bacteria > Pseudomonadota > Alphaproteobacteria > Rhodospirillales > Magnetospirillaceae > Phaeospirillum > Phaeospirillum kuznetsovii. The sequence continues at coordinate 321,814 of NZ_PGTO01000004.1, read as the reverse complement.
TCAACGCGGTTCCCGCCGCCCTGCGCGACGATCCCGGCCTGATCTATGAACGGGTGCGCTGGCGCCGTCAGAAGGATTTGGATGACGAGGCCATCGATTTGCTGCGGCATCCGTCGCGCAACAAGATTCGGCCGGATCTGTGGTGGCAGGAACGCGCCATCCTGGCGCGCCGCGCCCTGCAAAAGGGCCATGTGTCGCGGGCCTACCAGACCGCCGCCGACCATGGGTTGGAAGGCGGCAGCCAATATGTGGACGCCGAATTCCTGGCCGGTTGGATCGCGCTGCGTTTCCTTGACGATCGCGATACCGCCACCATGCATTTCTCGCGGCTCTACGATTGGGCCAGCCATCCCATCTCGCGGGCGAGGGCGGCCTATTGGGCCGGGCGGGCCAGCGAGGCGGGCAAGGATCCCAAGGCGCGCGACTGGTTCACGCGGGCGGCGCGCTATTCTACCACCTATTACGGTCAGTTGGGCGCCTCGCGTCTTGGCAACCACCATTGGCCGCTGCCCGATGATCCGGCCCCCACGGCGGAGGACACCTCCCGCTTCGAGAGCCGCGATGTGGTGGCGGGGGCCAGGTTGCTGATGGAACTTGGCGACGACAGCCAGTTGCGCGCCTTCTTCATCCGGCTCAACGATATCGTCCAGACGCCGGGAGAGCGCTCCATGGTGGCCAAGATGGCCAGCCGCAGCGGCCGCGACGATCTCGCCTTGACCGTCGCCCGCCGGTCCGACCGCGAGGGCGTCACCCTGGTTGACGCGGGGTGGCCGCTGTTGAATGTCGATACCGACGAAAGCCAAGCGGAAAAGGCCCTCATCCTGGCCCTGATCCGTCAGGAAAGCGGCTTTACCGCCGATATCGAATCGCCCGCCGGGGCAAGGGGATTGATGCAGTTGCTGCCGTCAACCGCCTCGAAGATCGCCAAGGCGATCCGGCTGAAATTCCATCCCGACAAGCTCGATGATCCGCAGTTCAATGTGGCGGTCGGCTCGGCCTATCTCAGCAGTCTGATCGGCGACTTTCAGGGATCCTATATCCTGGCCCTGGCCTCCTATAACGCCGGTCCGGGACGGGCGCGCAAGTGGATCCGCGAATACGGCGACCCCAGAGACCCCAATGTGGACGTTATCGACTGGATCGAACAGATTCCATTCAGCGAGACCCGCAACTATGTCCAACGAGTGATGGAAAGCGTCGCCGTCTATCGCCGCCGCCTGGGCAAGCCCGCCGGCCCCCATCTGGAGGCCGATCTGCGCCGCTGGGCGCGGCGCACCGCCGAGGCGGGGCAATGATCGCGGCAGGCAGTGTCAAGGTCTGCGTTTTCGACGCCTATGGCACGGTGTTCGATGTTTCGACCATGGCCGAGCTGTTTCGCGCTGATCTGGGCGACAAGGCCGATGCCCTGTTCAAGCATTGGCGTCGGCGGCAATTGGAGATCAGTTGGTTGCCAGGTCGCCATCAAGCGGCCGCTGACTTCTGGCGCGTGACCGACGAGGCGCTGGACGAGACCATGACGGCCTTCGGCTTCGACGATCGCGGATTGCGCGCCCGTCTCATGGAATCCTGGCTATGTCCGCGCCTATACGCCGATGCCAAGCCCACCTTGCTGCGGCTGCGCCAAGCGGGCTTCGCCAACGCCATCCTATCCAACGGCACCCAGGCCATGCTTGCGGCCGGGGCTGCCGCTGGGGAATTGGAACCGGTTCTGGATGTGGTGCTGTCGGCGGCGGCGGCAGGGGTGTTCAAGCCCAACCCAGCGGTCTATAAAATGGTGATGGACCATTTCGGCGTCGCCCCCCAAGAAGTATGCTTCATTTCAGGCAACACCTGGGACATTAACGGCGGCGCGCTGGCGGGATTTCAAACCGTTTGGATCAATCGCGACGGAATTCGGCCCGATAGCCCGCCACGAGGAACCCAATCCACCGTTGCCACCCTGACCGATTTGCCGACCTTGCTGGGAGCCTGAGGGAATGACCGATATGGAACAGGACGACTTGCAAGCCGAGAACGAGGCCCTGAAGGCGGAGATCGAGGATCTGAAGGCGGAGATCGAGGATCTTCACGCCGAGGCCGATATCGACGCCTGCCACGTGGCCGGCCTGACCGCCCAGATCAAGGCTTTGATCGCCGAAGGCGACGCCTGCGCCGATAAGGCCGCCCATCCCTTGCTGGAACGCGCCCAATATATTCATTCGCGTACCGGCGAGACCGTGACGAAGACCCGCGCCTTTCCCATCTATAGAGAAGCCTTCGACGCCGAAGCCGAGCGGCTTGGCATTGCACATCCCGAGAAGATCAGAGGTTAGACCACGATGCCCGCATACCGTTCCCGCACCTCCACCCATGGCCGCAACATGTCCGGCGCCCGCGGCCTGTGGCGCGCCACCGGCATGACGGACGCGGATTTCGGCAAGCCCATCATCGCCATCGCCAATTCCTTCACCCAGTTCGTGCCCGGCCATGTGCACCTGAAGGATCTGGGCCAGATGGTGGCGCGCGAGATCGAGAAGGCGGGCGGCGTCGCCAAGGAGTTCGATACCATCGCCATCGATGACGGCATCGCCATGGGTCATTCCGGCATGCTGTATTCACTACCCAGTCGCGAGCTGATCGCCGATTCGGTGGAATACATGGTCAATGCCCATTGCGCCGATGCCATCGTTTGCATCTCCAATTGCGACAAGATCACGCCCGGCATGCTGATGGCGAGTCTGCGTCTCAACATCCCCACCATCTTCATCTCCGGCGGCCCCATGGAGGCCGGCAAGGTCACCGTGAAGGGCGAGACCCACGCGGTGGATCTGATCGACGCCATGATCAAGGGCGCCGACAAGTCTGTCTCCGACGAGGAGGCCTTGGCCTATGAGCGGGAAAGCTGTCCCACTTGCGGCTCGTGCTCGGGCATGTTCACCGCCAATTCCATGAATTGCCTGATCGAGGCCCTGGGGCTGGGTCTGCCCGGCAACGGCACCGTGGTCGCCACCCATGCCGACCGCAAGGAACTGTTCCTGGAGGCCGGTCGCCGCATCGTCGATCTGGCGCGGCGCGCCTATGAGGGCGACGATTCCTCGGTCCTGCCGCGCTCCATCGCCACCAAACGCGCCTTCGAGAACGCCATGACGCTGGATATCGCCATGGGCGGCTCGACCAATACCGTGCTGCATCTGCTGGCGGCCGCCGAGGAGGCCGGGGTCGCGTTCGGCATGAGCGACATCGACCGCCTGTCGCGCCGGGTGCCCTGTCTGTGCAAGGTGGCTCCCAACGTCCCCGACGTCCATATCGAGGACGTGCACCGGGCCGGTGGTATCGTGGGTATTCTGGGGCAACTGGATCGGGGGGGGCTGATCAACCGCGACTGCGGCACCGTTCATTCCCGCAGCTTGGCCGAAGCCCTGGACAAATGGGATATCAGCCGCACCAACGACCCCGCCGTGCAAAACTTCTACAAGGCGGCGCCGGGCGGCGTGCGCACCACCGAGGCGTTCAGCCAGGCCAAGCGGTGGGACTCGCTGGACGCCGACCGCGCCAAGGGCGTCATCCGTTCGGTTGACAATGCCTTTTCCAAGGACGGCGGGCTGGCGGTTCTGTTCGGCAATCTGGCCGAGGACGGCTGCATCGTGAAGACGGCGGGTGTCGACGACAAGAATCTGACCTTTTCCGGCCCGGCGGTGATCTGCGAAAGCCAGGACGAGGCGGTGGCCAAGATCCTGGGCGGCGACGTCAAGGCGGGCGACGTGGTGATCGTGCGCTATGAAGGCCCCAAGGGCGGCCCCGGCATGCAGGAGATGCTCTATCCCACCAGCTATCTGAAGAGCATGGGCCTGGGCAAGGAATGCGCCCTGATCACCGATGGCCGCTTCTCGGGCGGCACCTCGGGTCTGTCCATCGGCCATGTCTCGCCGGAAGCCGCCGAGGGCGGCGCCATCGGTCTGGTCCAGACCGGTGACATCATCGATATCGACATCCCCACCCGCAAGATCGCCATTCGGGTTTCCGAGGCCGAACTGGAGACGCGTCGCCAAGCCATGCTGGCCAAGGGCAAGCTGGCCTGGAAGCCGATCGGGCGCGACCGCCAGGTGTCGGCGGCGCTCAGGGCCTATGCCGCCATGACCACCAGCGCGGCCAGGGGCGCCGTGCGCGACGTATCGAGGATCGAATCCTAGATCATGACCATCACCTGGAGCGAAAGCATGAGCGTCGGCGTGCCGATGCTCGACGCGGACCATAAGACCCTGATCGGTCTGATCAATCTGTTGCAACGCTCCATCGGCGACCGCGAAGAGTATGTGGCGGTCTACAGCGTTCTCGGCTCGCTTCAGGATTACGCCGCGCAGCATTTCGCCCGCGAGGAAGGCATGATGCGGGCGAGCCGCTGCCCGCAATTGGACCTGCACCAACGCACCCACGCCGGTTTCAGCCAACAGGTCGCCGATCTTAAGGAGCGTTACGAGGAGAATCGGACTTCGGTGCGGGCGCGCGAATGCCTGCGGTTCCTCAATGACTGGTTGGTCAATCATATCTGCACCACCGATATGAACTATCGCGCCTGGGTGGTGGGAAACGAAGGTGCCAAGGCGGCCGGCGACAAGGTGACGCGGGCGAGCGAAGGACGCACACGGGAACTTCGCAGCCTGAGCATTCTGGTGGTCGACGACAACGTCAACTTCTCCGAGGTGCTCGTCACCATCCTGGGGAGCGCCGGTATTGATCGAATCGCCGTCACCCATGACATCGCCACGGCCAAGAGCGCCTTGGTGGGCCGTCCGGTGGATCTTCTGATCTCCGACTGGCATGTGGGCGCGGAAAGCGGTCTCGATCTGGTGAAATGGGTCCGCCAGGGACCGCCGGAACTAGCCGCCATGCCGATTCTGATGCTGTCGGGTCATGAACGATTGGTCAATCGCGACCTCGCCTTGCTGGCGGGTGCCGACGAGTTCATGGAAAAGCCGGTGACGGCGCGGGGATTGCTGATCTGCCTGTCACGTCTTGCCGTGAAGAGAGGCTGACGCGTGCTGATCGACGAACACGGATCGGTCCCGGCTGACATCCATCCGCTGCCGGACCTGTTGCGCCGGGACGGGGCGGCGGTATTGGCCGCCTTCATCGACAATCAGCGCCGTGATTTCGTCCAGGTGCTGTCGGGGTTGTCGGCGCCAGGCTCCGGCCTGCGCGAGACTCTGTCCGATCTCAATGCCCTGGGGGCCGCCGATCAGACCCGCCTTCACGACTTGTTCCTGGATCTCCACCGTCATGTCATGGCCCATCCGGTCTGGCTGCATCCGTTCTTCCTGCGGGTATTCGAAGGACGCATCACCCCCGCTCAGGTAAAGGTCTTCGCCACCCAGTATTTCAATCAGATCAAGAACACGCGGCAATGCGTCGCCCTCGCCATCGGCCGCTTTCACGGCCTGTCGGCCCTGTCTGGCAGTCATAGGGGGCAACGCCTATCCGAATTGACCCAGATCGCCCTGGCCCAACTGGTGGCGGACGAATACGGCGTCGGCAGCCATGGCCTCGACGATTACCCCGAGCTTGGTCGTTTGCTGGCGTCCAAGACCCATATGGTGATGTATCGCCAATTGTTCGACGGTCTGGGAATTCCCGCCGAGGCGCAGGACGTTCCCATGATCCCCGAAGTGGCCGACAACGTGCTGATCCAGCGCCTTGTCGCCGGTCATCCCGCCTTTTCACCCCTGGAGGCGCTGGCCTCGGTGGGGCTGGGAATGGAGTGGGGGGTTCCCGAGTTCTTCAGCCTGTTGCTGGGGGGCCTCATCCGGGTGTCCGAGCGCGACGGTCTTGGGTTGACTCCCCGGCATCTGGAAGTCTTCATCGCCCATGTTCGCTACGACGTGCTGCATGCCATATCGGTCATGCTGGTCACCTCGTTGCATATGGGCGGCGATCACGACCGCCAGGTGGTGAAGAACGCCTGCAATATGCTGATGGCCGGCAGGACGGCCATGATGGGCGGCCTCTACCGCACGGTGTTCGAGGAAGCCTGCCCCGACGTCGTCTTGGCACCACCCTATGGGGTGAGCGATCCGCGCATTGTCCAAGCACTTTTGGAGGCGCGGGCATCAATCGCGCCCGAATGCGTGGTGGGCGGCAATGCCTATGGCCGCTCCACCACGACGCCGTTCACCTGAGCTCGATCCACACCGGCGTGTGATCGCTGGCCTTTTCCCTGCCGCGTGGAGCCTTGTCGATGTCGCAGGCCACCAAGCGGTCGGCGGCCTGGGGCGACAGCAGCAGGTGGTCGATGCGCAAGCCTTCGTCGCGTTGCCAGGCGCCGGCCTGATAATCCCAGAAGCTGTAGCGTCCCTTTTCGGCGTGCAGCGATCGGAAAGCCTCGGTCAGGCCGAGATTCAGCATCTCGCGAAACAGCGACCGGGTTTCCGGACGGCACAGCGCGTCCATTTGCCACGCGGCGGGATTGTAGACGTCGTCGTCGGTGGGGCAGACATTGTAGTCGCCCCCCAGGACCACCGGCATCTCCGTGGACAGCAAGGTGCGGGCATGGGTCACCAGCCTGCGCATCCAGGCAAGCTTGTAGTCGAATTTCTCGCCCGGTGACGGATTGCCGTTGGGTAAATAGAGGGATGCCACCCTGATTCCGTCGATGGTGGCCTCCAGGTAGCGGGCTTGAGGGTCGGTGTCGTCACCAGGAAGGCCCCGCCTCACATCCTCGGCCGCGCGCTTCGACAAGATGGCGACGCCGTTATAGCTTTTCTGGCCATGGACAAGAACTCGATAGCCGCTGCTTTCCAATTCAAGCAGGGGAAAATCGGCGTCCTGACACTTGATCTCCTGCAAGAGAAGAATATCGGGATGCGACGAGGCCAGCCAGTCCATCACATTGGGCAGTCGTGCGCGTATTGAATTTACGTTCCACGTTGCTATTCTCGTATTCATTGCTGATATGGCTCCGCAACCCATTATCCTAATGGTATATGAATTAGGCCAAGATGGAATGAAATCCGCCTTCGTCGGCAAGTTTCGCCTTGAACGCGGAAACCGATGATGGGACTGTGCGCCCGGGTTATGGTGGGCGTCGCGGTATGTTCAGGCTTCTTCGATATTTCTCGCTGACCAGCGCGGCTGTTCTGTCGGTGATGGCTGTCTGTTTCGTCCTGCTTTATCGCAACGATCAATTGGAAGAGCATGTCGGGCTCGCCCAGGAAGAGAATGCCCGGCTGGCGGCTTCCTTCGCGAACTCTTTCTGGCGGCAATTCTCGCCCTTTTTCCAGTCGACGGCCGAGATGTCGCCCGAGATCATGCGCAAGCGTGGGGAACTCCGCGCCCTGGATCTGGCCTTCGAAAGTCTGACCCAGGGCTTGCCGATCCTGAAGGTGAGGGTGCATACCCTGGATGGCAAGGTGGTCTATTCGACCCTGCGCGAGGAAGTGGGGCTTTTCGATCCGCATAGCCGCGACATTGCTGAAGCGGGGCGGAGCAACCGCTCGTTCGGCGCCGTTCATTTCTACAGGAGCATGGCAAGCGCACGGGGCAATTTGGACGACCGTTGGGTTGTCACCAGCTATTGGCCCATCAAGGCCGACACCGATGCCGTCGTTGGGGTTCTGGAACTGAATTCCGATGTCTCCCCCACCATGGAGCGGCTTGATCGGGCCACCTTGCGATTGAGCGCCGTGGTTATCATCGGCTTTGCCGCGCTCTACGCCATCTTGTTCTTCGTCGTTCGTCGCGCCGATACCATCTTGCGGGCGCAGCATGCCCAGTTGGACAAAAGCCGGTCGGAATTGCGCGAGAAGGAGGAGCGGTTTCGCGCCATCGCCGACTATACCTATGACTGGGAATCCTGGCTCGATAAAACGGGTCGGCTGCAATGGGTCAATCCGGCGGTGGAACGGCTGGCGGGGTACTCGCCGCGACAATGTCTCGAGATGACCGACTACCCGCTGCCCATGGTTCACGAGGGTGACCGCGCCAGGATGTCGGCCTTGCGGGCGGCGGCGCTGTCGGACGACTTTCAGACCGATGTCGAGTTTCGTTTGATCTGCCGCAACGGCACCGTCAAATGGGCGCTTGCCAGCTTTCAACCCATCTTTTCCGATTCGGGGCTCTCCATCGGTTCGCGGTGGAGCATTCACGACATCACCATGCAAAAGAAGGCGGAACGGCGTATCCGGGAATCCGAGCTGCGCTATCGTTCGGTCACGTTGTCGGCGGCGGATGCCATCATCTCCATCAACGGCTTGGGGAATATCGTGTCGTGGAACCGGGGGGCCGAGGCCATATTTGGATATGCCGAGGTCGAGATTGTCGGACGCGACGTGACCATGCTGATGCCGGAAGCCTATCGGGGGCGGCATAATTCCGGGATACGGCGGGTGGTGGAAAGCGGCCATGGCACCATCCTCGGACTTCCGACCCTGTTCGAGGGGCTGCGGCGCGACGGCGAGGTCTTTCCGGCGGAACTCACGCTGTCGCGCTGGGAGATGGATGGGGTGCCGTTCTTCACCGCGATCCTGCGCGACATCACCGAGCGCAAGGCGGCCGAGGAGGAATTGGCCAACCGCGCCGAGGCGCTGGAGCGCTCCAACGCCGAATTGGAGCAATTCGCCTATGTGGCCTCGCACGATCTCCAAGAGCCGCTGCGAACGGTGACCAGCTTCCTGCAACTTCTACAGCGAAAATTCGGCGCCAAGATGGGAGAGGATGCCGACGAATACATCAATTTCGCCGTCGACGGGGCGCGACGGATGCATCGCCTGATTAGCGACCTCCTGGCCTATTCCAGGGTCAGCACCCATGGTCAGCAATTCCTGCCCGTCGATGCGACCCAAGCGCTCAAGACCGCCCTGTCGAATCTGAGCGGCGCCATGGATGCCGCCTCGGCCACGGTGACGATCGATGAAATGCCCACCATCGACGCGGACGATTCTCAACTGGTCAGCCTGTTCCAGAACCTGATCGGCAATGCGATCAAGTACCGTGCCGACGGCATCAGCCCGCAAATTCACGTCTCGGCGAAGCAAGCTGGCACCAATTGGATATTTTCGGTTCAAGACAACGGAATCGGTATCCGATCGGAGCATTTTGATCGAATCTTCGTTATCTTCCAGCGATTGCATCTCAGGGATGAATACGATGGAACCGGCATCGGCCTTGCCGTCGCAAAGAAGATCGTCGAGCGCCATGGCGGACGGATTTGGGTTGAATCGGTCTTTGGCGAGGGCAGCATATTCTATTTCACTTTGCCGATGCGTCATCCGGCGAAGCCTTGAGGTCGTCTGCGCGGCCGTGATCTTAACGGCATCGGCCTGGGCCGAATCGTGCCCCCCGGCGGGCATCTTCGTGCCAGAGCGCAAGGTGGCGCTGTCCACGAGCATGGGGATTCCGGTTTACAGCGGCGAACTCAGCCGCGTCCAGGTCAATGCGCTCGCCCATTCCAAGGGGACGGCGGGCAATAACGTTATCGGCCTGACCCAGTCGGAAGTGGAGGGCAAGGTCACGACGCAGATTTGGTCGGTGGATATGGGGGGAGGGCGCCGTTGCCAGGGGCTGGGGCGGGTGGATGGACATTGGCGGCTAAAGGATATCGTCGTCCACATCGCGTCGGAATATCCGCCCGGCGGCTGCAATTACGCCAAGATCCGCCAGCACGAGGACGAGCATGTGGCCATTGCCCGAGAGACCTTCCAGCGTTGGGCGCCTCGTCTTCAAGCGGCACTGGGCGAGGCGGCATCCCGGGAACGCCCGATGCTGGGCACCACCGATCCCAACCAAATGAAACGCGACATCAATGAGCGCCTGCTGCGCGCCTTGCAGCCGACCGTGGACGGCTACAAGGCGGAGCTGAAATCCCGGAACGCCGCCATCGACACCACGGCCAATTACCGGCTGGTCATGAGCCGCTGTCCCGGTTGGTAGCGGGCGTCAGACCGAGAAGGAGCTGCCGCAGCCGCAGGTCGACGACGCGTTGGGATTCTTAATCTGGAACGAGGCGCCGACCAGATCCTCCACGTAATCCACCATGGAACCGTCCAGCAGATCCAATGAGGTCTGATCGACCACCAGGCGGATGCCGTGATCCTCGAACACCCGGTCGTCGTCGCCGATCTTGTCATCGAGCGTGATGCCGTATTGAAAGCCCGAGCAGCCGCCGCCGGAAACGCCGACGCGAAGCATCATGTTGGGCTTGCCTTCCATCCGGATCAGGGTCTGAACCCGATCGGCGGCGCTTTCCGTGACGCCGACCCGCGCGGCGTAATTGTGTTCTGTCTCGGTCATGGTGGTCCTCTGAACTGTAATCGGGCGGATTAGAGTGACGATACCATTCCGCCCATCTCCGGGGGAAGGGGGCTAGGCGCAATTTAGGTATGCGAGTGCGTATTTCAAGCCCCGGTTGGCGGGCTCGGTCATTGGAAATTAACCATGCCCTGTTAGTGTCCTTTCCGCTTTGTCTCAGGGTTCCCAAGGCTCAGATGCAACTTGATGTTCAAACATTGGTGGTCGCCGTGGCGGTGGCGTCCGGCTTTTCAGCCGCCGCCCGAACCATCTTGTGGCGACTTCATCCAGCCATTCCTGGCCTTGTTCATTGGGTTTGGGCCGCCGTCATGGGGGCGGTCAGCTTCATGCTGATGGCGACGCGCGGCCAAATCTTCGGCCCAACCGGGCTATCCGTGGCGCAAACCCTGATCGTGGTCGGCTATGGCTTTGCCTGGAACGGTTTTCGCCTCTTTCTCGGCAAGGCTCCGTTGAGTCGTCCGGTCTTGACGGTTTTGGCGACGGCGGCGGTTGTGCCTGCCTTGGTTTTTGGCGCGGAAGCCACTCTGATCGCTCGCTCCGCCGTCAATTCGTTCCTGGTGATGACGATATCCTTCATTATCGCGCGGGAGCTGTTCTTGAGCGCGACCCAGCGCCACGTCGCCATGCGGATCACCGCTTGGGTCTACGGCGCCAACGCGGCGGCATTCTTGGCGCGGGGTCTAACCCTTTTGCAGGAGGAGCCGCCCGCGGGGCTGATGCCCACCGGCACGCCGCCGGTCCTCGCCTTGCTGTGGTGGCTTTGCATGAGTCTGGCGGTGACGTTGTGCATGGTGTTGATGGCGGGCGAGCGACTACAGATGGATCTGAACGAGCAGGTGAGCAGAGACCCTCTCACGGGGGTGTTCAATCGCCGAGCCTTCTTCATGATGGCCGATCATGAAGTCGCCCAGCTCCGTCGCAGCGGCGAGCCGCTTTCGGTCTTGATGATGGATATCGACCTTTTCAAACAGATCAATGATCGCTTCGGCCATGCCGTCGGCGACGAGGTGCTGCGGCGCTTTACCGCTCTGGCGCTGCGGTTGCTGCGGCAAGAAGACGTCTTCGCCCGCATGGGCGGAGAGGAATTCGTTGCCCTGCTGCCGCGCAGCTCGGTGGAGATGGCCATGGCCGTGGCCGAACGTCTGCGGGTGACGTTTGCCGTGGAAAGTCTTGGGTGGGGCGATTTGGAGTCGGTGCCCATCACGGTGAGCATCGGAGTCGCCGCGCTCGGCGGGCAAGAAGATATCCAAGCCCTGCTGCATCGTGCCGACAACGCGCTGTATCACGCCAAGAACGACGGACGCAATCTGACTCGATTGGCCGATGGCGTCATGGCGGCGGGGTGATGCGTGGTTGGGTGGTTGCACTGCGGCCCGTCGGCTTGTAGTGTCCCTGGCATGATCGCGACCACCGAATCTTGTGCCCGCACCTTGGCCTGCTATGCCAGCAGGCCCGAGGAATCGCGCGGGCGGCTGCATGGCGAGGCGGACAGTCCGACCCGCTCGCCGTTCCAGCGCGACCGCGACCGCATCATCCATTCCGCCGCCTTCCGCCGCCTGCAATACAAGACCCAGGTCTTCGTCTATCACGAGGGCGAGAATTTCCGTACCCGGCTGACCCATTCGCTGGAAGTCTCGCAGATCGCGCGGTCCATCAGCCGGGTGCTTGGGCTGGACGAGGATCTGTCCGAGGCCCTGGCTCTTGCCCATGATCTGGGCCACACCCCGTTCGGCCATGCGGGCGAGGACGCGTTGCAAGAAGTGCTGGCCGAATTCGGCGGCTTCGACCACAACGCCCAGTCCTTGCGCATCGTCACCAAGCTGGAACGCCGCTATGTGGAGTTCGAGGGCCTCAACCTGACCTGGGAAACCCTGGAAGGCCTCGTCAAGCATAACGGACCGCTCACCGGGCCGTTGGCGGTCCGGAAGGACCGGCCGCTGCCCGGCGCCATCGCGGAATATGCCCAACTTCACGACCTTGATCTGGACTCCTTCGCGGGTGCCGAGGCCCAGGTGGCCGCTCTGTCCGACGACATCGCCTACAACAACCACGATATCGACGACGGCTTGCGGGCCGGGCTGTTCACCATCGATGATCTGGCCGATGTGCCGCTGGTGGGGCCGCTGTTTCGCAAGGTGACCCAGGATTATCCCGATGCCGACGTCTCGCTGCGCATCCACGAAGTGGTGCGGCGCATGATCGGCATCATGATCCTGGATCTGACCGCCGAGACCCAGCGCCGCATCGCCCAGTTCAACCCGCGAAGCGCCGAGGATGTGCGCCGCCTGGGCCGTCCCCTGGTTGCGTTTTCCGACGAGATGCGGGCCAATGATGCCGCCTTGCGTCAGTTCCTGTTCACCAACATGTATCGTCACTTCACGGTCAATCGCATGACCAGCAAGGGACGCCGGGTGGTGAAGGATCTGTTTCGGCTGCTGTTCGCCGAGCCGGAATGCCTGCCGCCGGAATGGCGTCGCCTCGCCGACGGCAAGGGCACCACCAAGACCGCCCGCGTGGTGGCGGATTACATCGCCGGCATGACCGACCGCTTCGCGCTGGACGAGCACCGCCGGTTGTTCGATATGCAGGAAAAGCCTTAAGAAGAAGTCGCAATGATATGAATTTGTTCAGTTATTTCCGATCTGAAATCATCGCCGCCGTGGCCAGTGTCGTGCCCGGCCAGGAGTGCTCCAAGGTCACCGCCGAGCCGCCCCGCGAGGCGGCCCATGGCGATGTCGCCACCAATGCCGCCATGGTCCTGTGCAAGGCTGTCGGCATGAAGCCGCGTGATCTGGCCGAAAAGATCGCCGAGAAACTGAAGGCCCATCCGGCGGTGACCGCCGTCGAGGTGGCGGGGCCCGGCTTCATCAACATGCGGCTGGCCGACGGCTTCTGGGTCGAGCGTCTGACCGACATCCTGCGCGACGGTGAGGCCTATGGGGCGTCCCAGGTGGGGCAGGGCAAGCGCATCAATGTGGAATATGTCTCGGCCAATCCCACCGGTCCCATGCATATCGGCCACGCTCGCGGCGCCGTGACCGGCGATGCCCTGGCCTCGTTGCTGGCCAAGGCCGGTTTCGACGTCACCCGCGAATACTATGTCAACGACGCCGGGGCGCAGGTGGACGTGCTGGCTCGCTCGGTGCATTTGCGCTATCGGGAAGCCCTGGGCGAGAATATCGGCGAGATTCCCGAAGGCCTCTATCCGGGGGAATATCTGAAGCCTGCCGGCGAAAACCTGGCGCGTCTTCACGGCGCGAAATTCAAGGATCAATCGGAGTCCGAGTGGCTGCTGCCCTTCCGCGCCTTCGCGGTGGACGCCATGCTGGACATGATCAAGAACGATCTGGCCGGTCTTGGCGTCCGTCACGACGTCTTCGTCTCCGAGCGCGGGCTGGTGGCGGCGGGCAAGGTGCAGGCCGCCCTGGACTTCCTCGACTCCAAGGGGCTGATCTATGAAGGCGTGCTGGAGCCCCCCAAGGGCAAGCTGCCCGACGACTGGGAGGCGCGGCCGCAGACCCTGTTCCGGGCGACTCAGTTCGGCGATGACGTGGACCGCCCCTTGAAGAAGTCGGACGGCTCGTGGACCTATTTTGCCTCCGACATCGCCTATCACCTGGACAAGTACCAGCGTGGCTTCAACGCCATGATCGACGTCTGGGGCGCCGATCACGGCGGCTATGTCAAACGCATGCAGGCCGCCGTCAAGGCGGTCAGCGGCGGTGAGGCCGATCTCGACGTCAAGCTGTGCCAGATGGTCAACCTGCTGAAGGGCGGTCAGCCCTACAAGATGAGCAAGCGGGCAGGGACTTTCGTCACCCTGGCCGATCTGGTGGAAGCGGTGGGTAAGGACGTGGTCCGCTTCATCATGCTGACCCGCAAGAACGACGCCCATCTCGACTTCGATCTGGACAAGGTGCTGGAGCAAAGCCGCGACAATCCGGTGTTCTATGTTCAATACGCCCATGCCCGCTGCCATTCGGTGATGCGTCATGCCACCGAGATCTGGCCCGACTGGACCGAATTCGTCGCATCTCCCGATCCATCGGTGCTGGGGCGTTTGAGCGATCCGGCCGAGCTTGGGGTGATCAAGCATCTGGCCGGGTGGCCGCGTCTGGTGGAGACTGCCGCCGAGGCGCACGAACCCCACCGCGTCGCGTTCTATCTCTACGAACTGGCGGCGGCGTTCCATGGATTGTGGAACAAGGGCAAGGACGAGGCCCGGCTGCGCTTCCTGATCGAGGATGATCGCGATATCTCGCTGGCGCGCTTGGCGCTGCTGCGGGCGGTGGTGGCGGTGATCGCGTCGGGGCTGGCGATTTTCGGTGTGGAGCCCATGGAGGAGATGCGCTGACATGGCTATGCGTCCCAGCGACGATTTTGATCGCGATATCATGGATATCATCCCCGAGCGCTTCGACGCCGACGCGGATTCCCGCCAGGCGCGCGCCGGGCACCGACTGCGCTCCATCGTCACCATAGCGGTGGCGGTGGTGGCGGTGGGCGCCATCGTCGCGGCCGGCCTGCACTTCCTCGGCGGCCGCAAGGGTGGTGGCCTTGGCGTTCCGGTCATCAAGGCCGACGACAAGCCCATCAAGATCCGCCCCAAGCCCGATGATCGCGGCGGCATGCAGGTGCCCAATCAGGACAAGCTGGTCTACGAGCGCATGGAGCAAGGCGCCGACAGCGAACCCAAGGTGGAACGGCTGCTGCCCCAGGCAGAGGCGCCCAAGGCGCCGCCGCGCGTCGCCCCGCCGCCCGAGCCGTCTCCCATGCCCGCTCCGGTCCAGGTGGCTCCGGCCCAGCCGCAGCGCCCGACCGCGCCGGTGGCCGCAAAGCCGAACGAGCCGCCCAATCCCAAGCCCGCCCCGGCGGCCAAGGTGGCGAGCCAGCCCATGGAGGCGCCGCCCGCTCCGGCCTATCAGCCGGTTCAGGCCCGGCCCGCCGCCTCGGAACAGGTCATCACGCCCGCCCAAGTGGCCAGCGCGCCCACCGCGCCGCCATCGGTGGCGGCACCGGTCGCCCCAGCCAAATCCACCGCCTTCGGCGACTATGTCATCCAGTTGGGAGCGGTACGCGCCCAGGATCTGGCCGAAAAGGAATGGACGCGCATCCAAAAGGGCAATGCCGACCTGCTGGGCGCCCTGCATTCCGATATCGTCCGCGTGGAACTGGAAGGCAAGGGCGTGTTCTGGCGTGTCCGCGCCGCGCCGCTGACCGAACAGTCCGCCCGCCAAATCTGCGCCGAACTGGCCCACCGCAATCAGGGGTGCATCGTTGCCCGCAAATAATCAGCCTTCCGCCGCCGTCATCTTCGGCTGCGCCGGTCCGGCGCTGAGCGACGAGGAACGCCGTTTCTTCGCTCGCGTTCATCCGCTGGGCTTCATCCTGTTCGCCCGCAATATCGAAAGCCCGGATCAGGTCCGCGCCCTGGTTTCCGACATGCGGGCCTGCGTCGGCCGTCCCGACGCGCCGGTGCTGATCGACCAGGAAGGCGGCCGGGTCCAACGCCTGAAGCCGCCCCATTGGCGCAAGGCGCCCCCCGGCGAGCCCTTCGCCAAATTGGCCGCGCATGACCGGGCGGCGGCCCGCGAGGCGCTTCGCCTCAATTTCCGCCTGATCGGGCGCGAACTTCGCGATCTCGGCATCGATGTGGACTGCGCTCCGGTGCTCGATGTTCCCATCGTGGGGGCCCATGACGTCATCGGCGACCGTGCCTATGGCCGCTCGCCCGATATGGTGGCCGATCTCGCCGTTCAGGTCATGGAAGGATTGCTGGACGAGGCGGTGCTGCCGGTCATCAAGCATATTCCCGGCCATGGACGGGCCATGGTGGACAGCCATCACGCCCTGCCGGTGGTCGAGGCCTCGATGGCGGAGTTGGAAGCGCGGGACTTCCCGCCGTTCAGAGCCCTTTGCCACGCCCCCTGGGCCATGACCGCCCATGTGGTCTATACGGCGTTGGATTCCCGGCATCCGGCCACCACCTCGGCCAAGGTGATCGGCGACATCATTCGCGGCGCCCTGAATTTCGACGGAATCCTGGTCTCCGATGATTTGTCCATGAAGGCGCTGGGCGGCAGCTTCGAGGAGCGCACGCGGGCCTCGCTGGACGCCGGTTGCGACGTTGTGCTTCATTGCAACGGCGACATGGCGGAAATGCAGGCCATCGCCTCGGCGGTGCGGCCGCTCGGCGATCAGGCGCTTCGCCGTCTGGATCGGGCCGAGGCCATGAAGCGGCGTCCCACCGCCTTCGATCCCGCCAGCATGGAAGCGCGGGTGAACCAATTGTTGTCCCAGGTGACGTGATGGGCGAGATCGGTGGCCTGATCTACGGTGTCACCATCTGGGCCTTGCCCCTGATCTTCGCGGTGACGTTGCACGAGGCCGCCCACGGCTATGCCGCCCATATGATGGGCGACGACACCGCCAAGCGCATGGGCCGCATCTCGCTCAATCCGTTGCGCCATGTGGACCCGTTCGGCACCGTCATCCTGCCGGGCCTGCTGCTGGCATTCGGCGGCGTCATGTTCGGCTGGGCCAAGCCGGTGCCGGTGAACTTCAATAATCTGCGGCCGCAACGGCTGGGGATGATCGTGGTGGCGGCGGCGGGGCCGGGGATGAACGTGGCTTTGGCGGTCATTTCCGTCCTGGTCGCCATATACGGTCTGCCGCTGATGCCCCGGGAAATTCAGGGCTGGATGCTGCTCAATCTCGACAACGCCATCTATTTCAATCTGTTGCTGGCGGTGTTCAACATGATCCCCATCCCGCCGCTGGACGGCGGCCGCGTCCTGGTCGGCATCCTGCCGCGTCATCTGGCGTGGCGAGTGGCGCGGCTGGAAAAGGCCGGTATCCTGATCCTGCTGGCGGCCTTGTTCATCCTGCCGATCCTGGGGCAAAAGCTTCACATGCAGTTGGATATCTTCCAGTGGCTGGTCAGCGGGCCGGTGGAGTATCTTGGCCGCAGGATGGTGGAGATTCTCCAATAATGCAGATGGACGCCTTCGAGGCCGATTCGGAGCGGGCGGGGCGCCCCATGGGCGAGCGCCTGCTGCTGGACCTGGACGGCTGGGAAGGCCCGCTGGACGTTCTGCTGCAACTTGCCCGCGACCAGAAGGTGGATCTGGCCCAGATCTCCATTCTCAAGCTCGCCGACCAATACATTGATTTCATTGAAAGGCTTGGCGGGACTCAATTGGACCTCGCCGCTGAATATCTGGTGATGGCGGCTTGGCTGGCCTATCTCAAGTCGCGGCTGCTGCTGCCTGATCCCGAGCCGGTGGCCGAGGAGGAATTGTCGCCCGCCGAAATGGCCGCCGCCCTGGCCTATCGGCTGCGGCGGCTGCAAGCCATGCGCGATGCGGGCGAAGCTCTGTTCCGGCGGCCATTGCGGGGACGGGATGTCTTCGCCCGTGGCGCCCCCGAGGACATGGAGGTGGTCAGCCGTTCCATCTTCGATCTGGACCTCTACGAGCTATTGAAAACCTATGCCGACCATGTGGTCCGGCATTCGGTCCAGACCCTGACGGTGGAGGCGCCCGACCTGTGGACGGTGGAAGACGCGCTGGCCCGGCTGGAGAGCATGCTGGGGCTGGGCCGCCTGCCCGATTGGTCGGTGCTGATGGCCTTTCTGCCTCCGGTGGGCGGCGATCCGCTCAAGATCAAGTCGGCCATGGCGTCGACTTTCGTGGCGGCCCTGGAACTGACCAAGCAGGGCCGTCTGTCGCTGCGCCAGGACGGCGCCGCCTATTCCCCCATCTATGTGAAGGCGGGACTTGGCTCCCGAGGGCTGGGCGATGATTGACCCGCACCATCTGCGCCTGATCGAGGCGCTTGTCTTCGCGTCGGCCGAGCCGGTCAGCGAGCGGAGCATGGCGGAACGGCTGCCCGAGGGCGTCGATCTGGCGCAACTGCTGTCGGAGTTGGAGGCCCATTACGCCACGCGCGGATTCAATCTGGTCCGGCGCGGCAATGGCTGGGCCTTCCGCACGGCGCCGGAATTGGCCGAGGCCCTGAAGGTTGAACGCACCCTGGAGCGAAAATTATCGCGGGCGGCGGTGGAGACTTTGGCCATCATCGCTTATCATCAGCCGGTGACGCGGGCCGATATCGAGGAAATTCGCGGCGTGGCCCTGTCCAAGGGTACCTTGGACACCCTGTTCGCCGCTGGCTGGGTCACCCCAAAGGGACGCCGCCGCACGCCGGGGCGGCCCTTGACCTGGGGAACGGCCGAGGGCTTCCTTGATCATTTCGGCCTGGCGTCGCTGGACGACCTACCGGGGGTCAAGGAGTTGGAGGCTGCGGGCCTGCTGGATTCCCGCGCCGCCGCCGGAGCCTACGGCAACCGGGCGGTGGAGGGGGACCGGCTGGTGGATACCGGCTTCGAGGAAGAGGACCAGCAGTTGGACCTGCTGGACGACGAGGACGTGCTGGGAATTGGACAGTAGGGAGAAGACATATGCTTCCGGGTGACAAGAACCTGCTCAAGGGCGCCAAATTGATGCTGATCGTCGAGCGCCAGCTGACCCGCGAATTGCTGGTGTCGGCCTTGAAGCAGGTGGGGGCGGGGGCCACCGTCCATGGTCCGGCCCATGAAATGCTTCAGCGGGTGCCCGAGTTCAAGCCCGAGCTGATCTTTTGCGAATTCGCCATGGAACCGCTGGACGGCTTTGCCTGCATGCATCACCTGCGCAGCCACAAGGTCATGACGCCGGTGGCCATGCTGGTGCACAAGGGCGACACCCAGGCCATGGCGAAATCCAAGAGTGCCGGGGCCGCCCAGATCATCCAGGTGCCATTCACCGTGACCGACGTCATCGCCTCGGTGGGCAAGATCGTCAACGGCGAACCCGAACCGAAGCGTCGCGAACTCTATTTCGGCGATTGAGGCTGCGGCCCATTGCGGAGTGCCGCTTCTTTTGCGATGATCCGCCGCCGGGCCGGGAACGGGGCGCGTTCTCGACGAGCCAAGGCAGGAATGCGTTGGCGAGGAGTGGCGGCCAAGGGTCGGCGCGCCGCGTGGCGCGAAAGACAAGCCCACGGATGTGGGCGCCCGGCGCTTGAGGGACAATAGGCGAGCCAATGCCTTGGCTCGCCGACATAAGGTCGCTAGGGAGTGGTTCGGCATGGGTACCTGGAGTATCGGTCATTGGCTCATCGTCCTCATCATCGTGCTGCTGCTGTTCGGCGCGAACAAGATTCCCAAGCTTATGGGCGACATGGCCAAGGGCGTGAAGGCGTTCAAGCACGGTCTGAAGGACGAGGACGAGTCGGCCCAGACGGCTGCCCCGGCTGCACCGTCGCCAGCGCCGCAAGCTCGCGTGATCGAGGGCGAGCAGGCGAAGCCCGCCGCGCCGCACGACACCGCCGCCAAACCGTGAGCGGATCGGTCGCCCGGGTGATTGTTCTGCACCTCTTCAGGCCCGCGTCTCGGGAGTAGCCGGATGTTCGACATCGGCTGGGACGAAATGGCGCTGATCGCCGTGGTCAGCCTGATCGTCATCGGACCCAAGGATCTGCCGGTCGTCCTGCGCCAAATGGGGCGCTGGACCAGGAAGGCGCGTGAGATGGCGTCCGAATTCCAGCGCGGCATCGACGACATGGCCCGCGAGTCCGAGCTGGACGACTTGAAGAAGCAGGTCGCCAAGGTGGCCGAGCCCAATCTGCTGCGCCAGGAAATCGAAAAGACCATCGATCCCACCGGCGAGATGGCCAAGGCCATGGATGTCCCCGCCCTCGATCTTGCCGGAACCGAGGCGCCCGCCGCGCCTGCCGCCATACCAGCCGATGCGCCGCCGTCGCGCCCGCCGGAACCCTAGGGCCTTATCGTGAGCGATTCCGCCGAAGACAAGACCATGCCCTTGCTGGAACACCTGATCGAGCTGCGCCAGCGGCTGATCTGGTCGGCGCTGGCCTTCGTGATCGCATTCGGCATCTGCTATTACTTCTCCGACGTGATCTATGAATTCCTGCTGGAGCCCTATTCCAAGGCGGCCCTGGCCAAGGGCGGCAATCGCCGCCTGATCTACACCGCGCCCACCGAGGCCTTCTTCACCTTCATGAAGGTGTCCGCCTTCGCCGCCTCGGCCATGTGCTTTCCGGTCTGGGGCGGTCAGCTGTGGGCCTTCATCGCGCCGGGCCTCTACAAGCACGAGAAGCAGGCCTTCCTGCCCTTCCTGCTGGCGACGCCGGTGCTGTTCACCGCCGGGGCGGCGCTGGTCTATTTCATCGTGCTGCCGGGGGTCTACACCTATCTGCTCAGCTTCGAGAGTCTGATGCCCGCGCCGGGCCAGCTTCCCATCCAATTGGAGGCCAAGGTCAACGAGTCGCTGTCGCTGATCATGACGCTGATCATGGCTTTTGGCCTGGCCTTCCAGATGCCGGTGCTGCTGACCCTGCTGGCCCGCGTCGGTCTGGTGACGGCCCAGGGGCTGGCCGAGAAACGCCGCTTCGCCATCGTCGGCAATTTCATCTTCGCCGCCGTGGTGACGCCGCCCGATATCGTCAGCCAGTGCTCGCTGGCCATTCCCATGGTCTTCCTTTACGAAGCCTCCATCATTTCGTCGCGCTGGGCCGAGAAGAAACGGGCCGAAGCCATGGACGAGGACGAGGCCGTCGAGGACGAGACGGTGGACGAAACCGATTTCAATAAGTAGCAGGCTCTCCCATGCATGACCTCAAGTCCATTCGCGACAACCCGGACGGATTCGACGCCGGCCTGAGCCGTCGCGGGCTGGAACCCCGTGCCGCCCAGATCCTGGACCTGGATGCGCGCCGCCGCGCCGCCCAGACCGCCTTCCAGGAGATGCAGGCGCGCCGCAACGACGCCTCCAAGCAGATCGGCGCCCTCAAGAAGAGCGGCGGCGACGCCTCCGCCCTGATGGACGAGGTCGCCGGATTGAAGGAACGCATCCCGGCGGTGGAGGAAGAGGACAAGGCGTTGGGCGTCGAGATCGAGGCCATCCTGGCCTCCATTCCCAATCTGCCCGCCGAGGATGTTCCCGAAGGCCCCGACGAGAGCGCCAATGTGGAACTCCGCGTCTGGGGCACGCCGAAAAGCTTCGATTTCCCCGCGCTGGATCACGATGTCCTCGGCGCCCAGCTGGGCCTGATGGATTTCGACGGCGCCGCCAAGCTGTCGGGCGCCCGCTTCGTGGTGCTGAAGGGCCAGCTGGCCCGGCTGCAGCGCGCCATCGGCCAGTTCATGCTGGACCTGCAGACCGACGAGCACGGCTATACCGAGATCGACCCGCCGCTGATGGTCAAGGATGGCGCCGCCTTCGGCACCGGCCAATTGCCCAAGTTCGGCGAGGATCTGTTCAAGACCAATACCGGCCATTGGCTGATCCCCACCGCCGAGGTGCCGCTGACCAATCTGCTGGGCGACGAGATCGTCGACGAAAAGCAGCTGCCCATCCGCATGACGGCACTCACCCCCTGTTTCCGCTCGGAAGCGGGCGCGGCGGGCAAGGATACCCGCGGCATGATCCGCCAGCACCAGTTCCACAAGGTGGAAATGGTCTCCATCGCCCATCCCGACCGGTCCGACGAGGAACACGCGCGCATGACCCAATGCGCCGAGACCGTGCTGCAAAAGCTGGGTCTGGCCTATCGGGTGATCGTGCTGTGCACCGGCGACATGGGGTTCTCGGCCCGCAAGACCCATGACATCGAGGTCTGGCTGCCCGGGCAGCAGCGGTTCCGCGAGATTTCCTCGGTGTCCAATTGCGGCGATTTCCAGGCCCGGCGCATGAAGGCCCGCTTCAAGTCCGAAGGCGAGAAGGGGACGCGCTTCGTCCATACCCTCAACGGCTCCGGCCTCGCGGTGGGGCGCGCCCTGATCGCGGTGATGGAGAACTATCAGCGGGCCGACGGCTCCATCGAGGTTCCCTCGGTCCTGCGTCCCTATATGGGCGGGGTGGAGGTCATCGGCTGAGATGACGTTTCCGCCCGTCGCCGACCTGTCCAATCTGCGCATCCTGATTTCCAATGATGACGGCATCAACGCGCCGGGCATCAAGGTGTTGGAGGGCATCGCGCGGACCATCTCCAAGGATGTCTGGGTGGTCGCCCCCGAGCACGAGCAGAGCGCCGCCGGTCATTCCCTGACCATCCGGCGGCCGCTGAGGGTGCGCCAGTTATCGCGGCGGCGCTTCGCGGTGGATGGAACCCCCACCGACGCGGTGCTGCTGGGCGTCAACCATGTGATGACGGGCAAGAAGCCTGATCTGGTGCTCTCCGGCATCAATCGGGGCTCCAATCTGGGCGAGGACGTGACCTATTCCGGCACCGTCGCGGCGGCCATGGAGGCCACCATCCTGGGAATTCCCGCCATCGCCCTGTCCCAATACATCAATCACCCCCATCCGGTGAAATGGGCCACGGCGGAGCATTGGGCGCCCGATATCATCCGCAGGCTGATGGCGCGGGGGTGGAGCCGCAACGTGCTGATGAACGTCAACTTCCCCGACGTCGTTCATTCCCACGTCACCGGGATCGAGGTCACCCGTCAGGGCAAGCGCAAGCTGGGCGACAACATCATGGAACGCGCCGACCCCCGTGGCGAACCCTATGTGTGGATCGGCGCCCAGCGGGCGGAGGAGCGCTCCACCCCCGGCACCGATATCGAGGCGGTCTGTCGCGGCGCCGTTTCCATCACGCCGCTGTGCTTCGACCTTACCCACCGCGAGACCATGGCCGCCTTGGCCTCCGTCTTCTCATGAGCCCGTCGGAACCCCGCATCATCCGTTTGCTGATGGAGTTGCGGCGCATGGGAGTCGCCGATACCCGAACCCTGTCCGCCATTGAGCGCATCCCCCGCGAGCTGTTCATCGCCGGACCTTTCCTCGATCAGGCCTATGAGAACACCGCCTTGCCCATCGATTGCGGCCAGACCGTCAGCCAGCCGCTGGTGGTGGCGCTGATGACCCAGGCGCTGGACGTGGGCGAGCGCATGAAGGTGCTGGAAGTGGGGACCGGCTCGGGCTATCAGGCCGCCGTGCTCGCCCAGTTGTGCCGCAGGCTCTACACGGTGGAGCGCCACAAGCCGCTGCTCGCCCAGGCGGAAGCGCGCTTCAAGCAATTGCGGCTGCACAACATCACGGCGCGCATGGGCGACGGCTCGCGCGGCTGGCCGGAACAGGCGCCGTTCGACCGCATCATGGTGACGGCCGCCGCGCCCGACATTCCGCCCGCCCTGGTGGACCAGTTGAAGCCCGACGGCATCATGGTGCTGCCACTGGGCGATGTGGGCGGACAGGACCAGGAACTGGTGCGGGTCACCAAGACCGCCGACGGCATCGATATCCACCCATTCTTGCCGGTTCGCTTCGTTCCCCTGGTCGAAGGTCTGCCAGAGGAATAGGCGGTATCGACATTCAGGGAATTCGGCTGAAATCGGGCCGGAACGTCTGTCCGTCAGGAATTTTAGCCACAGATGAACACAGATAAACTCAAATGAATTGAGGTATTTCCTTATCTGTGACCCGCGCAGCGGGAATCTGTGCTCATCTGTGGCCCATGTCTTGGCCTATCCGCCTGAATATCGATTGGTTCTAGGTGGGATCTCGTCCTGATCCGGCATTTCAGAATCGGCACCGACAGTCCAAGCGGAGATCCCTCGCCTGCGCTCGGGATGACAGGCAAGTTGATTGCCCCCCACCACACGGAATGGCTATAGTGGCGCGCATGAGGTTCGCCACACATCATATAGCTGTCCTATTGGGCGTCGGCCTGCTTGCCGCCTGCCAGCCCAGTTGGGACTCCAAGGTGCCGGTGGGGCAGGGCGCCGGTCCCATGCAGGTCCAGCGACCCGCCACCGTGACCGTCTATGCCGGCGACACGGTCTATTCCATCGCAAGGCGCTATAGCCTGTCGGTCCGCGAGCTGATCGAAGCCAATGGACTACAGCCGCCCTATACCCTGGTTCCCGGCACGGCGCTGCGGTTGCCTGGCGGCGGGTCGGACTATGTGGTCCAGCGGGGCGATACCCTGTCCGTGCTGGCGCGGCGCTTCAAGGTGGACTTCAACACCTTCGCCGCCACCAACAACAAGAAGGCACCCTATGTGCTGCATGTGGGCGAGCGGCTGACTATCCCCGGCGCTTCCACTCCCCAGTCCACGGCGGCACAACGACTACCCTCGGGCAACAGTGCCACAAGCCTGACGGTGACGTCGCCCAATCAGGGGCGGACTTCGACCGACGCCGCAATGGCGCCACAGCAGCAAACGGTCATGGCTCAGCCGCCATCTCACCAGCCGCCGCCGCCGATGGCCGCGCCACCACCGCGCGGGGGCAGCACCTTCCTTTGGCCGCTGAAGGGGGAAGTGTTGGCGGAATTCGGCCCCTTGCCGGGCCGGGGCCAGCATAATGACGGAATCAACATCGCCGCCGCCAGGGGAACGCCGGTCAAGGCGGCCGAGAATGGAACCGTCGCCTATGTGGGCAATGAGTTGAAGGGATTCGGCAATTTGCTGCTGATCAAGCATGCGGATAACTGGATGACCGCCTATGCCCATAACGACCAGCTTAAGGTCAAGCGCGGCGATCAGGTCAAGCGCGGGCAAGTCATCGCCACCGTCGGATCGTCGGGCAGCGTCACCGCGCCGCAATTGCATTTCGAGATCCGGCGCGGAACCGAAGCGGTCAATCCCACCGATTATCTCGAAGACAACGTCGCCGGTTTGAACGAGTTCAGAGCGTCTTCCCCAGGCGTCCAGCCAGATCCTGGATGAATTGCCAGGCCACGCGGCCGGAGCGCGAGCCTCGTGTCACCGCCCATTCATTGGCCTCGCGGTGGAGATCCTCGGTGGCGATGGGCAGGCCGTAATGGGCGACATAGCCTTCGACGATGGCGAAGAAGGTATCCTGGGCCACATGGTGGAAGCCCAGCCACAGGCCGAAGCGGTCGGACAGCGACACTTTTTCCTCGACCGCCTCGCCGGGATTGATGGCGGTGGAACGTTCGTTGTCGATCATGTCGCGGGCCATCAAATGGCGGCGGTTGGAGGTGGCGTAGAACACCACATTGTCGGGGCGGCCCTCGATACCGCCTTCCAGCACCGCTTTCAGCGATTTATAGGCGTCGTCCTGCTGGTCGAAGGACAAGTCGTCGCAGAACAGGATGGCGCGCCGTCCGCTTTCCTTGAGAAGCTTCAGGCAGCGGGGCAGGGAGGGTATGTCCTCGCGATGGATTTCCACCAACGCCAAGGAACGCGGGCGCTCGGCGTTCATTGTGGCGTGCACCGCCTTGACCAGCGAGCTCTTGCCGGTCCCCCTGGCGCCCCATAGCAGGGCGTTGTTGGCGGGTAGCCCGTCGGCGAAACGCCTGGTGTTCAGAAGCAGCTGCTCACGCTGACGCTCGATGCCCTGGAGCAACTGGATGTCAACCCGATTGACGGCCAGGATGGGTTCCAGCCGGTCGGGATCGGCGTGCCAGACGAAGGCATCGGCCGACGACAGATCTGTCGCCGCGAGGGGCTTTGGCGCCAGACGATCGAGAGCGTCGGCAATTCGGTTGAGGGCCTGGACGGCATCGGCTGGGATCATCTCTGGCTTCCGATCAGGACGGCGGAGGGGTGAGCCTATCATCTCGGTATGTTGGATCAAGGTTTTGCGAAAAAACCCACTTGGCGTTTGCATCGCGGCGTTTGACCGCTATATTCCGGCAACGATTTTTTGCCCAAGGAGACAGTGATGTTCGTGTCGCCCGCTTACGCCCAGGCCGCCGCCGCTTCCGGTGGTACCTTCGGCGCCCTCGAACAGTTTCTGCCGCTGGTTCTGATCTTCGTGGTCTTCTACTTTCTTCTGATCCGTCCCCAGCAAAAGCGCATGAAGACTCACAAGGAGATGCTGAACCAACTGCGTCGCGGCGACCGTGTCGTGACCGCTGGCGGCATCGTCGGCACCGTCTACAAGATGGTCAGCGACACCGAAGTTGTTCTGGAAATCGCCGAGGGCGTGCGGGTGCGGGTCATCCGCTCCACCCTGACCGAAGTTCTGTCCAAGACCGAGCCGGTGGCCGCGAGCAAGGACGACAAGGCAGCCAAGGACGAAAAGTCCGGCAAGGCCGAAGACGACAAGACCGCCGAAAAGTGATCGGCGGAACGGTTTCCCCCCAACCAGCGCAGGCCGGGACATGAGTCACTTTCCCAAGTGGAAGATCGCCTTGGTGGTGTTCACGAGCTTGCTCGGGATCACCTTCGCGGCGCCCAATCTCCTATCCCGTGAACAATCTGATCGGTTGCCGTCATGGCTGCAGCCGGTCAGCCTTGGGCTCGACCTCCAGGGCGGTTCCTATCTGCTGCTGGAAGTGGACACCGTCTACGTGGTGCGCGAGCAGTTGACCTCGCTGGTGGAAACCGTGCGCACCAATCTGCGCAAGGAAAAGATCAAATACTCCGATCTCGGCGCCAAGGGTGATCAGGTCACTGTCCGCGTCATCGAGGCGGAAGACCGCGACAAGGCCAAGGAGTTCCTGCGCAAGCTGGACCCCGACGCCGCCCTGGAGGTGCGCGAGGACGGTCTGCTGTCCCTCAAATACTCAGAAGTCGCGGTCAAGCGCCGCAAGCAGTCAGCGGTGGAGCAGTCGCTGGAAATCGTTCGTCGCCGCATCGACGAATTGGGAACCCGCGAACCCTCCATCCAACGCCAGGGCGAGGACCGCATCGTCGTCCAATTGCCCGGCGTCAAGGATCCCGACCGTATCAAGTCGCTGCTGGGCAAGACCGCCAAGCTGACCTTCCATCTGCTGGACGACAGCACGTCGACCGAGGATGCCCTGAAGGGCCGGGTTCCGCCCGGCTCCATGGTGCTGCCCTCGGCCGAGCGCGAGCGCGGCATGCCGGAAAGCTATGTGGTCAGGAAGCGCATCGAGGTGGGCGGCGACATGTTGGTTGATTCCAAGGCCACCTATGCCGATGGTCGGCCGGTGGTCGGGTTCCGCTTCAACGCTGCTGGCGCCAAGAAATTCGGCGACACCACCCGCGATGCCTCGGGCAAGTTCCTCGCCATCGTGCTGGACGACAAGGTCATCAGCGCGCCGCGCATCAACGAGCCTATCCTGGGCGGCTCAGGCATCATTTCGGGCAGTTTCACCGTTCAGCAGGCCCAGGATCTGTCCCTTCTGCTGCGTGCCGGTGCCCTGCCCGCGCCGTTGCAAGTGCTGGAGGAACGCACCGTCGGTCCCGATCTCGGCGCCGATTCCATCAAGGCCGGTGCCATCGCCAGCCTGCTTGGCCTTGTGCTGGTGGTGGTCCTGATGGTGGTGATCTACGGCACGCTGGGGCTGTTGGCCGATCTGGCCATGGTACTGAACCTGATCCTGCTGCTGGCCTCCTTGTCCTTCCTGGGCGCCACCCTGACGCTTCCGGGCATTGCCGGTATCGTGCTGACCATGGGCATGGCGGTTGATGCCAACGTGCTGATCTACGAGCGCATGCGCGAGGAACAGAGGAATGGCAGGACCGTCATGTCGGCCATGCAGGCCGGTTACGACCGCGCCTTCGCCACCATCTTCGATGCCCATGTCACCACCCTGGTGGCGGGCGCCCTGCTGTTCCAGTTCGGCACCGGTCCGGTGCGCGGCTTTGCCGTGACCCTGTCGCTGGGCCTGCTCGCCTCGCTCTACACCGCGGTTCTGGTCAACCGTATCCTGGTGTTCAGCTGGGTATCGTGGCGCCGCCTCAAGACGCTGCCGCTGGCCTAAGGATCCGCAAAGATGAGACTGATCGACCGCATCCTGCCCCACGGCACCAATTACGACTTCATCCGCCATCGCCTGATCGCCTTCGGCATCACCGCGATTCTGATCGTCGGCTCGCTGACCGCCATTGCCGTCAAGGGCTTCAACTTCGGCATCGATTTCGCCGGTGGCATCCTGATCGAGGCGCAGTCCACCACCGGGCCGGCCGATTTGCACACCATGCGCCAGGCCTTGGGCAATCTGGGCCTGGGCGAAGTGTCCCTGCAGGAATTCGGCACCAGCGGCCGCGACGTCATGATCCGGGTCCAGCGCCAGGACGGCGACGAGAAGCTGCAGATGGCGGCATTGGGCAAGGTCAAGGCCACGCTGGGCGAGGGATTCACCTATCGCCGCGTCGAGATCGTCGGCCCCAAGGTGGGCGGCGAACTGGTGCGTGACGGCGTGCTGGCGGTGCTGTTGTCGCTGCTGGCCATCGCGCTTTACGTCTGGTTCCGCTTCGAATGGCAGTTCGGCGTCGGCGCCCTGATCTCCACTTTCCACGACGTCATCACCACCTTCGGACTGTTCGCCATCACCGGCATGGAGTTCAACCTGACCACGGTGGCGGCCGTCTTGACCATCGCGGGCTATTCAGTGAACGACACGGTGGTGGAATACGACCGGGTGCGCGAGAATCTGCGCAAGTACAAGACCATGTCGCTGTACGATCTGCTCAACCTGTCCATCAACGAGACCCTGGCCCGGACCATCCTGACGGTGTCGACGGTGTTCGTCACCGTGCTGGCGCTGCTGTTCTTTGGCGGCGAGGTGCTGCACGGCTTCTCGGTGGCCATGCTGTGGGGCCTGATCATCGGCACCTATTCCTCGGTTTATGTAGCCATGCCCATGCTGGTCTATTTCAATCTGCGGACGGGCAAGGATAGGGCCTTGGACGAGGAAGCCGCCGAACCGGCCCCCTGATGGACATCACCCCGGTCATTCCCGCCGGCCGCCAGCTTATCAAGGGCTATGGCGATCATGGCTTCACCATCAGCGCGGTGCGCTGGGAAGGCTCCGTGTTGGTGTTTCCCGACCGGACGCTGTCCTGGTCCGTCGGGGATCTGTCGGAGGTGACGGAAGCCTCGCTGGCGCCCGTTGTCGAGGCCGCGCCTGAACTTCTTTTGCTGGGCTGCGGTGCGACCCTGGTGCCGCCGTCGCGCGAATTGCGCGCCTTCCTGCGGGGGGCTGGGGTGAAGCTGGAGGTCATGGACACCGGCGCCGCCTGCCGCACCTTCAACGTCCTTCTGGCCGAGGATCGTCGGGTCGCGGCGGCCCTGATCGCGGTGTAATCTCAGTTAGGGCTGAAGGCGGCTTCGGTTTCCGATTCGCGCACGATATCGATCAGACGCAGCAGGATTTCCGGTTCCTGGGCACCGGCAAGGGCATAGACACCATCGACGATCAGGCACGGGACACCGTTGACACCCAGCCGATGGGCGCGGGCGTTGTCGTTGAGCACGACCGCTCCATCGATGTCGGATTCCAGGAACTCCCGGGTCTCGTTGGTCGGTAATCCGGCTTGGGTGGCGATCTGGGCCAAGACCTGGATATCTCCGATATCGCGACCCTCGACGAAATAGGCGCGATAGAGACCTTCCACCACCTCGCCCTCGCATCCCCTGCCTGCGGCATGGCGGATCAGACGATGGGAATTCAGTGTATTGGGCGTCTTCTCGATCAGATCGAACCTGAAGTCGATTCCCTCGGCCAGACCGGCGGCGGATACGGCGGCATGGACCCGCTGCACCCTGGCACCACCGCCGAACTTACGGTCCAGATAGACTTGGCGGTCGATGCCTTCGGGCGGCAGGTCCGGGTTCAGCAGGAACGGCCGCCAATGGATGGCCGCGCGCACATCCGGGCGCAACGCCAAGGCTTTCTCGAACCGGCGCTTGCCCACATAGCACCAGGGGCAGACGGTATCGAACACGTATTCAATGCGCATGGTTTCAGTCCATCTTGGCGCGCGCGCGGGCGACGAGACCGTCAAGGGTATCGCCAGATCTGGCGTCGGTGCAGCCGACCTGAACCCAAACCTTGATCGGTTGATAGACCTCGCGGACGGCGAAATCCGTATAGGCCAGAACTCCTGCGATGCGATGCATCACCACTTCGGCCTCGATCAGCGGAGTATCGGGGAGGACGACGCAGAATTCGTTCTTGCCGTAGACGGCGGTCACATCCTCGGCCCGCAGCAATCCGGCGATCCATTGGCCCAGTTGCTGAGTCAGGTGCTGGGCGGCGTCGTCTCCGAACTGGGAACGGACCCCGTCGATATTGGGGATGGCGAAGAACACGACCGCCAAATGACGCTGGTGCGTGAGCGCGATATTCAGCCGGGACTCCAGATAGCGATCAAGGAAGTCGCGGCCGTATAGTCCGGTCAGATCATCCTTGGTCGGGCCTTTCAGGCTGTCCACCAAGGCCGAGCGAATGGCCCAGCGCAACTGCTGGCGCCGGACCAGGGTCATCACCGAGGCCCGGAACAGATCGAGCGCGATGGGGCGGACAATTGCCCGGCTGACTCCGTGGCGATAGGCCGCGGGCATCGTCTCGGGTTTTTCGAGAACCATCACCAGGGGAAGATTGAACAGGCGTGGATTGTTACGCACTTGCGAGGAGAAAGCGAGAAACGCCGCGCCTTCGCCCCCGGCGCATAGGATGGCGGCGTCGAAATTCTGCTTCTCCAGCAGTCCTTCCGCGTCATACAGATTCTGGGTCGAGACGATTCGGGCGATGTCCTGGAAAATGGCGGCCATTCCGTCCGCGTCATTTCCAACCACCAGAATGGACGGGTGGGCGGCATCGGCTTGCCCCGCCGAAGGGGCGGCCATAACCCCCATGGCTCTGGCCACAAGGTCGCGTTGGTCCAGTTCGGCGTGCATGGTGGCCAGGCGCACCAGGGGCCGCAATCGGGCGAACAACTCGACGTCGTCGCAGGTCCAGGTGATGACGTCGTCGATGCCTGCGGCCAGGGCATCTTGAACCATGCCAGCATCCACGGTGGTCGCGGCGAAGACGATGGGGATATCGGCGCAGTCGGGCTGGCTCCGAAACGCATCGGCAAACGCCACCGGGGCCATGGCGGTTCGGCCGATGATGATCAGATCCAAGTGACCGCTACGGACGGCGCCAATGGCCTGATCCAAGCTCTCTGCGATAACGGCGTGATAGCCGTTGTGGGAAAGCCGTGACGCAAAAGCCTCGGCGGCGGTGGTGTCGGTATGAGCGATTAAGACATCAGCCAGACGAATCATTCGACCTAGGCCTCGCGCAAGAGCGTCAATACCCCAGCATAATACGGATTGAGCATCTTCTTAAGGGGGAATCCCGTTCAGTGCAGGGGAACGCCGAGGATTTCCTCCTTGTTGAGCGATTGGACGATGGATTCGAGGCGGCTCAATACCGCCGCGGCATTGGGATAGGACTTGGCCAGAACGAGGTACACTTCCAGTTTGGACAAGACATCGTATTGCACCCCGGTAATGGGGCGCCCGGTGAGAACTTCCACGGCGGGGCCGGTATAATCGAGAAGATAATCGCCACGGCCCGCCTCCAACATGGCGAAAGCCGCCTCGTGTTTGATGGCGGTGTTGTTGGTGACGGCATTGACCGGATCGGACAGGAAGTTCAGCAATCCGCCGTAACTATAGCCGCGTATGGTGATAACCTTCTTGCCGACAAGATCCTCCTTGGACTTGATCATGGGCTTGCCGGACATGCGGTAGACTCGCAACTCGGTGGCGGCTACCGGTGCCTTGCCCATCAGGCAGCATTCCTTCAACACCGGCGCGTCCACCAGCATGGAGAATTCGGCGGTGCCGTCGCTCAGGTAATTGAACATGCGGGCGGCTGGATAGCGTTTGCCATGCCAGGGAATCCCGGCCTTCTCGAACATCACGGCCGCCAGTCTCAGCAGCGGATTTTCTGGGTCGCCGCGCTCGTCGATCTTGGTGGTCCAGACGGATTGGTCGGGATAGGCGTATTCCAACTCCCGCACTGCCGACTTGGACGCGGGTTGAGCAGTGGCAATTGCCGGGGTCGCCAATACGGCAACACCCCCCGCCAAGGCCAAATAGAGTCCCGAAAGCCTGCCTCTAAACATCAAATGCCCCTCCTGAAGTACGTTTTTTATACTATTCATTGTGTTTGGGCGTTTGGCTAACGTGGGAGATGTGCCGCCTAATTCCTAATTCGGCCCTGCTCCATCCTTGAATACATCCTAACTGATCTAACTTCCGTCCTCAACTATTTGACCTTTTGGGCGATGTGTGCTTTTAAGGGTTTCGCCGTGACGGCAATACTCGTTATCGAATATATTACATGATGGAGTGCTACTCGATGCCACTTAGCAGCGCCGGTGCAAGAAGGCCAATCCACACTCGCACAATCACGATCGATGGATATAGCAGGGATGATGGTTTGTGGGAGATTGAAGGCAATTTACTGGACGTGAAGGCCTATGACCTCAGGGGGCTGTATCGCCATCATATACCCGCCGGGGAACCGATACACGATATTCGCGCACGAATTGTGGTCTCCGATGATATGACTGTTCAATCAGCGGAGGCAGTGATCGATTACTCTCCTTTTCCAATGTGCGGAAATATCGCATCCGCGTTTGCCGACGTGGTCGGACTGAATCTCGGCACCGGTTTCATGAAGCAGCTGCGTCATAAATTCGGCGGCGTTCACGGCTGCACCCATGTTTGCGACCTGCTGGGCGCCATGGCGACGACGGCGTTTCAAACCATCTATCCGGTTCTGAGGGCCGAGCGGGGCGACCGTTCCGGACGGCCCGAACTGATCGACAGTTGCCACGCCTTCGCCTCCGATGGCGAGGTGGTGGCCCGGCAGTGGCCGACCTATTCCACCCGCGCCAAGGAGGCCGGCTAAATCCGGTCTAAAAACTCCCCTTCCTAGGGCTCTCGCACATAGGGGCCCGGGGCCTGCGCCCCTGCCGGGTAGCGATCATTGCCCAGCATGGGTGGGGCAGGGAGCCTTTCGCCTGATCGGCGGCCCAGCCACTCCACCCAGTGCCGCCACCAGGAATCCGAGTTGATCCGTGCCGAGGCCAGCCATTCCTCGGGGGAATCCGGCGTGTGATCATTGCTCCAATACTTGGCCTTGGGGGTTCCCGGCGGATTGATGACGGACTGGACGTGGCCGCTGGAGTGCAAAACGAAATCCATGGTGCCACCGAACTTGCGGGCGGAGTTGTAAACACCCTTCCACACGCTGATATGATCGGTGATGCCGCCCACCACATAGGTGTCGTGACGGATGTCCGCCAGATCGATGGGCGTGCCCAGGATGGTCATGGCGCCCGGCTTGACCAGAAGATCCTGGGAATAAATGTCCAGCAACTGGGCGTGCAAGGCGGCCGTCAAACGAATGGGATCGTTGTTCCAATAAAGGATGTCCAGGGCTGGCGGCTGTTTGCCGAGCAGGTAATTGTTGACCCAGTAGTTCCAGACAAGATCCTTGGCCCGCATCCAAGTGAACACCTTGGCCATCTCCTCGCCGCTCAGCACACCGGATTCGGCAGACTTGCGCTTGGCGTCGCGGATGGTGGCGGGGGTGGCGAACAGTCCCAGCGAGCGGCCTTCGTTGCTGTCCACCACCGAGACGACCATGGTGGTGGAACGGACCACCGGGTTTCTCTTGGCCGCCAGATGGCCCAGCAGCGACACCAGCGGCACCGCGCCGGTGCAGATGGTAAAGGTGTTGATCTCGGGACTTGCGGCGATGTCGCGAATGGCGTCGACCGCTTCCATCATGGCTGCCACATAGGTGTCCAAGTCCCAGTGGCCATGTTCGGGCTTCGGATTGCGCCAACTGATCATGTAGACCTGAACACCGCGCCCCACCATGAATTCGATCAGGCTGCGGCCGGGGGCCATGTCCATCATGTAGAATTTATTGACCACGGGCGGAACCATCATGATGGGAACGGCGTGAACCTCGGCGGTGGTCGGGGCGTATTGGATCAGTTCGAGGATTTCGTTGCGGAACACCACCGCGCCCGGAGTGGCCGCCAGGGTCTCGCCCACCTGGAAGGCCGATTTGTCCACCTGGGCGGGAGTAGCGTTCTTGGTGGCGACATCGCGAATGAGGTTGCGCATGCCCTCGACCAAACTGCCGCCGCCGGTCTCCAGCAACCGCTTCATGGCCGAGGGGTTGCAGATCAAGGCGTTGTTGGGGGCCAGGGCCTCGGTGAAGAGTGACGCCACATAGCGCATGCGTTCCGTGGTGCGATGGTCGGCGCCAGCCTTGTCCACCAAGCGGTCGATGGCGGTGCTCCAGGCCAGATAAGCCTGAAGCGACAGGCGATAGATTGGATTCTCCCGCCAGGCGGGATCGTCGAAGCGCCGATCCCCCTTTGGCGGACTTAGGTCCGATTTGCCAGAGAGAAGGCGGCCCCATTGAGCAAGATACCGCCCCGTCTCCTCCATCACCACCTGGGGGCGCGAGCCGAGTCGGCCATATAGCTCGGCCATGGTGGCGGCAATGTCTCCCGCGCCAATGGAGCCGATAAAGGGCGAGCCGAGCTTGATCTTCTCCTCCTCGGCTTTCGTCCGCGGTGTTCCGGGCTCTTGGATCGGGGGAGACGCCAGAACTCGGATCAGTTCCGCCGCCTGCTCCACCGCCAGGCCTGGGGCAAGCCCGACCTGTTCCTTCATCTGGCCGGTCAGGCTCAGGAAGCGTTCGGCCACACCGGCCAAGCCGGACGGCGTGGCGTCCCACAAACCGACCACGCCCCGGACCTGATCGGCAATGGAAGAGGATGGATGCGAGGGAGGCAGCTTGGGGCTTGCCGTGCCGAAGTCTTCAAAAACCAGCATTGTCTTTGGCTCCATGGATGGAAGGAGTTGGGGAAGCATCCCCTGACAATACGGCATGCAATGCGCGCTATTCCATAAGTACGCAGCTCGTAATGGACGTAATTGATATGGTTCATCAACCTGGCAATGGAGGCGCCCAACGCAACACGCGAAATCACTCGAATAACAAAGGGGCAGGCATTCGTTCATATGAGCATCAAGCACCCTAAACGGCTTCACCACTGTCCATGACCGATGTACTGTAGGGTGAGGAGGGCGTTGATGAGCCAAACCGACAGGGGTGGCGTCCGACAGGACGAACCGAATGAAGCGGCGGAGATGGACGGTGGCGGATCGCGCGCATCGCCTCTTGTCCATGGCATCGGCCTGCGCCTGCTGGCCGCCATCTTTATGTTCAGCACCGCCGTCACCCTGGCCACGACCGTTTTCGAGCTTTACGTGGATTACCGCGGCCAGATCCAAGAGATCCGGGATCGTTTCGGCGATGTGGAAAACGCCAATCTCGGCAGCCTTGGCGGCGCCATGTGGAGCCTCGATACCGATCAACTTCAATTGCAGATCGAGGGGATCAAGCGTCTTCCGGACATGCAATACCTTGAAGTCCGTGAAGTCGGCCGCTCGCTGAAGCGCCGCGTCATGGTTTCGGTGGGCGAGAGGGGCGTCGGCCCCGTCCTGACCCAGGAATTTCCAATCGTCTATGCGGATTCCAAGGATCGCTCCACAGAGCAGACCATCGGCGTTCTTTACATGGAAGCGACGCTGACCGGTGTTTACAACCGTCTGGTGGACAAGGCGGTCGTCATCCTGATCAGCCAGGGAGTGAAAACCTTCCTGGTGTCCATGTTCATTCTCTATATCGTCTATCGACTCGTCACCCGTCACCTGATCGCCATCGCCGGCTATGTCGGCCGGTTCAACCTCAACGTGACCCAGCCATTGGCGCTGACCCGGCACAGGCCCTCCAAGGAAGATGAGCTTGACCGCATGGTCGGCGCCTTCAACTCCATGTCGTCGGGGCTTCGCGAGGCTTATCACCAACTGCGCGACGTCAATGCGGAGTTGGAGGAAGACATCGCCGCCCGTCGCAAGGCGGAGGAGGAGGTCACGCGTCTTAATGCCGAGTTGGAGCAGCGCGTGCGCCAGCGCACCGCCGAATTGGAAGCCAGCAACAAGGAGCTGGACGCGTTCACCTATTCGGTATCGCATGATCTGCGGGCGCCGCTGCGGCGGATCGAGGGATTCGGGCAGATTCTCGATACGGAATATTCAGGCTCGCTGGACGAGCGATTCGGTCACTATCTGACCCGTATTCGGGCAGGCGCCCGCGACATGGCCGAGATGATCGACAGCTTTCTCCAATTGTCCCGCTCGACTCGTAGCGAGTTGACGGTTGAACCCATCAACCTGTCGGACATCGCCCACAAGGTCGCTTCCCGATTGCGGGAGAAAGACCCGCAACGCTCTGTTTCCATTGAAATCGCGCCCGATTTGATGACCAAGGGTGACCGGCGGCTGATGGATGCCGTGCTGGAAAACTTGCTGGGAAATGCCTGGAAATATTCCCGCCATAACAAGTCGGCCACCATTTCCTTTGGAACCGAGATGGCGGAGGGGCGGTTGGTCTATGTGGTGCGCGACAATGGCGCGGGTTTTGACATGAATTATCTCGACCGCTTGTTCATGCCATTCTCGCGGTTGCACCGGGCCGAGGAATTCGAGGGAACCGGAATCGGACTGGCCACGGTCTTGCGCATTCTTGCCCGTCACGGCGGACGCATCTGGGCCGAGGGCGCCATCGGCAAGGGAGCCGTCTTCCGCTTCACCTTGTGGGAGGGAGGCGTCGCCGATGGCAAATCCTAAGATTCTTCTGGTTGAAGACAATCGCGACGATGCCGATTTGATCCTCAGGGCCAACGATGCCACTCGGCTGCATTCCGACCTCGTGGTGGTCGCCGACGGCGAAGAGGCCTTGGAATATCTGTTCGCCACCGGACGCCATGCCGGGCGCGACGCCGCCGACCGTCCGGTGGTGGTCATCCTGGACCTCGCCTTGCCCGGAATGGGTGGGTTGGACGTATTGCGCGCCATGCGGCAAGAACCGAAGACGCGGAGAATTCCCGTCGTCATCTTGACAGGCTCTGATCGCGCCACCGACATCATGGCGGGCTACGATCTCGGGGCGAACAGCTTTGTGCATAAGCCCACGGGTTTCGCGGCGTTTAGCGCCATGGTCGCCCAGTTGGAACGCTATTGGGTCTTGACCAATGTCCGGGCGCCGGAATGACAAGAGGTGTTTGATGAGTAAGAATCCCCACGTACTGCTGGTCGAAGACAAC
The DNA here is from genome assembly GCF_003284725.1 of Paramagnetospirillum kuznetsovii. GTDB lineage: Bacteria > Pseudomonadota > Alphaproteobacteria > Rhodospirillales > Magnetospirillaceae > Phaeospirillum > Phaeospirillum kuznetsovii. The sequence continues at coordinate 284,611 of NZ_PGTO01000004.1, read as the reverse complement.
GAAGACGATGTGGAATTGGCGCTGCACGCCTTTCGTGGCAGCGCCATGTCGCCAGACATCACCGTCGTTCGCGATGGGGAGGAGGCGCTGGACTACCTGTTCGCCACGGGCCGTCATGCCGTAAAGCCGTCGCGGGAGCTACCGGCCCTGGTGCTGCTTGATCTCCAACTGCCGGGCATCGGCGGCCTTGAGGTTCTGCGCCGGTTGCGCGAGCGGCCCGAGACCAAGCGTGTTCCGGTGGTCATCCTGACCACCTCCGATGATCAAAACGACATCATTGGGGGCTATGACCGCGGCGTGAACAGCTATATCCGCAAGCCGGTCGGCTACGCGGACTTCGCCCAAATGGTGAAGCAGCTCGAACACTATTGGCTTGTCACCAACGTCGCGCCGCCAGCCTGAGGACTTTTATCATGGGAAAACCCCTGCAAGTCCTGCTGGTCGAAGACTCGCCCGACGACGCGGAATTGTTGGAGCTGGAACTGCTGCGGGGCGGCTTCACGCCGTCCGTCCGGCGTGTCGAGACCGCCGACGAGATGAGGGCGGCCCTGGCGTCGCCGACCGTGTGGGATCTTGTCCTCAGCGACTATCATCTTCCGCGATTCAGCGCCGAGGCGTCGTTGGCGACCCTGCAAGAGAGCGGACGCGACATTCCCTTCATCATCATGTCCGGCGTGGTCCGGGCCGAGGACGCGGTGATCCTGCTGAAGCGGGGGGCCCACGATTTTCTCGACAAGGCCAGTTTGGCGCGCCTTGTTCCCGCCATCGAGCGCGAGATTCGCGACTGCCATGAACGAGCGCAGCGCCGCGACGCCGAGGAGCGGGTGCGGGTGCTGTCCCTGGCCATCGAGCAAAGCCCGGTTTCCGTGGTCATTACCGACCGGGAAGGGATCATCGGCTACGTCAATCCTAAATTCGTCAAGGCGACCGGCTATCCCGCCGCCGAGGCCATCGGTCGCCCCATAGACTTCATTCATCGCAAGGATGCCGGCGAGGAAACCTACAAGGCCATGTGGGCCAATATCCGGGCCGGTCAGGAATGGCGGGGCGAATTCTGCAATCAGCGCCGCGACGGCCAATTGTTCTGGGAATACGCCACCTTGTCGCCGCTGGAGGATGGCAATGGAGTCATCACCAATTTCGTGGCGGTCAAGGAGGACATCACGGCGCGCCGCAGCTATGAGGAACGGCTTTTGCGCCAGGCCAATTACGATGATCTGACCGGACTTCCCAATCGACTATTGATGCTCGACCGCTTGGAGCAGGGATTGGCGGTGGCCCATCGTCGGGAAACCATGACGGCTCTGATCTATATCGATCTCGATCGGTTCAAGAACGTCAACGATCTGCTGGGCCATGCCGCCGGTGATCAATTGCTGAAGGATGCCGCCGCCAGATTGACGGAATGCGTGCGGGAGGGCGACACCCTGGCCCGCATGGGCGGTGATGAATTCGTGATCATTCTCCCCGGCGTCGAGGACGGCGTATCCGTCCAGAAAGTGGCCGACCGGGTGGTCGATACCTTCACGCCCCCCTTCGGCATCGCGGGGCAGGACCATTTCGTCTCGGCCAGCATCGGCATCGGCATCTTTCCGGCCGATGGAAACGAGGGGCAGGTGCTGCTGCGCAATGCGGAACTGTCCATGTACAAGGCCAAGGAGCAGGGGCGGGGCCGCTACCAGTTCTTTACCCGCGAGATCAACGAGAAAGCACAGGCGCGCTTGGCCATGGAAAGCCAACTGCGCGGGGCCGCCGGGCGGGGCGAACTTCGGCTGGATTATCAGCCGCTCTACGACTTGCGGACCGATTGTCCGGTGGGAATGGAAGCGCTGGTCCGCTGGCGTCGGCCGCCTGACCTCATCATTCCGCCGGGGAGTTTCATTCCTCTGGCCGAGGAGGTCGGGCTGATCGGCGAAATCGGCGACTGGGTGATCACCACCGCCTGCCAGGAATCCGCCCATCTGTTCTCGCGGCATCCGAAGGGGTTTCGCGTCGCCATCAATGTCTCGCCGCGCCAGTTGCGCGGTGGCGCCTTCGGTGATTGGGTGTGCCGCCAGTTGACGGAGGCAAAGCTGTCGCCGGAACAATTGGAATTGGAAATTACCGAAAGCGTCCTGATGGACGATAGTCCGGAAGTGGGGGAGACCCTGCGGCAACTCTGTGATCTGGGCGTTCGGCTCTCCATCGACGATTTCGGGACCGGTTATTCGTCGTTGGGCTATCTTCAGCGTTATCCCTTCGACACGTTGAAAATCGACCGGTCCTTCGTGGTTGGCGCGGTGCGCGACCCCAACGCGGCTCGGTTGGTGGAGACCATCGTGACCATGGCCCACGGTCTTGGGCTGGAAACCGTGGCCGAAGGTGTTGAAACCGCCGAACAGCTGGATTTCCTGCGGGCCTGCGACTGCGACATCGTCCAAGGGTTTTTGTTGGGACGACCAATGTCATTGACAGATTTGGCAGAACGGCTCGGCTGAAATCTTGGAAAGTCAACAGATTGTGATTTTTAGTCGACTCAGATACAGCCCATCGACGGATTTTCTTTTCATCTTGACCAAATTTGACTATGTTGACCTCGATTGGGCTGCGCCCCATCCGTTTTTCGAATCGCTTGGTAAGTAGAAATTGAATACCCAGGGTGGATTTCCAGCGATAGTTGCGAGGGGGTTGCCGCTGCTTCAGCGAAAGGCGGTTTATGCTCTGGTATTCGTTGTCTACGGCCTCACCTGGACCCTTTTGCCTTCGGCGGCCAATACCAGCCTGGGGCGCGACACCATCCAGATCATTTATTGGGGCCAGGAGTGGCAGGCGGGCTATTTCAAGCATCCGCCGCTGATCGCGTGGCTGACGGAAATCGTCATCTTCCTGTTCGGCCGACATGATGTCGCCATCTATGCCCTCAGCGCGTCCATCATGTTGGCGTCCTTCGCCGCCATCCATCATCTGGCCCGTCGCTATGTTTGCCCCGATGCCGCCCTGATCTCGGTGGTGGCGCTGCCCGCCTTCGGCTTTTACAGCTTCATCGTTCCCCATTTCGACCACAACATCATTCTGATGCTGCCGTGGTGCCTGACCATCCTGTTCGGCTATCTGGCCGTCGAGGAGCGTCGGGCCTGGGCTTGGCCGCTGCTGGGCCTTTCCATCGGCATCGGCATTTTGTCCAAATACACCATTCTGATCCTGCCGTTCCTGTTCCTGATCCATGTCGTGTGGACGCCGCGTCACCGGGCCTTGCTGCTGATGCCGCGCGCATGGCTTGCGGTTGGGCTGTGTTTTCTGGTCGCCGCTCCCCATATCTATTGGGTCGTTGCCAATGATCTGGCGCCACTGCGCTATTTCCGCGACGGTGCCGGTCTTGCCGATGCCGCCAGCAGCTTTTTCTCGCGGCATATTCTCAATCCATTGGATGCCCTGAGCGGCATGGTCGGCATGTCCGTCTCCGCGATGATCGTCATGCTCGGCGCCCTTGGGCTGCCGAAGTTGCGCCGACGCGCCATGTCCAGTCAGGACGGCTTCTTGTTGCTGGCGACCTTCGGTCCCGTCGGGCTGGTACTGCTGCTCTCGGCCGTGACGGGGGGCGAGATGCGGCTGGAATGGGCGACGACGTTCTTTCTGACCTTGCCGCTGGTTCTGATGCGCTGGGTTTATTCCGCGCCGGGGCATATGCAGGTGGGCCGGTTTCTCGCGTGGTCCAGTGGGTTGGCGGTCGCCATGGCAACCACCTACCTGTTGATCTTCATCGGGGTCACGCCTGTGGTCGAGGAATCAAAGTGGGCGCGCTTCCCCGCCAAGCTTCTCGCCGCCAAGGTGACCGATGCCTGGGCGCAGGTCTGCGATGGGCCGGTTCCGGTCCTGGTGGGGGATAGCTGGCTGGCGGGGACCGCTGCCTATAAATCGGCGGATCGGCCACGGGTTTACACGGAAGCCGATCCCTATATGGCCCCGTGGCTATCCGACGCCAAGGTGCGGGCCAGCGGCGCGGTCATCGTGTGGGATATGGATCTTAGCGGTCGTTACCGCGATATCGACCATCAGGATCCGCCCAAGGCCGGTGAGCCCATGGACTGGTTTCCCGGAATTGCCGCCATGGAGCAGCGTTTCGGCCCCATCACCACTCTGCCAGAGGTTGTTCTCGGCTATCATGGTCCGGTCTTCCAGGATCCGGTCCGTCTCGGTCTGGCGGTTATTCCGCCGGAGAAGGGCTGTCACTCGAAGCGCTAACGGTCGGCATGACGGCCTTGCGTCACGGCCCAAAGCTCTCCAGCACGTCGATCCCGGTTTCCAGCAATCGGGCGAATTGCTCGCCGTCCAGCGGACGACTGAACAGAAACCCCTGCATGGCTGTACACCCGCGTTCCCGGAGGAATCTCGCCTGGGCCGGAGTCTCGACGCCCTCGGCAATGACGGCGAAGCCCAGATTTTCCGCCAGCGCGATAATCGAGGAAATAATGGCGCCATCCTTGACGTCGTCGGGAAGGTCATCCACGAAGGTTCGATCGATCTTCAAGGTCGAGACCGGAAACAGCTTGAGATAGGCCAAGGAGGAATAGCCGGTGCCAAAATCGTCCAGGGACACCTTGACTCCCATGGCGGTCAGTTGCCCCAAAATCTCGATGGCGCGGTCCACGTCGCTGGCCATCATGGTTTCGGTGATCTCCAATTCCAGCATGGTCGGGTCCAAGCCGGACGTGTCCAAACCGGCCCTGACCTTATCCGTCAGGCGTCCATCATGGAACTGGGCGGGGGAAATGTTGACACTGATGGCAGGAAGATCGAGACCGCGTTCTCGCCAACGGCCGATTTGCGAGCAGGCTTCGCTGAGAACCCAATCATCGATGGCCCCGATCAGGCCGGCCCTCTCGGCGACAGGAATGAAGACCGCGGGAGACACCGCTCCCCGTTCGGGGTGACGCCAACGGATGAGCGCCTCCGCGCCGATGATGCGACGCTGGCCCACATCGACCTTGGGCTGATAGGCCAGTTGAAACTGCTTCGTGGCCAAGGCGTGGCGCAGATCGTTCTCTAAATTGACGCGGTCTGCCGCTTGACGGTCCATGTCGATGTCGAAGAAGGAAAAATGAAGGCCGTTGCGCTTGGCGTGGTACATGGCGGCATCGGCGCGTGACAGCAGTGTCTCGGCTGTGTCGGCGTCGTCGGGGTACAAAGCCACCCCGATGCTGCTCGACGAATAGAGTTCCAATTCATTGATGGTGAAGGGCTCGGTGAACGCATAGGTCACCTTGTTGACGCAGACCTCGGCGGTGCCGCGATCGGCGACGCTGGGCAAGACGATGACGAATTCGTCGCCGCCCAGGCGGCCGATGATATCGCTGGCCCGAACACAAGCCTTCAGCCGCCGGGCCACCTGACGCAACAGATCGTCGCCCACGCCATGGCCGAAGCTGTCGTTGATATCCTTGAAACGGTTGACATCCAGATAGAGAACCGCGAGCCGCTGACCGTTGCGTTCAGCGCGAATCATGGATTCTGCAAGGCTCTCCATGACCGTGCGGCGGTTGACAAGCTTGGTCAGGCTGTCATGGCAGGCGTGAAATTTGATGCGCTGCTCGTCGCGTCGGCGGCTGGTGATGTCGCGCAGCAGCAAGACGAAGCGGTCGGCCTTGCTGTCTTCGCCGGGGATGGCGGACATGGCGAGCGCGGCCGGGAATGGGTCGGAATCCTTACGGCTAATCCAGGTTTCTCCCGACCACAGGCCGCCGCTTGCCGCCAATCGCCAGATCTCTGCGATCTCGGCAAAGCCGATCATTTCGGTTGCGAAAATATCGCAGGGCTTGGCGACCACCTCGGCGGCGGTCCAATCGGTCATGCGTTCGAAAGCCGCGTTGACGGCCAGGATGTTCTGATTGGAATCGGTGACGACGATGGCTTCGCCGACGGTCTCGAACACGGCGGCCGCCAACCGCAGGGATTCTTCCGAGCGTTTGCGCTCGCTGATGTCTTGGACGGTTCCCTCGTAACAGACGACCTGGCCTGCGGAATTCCTGACCGCGCGGGCATTTTCCGAGATCCAGATGATCCGGCGATCCTTGTTGTAAACCCGCGCCTCGAAATTGCGCACCACCGAATCACGCTCGAGGACTTCCTTGAAAAGAGCGCGGTCAACCGAGTTGACGTAAAGGTCGCGAGCGATATCCGTCAGACCGGCGATCAGTTCTTCTGGGCTGTCATAGCCGTAGATGCGGGCCAGGGCGGGATTGGCGTCGAGATAGCGGCCGTCGGGCGTGGTTCGATAGATCCCTTCGACGGCATTCTCGAACAGCGACCGATAGCCGCCGAAATCGCTTTCATTCACCGCTGTGGTCGGGATGCACGTATCCATGAGCCTCCAGCCCTTGGAAAAATTCCAATTTGGACCCTGCCACCGAGGTCAATCCCTCCGCAAGCCTTTCCGGCGCATGGCTCATCGCCGAAAAGGCCGACAAAGCACGGGCTATGGCGGATGGGGTAGGATTCGAACCCACGGAGGCTTGCGCCCCTCCGGTTTTCAAGACCGGTGCAATAGACCACTCTGCCACCCATCCATGGGGTTCTTTTAGTCCAGACCAAGGCAATTGGCTAGAGTGAACGGGCGTGTTACACCCTGCCGCCATGGATCAGCCTGAACACATCAAAGCCCTGCTGCTGCCGTTCGATAAGGGGCTGCTGCCCTTGCCGGAGCGCGCTTTTCTCATGCGCGCCGAAAGCGGCGACGGGCTCGGCCCGGAATGGCGGGGGCGGTTGCTCTGCGAACAAAGCTTCAAACCCGCCGCCGATGCGCTGAGCAAGGCCGGGTTCCGGGTCGCCCAACGCCTGGACGGCGCCTTTCCCATGGGATTGTGCCTGATCACCAAACACAAGGCGGAGACCCTGGCCAATATCGCCCGTGCCTGGACGCTGCTGGAGCCGGGCGGCGTGTTGGTGTGCTGCGGCGCCAAGGCGTTGGGAGGCGCCAGCATCGAACGCGAGGTCGAGCGTGTCTTCGGTCTCGACGGCCAGATGTCCAAGCATCAGGCCCGAGTCTTCTGGTTCCATCGTGACGGAGACATGCCGCCGATTCTGACCGAGTGGCTGGCGGCGGGCGGCGCAATGGCGGTGGGAGACAGCGGATTCGTGGCCCGTTCCGGCTGTTTCAGCTCGGGCCATGTGGATCGCGGCTCGGCGGTTTTGGCGGAGTGCTTCCCCGAGGGTATGGCCGGGAGGGTGGCCGATTTGGGGGCGGGCTGGGGCTATCTGTCGGTGGACCTGTTGCGGCGCTTCCCCGCCGTCACCGGAATCGACCTTTACGAGGCCGAGGCGCTCGCCCTTGAGGATGCGGGAACCAATATGGCCGCGCTGGCCCCCGCCGACGCTGACAAGGCCAGTTTCCATTGGCTGGATGTCTGCGCCGGTCTGCCCGAGGTGGCGCCCTATGACTGGATCATCGCCAATCCGCCGTTCCATGAAGGCCGCAAGGCCGATCCCGCCATGGGCAAAGCCTTCATCACCAGCGCCTGGCGATCCATTCGGCGGCGTGGCAAATTCCTGCTGGTCGCCAACCAGACGCTGCCTTACGAGGCGGACCTGCGGCGCCGCTTCCGCGAGGTGACCCTGCTGACCCAGAAGGACGGGTTCAAGGTCTATCTGTCGAGCAACCGTCATGACCGGTGAGCCATCATGCGGCTGGTAAGGCTGATCGCCAATCTCGGCTATGGCAGCCAGAAAGAGGTGCGTCGCATGGTCCGCGACGGAAGGCTGACCGATGCCGAGGGCAATGTTCTCAAGGACGACGCCCGTGTGGACCATGCCCTCATTCGGCTGGACGGCGAGGCGTTGGACCCGCCGGGTGGGCTGGTCCTGATGCTGAACAAGCCCGACGGCTTCACCTGTTCCACCTCCGACCCCGGCCGGGTGGTTTACGAACTGCTGCCGCCGCGCTTTGCCCACCGCACGCCGCTGGTCGCGCCGGTCGGGCGATTGGATCGCGACAGCACCGGCTTGTTGCTGATGACCGATGACGGGGCGCTGTCGCACCGGATCACCGCGCCACGCTCCCACGTTCCCAAGACTTACCAAGTTGCCCTGGCTCGGCCGTTGAGTGGCGAGGAGGCGGCGATCTTCGCCGCCGGAACCTTGATGCTCCGCTCCGAGACCACGCCACTGGCGCCAGCGAAACTGGTGGAAATCGGACCGCAAAGCGCTCATATCACCATCGTCGAGGGACGATACCATCAGGTCAAGCGCATGTTCGCCGCCGTTGGCAACCATGTGGAGGGACTGCGGCGGGTCGCCATCGGCGGTTTGGGGCTCGGCGATTTGGCCCCGGGCGAGTGGCGATTGCTCACACCGGCGGAGATCGCCGCCATATTTGCAGGAAGCGAGACAGCGTGATGGCCAAGGGCACCGATCTTGACGAGGACGATAAGATTCGGGTGCTCAAGGCGCTGGCATTCCGAATCCACCGCAAGCTGCCCGCGGACGAGGCCATGGCCGAGGTGCTGGACCAGGAATCCAAGGGCGGCCGCAACCGCGCCTTCCGCCCCGCCAAGGAAGCCCTCGATGCCGATGGCTTCTTGGCCGCCATGCTGGCCGTTGGCCTGTTGGGCGAGGAAGCGGCATCCGTCATGGCGGTGGTGGTCGATGCCCATGACCATCGCCTGCTGTCCAGTGCCTTGACCAAACTGGCCGAGCATTTGGAAAGCCTATTGTAACGCCATCGCCACGCGGTCCAGCACCGAGTCCCAATCCTGGCGGCGGCTTTGCCGGAACAGGCGTAGACTCGGATACCATGGGCTGTCGTCGCGGCTTTGCTGCCAGCGCCAGTCGGGCGCGTAGGGCAACAGCGCCCAGGCGGGACGTCCCAGGGCGCCCGCCAGATGCAGGACCGCCGTGTCCACCGAGATCAACAGATCCATTTCGAGCAAGGCGCCAGCGGTGTCGGCGAAATCCCCAATAGGGCCCGGCAAGTTCCGTAAGCCGGGCAGGTCCGGCGCCTGCCCCAGTTGGAAGCAATAGAACGCCACGTCGGGAATTGTCAGCAGGCCCCGCAAGGCATCGGGCGGCAGCGACCGGTTGTGGTCGTCCTTGTGGGTCGGGCTTCCCGCCCAGACCAGGGCGACGCGGCGTCCGGACGGTTCGCCAAACCGCCCGGTCCAGTCCTTTCCCGCGCCAAGATAGGGACCGGCGGCAAAGGGCTCGGCCTCCATCAGCAGGGGCAGGCTCATGAGCGGAGCCTGAAGCTCGAAGGGGGGGAGGGGATCGCCGCGCGCCGCCACCGTCACACCGGCAAGACCGCGGCACAGCCGTTCCAGCGGCGGCTGGACCTCCAGCACCACCTGGACACCGCGCTTGGCCAGCATGGACGCATGGCGGCAGAATTGAATGGTGTCGCCCAATCCCTGTTCCGCCCAGACCAGGATCGTCCTTCCGGCAATATCCTCGCCCATCCAGCGGGGATATTGCTGGTGACGCTTATGGGCGATTCCGGCGGCGAAGCGGTATTCGTGTTCGCGCCATCCGCGCTGGAAATCTCCCGCTTCCAGCAGGGCCTGGGCGAAACCATAGCGGATCAAGGGATTGGCCGGGGCCAGGGTCGTCGCCCGCTCGTAAGCCGCCAGGGATTCGGTTAGCCGCCCCAGCGCCCGCAAGGTCATGCCGAGATTGTTGAAGGCCCCCGCATGATTGGGGTTGAGCGCGACGGCGCGGCCATACCCCTCCGCCGCCCGGTCCAGGGCGCCGTCTTCCTGGGCGGCGCAGGCCCGGTTGTAATGGGCTTCCGCATTGGCCGGGTCCAGCACCAGAGCCGCGTCCAGCGCCGCGATCGCATCTCGCCGCTGTCCCAGGGCGAGCAAGGCGGCCCCCAGATTGCCGAAGGCGGCAACGTAATCCGGCTTCAATTCAACGGCGCGACGAAAGCAGGCAACCGCGTCCGCCGGGCGCGCCTGTTGCTGGAGGGCGATGCCGAGGGCGTTATGCGCTTCCGCGAAGCCGGGATGGGCCGCGATGATGCGACGATATTCGGCCTCGGCCTCGGCGACGAGGCCGCGCCGATGGCGTTCGATGGCGGCGGCGAGAAGGGCTTCCATGCGGTCTTGACCATCAAGGGCGACGTTATACTGGACTTAGCATATGATGGCGCCCGGCGGCCAATCCAGCCTTTGCGAAACCAACCCATGGCGGAGTGGGGATGTTCATCCTGTCCAAACTGGTCGGCGTCCTGACCGATCCGTTCACCCTGTTCTATCTCGCCGTCGGCATGGGCGGTCTGCTGTTGCTGATTCGGCGGGCGCGCGTTTGGGGACGTCGACTGCTGGTGGGAAGCTTCGCGGTGGTCACCGCCCTCGCGGTGTTTCCGGTGGAGCAGCCGATGGTGGAGGCCTGGGAGAACCGGTTTCCCCCGCCGCGCCCGCTGCCCGATCATGTGGACGGCATCATCGTGCTGGGTGGCGGCCTCAATCCGGCCATCAGCGCCGCCCGGGGGCAGCCTTCCATCAACAGCGCCGCCGCCCGCATGACCGCGCTGATTCCACTGGCGAAGCGCTATCCCGATGCCCGGCTGATCTTCACCGGCGGCTCGGGATCCGTCCTTGAGCAGGAGTTTAAGGAAGCATCATACGTCAAGGAATTTTATGAACAAATCGGCTTTGATGCCGGGCGGGTGATCTTCGAAAGTCAATCACGCAATACCCGAGAGAACGCGGTTTTCAGCAAGGAGATCGCCGCCCCGAAGCCGGGCGAGACCTGGCTGCTGATTACCTCGGCCTTTCATATGGCCCGCTCGGTGGGCTGCTTCCGCGCCGTCGGCTGGCCGGTGGTCGCCTATCCGGTGGATTACCGAACCACCGGCAGGGGCGAGGTCGCATGGTCCGATCTGCGGTTCAGCATCGTCGCCGGTTTGGGCGGTATGCAGACCCTGGCCCACGAGGCCATGGGGCTGATCGGGTACCGGCTGTCCGGCTGGACAGACGAACTCCTGCCCCATCCATGAGCAGGGTAATAGCGTGAAGTGGCTACTCCTTCACGTCTCTCGTCATCCCCGCGAAAGCGGGGATCCATGGTGGAAATGAAGAGTCTGTCCTACCCAACGCCACGCCGGTTGCGGCATGGATTCCCGCTTTCGCGGGAATGACGACCTTGTTTATGCGGCTTACCGCCACCAAGCGATCATGCCCCATCCGTAGTTTCTTTCGCCCCTCAATCGCCGGGCGGAATTCTCCGAATTCCTTGGCTCCCGCGCCACGAGGCGCGTCGGCCCTTGGCCGCAACTCCTCGCCATTGGCTCGTCGGGATGAGGCAGCGGTTGCCCTGACAGGGCGGAATGTGGCACAACTTTCCCAGCGAACACCATATTTGGGGCATTGGCCATGGCTGGGGTGACGAAATCTTGGGCGTTGGTCGGTTTGGCGGCCTGCTGTCTGGTCTTGTCCGGTTGCGCTGCTTCCGCCGAGGAGCCGACGGCGGCGGCGCAGACCGATGCCGCCAATGACGGTTTCTCCGCCTTCCTGACCGGCGTTCGCGCCGAGGCCCTGGACAAGGGCCTGCGCGCCGAGACGCTGGACGCCGCCCTGAGCGGGGTTCAGCACATCGACCGCGTCATCGAGCTGGACCGTAAGCAGCCCGAATTCACCCTCAGCTTCGACGAGTATCTGGGGCGCATCGTCACCCCGTCGCGGGTGGAGGAGGGACGGCGCAAGCTGGCGGAGAACCGCGCCCTGTTGACCGAGATCGAACAACGCTTCGGGGTGCAGCCGCGTTTCGTGGTGGCGCTGTGGGGCATCGAGACCGGGTTCGGCAAGAATACCGGCGGCATGTCGGTCATTTCCTCGCTGGCGACCCTGGCTTATGACGGGCGGCGCACGAAATTTTTCCGTGGCGAGCTGATGAACGCACTGACCATTCTCGATCAGGGTCATATCGCGCCGTCGGCCATGATCGGATCCTGGGCGGGCGCCATGGGGCAATGCCAGTTCATGCCCTCCACCTTCCTGAAATTCGCGGTGGATTGGGACGGCGACGGCAAGCGCAACATCTGGACCAATCGCGCCGACGCCCTGGCCTCGGCGGCCAATTACCTGTCCTCGGAAGGTTGGCGCGGCGACCAGACCTGGGGACGCTCGGTAAAGCTGCCCAAGGGGTTCGACGCCAAGCTGGTCGGCCTCGACACCCGCAAGTCGCTGGCGGAATGGAATGCCCTCGGCGTCAAGGGGAACGACGGCAAGCCGCTGCCGGTCAAGGATCTGTCGGGCTCCATCGTTCTGGCGGAAGCGGGGAAGGGGCCGCCTTTCCTGGTCTACGACAATTTCCGTACCATCATGAAATGGAACAGGTCCACCTTCTTCGCCCTGGCGGTCGGCCATCTTGCGGACCGCATCGGCGGCAAGTAGACTACATGTTCGGTGGTTGAGCCATGGAGACGACTAGATGATGGGAATGGCGTCGCGGGGGGGCCGATTGGCCATGCTGCTGCTAAGCGGTACCATGCTGGCCGGTTGTTCCGAGCTCAATCTGTTCGCCCATGGCGCCAAGTCGGCCATGGGAGGTGAGTCGCCACCGCCCTCGGCCTCGGCTTCCTCCAACTACAAGGTCGGCAAGCCCTATCAGGTGGCGGGGATATGGTATTACCCCCAGGAAGACTTTGCCTATGACGAGACCGGTATCGCGTCCTGGTATGGCCCCGATTTCCACGCCAAGCTGACCGCCAATGGCGAGACCTTCGATCAGAACGCGGTGTCGGCCGCCCACAAGACCTTGCAGATGCCCAGCGTCGCCCGCGTCACCAATCTGGAGAACGGACGGTCCATCATCGTCCGCATCAATGATCGCGGCCCTTTCGTCAACGGCCGCATTCTGGATCTGTCGCGTCGTTCGGCCCAATTGCTGGGCATGGAGGGCAAGGGTACCGCCAAGGTCCGGGTCCAGATCCTGAGCGAGGAAAGCCGCGCCCTGGCAGGCAAGATAAAGCCGGATGCCGCGGGCAACGAGCCGAAAGTCGCCCAGGCGGCTCCACGCGGCTCGGTCCAGGCCGAAAGCCTGCCGCCGCCTCCCGGCGCCAAGTCCCAGACCTCGACGCCCGAACTGGCCTCCTCTGATCCGGGCAAGCCGCAGCGTGGGCTGACGGTGGAGGCGGTGGAACGCGAGCTGGCGGCGCAAGAGATCAAATCGGTTCCCGTGCGCACCACCCATCTCTATGTCCAGGCCGGTTCATTTTCGCGCCACGACAACGCCAACCGGCTGGCCGCCCGTCTGACCTCGGTCGGCAAGGCGCAGGTGAGCCAGGCCAATGTGCAAGGCAAGCCGGTCTTCCGCGTCCGACTTGGACCGCTGCAAAGCGTCGAGGACGCCGACCGCATGCTCGATGCGGTCATGGCGGCCGGAACCCAAGACGCCCGCGTGGTGGTCGATTGAAGTTTATTCCTTTCAACTTAAGCAGGTCGAAGACGTTGATGATCTCCAAGATTCTCCATCGTTCCACTGTGGCAGCCGTTATCGCCGTCGCGCTCGGCCTCGGCCAGCCCGTTCTGGCGCAGACGATCGAGACCGCCGCCAAACAGGCCGTCATCATCGATTTCGCCAGCGGCGCGGTGCTGATGGAGAAGAATGCCGACGAGCTGATGGTGCCGAGCTCCATGAGCAAGCTGATGACCGTTTACATGGTCTTCGACAAGCTCAAGTCCGGCGCTTGGAAGCCAGGCGACCGACTGCCGGTCAGCGAAACCGCCTGGAAGAAGCACTACAAGTCCGGCGGTTCGTTGATGTTCCTGCCCATCAATTCCACCGCCTCGGTGGACGAATTGCTGAAAGGGGTGGTGATCCAGTCGGGCAACGACGCTTGCTCGGTGCTGGCCGAAGCCCATTCCGGCAGCGAGGAAGCCTTTGCCGAGGAAGAGACCCGCAAGTCGCGCCAATTGGGCCTGACCAAGAGCGTCTTCAAGAATGCCAGCGGCTGGCCCGAGCCCGGCCACGTGATGACCGCCCGCGATCTGTCGGTGCTGGCGCGCCACCTGATCGGTGATTTTCCTGACTATTACCCGCTGTTCAGCCAGATGGAATTCACCTTCAACGGCATCAAGCAGGGCAACCGCAACCCGCTGCTCTACAATACGCCCGGCGCCGATGGCCTCAAGACCGGCCATACCGAGGAGGCTGGCTATGGCCTGACCGCCTCCATCAAGCGGGGCGCCCGGCGCATCATCATCGTGTTGAACGGCATGTCCTCCATGAAGGAGCGGGGCGAGGAAGCCCAACGGCTGGCCGAATGGGCGTTCCGCGAGTGGGAGACCTATCCGCTGTTCAAGGCGGGCGAGGTGGTGGTTCCCGATGCCGAGGTCTGGCTGGGCGAGGCCGAGACCGTGGCGCTGGCCGCCAAGGGCGACCTGGAAGTCTCCATGCAACGGCGTAACCGCCTCGACATGAAGGTCTCCACCGTGTTCACCGGTCCGTTGCCCGCCCCCATCAAGGCGGGCGCCGAATTGGGCAAGATCGTGGTGACCGCGCCGGGCATGGCCCCGGTGGAAATGCCACTGGTCGCCGTCGGCAATGTGGAAAAGCTGGGCTTTGGCGGTCGCGTTTCCGCCGCCATCCGCCGCATCATCTGGGGAGCGAAGAAGTAGCCCATGAGCAGCGGACCGGCACGGGGACGGTTCATCACCTTCGAAGGCGGCGAGGGGACGGGCAAGTCCACTCAACTGCGTCTGTTGGCCGACTCCTTGCGCGAGGACGGCCTGATGGTGGTGACCACCCGTGAACCCGGCGGCTCGGTTGGGGCGGAGGCGATCCGCGCCTTGCTGGTTTCGGGCGAGGTGGAGCGCTGGGATGGGGTGACCGAGGCGCTGCTGCACTTCGCGGCGCGGCGCGATCATCTGGTCAGGACCATCTGGCCCGCCTTGGAGCGCGGCCATTGGGTGATCTCGGACCGTTTCGCCGATTCCACCTTGGCCTATCAGGGCTTCGGCCACGGTCTCGACCCCGATGTGATCGCCAGCCTGTACCGGGTGGCGGTGGGACATTTCGCCCCTGACCTGACCCTGGTGCTGGACATGCCGGTGGAGAAGGGGCTGGAACGGGCGGGGATTCGCGGCGGCGGCGAGGATCGCTACGAACGCATGGGGCTCGGCTTTCACCAGCGCCTGCGCCAGGGCTTCCTCGGCATCGCGGCGAGCAATCCCATGCGCTGCGCCGTCATCGACGCCGCCCGCACCCAGGCGGAGGTCCATAAGGACATTCTGGCGACGGTTAGAGCCCGGCTTCCAACACCATGAAAATGGCCACAGATGAACACAGATCCTCGCTTCGCGGGACACAGATCACAAATCCATCTGTGTCTATCTGTGTTCATCCGTGGCTGAAATCCGGGCGCAGAAACCCCTTCAGGCGCCTGTTATGACGGACACGCCGCATCCCCGCGATACCGCCGAACTGTTCGGCCACGGCCCGGCCGAGAAGGCGCTGCTGGATGCCTGGAACTCGGGCAAGCTGGCCCATGCCTGGCTGTTCTGCGGCCCCAAGGGCATCGGCAAGGCGACGCTGGCCTACCGTTTCGCCCGTTTCGTGCTGGCCGGTGGCGGTGAGGGTGGGGGCCTGTTCGGCGGTCCGCCGGACAGCCTGGAGATCGGGCGTTCCCACCCGGTGGTGCACCAGGTGTCCTCGCAGGGCCATCGCGACCTGAAAGTGGTGGAGCGCGGCTGGACCGACGACAAGAAAGCCAAGCTGCGCTCCGAGATCGTCATCGACGACGTGCGCAAGATCAACGATCTGTTCCACCAGACCGCCGACGCCAACTGGCGCATGGTGATCATCGATTCCGCCGACGAGATGAACCGCAACGCCGCCAACGCGGTGCTGAAGGTTCTGGAAGAGCCGCCGCGTAACGCCTTGATCATATTGATTTCCCACTCTCCCAGCCGGTTGCTGCCCACCATCCGGTCGCGCTGTCGCCGCCTGCTGATGCAGCCCCTGGCGGAAACCGCCGTCACCGACCTGCTGGTGCATCATCGTCCCGAGATGGCGCAGGCGGATGTGGCGGCGCTGGCCCGGCTGGCCGAGGGCAGCATCGGCAAGGCGCTGGCCCTGGCCGATGAAGGCGGGTTAGAGTTGTATCGCGAGGTCGTGGGCCTGTTGAACGGCTTGCCGCGACTGGATATTCCCGCCCTGCATGCCTTTGGCGACCGGGTGGCGCGGCCGGAAAACGATGCTTCGTTCCGCACCGTCGCCGAACTGTTGGTGTGGTGGCTTGCCCGTCTGGTCCGCGCCGGTGGCCGCCAGGGCAGGGGGATGACCGAGGTGGTGCCGGGCGAGGCGGCCCTGATCGGGCGCCTGTTGACGGCGGCCAGCCTTGAACATTGGCTGGAGGTGTGGGAAAAGATCAGCACCCTGTTCGCCCGCGCCGAGGCGGTCCACCTGGACCGCAAGCAGGCGGTGCTCGGCGCTTTCCTGTCGGTGGAGAGGCTGGCCCGCCGCTGATCCGCGAGGCACAGGCAAGACCAACAAGGAGCACGCCATGAGCGGAGCCAACACCTTCTTCGTCACCACGCCCATCTATTACGTCAACGACAAGCCCCATATCGGCCACGCCTATACGACGCTGGCCTGCGATGTGCTGGCCCGCTTCAAGCGGCTGGACGGCTTCGACGTCAAATTCCTCACCGGCACTGACGAGCATGGCCAGAAAGTGGAGAAGTCCGCCGAAACAGCGGGGATGACGCCGCTGGTGCTGGCCGATCAGAATTCGGGCAATTTCCGCGAACTGGCCCGCATCCTGGGCTGCACCAACGACGATTTCATCCGCACCACCGAGCCCCGCCACCTGGCCGCCTGTCAGGCGCTGTGGAACAAGCTGGTGGAGAAGGGCGACATCTATCTTGGCGCCTATGAGGGCTGGTATTCGGTGCGCGACGAGGCCTTCTACGCCGAGGACGAGTTGATCAAGGGGCCGGGCGAGACCAAGCTGGCGCCGACCGGGGCGCCGGTGGAATGGGTCAAGGAGCCCAGCTACTTCTTCCGCCTGTCTGCCTGGCAGGACCGCCTTTTGAAATGGTACGAGGACAATCCCGATTGCGTCGGCCCCAATTCGCGCCGCAACGAGGTGATGAGCTTCGTCAAGGGTGGCCTGCAAGACCTGTCGGTGTCGCGCACCAGCTTCAAATGGGGCATTCCGGTGCCCGGCGACGACGCCCACATCATGTATGTGTGGCTTGACGCCCTGACCAACTACATCACCGCGCTGGGCTATCCCGACACTTCGGGGGACTTCGCACGCTATTGGCCCAACGTCATCCATATGGTGGGCAAGGACATCGTCCGCTTCCACGCCGTCTACTGGCCCGCCTTCCTGATGGCCGCCGATCTGCCTCCGCCCAAGCGGGTGTTCGCCCATGGCTGGTGGACCAACGAGGGCCAGAAGATTTCCAAGTCCCTGGGCAATGTCATCGACCCGCTGAGCCTGATCGAGACCTACGGCCTGGATCAGGTGCGCTATTTCCTGCTGCGCGAAGTGCCATTCGGCAATGACGGCGATTTCAGCCATCGCGCCATGATCGGCCGCATGAACAGCGAACTGGCCAACGATTACGGCAATCTGGTCCAGCGGGTTCTGTCCATGATCGGCAAGAATTGCGGCGGTGTGGTGCCGGAACGCGGCCCCGCCACCGATGACGACCGCGAGATGCTGGACCCCGCCTACGGCCTGCTGGACAAGCTGCGCGCCGCCATGGATCGCCAGCTCTACCACGATGCCATCGAGGCCGTCTGGGTGGTGGTGCGTGCCGCCAACGGCTATGTGGACAAGCAGGCGCCGTGGGCGCTGAAGAAGACCGATCCCGCCCGCATGGGCACGGTGCTGTGGACCCTGGCCGAGACCATCCGCTGTCTCGCCTTGCTGACCCAGCCCTTCATGCCCACATCATCGGCACGGATCCTTGAGCAACTGGCGGTTCCCGACAACCAGCGCAGCTTCGCCAGCTTCGGTCCGGTCGGTGCCTTGGGAAGCGGAACGGCCTTGCCGTCGCCGCAGGGAGTGTTTCCGCGTTTCGTCGAAGAGAGTCCCGCCTAAATGCTGGTCGACAGCCACTGCCACCTTGATTTTCCCGATTTCGCCGATGATCTCGACGGCGTGGTGGGACGCGCCGAACAGGCGGGGGTTGGGGTATTGCTGTCCATCGGCACCCATATCACCCGGCATGAGCAGGTTCTGACGGTGGCCGAGCGCTTTTCCAACGTCTACTGCACCGTCGGCGTCCACCCACACGAGGCGGGCGTGGCGCCTTTCGCCGATGTGGAAACCCTGGTGCGCTTGGCGTCACACCCCAAGGTCGTGGGGCTGGGCGAGACTGGGCTGGACTATTTCTATGATAAGAGCCCACGCGACCGCCAGCGTGACTCCTTCCGTATTCATATCGAGGCGGCCCGCCGGACCGGCTTGCCGGTCATCGTCCATACCCGCGACGCCGACGACGATACCGCTTCCATTTTGACGGAAGAGATGGGGAAGGGGGCCTTCACCGGCCTGGTGCACTGCTTCAGTTCTGGCCTGCAATTCGCTGATATCGCGGTGAAATTAGGCATGTTCATCTCCGCATCCGGCATCATGACCTTCAAGACCGCCGATGCGTTGCGCGAGACACTGGCCGGGGTTCCGTTGGATCGGCTGCTGGTGGAGACCGACGCGCCCTATCTGGCGCCCATTCCGTTTCGGGGCAAGCGCAACGAGCCCGCCTATGTGGCCCATACGGCCGCGCGACTGGCCGCCGTCAAGAATGTGCCCCTGGGTGAATTGGAACGCGCCACCACCGCCAATTTCCACCGCCTGTTCAGTAAGGTGCCTCGGTGAAGGTGACCATCCTGGGATGCGGCGGAGCCTCTGGGGTTCCCGGCATTTCCATGGGATGGGGCGCCTGCGATCCCAATGAGCCGCGCAATCAGCGGCGGCGGTCCTCCATTTTGGTGGAGGACGGCGATACCCGCATTCTGGTGGATTCCACGCCCGACCTTCGCGACCAGCTACTTGATGCCGGAATACGCATCATCGATGGCCTGATTTATACCCATGATCATGCCGACCATCTGCACGGCATCGATGATCTGCGCGAAATCAACCGCGTGACGCGGCAATGGCTGCCGGTTTGGGCCAAGGCGGAAGTTCTGGAAACGGCGCGTCAGCGGTTCGGCTACGCCTTTGAACCCATGGAAAGCATCGGCGAAATCGTCTATCGGCCGCTCCTGACCGCCAATGTGATCGATGGAGCGTTTCGTATCGGCGATATCCCCGTGGTGCCGTTCGATCAGGATCACGGCTATTCCCGAACCCTCGGCCTGCGATTCGGCAATTTCGCCTACAGCACCGATGTGGTCGAAATTCCAGAAGAGTCCTTTAAGAGTCTGGAAGGCGTCGAAGTATGGGTGATCGGCTGTCTGGTGGACTATCCGCACGCCACCCATGCCCATGTGGAAAAAGCATTGGAGTGGATCGAAAGAGTAAGGCCGCGCCGGGCGATCCTTACCCATATGGGAACCCGTTTGGATTATCAGACATTGTGCCGGACACTGCCGCCGTGGGTGGAGCCGGCCTATGACGGCATGATTATCGAGGTTTCCTAACAGGTTATGGCTTGTCGCCATAATATACATTATGCGACATTCGGGTGCAAGGGTGTTCGGAAGAACTAGGGCAAGCATTCGCGCCATCCTGCTAAGCGGCGCCCCGCCTCTTCTTTTGCTTGCCTTTGGCGACAGAACAGACGACAGTGCCTCGATCAAACCTGCCTTTCGAAACGACCAGAATCGCTCGGCACTTGATGCTCGGTGTGCTTGTACGCCGGGCTTTGCTCATGATTGGAGACATCAAATGCCGAACGGCACTGTCAAATGGTTCAACAGCACCAAGGGTTACGGCTTCATCGCTCCCGATAACGGCGGCGCCGACGTTTTCGTCCACATCTCCGCCGTCGAGCGCGCTGGGATGAGCGGCTTGAAGGACGGCCAGAAGGTGTCGTTCGAAGAAGAGCGTGACCCGCGCAAGGGCAAGACCTCCGCGGTCAATCTGAAGGCGCTCTAAGGCGTCTGTGACGTCGGCGGCAGTCATGCCGCCGACGTCTCTCTATCCCAACTCCCCGTTTCCATCGTCTGTTCCGGTGCACATATGACCCCCATTGAAATTGCCAGGGTCGAGGCCTATCTGCGGGCCACCTTCGGCAACGCCAAAATCAAGATCGAAGCGCCGAAGAAGCGTGGCGCCCCCATCGAGGTTTCCATCGCCGGCGAGTTCATTGGCGTGCTTCATCGCGACGATGACGAAGGCGAAGTGTCCTATTCGCTGAATATCAGTATTCTCGAAGAAGACCTGCCCACCATCGCCACCAAATAGGCTGCCTTCAAGGGGCCGTTTGGTCCATTTGCGGCGACAGCACTCCCAGCGATACCACCATCTTGATGCCGTCCTCGACTCCCATGTCGAGCACCCTCACCTGCGTCCTGGGCACGAACAGGAGAAAGCCAGAGGTGGGATTGGGCGTGGTTGGGACGAAGACGTTGACCATCTCTTCGTCGAAGCAGGCCCGGACTTCGCCGCCGGTTGCGCCGGTGATGAAACCCAGCGTCCAGGCCCCTGCCCTGGGATATTCGATCAGTACGACCTCGCGGAAGGCATCCGCCTTTTGGCCCAGCACCGTATGAAAAATCTGCTTGATGGCCGAATAGATGCCCCGGATGACCGGCATTCTGTCCAGTATGGCCTCGGAAAGCCGGACCACGAGGCGTCCGACGAAATTGGCGGTCACCGCGCCGATCAAGGTCAGCCCCACCACCGCGATCACCAGCCCGAAACCGGGAAGCGCCCAATCCTGAGGATTGAGCGATGGCGGTATCAGAGGCGATATCTGGCCATCGACGAAGCTGATGAATTTCCAGGCGATGTAGAACGTGATGGAGATGGGCGCCGACACCAGGATGCCAGCGAAGAAATAGGCCCGCAGGCGTCCGCTGATCCCCGGCTTGGGGATCAGCGAAGCGGCCTCGGTCACGTCCTTATCTCTCATGGAAGCTCTGTTGGATCTGGGTAAAG
Source organism: Paramagnetospirillum kuznetsovii (assembly GCF_003284725.1). GTDB lineage: Bacteria > Pseudomonadota > Alphaproteobacteria > Rhodospirillales > Magnetospirillaceae > Phaeospirillum > Phaeospirillum kuznetsovii. The sequence goes on along the minus strand of NZ_PGTO01000004.1, from coordinate 263,583 downwards.
ATCGGCTTGAGCATGTATTGCAGCAGGGTCTTGTCGCCGGTGATGATTTCCGCCGTGACCGACATGCCGGGCTGCACCATGTAGCGGCCCGAGACCTTGCCGACAAAATTATTGTGGAGCGCGATGACCCCCTTGAAATAAGGATTGCCCTTTTCGTCGGTGAAGCTGGACGCCGAGATCTTGGTCAGCGTCCCCTCAACCGCGCCATAACGGGCGAAGTCGTAGGTGGTGACCTTGACCTTCACCGGCTGGCCGACCTTCAAATGGCCGACATCCTTGGTGTTGATTTTGGCGTCGATCTTCATCTCTTCCTCGATGGGAACCACGTCGCAAACCTGCCCGCCCGGCTGGATGACGGCGCCTTGGTTCTTGACCGCCAATCCCTTGACGATGCCGCGAACCGGCGAGATGACGTCGAGCCGTTTGACGCGGTCTTCGAGACGGCCGATGCTCTCCTGCACCTGGGCCAATTCGTTCACGGTGACGCCCAGCTCGTCCATGGTTTGCTTTTGCAGCGCCGAGTTGCTGTCGATCAGGCGGTTTTCCACTTCCATCAGGGCACCCCTGGCGGTGACTTCCTGTCCCACCAGGCGGGCGACTTCGCCCTGGACCCGCGATAATTCGCGCTTGGTATCGAGATAGACCACGCGGGAGACGAGACCCTTGGCGACCAGTTCCTGGCGCATGGTCATCTCTTCCTGCAACGGCCCCATTTGCTCGCGCAGCGACTGTTCCTGGCTTTGCAATAGGCGCAGGTCGGATCGCTTCTGATCGACTTGGGAGCTGATGACCGATCGGGCGGTGTCACGGGCCTGATTTTGACTGTTGAAAATTGCCGTATTGTCAGCGACCAAACGGTCATAGCCGGCCGGCATGGAACTGAAGTCGGGCTTGCGTTCCTCGGCGAAGGAGCGCAGCCGTTCCGCCTTGATCAGCAAAGTGGCTTCGCGGGCGCGAGTCTGTTCCAAGTCGGAGATGGCCTGGGCGGGATTAAGCTTCAGGATGATCTGGCCAGCCTCGACGACTTCGGCTTCCTTGACTACGATTTCCTGAACGATGCCGCCTTCCAGATGTTGAATGGACTGCACCTGTCCGCTGGGAATCACTTGGCCCTCCGCCGATGCGATTTCCGGTACATCGGTGAAAGCAGCCCAAATGACGAAGGCTAAGGTGGTGGCGCTGGCGACCATCATGGTGAAGCGCACCAGGGCCGAGGTTCCGCTTTCCTCCAGAACCACGGCCTGGGCCAAATGGCGCGACTGGCGCGATGACATCTTGATGGCCGGCTTGGCCGCCACGGGTTGCGGCAGGTTTTCCGGATTGGGAATATTGGCGAGGCTTTGGCTATTGCTCATATCAGATCCGGGGGTATGCGTGCCCTCACCTCTTCGGCGGGACCGGCGAGTCGCAGATAGCCGCCGTCGAACACCAAGATTCGGTCGGCGATGCGGAGATGGCTGGGACGGTGGGTCACCATGAAGATGGTCGACTGGCCGCGGAAATTCTCCACGGCCTGCATGAAGGTGCGGTCGCCTTCGAAATCCAGGCCGTTGACGGGTTCGTCGAACAGCATGATCGGGCTGCGCTTCAGATAGCCGCGTGCCAGCGACAGCTTCTGGATGAAACTGGTGGGGAGATGGTCGGCGGCACCTTCGCCAATCCGCGTCTCGAGACCACGCGGCAGTTCGGCGATTTCATCCCATACATCGGCTTGGTCGCAGGCCCAGCGGATATCGGCGTCCGTGGCCGTGGGGTTGGCGAGACGCAGATTTTGGGCCACCGAGCCGAAGAACAAATTGCAAACCTGGGGCACATAGGAAATCATATGCCGCAACTCGATGGGGTCGATCTGGCGAATGTCGGCGGCATCGATCTTGATATTGCCGGCCTGCGGCGCGTATAGGCCCAGCAACAGCTTGATGACCGTGGACTTGCCCGAGCCATTGCGCCCGGTGACGCAGACCACCTCGCCCGGCTCCACCTCGAACGAGACGCCGACCAAAGCCGGATCAGCCTCGTTGGTGTAGCGCAACGAAACGCGGGAAAAGACCACCCTGCCCTTCACATTCTTCAGCGGTGCGACAATGGCCTTTGGGTCGCGTTCGGGCTTGATGCCCATCAAGCCGTCGATCTGACGGATGGACCCCCTCACCTGCTCGACCCGCTGGATCATGGTGAAGCCGGTCTGAATGGGCGACAACACCCGCCACACCAGCATCATGGCGGCGATCAGGCCGCCGATGGTCAAGGCCCCGTCGATAACGCCGAGGACGCCCACCGAGATGGTGGCCAAGCCCGACGAGATGATGAGAATATTGGACAATGTGCTGATCATGGCGGCGAAAAGGCCGTTCTTGAAACCGCCATAGGCCGCCCGTGCCGACATCTCGCGATAGCGCTTGACCCAGGTATGTTCCGCCGAGGCCAGTTTGACGGCGCGCATCTTGCCCAGGGTCTCGACCATGAATTCCTGGCGGCGCGATGCGGCCCGCGACGCGATGCCCACATTCTTGCGCACGATGGGCATCACCAGATAGCCGCCGATCAGGAAAATAACGGTGGCGATCATGGGGACGATGGCGATAACGCCGCCCAGCATGGCGATGACGGCGAAATAGAAAAAGGCGAAAGGCAATTCCATGAAAACGGTGGCCAACGGGCCGGTGAAGAACTCCCGGACCGACTCGAAGTCCTTGATGCGGGCCACCTGGGCGCCGATGGTGGCGCGCTCGGTGAAGCCCGGCGGCAATGCCAGGATATGCTGGAAGATATTGTTGCCCATGATGTTGTCGAGCCGAGCGCCGACGAAGGCCAGCACGCGGGCGCGCACTTCACGCAATACCGCGTCGGCGATCAAGGCAACCGTCACGCCGATGGAAAGCGCGGCGAGCATGGACAGCGAAGAGGCGCCGATCACCTTGTCGTAGACCGACATGACGAACAGCGGTGTCGACAGGGAGAACACATTCAAGATCAGCGTGACGAAGAAAGCCTGCCAATACAGCGGACGGAAGCGTTCCAACACGCTTTTGAACCAGCTGGCCGGTTTGGCGGCCGCGGCATCGCCGCCCAAATTGGTAAAGAAATACGCGGTTCCCTTATAGGTGCTGAGATCGACCGTGCGGCTGGCGCCCTCGGCGCTGTCGAACACTTCGGCCTCGCCTTCGTCGGTGATGGACTTGATGACCATGGCGGGCAGGTCATCGGGCAGGAACAGGCAAGGCAGCAGGCGGGAATCGATCGTCTCCAGCGCCAGCTTTTCCGGACGACTGGAAAAGTTGAGCGTCGCCATTACATTGCGCAACCCGGTCAGATCCAGGTCATTGGCGAAATGCGGCAGTGATTCCGCCACATGGCGGGGATCGCCCTTCCAGCCCAGCGATTTCAGCAGCGGCAGCAGACAGGCGGCCAGATCGGACGCGGCCGAGAACCCGCCCAAGGCGTTTTGCGCCAGTTGCTGTTCGTATTGCTCGATAGCCCTTTGGTTGGGCTTGGACGGCGTGCTGGAGGTGGCGAGCGCCTTATTCATGCCGGACCTCCCTGGGGAAGCAGCCCCGGCGGCATGCTTGTCTGGGGCGCGGCGCCACCGCGATCCTCGCGCGGCGCCTTGGGGGTCAGGACACCGGCATTCAGATCGAACACCCGATCCGCCATCTTGGCCAAGCTTGGGCGGGCGGTCACCAGCACCAAGGTACGCTTGCCCTTGGCCCGCTCCAACCAGACGCGCAGGAAATTGTCGCCGGTGGTATCCACGGCGGTATTGGCTTCGTCGAACAGAACCACCCGCGGATTGTTCACCAGCGAACGGGCGATGGCGATGCGCTGCTTGATGCCGCGTGGCAGCGAATCATAGGCGCCGTCGCCCACCGGGGTATCGAAGCCAAGCGCCATGGTGGCCACCACCTCGTCCAGGCCCAGCAGACCGGCGGTTTCCACCGCCACGTCATCGAATTCCTTACGGAACATGGTGAGGTTTTGAAGGATGGTGCCCTGGAACAGCTCGCCTGCCTGCGGCAGATAGGCGATCTGGTCGCGCATGCTTTGCGGCTCGAAATCAGAGGCAGGCACGCCGTCCACCAGAAGCCGTCCCACGGTGGGACGCAGGGTTCCCTGCAAGAGAGTGAGCAAGGTGGTCTTGCCTGCGCCATTGCCGGCCGAGATGGCGATGCACTCGCCCTCCCGAATGGCGATATTGGCGTCCTTGATGATAAAGGGCAGCTTCTCGCCATAGCGGAAGCTGGCGCCCTCCAATTCCAGGGCGCCCTTGATCTGACCGACCTTGGGCAAGCCCTTCGGCGCTTCCGGCCGCAGGGTGAACAATTCGGTCAGGCGATGGCGCGCCAGCATGAAGGACTGGAATCGAGTCCATACGCCCAGGGCCTTTTGCAGCGGGCTCATGGCGCGACCGGCCAACATGGAGCAGGCCGCCAGACCGCCAGTGGTCATATCGCCGTCCATCACCACCAGGGCGCCGACCATGGCGACGCAGATGGTGGTGGCCTGGGAAAAGAAGGACGAAACGCCCATTGCGGTGGAACTGTGCAGTGCAACCCGGTAGGCGCCCTCGGCGCAGGCTTCCTGGAGACGCTCGTAACGGCGCACCATCTGGGCTTCCATGGAGAAAGCCTTGACACTGTGAATGCCGCCCAGCACCTCGATGATGAAATTGAAGCGGCGGTCGTCGGCGACCATGCGCTTTTGCAGCGACCCGCGCAATTGGGTGCCGATGGCGATGGCGGTCACCGCGAAGGCTACCAGCAAGGCGATGGGAACCAGCACCAGCCATCCGCCCATCATGGCGACAAGGCTGAGATACAATACGGCGAAGGGGAGATCCAGCAGGGTCAGCATGGCCTGGCCCGCATAGAATTCGCGGACCGTCGGCAGCGCTCCCATGCGTTCCAGATGGGCGCCGGAACCGTCCTTCTCGAAATCGTCGATGCCCGCCATCACCAGATGATCCAGGGCGGTGCAACCCGCCTTGTGCTCGAACTTGGCGCCGACCCAGCCGGTGATATAGGAGCGGCAGAAGTTGAGGGTGGATTCAAGCATCAGCGCGCCAAGAACGCCGCCCATCAGCAGAACCATGGTGCCGACCGACTTGTTGGGCAGAATGCGGTCGTAAACCTGCAACAGCGCCATGGGAAGCGCCAGGCCCAGGATATTGAGAAACAACGACCCCATGGTGAGGTCGAACAAGTTGCCCTTCAAAGTGGAGAGAGAGGCGATGCTGATGGTTTGCGTCTTGGCGCCTTCCGCCCGCCCCTCGCCTGTATCACTCATGCCAAAGCGTCGCGGGCGATCGAACCCACGCTCCCTTTCCGAACCTTGACAAACCGCCCATCCCCAAAAATCTGCGATAGCGACAGAATACCGTCCTCCGATGGCCGGGGCCATAGCCCAATCTGGGTAGACGCGGCGGATATCCTGGCGTCGCACCGTCTTCCAGACTTAGAATGGCGGCATGGTCCAATTCTCGGCGGCTTCCCCGAGGAGTGCGACCGGCGACCATCACCAGCGAGAATACGTCCTTGAAAAACCATGCGGCGGCACAACGCTTTTCCAGCATCGACATGATCGAACATTTAGTGGCGTTCGATACTACGAGCTACAAGTCTAATTTAATGTTAACTGAATTCGCATCCGACGTTTTGTCGCAACTTGGAGCGGAAATTCACCTGACCTGGGATGATGCGCGCCAAAAGGCGAATCTATTCGCCACCATCGGGCCGTCCGACCGTCCCGGCATCGTCTTGTCGGGCCATACCGACGTGGTGCCGGTGGACGGCCAGGACTGGACTTCCGACCCATTCGCGGTGACACGACGCGACGGCAAGCTGTTCGGCCGTGGCACCTCGGACATGAAGAGTTTTATTGCCGTCTGCTTGGCGCTTGCCCCCGAATTCGCGGCGCGGCGGCTGTCCATGCCGGTTCACTTCGCTTTTTCCTACGACGAGGAAATCGGTTGCGTCGGCGTGCGGCGCCTGATCGACGATCTGGGCCATCTCGCCATCCCCCCTCGCCTGTGCATCGTCGGCGAACCCACCGAGATGAAGGCGGTGATCGGCCATAAGGGAAAAAAGAGCGTGCGCTGCCACGTGGAAGGCCACGAATGCCATTCCGCCCTCAATCACAAGGGCGTCAACGCGGTGGAGATCGCCGCCGAACTGGTGTCGCGCCTGCGTGGACTGCAACGACGCATTCGCGAGAGCGGACCCTTCGATCCCGGCTACCAGCCCCCTTATACCACCATCCACACCGGGACCATTCGCGGCGGTACCGCCTTGAACATCGTGCCCAAGGTCTGCGATTTCGAATTCGAGATCCGCAATCTTCCCGATCACGACCCGGAAGAACTGATGGCGGAGATGCGCGGCTGGGCCCAGGATCTGGTGCCCGAGATGCTGGAGGTCTCCCCCGATTCCGGCATCATGCTGGACGAGCACAACAGCACCGCCGGTCTCAATATGAGCCCGGACCACGAGGCGGTCGCCCTGGTCTGCGCGCTGACCGGCAACAACGACACCAGCAAGGTCGCCTTCACCACCGAGGCGGGGCTGTTCCAACGCGCAGGCGTCCCCGCCGTGGTCTGCGGCCCCGGCAGCATCCAGCAGGCTCACAAGCCGGACGAGTTCATCACCCTGGATCAGGTCGCCCAGTGCGAAACCTTCCTGCGCCGTCTGATGGATTACATGACGGAACGCTAAGCCTTCGCCCGCACCACCAGGGCGACTCCCACCGCCGTCGCCGCCATTCCGGCCAGGGCCAGCGGCGTCAGGGCCTCGCCGAACAGCAGGAAGGCCAGGATCGCCGTCATGGGCGGCACCAGATAGAAGAAGCTGGCGACCTTGGCCGCCTCGCCCAGGCGGATCAGGGTCATCAGCAGGCTGATGGCGCCCAGCGACAGCACCAGCACCAGCCAACCCAGGGCCAGAACGAACGGCATGGCCCAGCGGATTTCCATGGTTTCGAACGTCATGGCAACCGGAAGCGAGACCGCAAGGGCCGCCAGGTACTGGATCAGAGTCCCGGTCCGCAAATCCATTCCGGTACAAAAACGTTTTTGATAGAGGGTTCCGGCGGTGATGCCCAGCAAGGCGGCGATGGCGAAAGCCATGCCGTCCCAGCCGAAGCCGTCGAAGCTGACCCCCGTCAGGCGGGTCGACAGCACCATGGCGACACCGATCAACCCCAGGCCCAGACCCAGCCATTGCCGCCACCCCACATGCTCGCCCAGCAGGGGCCCCACCACGGCGGCGGTCAGCAGCGGCTGCAACCCCGCCACCAAGGCCACCAGTCCGGCGGGAACGCCGAGGCGGATGGCGCCGAATACGCCGCCCAGATAGATGGCGTGGACCAGCAGCCCGGATACGGCCAGATGCCCGACCAACTTGAGGTCGCGGGGCCACGCGGCCTTGCTTGCGGCGACCATGGCGCCGAGAAGCACCACTACCACAACGAAGCGCACCACCAGGAAGGTGAAAGGCTCGGCATAGGGAAGCCCGAATTTGGCGCCGATGAAGCCGGTGCTCCACAACAGCACGAAGACTCCCGGCATGGCGGCGGTCCAGGCATGGTTGCGCATGGCGGTCATCCGGCTTGCGGGGGCGGTGTCTCATCCTTGGCGGCCGGCTTCTCCTTGCCGCCGGTCCAGAACACCCAGGTGGAGGCGATCCACACCCCCAGGGCGATGAAACCAGTCAGCTTGGGCGAAACCCCGAATTTCTGCGGCAGGATCAGCAGCAAGGCGATGCCGCCGAAAAATCCGATGGCGACGCTGATCGCGCCGATGACGTGGCGGGGCAAGGGCTTACGGGCCATGGCTCAGAGCCTCACTTCCATGGAATTGTCCATACCGCCGCCCCCTTGGCGACCCGTTGTACTAGACCTGTAATCCGGTATCAGAGGGCGGATTTAAGCACCATACAGATCAAATCCACGGACGCCAACCGGTCATACCGCTGTGTTGAAGCCCTTTAGGTGCTTATGAACGGCTTGGCGGGATATGCCGAGCTGCTTGCCGATGGTGGCCAGCGACCATTCGGGATGCTCCGACTTCAGGCGTCGCGCCCGGTCCTTGGTGCTTTCGCGCGAGCTCTTCGCCGACAGTCCATGGGCCATGGCGGCGAAATCGCGAAGAAGAACCGCGTATCCTCCTCCGTCATCGCCGCCTCGTTCGGCCCAATAATCCAGCCTCGCCGAAAAATCGTCCAAACTGGCCGCGTTCACGTCACGACGCCACAGATCCTCGACCAGCTTGCGGCGGGCGGCGCAGGCGGTCGGCAGCGTTCCCGATCCGGGACACTGAAACAACAGTTCCAGATGTCGCAGCCGTTCCTCCCATTTCAGGCATTCCGCGCGGGCCGCGACCACCGTCCCGGGCAGGGGAAAAGCGGTGGTGACCGCCACCGCCAGAGTGTCCGGCAGGGGATGCCAGGGCAACTGCCAACCGGCCAAGGGAGCGAAGGGGTCAGTTTGCGCCCCCTCCTCCGCCAGGGACGCGCAGGCGGCGATGAAGATGGTTTCGAACGGCGTGGGGGATGCCACCGCTTCCTCCCCGCCATAGAGCGCGATCACCGCCTCGCGCTCCCCCAGTAGGCCGCGCTCGCGTCGTCGTTGTTGGCGCATGGCCTGGATGATGGAGCCGGGGGTGTCGCCTTCCTCCCGCAGCCGTAGCGAGGTCATGGCGGTTTCGACCGCCCCCGCCCCGCGCGCTTCGGTGCGGGTGGCCAGACCATCGAGCCCGGCGGCGTAGCTGCCCCATTCACGTTCGCAATAGGCCGTGGCCCGTTCCAGGGCCAGATCCTGTTCGATCTCGCTTTCGGCCTCGTAAAGCGCCAGCATGGTTTCAAGGCGATCCAGCGCCTTGTCCTGGCGGTCCTCGCTTATTTGCTCGAAGAGATCCACGTCGCCCCCGTCAACACTGCGTTGACAGTGCGGTTGACGGCGTCAAATGTCAATCCAGCTTGGCGATCGCCACGTCGAAGGAGTCAAGACCGCTGCCAAGGGGCAACTCCGCCAGCCAATCGAGAAACTTTCCCACATCCGGCCCCCGAAACAGCAAGCCGTGCTGGGGGGCGAGAATATCCACGTCGAGTCGGCGGATCATGGCGACCCATTTGTCGCGGGCGGCCGGTGATCCCATCCAGCGCCGGTGGAACGCCTCCATATACTGAATATGGCCGGTGAAATCCTCCACGAAGATGCTGGTGCGCTTGTCCCTGGGCACCAGGGCGGCGCCGATATCGCCGGAAAACAGGATCTTGGCCGCCGGGTCGTAAATGGAAAAGTTCCCAGGCGAATGAAGGTAATGGGCGGGCAGCACCCGGACTCGCAGCTCGGGCGATATTTCGATTTCGCAACCTTCGTCGGGAATGGCATCGAAGGTGGCGGCCCGGTCGAAATGGCTGACGAATCCTGTCCACATCCACGAGACATGAGTCGTCAAGTCGGACGGACAGACCTGCCGCCACAGCGGCAGCGCCGAGGATACATCGGGGTCTTGATGGCTGAGAAACAGATGCCGGATATGATCCACCGACACTTCCTGGGTAACCGCCGCGACCATGGCGGGGAACACCTCGACGCCGCCGGGATCCATCAGCATGCAGCCCTGCGCGCCGACCACCACCAGTTGGTTGGTGTCGATCACGTTGTCCGGCTTGGCGGGGTCATCGGCGAAAGCCAGCCAGCGGTGGTCGCCTTGTGCCCAAAGCTCGGTGCATTTCATGGCTCAGACAGTCCCTTCCCTATTGCCCGCGGCTGCCCAGACTCGCCAGCGCGACGATTGTTTCGGTGGCGTTTCGCAAATTGCGCCCGGCCTCGTCCACCATGCGCCGCAAATCCTCCATCTGTGCCCGAATGGTATCGGCGATGGTTGTCAATTCGACCTCCCATGGCCCGGCATCGGTGGCTTCGATGGCGATATTGGCGGCGATGAGTTCGGTCTGAAGCATGACCTCTCGGGCCAGTTTCACCATGGCGGCGAACTGATCATTGGTGCGCCGCAGCCCATTGGCGGCATCACCGATGGCGCGAATCCGAACACGCCAAGCGCGACCCATGGCGGTAAGTGCCGCCGATTGCCCGCCCTGCCCCCGCAGGATCAAGGTACCGGCGGCCTCGATCTTGTCGATATCGTTGATGGCGCGCATGATTCCGCCAGAAATCTCGTAGGTGTCGCGCTTCAGCATCAGCATGCGCGGCAGCGCCTGCTGGAGTCGGGTTACGGATTCCGTGGCGAAATTGGTCAAAACCCGGACGGATCTGCCGTAATCACCGGCGCGCGCCGACACCAGACCGGCATTGATGGATAGCAGGCGCAATCCCTCCACCAGCTTCGGCAATCCGTCGAAGGCGTGATAAGCACCGACGCAATTGTCATAGAGATGGGAGGTAAAGATTGAACAGTCCCGAAGACTGTCCCGCCAAATGGCCCCTTCGTCATGAGGCGTATCAAATCCGGAAAAATCAGCCATCACCCAGCCGCATAATGCATAGGCCGATGATCATAGGTCGGGGGTTCATCCAAGGCAAATCAGCAATGCGCGCTTTCCGAATCCGCCAGTTCTCGGGCCAGAAGTTTCTCCAGCGCTTCACGGATAAGGCCGGGTGGGGCCGTCAGGACGGAATAGCCTTCAACGGCGAGATATGCGGCGACAGCAGCGAGCATGAGACGCGGGATCATGGCAACCTCCGTCATTCTGACGGCAGCGCGTCCCCACCATGGGGATTGAGCTTCGTTATAGAGTAGCAGTTACGCGTGAAGATGGGATTAACACCGGTTCGCAGGCAAAAGCCCGCGCTCGCGCATGGTAATGCGGCCTGTTAAGCTTACGTCCCCACGCCGGTCCATGGAGAGCGCCAGTGCCCGGAACCGTTCTGCTGTTCGGCCATGCGGACAGCGCCGATACCGTAAACCAGTTCTTGAGGGATCTTGCCCAGGGGTTTCGCGACCTGGAACAGCCCTGCCTGCTGACCATGCTCGACGGCCGCACGCCTTTGGCCTTGGATCCTGCCGTCATTCGACAAAGCGGATCCTTCGCCGTCGATATCAATGCCAAGATCGATACCGGCGATTTTCCGAAACTTTCGCTGATCGTCGATCACCCGGTCAGTCATCCGCGCCTGCTGGCCCCCGGCGCTCGGACGGTGCTTGGCCTTATCGATCGGGAGCATTGTCGGATCGGAGATTACCTAAGGGCTCCCGCCGTCTTTATTCCCCATGGCGGGCCACCGCCGGACGTCATCGCGGCTTCACCCAGGGACATTGATGTCCTGTTCGTGGGCAATTTGCTCGGTGAAGCGATTCCTCGAACGCCCATGGAGGCCCGCGCCGTAGAGATCGGGCGAGGCATCGCCCTATCCTGCACCGATCCGTTTTCGGCCGTCCTCGCCGAGTTCGGTCGACTTGATCCGCTGGAAATCAAGCCCTTGCTCGATCTCGCCACCAATGAATCGCAACGTCTCGCCCGGCTCGCCGCCCTGCGGTCCATCCGAGCGGCGCGTATTCACGTCGTCGGCTATGTGCCGGACGATTTGGTGGAGCAAATGCCCGACGGTGCCATCCTGCATGGTTTCGATCGGTCGTTCTTCCAGGGGCGCGACTTGATGCACCGTGCCAAGGTGGTCATTAACGTCACCCAGAAATTTCCCGCCGGATCCCATGAGCGGATTTGGTACGGAATGGCGGCGGGCTGCGCCGTGGTCACCAACCGGTCCTCGTTCCTGGCGGAGGACTTCGTTCACGGGGAGTCGATCCTGTTTTACGATGACCCCCGACAGGTGGGAGACCTGGTCGAGATCGCCTTGGGCGGCGATCAGGCCCGAGCCATGGCCGCCGCCGCCCTTCCCGCCTACGAGGCCGGACATACCTGGACCGAGCGGGCGGAACGTATCATGGTGGCCATGATCGGACGGACGTAGGGCGAAAGAGGACGGATATGCAGGATTGGGCCACGCGTTATGACCTCTTCTGGACTGCCAGAACCAAGGTATTTGACGAAATACTGGCCGAGGAGCATTCCCTCGCCCGCGTCCAGGCCCGGTTCGATGACTACGAACGCCATCACCAGATGAAGAGCGACGGCGCCACCAGCTTTTATGTGGAGGGACCGCCGCCGCCGGATGCCATTTCCACCCTGGAAATCAACGACCAGTTGATCGTCGCCGGAACCTCCATTCGCGCCCCCGCCCTTCTCGACTTCCGGCGCGACCGGCTGCTGGCCCGCATGTCCAAGGAGATGGATTGCGTCATCGAGCTGGGGGCCGGATATGGCCGCCAGATCTTCGACATGTGGCTGGCCGGGGCGACGAAGACCGCACGCTATATCGCCTGCGACTATTCCCGCTCCGGCCTCGCCTTGGCGGCGCGGCTGGCGCGCTTGGAGCCCGAACTTCAGTTCGAGACCGCCGCCTTCGACCTGCGCGATCCGGTCCTTCCCAACCTGGATGCTTATGGGAACATCCTGCTTTTTTCAGCCGCGACAATGATTTACAGCCAGCCGTTCAACACGGATATCTTCAAGGCCATCGCGGCGATCAAGGGCAGCGTCACCTGTATTTTCTTTGAACCGTTCGGCTTTCAGGTCAACGCCTCGGCACCCCATTCCAAGGCGCAGCAATTGCAGATGCTGGCCAACGGCTGGAATCTCGACTTCTATGAAAAGCTGACGGGCAAGGGTGCCGAATACGGCCTTGAGGTGATCGCCATCGCCCAGGACCTGATCGGCGCGGTGGAATCCCCCGTCCAGGTCTTGACGGCCTTCGTCGTCTCCAAGCCGGGCCAGATGTAACGAAGGGGCAGACATGACAAAGGGGCTGACATGGCGTCAACCCCTTGCGGTATCGAGACGAGAGTGGTGGGCCCGCCGGGACTCGAACCCGGGACCTCTCGATTAAAAGTCGCTTGCTCTACCAACTGAGCTACGGGCCCTTTTGAGAAGGGCGCTCACCATAGGCAGGCGAACGCCCCTCGTCAATGCGGGATCTACTTCTTGGCGTCGGCCAGGATTTGAGCGCGGATCAGCCTGTCGGGCTTGGAGACGATGCCGTTTTCGCTGGAGTCGCCCTTCTTGATCCGATCGACCAATTCCATGCCCTCGACCACCCGGCCGAAGGCGGTATACTTGCCGTCCAGGCTGGGGGCCGAGCCCAGCATGATGAAGAACTGGGAATCGGCGGAATCGGGGCTGGCGGAACGCGCCATGCCGACCACGCCACGCACGAAAGGCTCGCCGGTGAATTCGGCGCGGATCTTGGTGCCCGAGCCGCCGGTGCCGGTGCCGGTGGGATCGCCGCCCTGGGCCATGAAGCCGTCGATGACGCGATGGAACGGGGTGCCGTCATAGAAGCCCTTGCGGGTCAGTTCCTTGATGCGCTCCACATGCTTGGGGGCGAGATCGGGGCGGAACTCGATCACCACCTTGCCCGACGACAGTTCCAGCACCCAGGTATCCTCGGGGCTGGCGGCCTGGGCCGGTTGCAGGGCGGCCAACAGCAGGGCGGCGGCAGCGATGGCAATGCGCTTGAACAGAGTGGTCATGGCGGATCAATCCTCGGAATCGGCGGCGACGCGCAGGCGGACGATGCAATCGGGACTGTCCACCGAACCGCCGCGACCGGCGCCCTTCTTGATGGAATCCACGAAGTCCATGCCTTCGGTGACCAAGCCCCAGACCGTGTATTGACGATCGAGATGCGGGGTGTCGCCGAAGCAGATGAAGAATTGCGAATCGGCGGAATCCGGGCTGGCGGCGCGCGCCATGGAGCAGGTGCCGCGCACATGCTTTTCCTTGGAGAACTCGGCCTTGAGGTTCTTGCCGGAACCGCCGGTGCCGGTGCCTTTGGGGCAGCCCGTCTGCGCCATGAAGTCGGGGATCACCCGATGGAATTTCAGGCCGTCATAGAACTTCTCGCGTGCCAGTTCCTTGATCCGCGCCACATGATTGGGCGCAAGGTCGGGGCGCAGCTCGATGACGACGCGGCCGTCCTTCAGGTCCAGGTACAGGGTGTTTTCGGCGTCCACGCGGTCCTCCATTGCTCTTGGCGGTTTCTTACGAACCGAACTTCTCGTCCAGCTTGCCCTTCACCCGTGGGCTGACGAACTGGGAAATATCGCCGCCGAGACGGCCGATCTCCTTGACGAAGCGCGACGAGATGAACTGGCAGCGCTCCGACGCCATCAGGAAGATGGTTTCGATTTCGGGCGACAGCCGGGCGTTCATGCCGGCCATCTGGAATTCGTATTCGAAATCCGAGACGGCACGCAGGCCGCGCACGATCAGATTGGCGCCGCATTGGGCGGTGAAATCCACCAGAAGCGTGTCGAAGGAGCGAACCTCGATGCTGGCGCCGATATTGCGCGCAAGGTCGGCCATCTCGGCCTCGGCCATTTCGAGGCGTTCCGCCAGGGTGAACAGCGGTCCCTTACCGGCATTGCCAGCCACCGCGACGATCAGGTGATCGACCGCGCGGGCGGCGCGGGCGACGATGTCGAGATGGCCATTGGTGACCGGATCGAAGGTACCGGGATAAAGGCCGACGCGCTTAGGCATCCTCGCCTCCCGCCAAACTCTCGGGTGCATCCTCCGCTCCTTCGTCGGAATCCTCGCCGTCATCGGAATTGCCGGCGATGTCGCACAGCCTCGCGGCCGATACCACGCGTTCCCCCTCGGCGGTGCGCAGCAGGGTCACGCCCTGGGTGCGGCGTCCGACGATGCGGATATCATCCACCGGCATGCGGATCAGCTTGCCGCCGTCGCTCACCAGCATGATTTCGTCTTCGTGATCGACCGGGAACGAGGCCACCACCGGGCCGGTCTTGTCGGTCATGTCGATATTGGCGATGCCCTGGCCACCGCGGCCGGTGATGCGATACTCGTAGGACGAGGTGCGCTTGCCGAAGCCGTTCTCGGTCACGGTCAGGATGTATTGCTCTTCCGCCGCCATCTTCTCGATCTGGTCGGCGGGCATATCGCCGCGCAGATAGGAGTCGCGGGTTTCGGAATCGTAGTTCACATGGCGCAGGATGGACATGGAGATGACTTCGTCGCTCGCCTCCAGCCGGACGCCGCGCACGCCGGTGGAATCGCGGCCCTTGAAGACGCGGACCTCGGGGACCGGGAAGCGGATGGCCTTGCCCATGCGGGTGGCCAGCAGCATGTCGTCGGCCTCGGAACAGGTCTGCACCGCGATCAGGCGTTCACCCTCGCCCAGCTTCATGGCGATCTTGCCGTTGGCGCGCACCTCGGTGAAGTCGGACAGCAGATTGCGTCGCACATCGCCCGACGAGGTGGTGAACACCACATGCAGGTCGCCCCAGGTGCTTTCATCCTCGGGCAGCGGCATGACGGTGGAGATGGTTTCGCCTTCATCCAGCGGCAGGATATTGACCATGGCCTTGCCGCGCGCCTGGGGGTTGCCCAAGGGCAGGCGGTAGACCTTCAGCTTGTAGGCGATACCGGTGGACGAGAAGAACAGCACCGGCGTATGGGTGCTGGTCACGAACACCTGGTTGAGGAAATCCTCTTGCTTGATGTTCATGCCGGACCGGCCCTTGCCGCCGCGCCGCTGGGCACGATAGGCAGACAGGGGGACGCGCTTGATGTAGCCGGTATTGGTCACCGTCACCACCATGTCCTCGCGGGCGATCAGGTCCTCGATATCGGCTTCGAACTCGTTTTCCTCGATGGTGGTGCGGCGCGGCGTGGCGAACTGCTCGCGGATTTCCAGCAACTCGCCCTTCATCACCTCGAACAGGCGCGGCCGCGACGACAGGATGCGCAGGTATTCCTCGATCTGGTGGCCGATCTCGCGCAGCTCGTCGCCGATCTTGTCGCGCTCCAAGCCGGTCAGACGGTGCAGGCGCAGATCCAGGATCGCCTTGGCCTGAAGCTCGGACAGCGAATACTTGCCATCGACGATGCCGCGTCCGGGTTCGTCGATCAGATCGATCAGCGGCCCCACATCGCCCACCGGCCAAGCGCGCCCCATCAGTTGCTCGCGGGCGGTACCGGGATCGGGGGCGGCGCGGATCAGGCGGATGACCTCGTCGATATTGGCCACGGCGATGGCGAGACCGGCCAGGATATGGGCGCGGTCGCGGGCCTTGCCCAGTTCGAAGATGGTGCGCCGGGTGATCACCTCCTCGCGGAAGGCGATGAAGGCGGCGACGATGTCGCGCAGCGTCATCATCATGGGACGCCCGCCGTTCAGCGCCAGCGAATTGACGCCGAAGCTGGTCTGCAGCGGGGTGAACTTGTAGAGCTGGGCCAGTACCACGTCGGCGATGGCGTCGCGCTTGATCTCGATCACCACCCGCACGCCGTCGCGATCGGATTCGTCGCGCAGGTCGGAAATGCCCTCGATCTTCTTGTCGCGCACCAGTTCGGCGATCTGCTCGAGCATGCGCGACTTGTTGACCTGATAGGGAATCTCGGTGACCACGATGGCTTCGCGGTCCTTACGGACTTCCTCCATATGGACGCGGCCGCGCATGACCACCGAGCCGCGCCCGGTGGTCTGGGCGGCGCGGATGCCGGAACGGCCGAGAATGGTGCCGCCCGTCGGGAAATCCGGGCCGGGAACAAGCTCCATCAGCTGTTCGACCGTCACATCCGGGTTGTCGATATAGGCGCAGCAGGCGTCGATCACCTCGCCCAGATTATGGGGCGGGATGTTGGTGGCCATGCCGACGGCGATGCCGCCCGCGCCATTGACCAGCAGATTGGGAAAGCGGGCGGGCAGCACCACCGGCTCGTGGGTGGATTCGTCGTAATTGGCCTGGAAATCGACGGTATCCTTGTCGATATCCTCGATCAGGGCATGGCCGGAGCGGGCCAATCGGGCCTCGGTGTAGCGCATGGCGGCTGGCGGATCGCCGTCCATGGAGCCGAAATTGCCCTGCCCGTCGATGAGCATGAGGCGCATGGAGAAGTTCTGCGCCATGCGCACCATGGCGTCATAGATCGAGGAATCGCCATGGGGGTGATACTTACCCATGACATCGCCGACGATGCGCGCCGATTTGCGGAACGGCTTGTTATAGTCGTATCCCGCTTCCTTCATGGCGAAGAGGATACGGCGATGAACCGGCTTCAACCCATCGCGGACATCGGGGAGCGCCCGGCTCACGATCACGCTCATGGCGTAATCGAGATAGGAGCGCTTCATCTCGTCTTCGATGGTGACCGGAGTGATATCGAACTGTGGCGACGCAGGCGGCGTGGTCAACGAATTCTTCCCGTCGGTTTTCTAAAGGAAACCAGAGTTTGGGGTGGCTGGAGTGCCACGGTGGCGCACGCTACCAGATATCGTGCAGTGCGACAACCGTGTGGGTGTGGCATAATGCCAAGGTGACCAAGGGGGCCATTGGAATGAAGAGAATCATCGCCGCCCAGCAGGTTCTGTCCGCCCGGACCTCCGATACCGGAGACGGCGTCCGGGTTGTCCTGCTCGACGAATCCGGCGAGGAAACCGTGGTCACCCTACCGCTGGACCAACTGGCCATCCTGTCGTCCTGGCTGGAACAGGCCGGGCGCTTGGCCGATGGCGAACCGGCCTCGGCGCGCCCCCCGGCGCCTTCCATCCAGGTGGAGAAATGGACGGTGCGCCCCGAGGCCGACGAGGAGTTCCTCACCCTGGGCTTTCGCCTCGTCAAGGGCGGCGAGATCAATCTGCGCATGCACCGCACGGGCGCCGCCGCCTATGTGAAAGCGCTGGCATCGCTGCTGGGCCGACTGCTGCCCGCCTCGCCGTCCAAGGCCAAGCATTAGTCTCTTTCACCCGCGCACCTCATGCAGTACCATCCGCCCCTGCATTTTCAAGGGGAGCCACAGCGCCATGGCCGGCAGCGTCAACAAGGTCATTCTTTTGGGCAATCTGGGCCGCGATCCCGAGGTTCGCACCTCGCAGGACGGGTCCAAGATCGTCAATCTCAACATCGCCACCTCGGAATCCTGGAAGGACCGCGCCTCTGGCGAGCGCAAGGAAAAGACCGAGTGGCACCGGGTCGTCATCTTCAATCCCAATCTGGCCGACATCGCCGAGCGCTATTTGAAGAAAGGCAGCTCGGTCTATGTTGAAGGCGCGCTGCAAACCCGCAAATGGACCGACCAATCGGGCCAGGAGAAATACTCCACCGAGGTGGTGATCGGCCGCTTCAAGGGCGAACTCACCCTGCTGGGCGGCCGTGACGGCGGCGGCGGTGGTGGCGGCGGCTATGACGATGGTGGTCGCCAGGGCGGCGGCGGCGGCGGTCGCCAAAGCGGTGGTGGCGGCGGTGGCGGTGGCGGCGGTCAGGGCTGGGAACCGCCCGCCGACATGGACGACGAAATCCCGTTCTGAGTTTCGCCGTCCAAAGGATTGAAATCAAAAGGCCTCTTCCCTTGGAGGAGGCCTTTTTCTACATCAGGTCGCCGCCGTATCCCATCAGGGCCAGAACACCGAGAATGGCGAACAACGCCGCGGCGACGGTGCGCACCAAACGCAGCGGCAGGCGATCCGCCATGGCGCCGCCGATGAACACCGCCGGAACGTCGGCGATCAGCATTCCCAGGGTGGTTCCCATGGTGACGGACACCATATCGCCGAAGCGAGCCCCCAAGGCCACCGTCGCCACCTGGGTCTTGTCGCCGATTTCCACCAGGAAGAATGAGACGGTGGTGGCGACGAAGGCCCCCGCCCGCTCCCACATCCTGGGGTCGTCGTCCATCTTGTCGGGAACCAGGGTCCATGCCGCCATGCCCAGGAAGGACAGGCCGATGATCCAGCGCAGTATCTCCGGCCCCATCCATTGGGCCACCGCCACCCCGACTCCGGCGGCGATGCCATGGTTCAAGAGAGTGGCGACGAAGATTCCGGCCACCACCGGCACCGGCTTGCGGAACTTGGCGGCCAGCAGCAAGGCCAGGAGTTGAGTCTTGTCGCCAATCTCGGCGGCGGCCACCACCGCAAGGGAAATCAGAACCGCTTCCATGAAGATCATCCTGGGGGATCGGGCAATTGAACCAATGGCCTGGTGTCCCGCCCGACCCCAATGTCGAGGGACGCCAGCCAAAGGTCTCGCCACTTTCCTTGATGCGCCATGGGCCGCCTCCCGTTGAAGGTGGTCCCAATTGTGTTGACGCATCCCCCTCTGAACCCGAGGGCGGCTACTCCCCAATGACGGCCGCAGCATAGCCATCTGGCCGAGACGGCGCAATAAGGTTTTCGAATGGAAAAGCTCCTGAAGTGGCGGTGCGCCCATGCGGATACATGCAATTGATTGTCAAAGGTATTTGCGGCAGATATTCGTCATCTAGATTTTGTCTCGCCTTTCATAAAGCCCCCCCTTGCTATACGAATGACGATGCATTTCTTATGGAGCCGCCCAGACATGTCCGATGACCGCAAAAGCGCCGTCGCTCTTAGCTCGGTATTCGCCAGCGCCGCCATGACGGTCATGAAGCTGGCGGTCGGCTTGATGACGGGAAGCCTCGGCGTGCTGTCGGAGGCGGCCCACTCCCTGCTGGACATGGGCGCCGCCATTCTGACCTGGTTCGCCGTGCGCATCGGCGACCAACCCGCCGACGAGCGCCATCCCTACGGCCACGGCAAGGTGGAAAGCGTCTCCGCCCTGATCGAGACCGGCCTGCTGTTCGTCACGGCCGCCTGGATCGTCAAGGAAGCCGTCACCCGGCTGATGGCGCCCGCCGTCGAGGTGGAAACCACCTGGTGGTCGGTAGGAGTCATCGTCGCTTCCATCATCATCGACATAGGACGCTCCCGCGCCTTGTCCAAGGTCGCCAAGGAAACCGGCAGCCAGGCGCTGGAAGCCGACGCCCTGCACTTCTCCTCGGACATCCTCAGCTCCACGGCGGTGCTGATCGGGCTTGGGCTGGTTTGGTTGGGCTGGCCCAAGGGCGACGCGGTGGCGGCCCTCGGCGTCGCTGCTTTCGTGGTCCTGGCGGGCTGGCGCCTGGGCAGTCGAACCATCGACGTGCTGGTGGATGCCGCGCCCCAAGGCATCGCCGAACGGGTCGAGGAGGTCGCCGCCAAGGTTCCCGGCGTGGCGCGGGTGGACGCGGTGCGCGCCCGCCCCGCCGGCCCCACCGTCTTCGCCGAAGTGGTGGTCAAGGTCGGCCGCACCATGCATCTGGAACAGGTGGAAGCCTTGCGGCGCGCCGTGATCGAGCGGTTGAAAAGCGACTTGCCCGAGGTTCAGCCCATGGTCATCGCCGAGCCCCTGACCCTGGACGATGAAAGCATCACCGAGACCGTCCGGGGCCTTGCCGCCACCCGGGGGCTTGCCGTCCACCATGTGGGCGTCGCCGCCATGGACGGCCATCCCCATGTCAGCTTCGACCTGGAGGTGGATGAGAGCCTGACCATCGCCGCCGCCCACGCCATCGCCACCACCCTGGAAGACGAGCTGAAGGCGGAGCTGGGGGCCGAGGTCACCATCGACAGCCACATCGACCCGCGCCGCAAGGAAGTCTTCACGGACGCTCAGCCCGCCGGGCATCGCCAAGCGGAAATCCGCGCCGCGCTGGCCGGGCTGGCGGACGGATTGGTGGACAAGGTTCACCATCTCGAGGTTCAGGAACGCGAGGACGGCCTTTACGTCTCGTTCCACTGCCTGTTCCCCGACGATGTCCCCATCGGCCAAGCCCATCAGGCGACGGCGCGGCTGGAACATCGGCTGCGCGACACGGTTCCCGGTATCGCGCGGGTGGTCGTCCATGCCGAACCCATCAGCGAAGGGGCCTGAGGGCTTTATCCGCCTCTCGAAAGCTTCTAACATCCGCCGCCTGAACGCGGTGATGAGGAACCTTCCCCCATGAGCGGCTTTATCCGGGTGCGTGGCGCCCGCGAGCACAACCTGAAGAACATCGACATCGACATTCCCCGCGACAAGCTGGTGGTCATCACCGGTTTGTCTGGATCGGGCAAATCGTCGCTGGCCTTCGACACCATCTATGCCGAGGGGCAGCGCCGCTATGTGGAATCCCTGTCGGCCTATGCAAGGCAATTCCTCGAACTGATGCAAAAGCCCGATGTGGAGAGCATCGAGGGCCTGAGCCCCGCCATCTCCATCGAGCAGAAGACCACGTCGAAGAACCCCCGCTCCACCGTGGGCACCGTCACCGAGATCTACGACTATATGCGCCTGCTGTGGGCGCGGGTCGGCGTTCCCCATTCCCCCGCCACCGGCCTGCCCATCGAAAGCCAGACGGTCAGCCAGATGGTGGACCGGGTCGAGTGCATGGCGGAGGGAACAAGGCTCTACCTGCTGGCCCCCTTCGTGCGCGGCCGCAAGGGCGAGTACCGCAAGGATCTGGTGGAATTGCAAAAGAAGGGCTTCCAGCGGGTCAAGGTGGACGGCACCCTCTACGAGATCGACGAGGTTCCCACCCTCGACAAGAAGAAGAAGCACGATATCGAGGTGGTGGTGGACCGGCTGGTGGTGAAGCCCGGCCTGGGGAATCGTCTGGCCGATTCCATCGAGACGGCGCTGTCCCTCGCCGACGGTCTGTGCATCGCCGAGAATGCCGATAACGGCGAGCGCACGGTGTTCTCCGCCAAATTCGCCTGCCCGGTATCCGGCTTCACCATCGAGGAGATCGAACCGCGCCTGTTCTCGTTCAACAACCCGTTCGGCGCCTGCCCGTCTTGCGACGGACTGGGCATAAAGCTTTATTTCGATCCCGAACTGGTCGTGCCGAACCCAGAGATTTCCTTGCGCGAAGGCGCCATCGCGCCCTGGGCGGGCTCCACCTCGCAGTATTACATCCAGACCCTGCAAGGCCTCGCCGAGCACTATAAATTCAACCTGGACAAGACCTGGAGCGCCCTGCCCCAGCATGTGCGCGACGTGATCCTGCATGGTTCGGGCAATGAGGAAATCCGCATCGCCTATGAGGACGGCTTTCGCGGCTATCACACCGAGAAGAGCTTCGAAGGCGTCATCCCCAACATGGCGCGCCGCTTCCGCGAAACCGATTCCTCCTATGTGCGCGAAGAACTGTCCCGCTTCCAGGGCGCCGCCCCCTGCGAGGCCTGCGGCGGCGCCCGGCTCAAGCCCGAGGCCCTGGCGGTCAAGATCCGCGGCCTGCACATCACCGAGGCGGCCGATGTCTCCATCTTGAAGGCGCGCGACTGGTTCGCCGATCTGAACCGGCATCTGCGGCCCAAGGATCAGGAAATCGCAAGGCGCATCCTGCGCGAGATCAACGACCGCCTGGGCTTCCTGGTGGATGTCGGCCTCGACTACCTGACGCTCTCGCGTGGTTCCGGGTCTCTATCGGGCGGCGAAAGCCAGCGCATCCGGCTGGCCAGCCAGATCGGCTCGGGCCTGACCGGCGTGCTCTACGTGCTGGACGAGCCCTCCATCGGCCTGCACCAGCGCGACAACGACCGCCTGCTGGCGACGCTGAAGCGGCTGCGCGACATCGGCAATACCGTCATCGTGGTGGAACACGACGAGGACGCCATCCGTACCGCCGATTACCTGATCGACATGGGGCCGGGCGCCGGTATTCACGGCGGCGCCGTGGTCTCGCAGGGAACCCCCGACCAGGTCATGGCCGATCCCGCCAGTTCCACCGGCCGCTATCTGGTGGGCCTGGACCAGATCCCGGTGCCCGCCAAGCGGCGCAAGGGCAGCGGCACCAAGCTGACCCTGGCGGGCGCCAGCGGCAACAATCTCAAGGACGTCACCGTCAAGATCCCGCTGGGGACGCTGACCTGCGTGACCGGCGTGTCGGGCGGCGGCAAGTCCACCCTGGTGATCGAAACCCTCTACAAGGCCCTGGCGCGGCGTTTGATGGGCGCCCGCGAGCAGCCCAGCCCGTTCGACCGCATGGACGGCGTCGAGCATCTGGACAAGATCATCGACATTGATCAAAGCCCCATCGGCCGCACGCCGCGCTCCAATCCCGCCACCTATACCGGCGCCTTCACCCCTATCCGTGACTGGTTCACCGAGCTTCCCGAGTCCAAGGTGCGCGGCTACAAGCCCGGCCGATTCTCCTTCAACGTCAAAGGCGGCCGCTGCGAGGCCTGCCAGGGCGACGGCGTCATCAAGATCGAAATGCACTTCCTGCCCGACGTCTATGTCCAGTGCGATGTCTGCAAGGGCAAGCGCTACAACCGCGAAACCCTGGAAATAACCTTTCGCGGCAAGAACATAGCCGATGTTCTCGACATGACCGTCGAGGAGGCGGCCGACTTCTTCAAGGCGGTTCCCGCCATCCGCGACAAGATGATCACCCTGCAACGGGTGGGGCTGGACTACATCCATCTCGGCCAGCAGGCCACCACCTTGTCGGGCGGCGAGGCCCAGCGGGTCAAGCTGGCCAAGGAACTGTCGCGCCGCGCCACCGGCCGCACCCTGTATATCCTCGACGAACCCACCACCGGCCTGCATTTCGAGGATGTGCGCAAACTCCTGGAAGTGATTCAGGCGCTGGTGGAGTCCGGCAACACCGTCCTGGTGATCGAACACAATCTGGAAGTCATCAAGACCGCCGACTGGATCATCGATCTCGGCCCCGAGGGTGGCGACGGCGGCGGCCGCATTGTTGCGGCGGGAACGCCGGAAGACGTGGCCCGGGTGAAAGACAGTTATACCGGCCATTACCTTTCTTCCATGTTGGCGAAGAAACCTAGGAAGAGCGGGTAGCGCATTGTTTTTAAGCGATTTTATCACGAAGCGAATCCGATGCATTTAAGACGGTGATTTAAGTCTAGTCTGACTCCTTCCTGCCACTTACTTTCCATGCGCCAAACGGCGTGAAGTATTTTTCTGGACAATTGTGTTTCGTCTTGCAAGATTGGAATGGTGCCTGAGCCTTGACCGGATCGGGTCGCCCATTGCTTGACGAGACCTGCCATGAAGATCGTCCGTGTCCTGACCGCCCTGGTGGCCCTTGCCGCCGTCTCCGCCTGCGCCACCCCGTTCGAGGTGGTCGAGGTGCAAGATGTGTTGGCCGCCCCCAGCCCCACGGTGGGCACGCCGTTCACCAAGGCTCTCGCCGACGAATACAAGGAGGCCACCCGCCACGAAGCCCTCGACGAGTACGAGTGGCGTCACGCGGTGGTCTATGCCCGCAAGTCGGTTCGCGCCGCCTCGGGCGAGGTGGTGCCGCCGGAAGATCCCGCCAAGTGGGACGTGCCGGTGGAAAATCTCCCGGAACTGTCGGCGGCCCGCGCCACCTTGATGGACGATTTCGACAAGGGCGCCCGCGAGCGGGTTCCCGCCCTGGCCGCCAAGGCCCAGGTGTCGCTGGATTGCTGGATCGAGGAAGAGTGGGAGCGCGAGAACGATCCCGGTTGCAAGAACGTCTTCCTGGATACCGAACCCAAATTGAAGCCGCCCGCTCCGGTGGTCGAGGCCCCGTCTCTGCCCCAGCCGCTGGTGGTCTTTTTCGATTACAACAAGTCCGACATCAATGCCGCCGCCATGCAAACCTTGTATGAGGCCGCCCCGGCTCTGAAGGCGGCCAAGCCGACGGTCATCCATATTCACGGCTTCACCGATACGGTGGGCGGCAAGCCCTACAACAAGGGCCTGTCGGAAAAACGCGCCAAGGCGGTGGCCGATCAGCTCAGGAAATTGGGCGTGGACGGCGTGACCGTCGATATGGTCGGTTTCGGCAAGGAAAAGCTGGCGGTTCCCACCAAGAACAACGTCAAGGAACAGCGCAACCGCCGCGCCGAAGTCACCTGGGAACCGAAGCGCTAGCGCCGTGACCTGGCGAGCCATCGCCACCACGATCGGTTTTCTGACCCTTGCCTCACCGCTTCACGCCGATGATCGGTCCGGCGCCTGCCTGCGGAGTGCCCTGCGGGTCGGCGACTGCGTCACGGTCCATGCCCGCCTGACCACCTGCACCGGAATTCCCAATGCCCGGCTGTGGGTCATCGGCACCAAGCGCGTGCTTGGCGTCGCCGATGCCGACGCCAAACACGGTGGCGAGAAGATTCTTCCCCATTGGCTGGACGAGACGATGTTCTCGGCAATGCCCTGCTCCAAGGCCGCCTACGGCGATTTCACCGTCTGTCCGCTGTCGCCAGACCGCCCGGGTGTCATGCGGACGGTCTGCGTCGCCGATGTCGCCAATATCGTACTGCGCGATTGGTAGCTCAGATATAGGCGGCGATCTGCGCCCGGCGCTGGCGCAAGGCCTCGATGGCCTCCTTGACGGCCAGGGCCTTCTTCTCTTGCTCCGACGGCTGTGAGGCGGTGGTAACGCTGGTGCTCGACATGATCTGGGCTTTCCCCGTTGTTTGAACCGGGAAACAGCCTAGGGGGCGATCATGGCGGCATTCGGGATGGAATTGGGGCGAAATCATGATTTCTGGACACTGTCGATTTTTGTCATGGGGGCGAATCTCCTTGCCTCTTCACGGCGGGCGCCCTAGGCTCAGTAACTACGATCCAATACATCGGAGTTTCCCGTGTCGTTCGTCAGTGTCGGAGTTGAGTATGGCCTGCACTGCCTGTTGTATCTGACCGGATCGGAACGTCAGACACCGGCCCCAAGCGTCCGCGATCTCGCCCAGCTTCAGGGCGTTCCCTCCGACTATCTCGCCAAGCTTTTCACCAAATTGTCCAAGGCAGGCCTCGTCCAGGCCACCGAGGGAGTGCGTGGAGGCTTCGCCCTGGCCCGCCCGGCCGATGAAATCACCTTCCTGGATGTGGTCGAAGCCATCGACGGAGATAAGCGGCTCTTTGAATGTCGAGAAATTCGCGAACGCTGCGCCGTTTTCAATGCCGGGGCGCCGGACTGGGCCACCAGCGGCGTTTGCTCCATCAACGCCATCATGCTGATGGCGGAAAAGCGCATGAAGGACGAATTGGCCCGCCATTCGTTGGCGGAGCTCGCGGCGCAGGTGGCCGTCAAGGCTCCGGCAGAGTTCCCCCGCCAGATCGCCCAGTGGCTGGAGGGGCGTACATCAAGCCGTCGCGGTGGCAGCGACACGGATTAGAGTGCCTCCGCCCTTACCAACTCGATACCCACTTAGAGGACCAAGCAATGGACCAACGTCTCGACCTGACCATCGTCGCTCCCGAGGGCTATAAGGCCATGCTGGGGGTGCACGCTTACGTGCAAAACAGCGGGATATCGCTGGGCCTGCTGGAATTGGTCAAGATGCGCGTATCGCAGCTTAACGGATGCGCCTTCTGTATCGCCATGCATGTTCCATTGGCGCGAAAGCATGGGGTAACCGAGGACCAATTGCACCTTCTCGCCGCATGGCGCGAGGCGCCGATCTACAGCCCGAAGGAACGCGCGGCCCTGGACTGGGCGGAAGCCTTGACACATCTGTGCAAGGGCGATGTCGCCGACGATGTATATGACGAGATGCGTCGCCATTTCACACAAAAGGAAGTGGCCGATCTTTCATTCGCGGTCGCCGAAATCAACGCCTGGAACCGCCTGATGATTTGTACCCGGACCCCGCCTCAATTGGGCGGTAGCGCGGCTTAGGGTGTTTCGTCTCGCCACTGGCCAGGGTTCAGCCCGTTCAGGGTCCACTCCCCCACCGCCCAGCGAACAAGCCGCAGGGTTGGGAAGCCAACGGCGGCGGTCATGCGCCGGACCTGGCGGTTGCGGCCTTCGGTGATGATCAGCTGAATCCAGGCGGTGGGAATGGCGGCGCGATAACGGATGGGCGGATGGCGCGGCCAAAGATCGGCCGGTTCCTCCATCAAACATGCCTGGGCGGGCGCCGTTGGCCCATCGTTCAGCGTCACGCCGTGCCTCAGGCGGTCCAAGGCCTCCTCGGTGGGGCTACCCTCCACCTGGGCCCAATAGGTCTTGGGCAGCCTGGCGCGGGGATCGCTGATACGCTTGATCAGCGGCCCGGAATCGGTCAACACCAGCAGCCCTTCCGAATCCCGGTCCAGCCGTCCGGCGGCATAGACCCCGGGCACGTCGATGAACTGCTTCAGGGTCGCGCGTCCGCCTTCGCGGTCGGTGAACTGGGTCAGCACGTCATAAGGCTTGTTGAACAGGATCAGCCGAGGCACAACACTCTCCACACTGAAGATTAGGCCCTGTCATGGCACGAGCCCCGGCTCCACACAAGAAGCCCCCGAAGGACGACACCGACCGCATCACCGGCCTGCCGGCGGTCAAGGCGCTGTTCGAGCACGATCCCCGCCGGGCCGAACGCCTGTTCTACGACGACCGCATGAAGCCGCTGGTCGGGGGGTTCTGCACCCTGATGGCCAAGCAGCACAAGCCCTACCGGCTGGTGCCCACCGATGAACTCAGCAAGATCGCGGGCACCCAATTGCACGGCGGCATCGTGGTGGTGGCGAAACCCAAGCCGCTGGCCGTGTTCGATCCGGCCGAGGCGCGGCTATGGGCCAAATCGGGCGCGCCGCTGCTGATCCTCGACGGCGTCGGCAATCCGCACAATCTGGGCGCCATCGCCCGGACCATGGCCTTCTTCGGCATGGAGCGGCTGATCGTCTCGGACAATCCCGCCCAGGCCCTGCCGTCGGAAGCCGCCTTCCGGGTCTCCGAGGGCGGACTGGAATGGATCGAGGTCTTTCACACCCCGAAACTTATTCCGGCTTTGAAACGGCTGAGGGATTCCCACAGAATTGTCGGCACCGCCCTGGGCGCCGGTCGCCCCTTGACCGACTGTCTAGCTCCGTCGGCCAAGCCCATCGCCATGATTCTGGGGAATGAGGAAAGCGGTCTGCCGCCTGCCACCCTGGCCGCCTGCGACGAGATCGCCACCATCATGGGCACTGGCCGCATCCAGTCCTTGAACGTGGCGGCCACCGCCGCCATCCTGATTCATGAATTGGCGAAGGCCCGCCGTTCGGCCTAGAGTGAACCTTCCCTTCCCTCCTTCGGAGCCGTTCCATGTCCGACCAGATCCGCGCCGCCCATATCCTGCTGATGTACAAGGGCTCCATGCGTTCGCAGGCCAGCCGCACCAAGGAGGAAGCGCTGTCCGCCATTTCCGAGATCATGGAGGAAATCAGGGAAGGCGCCGATTTCGGCGCGATGGCCCGCCAATATTCCGACTGCCCCTCGTCCGAGGATGGCGGCGATCTGGGCTTCTTTCCCAAGGGTGCCATGGTGCCGGAATTCGATATGGCCGCCTTCAAGTTGGAGCCGGGTGAAACCAGCGGCGTGGTGGAGACACCGTTCGGCTATCATCTCATCCAGCGGACGGACTAGGCCGCCCTGGTCCTGCCCTGGCGAGCCTTCAGCCGCTCGGCGATGCGCCGCATATAGGGCGAGACCTCGGGAATGATTCGGGCAACTTCCTGGGCAAGGCGAGCCGCCTCTTCCACGTCGAAAGGCAGCCCCTGCGCTTCATCGTCCAGCAGCGCGGTAAGCCGGTCTATGGCGCTGGCGTCGTCCTGATACATGCCGTCCTCGCCTCGAATGCCCTATATTTAATGCGACATTAAATTAGCGGCATATGAATGTAAAAAAGGTAATGGGATAAGCGGCTTATACCTTCGATCAGGTGAACCTAATCAAAACGATGTTGCGACCCAAGCCAGCGCTGACATGCACGAGTGACGACAAACGAAATGCCCCGTGATGCCACCAAGTCAGAAGTCACCACGACGCCTTGGCGCGATGATATTGATTATTACTGTAGCCGGTGCCATTCATTGGTGACCCGTGGCACCTGGGAAATGCGCATGAACGGCGACCACGAGCATGTGGTCTTCAATCCCGCCGGACTGTTATTCCGTATCCTATGCTTCCGCGACGCCACGGGGGCGGCGGCCGACGGCGCGGCGTCGGGGGTGTTCACATGGTTTTCGGGATATTTATGGCGGCTGGCCGCCTGCCGTGCCTGTGGCGCGCACCTGGGCTGGCGTTACGAAGGCGCCGCCGAGCCCAGGATTTTCTTCGGTCTGATCAAGGACATGCTGACCACGTCCAAGATCTGAACGGCATCACTTGCCGGGAGTGACCATCAGCCGCTCGACCGGCTTGTGATTGGCGAAGTGCGATTGAACGATCTCGTCGATATCGGCCACGTTCTCGGGCTTGTACCAGATGCCCTCGGGATAGACGACCATCAAGGGACCAGCCTTGCAAAAGCCGAGGCAGCTGGCGGTCGCGACGCTGACACCCTGCTCCCAGAGGTTCAATTCACTGACCTTCCCGGCCAGACGCTCGAACAGCGGAGCGCCGCCGCCCTTGCTGGTGCAGCAGCCGCGCGGATGCCCGTCGGGACGGCGCTGGCCACAGACGAAGGCATGATACTTGTTGGGGTAGTGCGACACGGATGATCTCCCGTCAAAATTAGAATGCTTACAACGAATACCGCAATCACCGGTACTTTGTAAGGGTTTAAAGACCCTGACGCTTCAGTTCCTCGCCGGTGCACAGATCGAACCGGGCCAGGGCGTTGTCCACCGTCTTGCCGGTCAGTTCCCGCCACTTGTCCAGCGCTTCCTTACGGCTGAACGGGCCGACCACCTGCTTGGTGCGACCGGGCGCGATCTCTTGGAAAGTTGTGTCGGAGTATTCGCCGCCGACCACGTACCAAGTTTCCTCAGCCGCGTCTTCTCCGGCGCGGATGAAATACCGCACCATGGCGTTGTCCACCGACTTGCCGGTGAGGGCACGCCAGCAAATATGGGCTTCCCGTTCATCAAAGGGACCGAAACGCTCCTCCGAATGACCGGGGGCGATGACGGAGAACGAAGTATCGGCGTATTCGCCGCCGACAACGAAATAAAGCTTGGCCATGGGGTAGTCTCTTTCCCATCCGAAAGGAGTGTGGCGGCGTGCTTATACCCCATCGGGAGCCGGGAAGGAATGTCCTTGCGCGCATGGCGACCCGGCAGCTTTTGCCGCCTGGCCATGGGCTGGAACGGCGGAAAGCCGCGAATTCGCAGTTGGCATGGCGCATGCAGAGTTGAGGGCAGCCACTCTCCATCGGAGATTTCGTTATGGAAGCACTTTCCGGCGCGTCGTCGCACATCCTGCTGAACCGCAAGGACAATCCGGCCAGCCATTCGACCCGCAAGGCGGCTTCGGGGCCGTCCAGCGCCTTCGCCACCTATGCCTTCGGTCCCATGGACCTGCCCGACAGCAAGAAAGGCACCGATGTGGAAGGCGTCAAGAAGAAGGCCGCCACCGGCAATACCTCGATCGCATCGGCGACCGGTGGCTCGGTCGGCTGGCTGACCCAGTTGGCGGTTTCGCCAAAATACTAAGCCCATACTGGACAGCCACGGCCGGACCGTCTATGTGACGGGGCATGAGCAAGACCGTCCATGTCATCGGCGGCGGATTGGCCGGATGCGAGGCTGCTTGGCAACTCGCCCGGGCCGGTCTTTCCGTCATTCTCCACGAAATGCGCCCGGTGCGGCCGACACCGGCCCATCAAACCGATGGGCTGGCCGAGCTGGTCTGTTCCAACTCTCTGCGCTCCGACGATGCCGATTACAACGCTGTCGGGCTGCTGCACGAGGAAATGCGCCGTTCCGGTTCCCTGATCCTGGCCCAGGCAGATATTCACAAGGTTCCGGCGGGTGGCGCCCTGGCGGTGGATCGCGACGGCTTTTCCGCCGGTATCCAGGCGGCGTTGCAGGGCCATCCCCTGGTCACCATCGCACGGGAAGAAGTGCCCGGTCTGCCGCCCGCCGACTGGGACAGCGTGATCATCGCCACCGGCCCCCTGACCTCGCCCGCCATGGCCGAGGGGCTGCGCGGGCTGACCGGCGAGGACTCGCTGGCCTTCTTCGATGCCATCGCCCCCATCGTCACCAAGGAGAGCATCGACTTCTCCAAGGCATGGTTCCAGTCGCGCTACGATAAGGGGACCGGCTCCGACTACATCAATTGTCCGCTGACGCGGGAACAGTATTACGCCTTCATCGATGCCCTGATCGAGGGCGACAAGGTGGAGTTCCACGATTGGGAAAAGGACACGCCCTATTTCGAGGGCTGCCTGCCCATCGAGGTCATGGCGTCGCGCGGTAAGGACACCCTGGCCTATGGCCCCATGAAGCCGGTGGGACTGACCAGCCCGCACGGCCCTAAGCCCTTCGCGGTGGTGCAACTGCGCCAGGATAACGCGCTGGGCACTCTGTACAATCTGGTGGGCTTTCAGACCAAGCTGCGCCATGGCGACCAGATGCGAGTCTTCCGCGCCATTCCGGGCCTGGAAAACGCCGAATTCGCCCGCTTGGGCGGCCTGCACCGCAACACCTTCGTCAACGGCCCCCGCGTCCTCGACGGCAGCCTTCGCCTCAAGGCCCAGCCCCGCCTGCGCCTCGCCGGTCAGGTCACCGGCTGCGAGGGCTATGTGGAGAGCGCCGCCATCGGCCTGCTGGCCGGTTTGTTCGCGGCGGCCGAGGCCTTGGGGGGCGAACTGGCCGCCCCGCCCCTGACCACGGCGCTGGGCGCCCTGCTGGCCCATGTGACCGGCGGCGGCGACGCCGAGACCTACCAGCCCATGAACATCAATTTCGGCCTGTTCCCACCGCCGCCCGAGCGCGACGAGAAAGGCCGCAAGATCAAGGGCCGTGATCGCAAGAAGCTGTATGCCGACCGCGCCCGTGAGGCCCTGACGCCCTGGCTGGACCTTATTTCTTCTCGATAAGTTCGATTTTGTAGCCGTCGGGGTCTTCCACGAAGGCTATCACCGTCTTGCCGTGCTTCATGGGGCCGGGCGGGCGAGTGATACTGGCGCCCGATGCCGCCATCTTCTCACAGGCGCCGTAGATATCGGGCACGCCGAGGGCGAGATGGCCGAAGCCGCCACCCAGTTCATAACTGGCGGTATCCCAATTATGGGTCAGCTCGATCACCGTATGCTCCGCCTCGTCGCCATAGCCGACGAAGGCCAGGGTGAAGCGGCCCTCGGGATAATCCTGGCGGCGCAACAGCTTCATGCCCAGCAGCTTGGTGTAGAAGTCGATGGATCGGTCCAGGTTGCCCACCCGGATCATGGTGTGGAGCAAGCGCCAATCGCTCATGATCGTCCTCCGATAAAGTCCAAAACGGTGTCGGCGGCGCGCAAGGACGGGCTTTCGCCGCCGAGACCCAGCTTTTCCAAGGCGCGGCGCGCCCCCGCCACCTGTGACTGGCGGGCGTCTTCGTCTTCGAGCAGATGGGTGACGGCGGCCGCCAGCCGGTCGGGGCGGCATTGGTCCTGCAACAGTTCCGGCATGACCGGCGCGTCCACCAGGATATTGACCAGGGTGACGAATTTCAGGCTGAGCCCGAGGAAGCGGGTGGCGATGAAGGCCGACAGCCGGGAAACCTTATAGGTGATCACGGCGGGAAGCCCGGCCATGGCCAGTTCCAGCGCCACGGTTCCCGAAGCCGCCAGGGCAACGTCGCAGGCGGCGAAAGCGTCATGCTTCTCGGCGCCGCCGCGAATGACCATGGCGGGAAGCGGCCAGGACCGCGACGCGGCCTCGACCTCATCGGCCACGGTCTCCACCGTGGGCACCACCGCCACCAGCCCCGGATGGGCGCGGGCCAGTAGGGCCAAGGTCTCGCCGAACGGCCCCAGCAGCTTGCCGGTCTCGGAATGACGGCTGCCCGGCAGCACGCACAGAACCTTGGCATCGGGCTTGATGCCGTGGCGGGCGCGGAAAGCGGCGCCATCGCCCTTCCCCGCCCCGCCCTCGATCACCGGATGGCCCACATGGACCGACCGCAGGCCCTCCTTCTCGAACCATTCCGGCTCGTTGGGCAGCAGGGTCAGCAGGAGATCCAGCACCCGGGCCAGGGTTTTGGTGCGTCCCGACTTCCAGGCCCAGACCATGGGGGCCACGTAGTGGATGCGGGGGATGGTCGAGCCGCGCTTCTTGAGCCCCCCATGAATACGGCCGGTAAAGCCCCAGGAATCAATGGTCAGGACGGCATCCGGCCGCTTCGTTTCGATATCGGAAAGAGTTAGTTTGATGCGGCGGAGGATATTGGGCAGCCTCGGCAGCACCTCGACCAACCCCATGACCGACAATTCGGTCATGGGAAACAGGCTGTCGAGACCTTCGGCCCGCATGGCCTCGCCGCCGATACCGGCAAAACGAATCTGCCCACCGGTTCGCGCCTTCAAGGCGGCCATCAGCCGTCCGCCCAGCAAATCCCCCGAGGGCTCACCGGCGATGATGTAGATCAGCCGTGGCGCGGTCATGCTACGATCTCGATGCCGATCACGAACAGTCCCAGCCGGTTGGCCTCAACCGCGACCGCCTCGCGGCCCAGCACCAGGGCGCCCCCCGCCTCCACCGCGATTCCGCGCAAGCCCGCCTGTTTGGCGGCGGCCAAGGTGGCGGTTCCCATAGTGGGAAGATCAATGCGGCGGTCCTGGCCGGGCTTGCGAAGCTTGACCAGAACACCGCCGACGCCGTCACGGGCCAGTTCGCCGCAGCGGGCCAACAGCCGGTCGGTACCCTCGATGGCTTCCACCCCGAGGACCAGCCCCTGCTGCACCACCACGGCTTGCCCCACATCCAGGGCGCCCAACCCCTTGGCCACCTCGACGCCACGGGCGATATCGGCCTCGGCCTGGGCATCGGGAGAGAGTTGGCCATAAGCCCCGGCCACCGCCAGGCAATCGGCCAGTACCTCATGGACGCCGACGACGCGGAATCCTTCGTGCTCCAACTCGGCCGCCACCGCCCGCAGCAAGCCGTCGTCGCCCAGCGCCTTGAGCCCCACCCTGGCGAAGAACCGGGCGGTGCGCAGATCGGGGGCCAGTTCCGAAATGGTGGGGCGGCGAACCGGGCCGATCATGACCACGTCGGCGACACCGGCCTGGCGCAGCCGTTCGAAACCGGTTCCCGCCTCGCCCAGGCGAATCCAGTCGGCGGGGCCGTCGCCGATCACCTTGGGATCGGCATGGCCGCGCAAGGCAAGAAAATGGAAGTCACGGCCCTGGGCCCGGCAGGCGTCGGCCACGAGCCCTGGAAGCTCGCCACCGCCCGCCACGATGCCGAGTTTAGGCCCCATCGCCGGTAAATTTCGGGGTGCTGAGCGAGCGCGAGGAATCCGAGCGGATGAATTCGACGATTTCCATGACCGCCGCATTCCCGGTGAACTGCTCTTCCACGTCGGCCAACCGCTCCTGAAGCGTGCCTTCCGGCGCGAACAGCAGGCGATAGGCGTTGCGCAGGGTGTGGATGTCGTCGCGGGAAAAACCTCGGCGCTTCAAACCCACGATATTCAACCCGTTGAGATAAGCACGATTGCCGATCACGGTGCCGAAGGGAATGACGTCGGCCTCGACACCCGACATGCCGCCGATCATGGCGTGGCGGCCGATGCGCACGAATTGGTGCACCGCCGACAACCCGCCCAGGAAGGCGAACTCGCCCACGGTGACGTGGCCCGCCAGGGTGGCGTTGTTGGCCATGATGACATTGTCGCCCAGCACGCAGTCATGGGCCACATGGGCGCTGGCCATGAACAGGCAGTTGTCACCGACCTTGGTGATCATGCCGCCCCCTTCGGTGCCGGGGTTCATGGTGACATGCTCGCGGATCTGGTTGTTGCGGCCAACCTCCAGGGTAGAGGGCTCGCCGTGATATTTCAGGTCTTGCGGCCGATGCCCGATGGAGGCGAAGGGAAAGATGCGGGTGCCCTCGCCGATCTTGGTGCGTCCGGCGACGACCACATGGGACAGCAATTCGACGGACTCGCCCAGTTCCACATCGGGACCGACCACGCAAAATGGCCCGATGACGGCGGAAGCGGCGATGTTCGCCTTGGGATCGATGACGGCAGTGGGATGAATGTCGGTCATGCCCTATTCGTCCAAAATCATGGCGGCATAGGTCGCCTCGGCGACAAGGACGCCGTCGACCTTGGCTTCGCCGCGGAATTTCCACACATTGCCGCGACTGCGCTCCTTGTGCACATGGATGTGCAACTGGTCGCCCGGTCCCACCGGCTTGCGGAAACGGCAGTTCTCCACCGACATGAAATAGACCAGCTTGCCCTCGGCCGATTGCCCCAAGGTTTCCACCACCAGGACGGCGGCGGTCTGGGCCATGGATTCGATGATCAGCACGCCGGGAAACACCGGACGCGAGGGAAAGTGGCCCTGAAAGAACGGCTCGTTGATGGTCACGTTCTTGATGCCGACCGCGCTTTCGTTGGCCACCACATCGACCACCCGATCCACCATGAGGAATGGATAGCGATGCGGAATCATCTGGATGATCCGGTTGATGTCGATGACCTTGCCTTGGTCGGAGGTGGCGTTGTCCATATGACGATCCTGTACTTTGATCTCAAGGTGTCGGGCGAGGCTTCCCCCGCCGCTCTGTTCAGGTCTTCTTGCGGCCCATCTTGGCCAAAAGCGCGCTTTGGCGCAGCCAGTCCGCCATGGGCACCGCCGGAGCGCCACCGACGGTTTCGCCCGGCGGGATGTCGCGCATGACGCCGGCCTGGGCGGCGATGCGGGCGCCCGCGCCGATCTTCAGATGGCCGGTGATTCCCGCCTGTCCACCGGCAGCGGCGAAATCGCCCAACCGGGTCGATCCCGAGATGCCCACTTGAGCCACGATCACGCAACCGCGTCCCAATTGGACGTTGTGCCCAATTTGGACCAGATTGTCTATCATGCAGCCGTCGCCGATGACGGTATCCGGTCCTGCGCCACGGTCGATGGTGGTGTTCGCGCCGATCTCGACGCCATTGCCGATGACCACGCGACCCAACTGCGGCACCTTCAGGTGACCTTCCGCGCCCATGGCGAAGCCGAAGCCGTCCTGGCCGATGCGGGCGCCGGGATAGATGTTGACCCTGCGTCCCACCAAGGCATGGGAAATGGTGGCGTTGGCGCCGAGAATGCAGTCCTCGCCCAAGACGACCCCTGGCCCGATCACCACATTGGCGCCAATCCGGCAGCGATCGCCGATTTCGGCACCGGCGCCAATCACCGCACCCGGCTCGACGCGACATCCCTGTCCCAGCTTGGCCGAGGCATCGACCCAAGCGGTCGGCGCGATCCAAGCCTCGGGCGCCACGGACGGATAAAAAGCCTGGGCGATACGGGCATAGGCCCGATAGGGATCAGAGGACAGCAGCAGCGCCATGCCGGGCGGCGCCTTATCCGCCATCTCCGGCGCGACCACGCACAGGCCGGCCCGGCTCGCCTGGAAAGCGGCGACATACTTCTTGTTATCCAGGAAGGAGACCTCGCCCGGCCCAGCGACCTCGAGCGGCGCCACATCCTGATAGGAAGCAGCCTGGTCGGCGCCATCCGATGGCGTCGCCTTGGAAATTTCCGCGAGAGCGGCAAGGGTGAACGGTCCCGCGACCGTGAAAAATCTTGGATCGGCCATGCTTACTTCTTACCTGGTTTTGCAGTGCTCTGAGACGGCAGCCCCGGCTCGTCAACCACTGGCGCGGGAAAGTTGACAGACGGTAGCTTGTGATTGAGCCGTTCGATCACCAGAGAGGTCACGTCCATGCTGGGTTCATGCAGCACGACCTGCTGCTTCGGAACCACCAGATTCGCGCCCATCTCACTGGCGACTTCGCCCGTGATGGTCAGGATCGCATTCATCAACTCGGCGGCCGCGGTCTCGGTGGATTTCTCCAGCGCCCGCACCGCAACCTGGGTTCGGCGCTGAAAAGCGACCACTTGCTGTTCCAGCGCCTTGGCCTTCTGATCATAGGCTTCCTGGGCAACGGTTCCCTTTTGCTTGGCCAATTCCTGATCGGCGGACTGCAACTGCAGACGCGCCGCATTGAAATCCGATTGAAAATTCTGCTGGTACTTATCGCGCTGGCTCATCAGCGCCTTACCGGCCAGGGAATCCCGCTGAATTTGGGGCACATCGACGATGATCACCACCACCGGCGGCACCGCACGTTTTTGCGCGAAGGCGTCCGGGCCGATAAACGCAGCCGCCAAGAATACGGTCACGACCGCGATCTGCCTAGCGAGGGAGCGGAGTGTCATTCCTGGTTCATCCATACCGATTAGGCGTGGCTGGCACGGCCATTCCAATGATGTGCGCTTGACTAGAACTTCGTTCCCAAATTGAACTTGAACATTTCGGTCTTGTCGAAGCTTTCCTTCATGAGCGGAAAGCCAAGATCCACGGAAACCGGGCCCATGGGCGATTTCCATGAAGCGCCGAAACCGACGGAGGCTCGCAGGGAGCTCGCCTGATCGACACCGCTTGCATTGGCCACATCGGTCGGCCCGACGGCACCGACATCGGTGAACACCTCGCCCAGCACACCAAACTCCTCGGGCAAACCGATGGGGAACTTGACCTGAGCCGAACCCGTGGTCATCCAGACACCGCCAATGGCATCACCGGTATTCTTATCACGGGGGCTGACACCACCGGTCGCGAAGCCACGCAAGCTGTCGCCGCCGGCATACACGCGGTCGGTGATGCGCACGCGCTCGCCAAGCCCGTAAACATAGCTGCCAGAACCGGTCAGCCCCAGAACGATGCGTTCGGCCAAGGTGTAGTATTGCCCAGCCTGGGCACCGCCACGAAGGAAGTGGACGGTACCGCCAAGGCCCGCGAATTCCGTCGAGCCACGAACGAAATAGCCTTCGGTGGGCTCGATTCGGCTGTCGCGCCGATCATAGGTCAGCATCTGGAACACCGACGAGGTCACACTGGTCCCGATCTGATCGATGACATAGATGGATGTCGAGTTGACACCTTTAACCTCGTCGCGCTTCAGCGTGTATTTCCAGTCCTGACGCATATTGTCGGTCAGCATGTAACCGATGCGAAGGTCGCCACCCAAGGATATGGAGTTGTAGGAACTTTGCTGCTGGAGCGTCCGATCGATGGCAAAGACATCGAAGCCCGCGGCCAGTTCGCGATCCAGGAAATACGGTTCGGTGAAGGACAAATCCACGGACGTCCGGCGCAGGCCGATCATGCCGCTCAGGCGTAGATCCTGTCCGCGTCCAAGCAGATTGCGTTCACGGATCGCGGCTTCCATCATGGGACCGATCTGGCTGGACCAGCCGACACCGAAGGTCAATTCGCCGGTGGACTTCTCCTGGACATCCACCTTGATGATGGTGCGGTCCGGAGCCGTTTCCGACGGCACATTGGTGACTTCGGCCTTTTCAAAGAAATTAAGATCCTTCAACCGCTGCCGCGACCGGCGCAGTTTGGCGGAATTGAAGGCGTCGCCCTCCACCAGCCGGAATTCGCGGCGGATGACCTTGTCCAGGGTGCGGACATTGCCCGTAATGTCGATACGTTCGACGAAGACCCGCGGGCCTTCCTGAATTTCATAGGTGACATCGACGATCTTGGTCTCGCGGTTGCGATTGACCTGCGGCTTGATGTCGACGAAGGCATAGCCCTTGGTTCCCACTGCGTCAGTCAGCTTCTGGACGATGTCTTCCACCTGATCGGCGTTATACCAATCGCCCGGTTCACTCACCACCAATGGCTTGAGTTCCTCGGTCTTGAGATCCTTCAGGCTGGCCGAAATCGTCGAATCGCCGAAGCGATAACGCTCACCTTCGTCGATGGTATAGGTGATGAAGAAGCCTTCCCGATTGGGCGTCAATTCGGCGATGGCGGACCCCACCCGGAAATCGGCGAAGCCGCGCTTCAGATAGAAGCGGCGAAGCAGTTCGCGATCATAGGTGACGCGGTCTGGATCGTAGGTGTCGTCGGAGGACAGGAAGCGATACCAGCGCTCTTCCTTGGTTTGAAGCACTTCGCGCAGCCGATCCTCGTCATAGCGATGATTGCCGACGAAGGAGATGCGCCGCACATAGGTGGGCTGGCCTTCGCTGATCTCATAGACCAGATCGACGCGGTTCTGCTCCAACTGAATGAGCTTGGGCTCGACGGTGGCGGCAAAGCGCCCGCTGCGGCGATAAAGCTCGAGGATGCGCTTGACGTCCGTCTGCACCTTGGTCCGGGTATAGACCGTGCGCGGGCGCAGCTGCACCTCGGTATTCAGTTGCTCGTCCTTGATGCGCCGATTGCCCTCGAAGGCGATGCGGTTGATGATGGGGTTTTCCACCAGCCGGACCACCAGCTGATCGCCCTCGCGACGAATGGCCACGTCGGCGAAAAGGCCGGTGTTGAACAGCGCCTTCAACGACCGATTGACACGGTCGGCGTCGTAGACATCGCCCTCGGTGATGGCCATGTAGGACTTGACGGTCTCGATCTCGATGCGCTGGGTGCCCTGGATCGAAATGGAGCGGATGCGACCGCCCTCCTGGGCTCCGGCAGGAGCTCCGACAGCCAGCAGGGTGACCATGATAACGGCCCCAACCAGCAGACCGGTCCACCGCAAGAAACCCATCGAAGCCCCCCTTCGAGTCCGCAGCGCCGAATCGCGGACTCGGGTCACGAAAACAGCCGTTTCACCACTTCCCAAATCGGTAACGAGACGATGTCGTTTCTCGTGGCGAATACCATCAAGGCCAATACCAGAAACAGCCCGATTCGGAAACCATATTCTTGCGCCCGCTCACCGAGTGGACGGCCAAGGATGGCTTCAAAAGCGTAAAAGAGAAGATGCCCGCCGTCTAGGACTGGAATTGGGAAAAGATTGATCAGACCAAGATTCAGCGACAGCAAGATTGTATAGAACACCACGCTGGCCATTCCCAATTGCGCGGCTTCGGCCGCCCCCTTGGCAATCCTGATGGGGCCACCCAATTCGTCGGTATCGCGGGTGCCATTGATCATCTGGCCGATGCCGATGAAGGTCGAGCGCACCATGCCTTCGGTCTCGCGCAGCGATTCCGCCATGGCGGAGATGGGACCGTGATTGATGACCGTGGTCTTGGTGGAATCGGCGGTGATGCCCAGGACCGGCACCTTCTCCATGTCGCCGAACACGCCCTTGCGCTGGATGACGCGGGGTTTGGCGGTAATGGACAGCGTCGCGCCCGCGCGCAAGACCGCCAGGTCAAGCGGATGCTCGATCTCGATGCGAACGATGCGCTGAATGTCTTGGAATCGCTCGACGCCCGCGCCGTTGATGGCGGTGATGCGGTCGCCCGCCTTCAAACCGGCGGCATCGGCCGCTGAACCGGGATTGACCATGCCGACCACCGGTTCGGTGACCTGTTGACCCAACAACATGAACATGGCCGCCAAACCGATGATGGCGAAGATGAAGTTGGCGGCGGGACCGGCGAACACCACGGCGGCGCGCTGGCCGACGCGCTTGTGCTGGAACGCCACCGCCTTTTCCTCGTCCGTCATCTCGCGGTCGTCGGGAAGGGCGGACGCGGCGTCGGCGTCACCGAAGAATTTCACATAGCCACCCAGCGGCACCGCGCTGAACTTCCATCTTGTCCCGGTGGACGGATCGGTCCAGCCCCAGATCTCGGGGCCGAAGCCGATGGAAAAGACGTCCACCCGGATTCCATTCCAGCGGGCCACCAGGAAATGGCCCATCTCGTGGATGAACACCACCACCGTCAGGATGGCCAGGAAAATGATCACGTAATACCAAACGCCGTGGATGACGCTATTGAGCAGCGTGGGTAAATCCATGATCAGGCCTTGTCCTCGATCAGACCCGAGGCGAAGGCGCGGGCCTCGGCATCCTTGGCCAGTACGTCGTCAATGGAGTTGATCTCTTCGTGGGGGACGCGCTCCAGGGTCTTTTCCACCACGCGGGCGATGTCGAGGAAGCCGATCTTGCGACCCAGGAAGGCCGCCACGGCCACTTCGTTGGCGGCATTCATCACCGCCGCCGCCGAACCGCCCGCCCGCAACGACTCACGCGCCAGACGCAGCGACGGAAAGCGCACGG
This sequence comes from Paramagnetospirillum kuznetsovii, assembly GCF_003284725.1. GTDB lineage: Bacteria > Pseudomonadota > Alphaproteobacteria > Rhodospirillales > Magnetospirillaceae > Phaeospirillum > Phaeospirillum kuznetsovii. Next base: position 222,856 of record NZ_PGTO01000004.1, on the reverse strand, counting down.
GATCGGGCTGCTCGAAGGTCAGGGTGGCGATGGCGGCCAGATCCAGCTTGGGCGCCGGGGCCTCGATGCGGTTGGGCCAGCCCAGGGCATAGGCGATGGGCGTACGCATGTCGGGCGAGCCCAACTGAGCCAGAACCGAGCCATCCACATAGGCCACCAGCGAATGAATTACCGACTGGGGATGGACGACGATATCGATCTTGTCTTCGGGCATGTCGAACAGGTGATGGGCCTCGATCAGTTCCAGCCCCTTGTTGAACATGGACGCGGAATCCACCGAGATCTTGGCGCCCATGGACCAGTTGGGATGGGCCACCGCCTGTTCCGGCGTCACATCGGCCATGAACTCGCGGCTTTTGGTGCGGAACGGGCCGCCCGAGGCGGTCAGGATGATCTTCTCGATCTTGTCGTGCTGGTCGAACTCGAACACCTGGAAGATGGCGGAGTGCTCGGAATCCACCGGCAGCAAGGTGGCCTTGTGCTTTTGCACCTCGGCCATCATCAACTGACCGGCGCAGACGAGACATTCCTTGTTGGCCAGCCCGACCACGGCGCCACGGCGCACGGCGGCCAAGGTGGGGGCCAGACCGGCGGCGCCGACGATGGCGGCCATGACCCAGTCGGCCGGCAACTCGGCGGCGGCGACGACGGATCGGGCGCCAGCGGCGGCCTCGATGCCACTACCGGCCAGCGCTTCCTTCAAGGCCGGATAAGCCGCCTCGTCGGCGACAACGGCCAGCTTGGCCTTCAGGCGGCGGGCCTGATCGGCCAGGATGTCCACCCGTGAATTGGCCACCAGCGCCTCGACCCGGTACAGATCGGGCCGCGCCTCGATCAATTCCACCGTGTTGCACCCGATCGACCCGGTCGATCCCAGAATGGTGACGCCCCGCCTTGCGCTCATCGCATTTCCTCTATCTTGACGGCGATCCACTCCCGTGGCTCGCCTGCCGTCCCTCAATCACCGGGCGGGATTCTCTGAATCCCTTGGCTCCCGCGCCATGTGGCGCTGCCTAAGCCTCGCCCGCAACTTCTCTCCAATGAACATGTTCATTGGCTCGTCAACCTTACCAGGCCAAAACCGACTGGCCGCTCGCCAAGGTCATGGCCGCCACCACAAAGGCGGCGGACAACAGGCCGTCGACGCGATCAAGCACGCCGCCATGGCCAGGAATGATAGAGCTCGAATCCTTGACGCCGCAACGGCGCTTGACCCAGGACTCGAACAAGTCGCCGACCTGAGCCACCACCGCCCCCAGCGCGCTGAGAAGCGCCACGGTAAAGACGGCGGGTAGCCCGAACACGGCCGCCACTCCAAGACCGACCAGGGCGGAACAGATCATGCCGCCCACCAGGCCCGCCCAAGTCTTCTTAGGGCTGACAGCGGGCAATAGCAACGGTCCGCCGATCATCCGCCCGAAGGCGTAGGCGCCGATATCCGTCGCCCATACCATCAGCAAGAGCCACCATACCACGGCGGCACCCATGGCGGGGTCTTCGCGGAGCCAAACCAGCGCCACCGACGGCAATCCCACATAGAGCGCGCCAAGCCCGGCCCAAAGGCGCCCATCTTGTTCAGGCTTGGCCAGCAAGGCCGCCATGGCCGCGCATATTGCCACCATCACCACGGCGGCATGCGGCTGGCTTACAGCCAACAGCGCCGCCAGGAAGCAGGCGACGGCGGCCAAACGCCCGGAAGGGCCGAAGCCCTTGGTCAGCATGCCATGCCATTCCCAGCACATCAGCGCGGCGGCCACGGCCACCAGCACCGCGAAGGCATAGCCCCCCATCCAGGCCGCCAGCAAGGCGGGCGGCGCCATGACCACGGCGGAAATGACGCGAGTTTTCAGCACGCTATGATCACCGGGTGGCTCCGTAGCGGCGGTCGCGGCCGTGGAACTCCTGGATGGCGCTTTCCAATTCCGCGCGCCCGAACTCGGGCCACAGGGTTTCGATGAACACCAGTTCGGCGTAAGCGCCCTGCCACAATAGGAAATTGCTGATGCGCTTCTCGCCGCTGGTGCGGATGATCAGGTCGGGATCAGGAATGCCAGCGGTGAAGAGGCGGCTCCCGACCACGTCCTCATCGATGGCATCCGGAGAGAGCCGTCCCGCCGCCACATCCGCCGCTACCCGACGCGCGGCTTCCACCATCTCCTGACGTCCACCGTAGGACAGCGCCAACACCAGGGTCAGTGCGGAGTTGGCGGCGGTCTTGGCTTCGGCATCCTCGATCAGCCGGACGATGTCCGGCCCCAGGCGTTCGCGGTCGCCGATCACCTTGAGGCGGATGCCGTTCTTATGCAGATGATTGACCTCGTTGCGAAGATAAAGGCGCAACAGTCCCATCAGGTCGGTGACTTCGCCCGCCGGACGCTTCCAGTTCTCCGACGAGAAGCCATACAAGGTCAGATAGGAAACCCCCATCTCGCGCGCCGCCTCGACGGTGCGGCGCACCGATTCGGCGCCCCGCTTGTGACCGGCGGTGCGGGGCAGCCCACGCGCCTTGGCCCAGCGTCCATTGCCATCCATGATGATGGCGATATGGGCGGGCGGCGGCGGCGGCGCGGCGTGAGACGGTACGGGTTCCATCCTGCCTTCTAGACCTGCATGATTTCTTTTTCTTTGTGAGCCAGATGCTCGTCGATCTTCTTGATGATGTCGTCGGTGATCTGCTGGATCTCTTTTTCGTGCTTCTTGATCTCGTCCTCGGAGATGTGGCCGTCCTTTTCCATCTTCTTCAAGGAGTCCATGCCGTCGCGCCGCACATTGCGCACCGAGACACGGGCCTGTTCCGAGTACTTACCGGCCACCTTCTGCAATTCCTTGCGGCGCTCCTCGTTCAGCGCGGGAATCGGCACCCGGATCATCTGGCCGTCGGCTTGGGGATTAAGCCCGAGACCGGCATTGGCGATGGCCTTTTCGACCGCCTTCACCTGGCTCTTGTCCCACACCTGCACGGTCAACATGCGCGGCTCTGGCACGCCGACGGTGCCGCATTGGGACAGCGGCATGGTCTGGCCATAGGCCTCGACCACCACCGGGTCCAACAGATTGACGGAGGCACGGCCGGAGCGCAGGCCGGAGAATTCCTTCTTCAGCACCTCTAAGGCACTGTCCATGCGGCGGGTGACGTCCTTCTTGAGGTCACCCCAGTTGGTCGGAGCGGACACGATCAACTCCCCTTTTTAGTCGTTGCTGATGATGGTGAACAATCCCTGGCCCGACACCACCTCGGCGAAAGCCCCCGGACGGTGCAGGTCGAACACCACGATGGGAACCTTGTTCTCGCGGCACAGCGCGATGGCCGAGGTGTCCATGACGGCGAGATCACGGGCGATGACGTCGTTGAAGGTCAGATGGTCGTAGCGCACCGCATCCTTGACCTTCTTCGGATCGGCGGAATAGACGCCGTCCACCTGGGTCGCCTTCAGCAGGGCGCCACAGCCCATTTCCACTGCGCGCAGCGCGGCGGCGGTATCGGTGGTGAAGAACGGATTGCCGGTCCCGGCGGCGAAGATCACCACCCTGCCCTTTTCCAGATGGCGGATGGCGCGGCGACGGATGAAGGCCTCGCACACCGTCGGCATGACGATGGCGGACTGCACCCGGGTCTCGCAGCCGACCCGTTCCAGGGCGTTCTGGACCGACAAAGCGTTGATGACGGTGGCCAGCATGCCCATGTTGTCCGCCGCGGCGCGCTCCATCCCGCTGGAAGCGCCGGAGACGCCACGGAAGATGTTGCCGCCGCCGATGACGACGCAGACCTCGACGCCGAGGTCACGGACCGACTTAACCTCGCGGGCGATGCGTTCCACCGTGGCGGGATCGAGACCGTATTCACGGGTTCCCATCAGGCCTTCGCCGGAAATCTTGAGGAGAACGCGGCGGAATTTGGCGACGTGAGCCATGGGCTCCCTCAGGTCTGGTGATGGCGGTGCTGTTCCGTGCCGATGTTTCACGGCCCGAGCGGCGGCGATCATACACCATTCCGCCCGCCTGTCGCGCCCCTTGTGGGGGGTAAAAAGCAAAGGGCCGCCCGCCGAGACGGCGAGCGGCCCCTGACCCTGTCGTCGATCAGCGGCCCAGCTGGGCGGCCACCTCGGCGGCGAAGTCCTTCTCTTCCTTCTCGATTCCTTCGCCCAGGGCGAAACGGGCGAAACCGGCCAGCTTGATCGGCGCGCCGATTTCCTTGCCGACGGTATCGAGCACCTTGGAGATCTTGTTCTCCTGATCGATGACGAAGATCTGCTCGCTCAGGCAGACTTCCTCGTAGTACTTGCGGATGCGGCCTTCCACCATCTTCTCGATGACGGCGGGGGGCTTGCCGGAAGCCTGGGCCTGCTCGGTCAGAACGGCCTTCTCGCGCTCCAGGGCGGCGGTGTCCACCTGGGTGGGATTAAGGAACAGCGGATTGGCGGCCGCCACATGCATGGCGATCTGCTTGCCCAGTTCGGCCAGACGGGCCTGATCGCCGGTGGATTCCAGCGCCACCAGGCAGCCGATCTTGCCCAGGCCCGCCGCGATGGACGAGTGGACATAGGAGGCGACGACGCCGTTGGGCACTTCCAGGCGAACGGCGCGGCGGAAGTTCATGTTCTCGCCGATGGTGGCGATCAGGGCGGTCAGCTGGTCGGCCACCGACTTGCCCGCGCCGGGGCATTCGGCGGATTTGATGGCCTCGGCATCGCTGCCCTTGGTCAGCGCCACGGTGGCGACGGCGGCGACGAAGCCCTGGAACTGCTCGTTGCGGGCGACGAAATCGGTCTCGGCATTGACTTCGACGGCGACACCCTTGGTGCCTGCGGTGGCGACGGCCACCAGACCCTCGGCGGCGACGCGGCCGGCCTTCTTGGCGGCGGCGGCAAGGCCCTTGGTGCGCAGCCAGTCGATGGCGGCTTCGATGTCGCCAGCGGTCTCGCCCAGCGCCTTCTTGCAATCCATCATGCCTGCGCCAGTCTTCTCGCGCAGTTCCTTGACCAGCGAAGCGGTAATCTCGGCCATTGGTCTTCCTCTCTCGGACTTGGGCTCGCGTGTCGAGCCCTTGGAAACAGTGGTATTGTCAAACCGGTGAACGCCTCGTTCGCCGGTTTGTAGCCGCCATCGAGGCGGCGGCCAAGCGCCCGAACGGGCGCGCCCGGCGAGGGGCAATCAAGTGAATGGCGGCGATGGTGTGTCGCCGCCATTCTTCTTCACAAGAACGGCTTAGACCGAAGCGGCGGGTGCCTCTTCGGCGGCGGCCTCGACAACCTCGGGGATCTGCTCGACCGGGGCTTCGGCGGCCGCGCCGACGTCGCCGCCGCTGCGGGTGATCTCGGCGGAGATGCCGTCCAGCACGGAGCCGGCCATCAGATCGCAATAGGTCTGGATGGCGCGGATGGCGTCGTCATTGCCGGGCACCGGATAGGTGATGCCGGCCGGATCGGAATTGGAGTCGATGATCGCCACCACCGGAATGCCCAGCTTGTTGGCTTCCTGAACCGCCAGCTGTTCCTTGTTGGTGTCGATGATGAACAGGATGTCGGGCAGGCCGCCCATCTCCTTGATGCCGCCCAGGGCGCGCTCGAGCTTGTCGCGCTCGCGCTGCAGGACCAGCTGTTCCTTCTTGGTCAGGCCGGCCAGGGCGCCGGAGAGCAGCTGCTCGTCCAGCTCGCGCAGCCGCTTGATGGAGTTGGAGATGGTCTTCCAGTTGGTCAGCATGCCGCCGAGCCAGCGGTGGTTGACGAAGTACTGGCCGCAACGGCGAGCGCTTTCGGCAACGATGGACGACGCCTGATGCTTGGTGCCGACGAACAGAACGCGGCCGCCGCCTGCGGTCACGTCGCGCACGGCCTGCATGGCACGGTGCAGCATGGGCACGCTCTGCTGCAGGTCGATGATGTGGATGCCATTGCGGATGCCGAAGAGGTACGACGACATCTTCGGGTTCCAGCGGCGGGTGTTGTGACCGAAATGGACGCCGGCTTCGACGAGCTGACGCATAGAGAACGTGGGCAGAGCCATCGGAAAAATCCTTTGCTTCTCCGGTTGAACCTCCGCGGGAGTCGTCAGGCTGGGCCTGACACCGGAGCGAACAGACGACACAGACATGCCGCCGCCGCGATCCCGCGTGTGGATTGGTGGCGGGTTCTTACGCCTTTGCGCGCGAATTTGCAAGCGAAGTTACGGTTTCGTCCCAAGAAGCGCGACACAGGCCTCAGGCATGGGCCGGACCTGGACATGGGGACGTTCCGGCGGTGCCGGGAATGTGGGCTTGGCCATCCAGGAGTCAAGCTCGGCGCCGCAGCCGTCGCCTTCGGGAAACGGCTTCTGGCCCTCGCAGTCGGGACTGTCGGCGGGACAAACCATGCGAACGTGGAAATGTTCATCATGGCCCCACCAGGGCCGCAGCTTGCCCAGCCAATCGCGCTCGCCGTCCTTGGCCCGTCGGCACATGGCCTGCTTGATCACCGGGTTGACGAAGATGCGGTCCACCTCGGGCGTCCGGGCGGCCCGTTCCAGCAGACGCGCCTGCGCCTCGCTCCAATGCTCGGTAACGCCGCCGACCCGCACCATGGGTAACGGCCTTGGAGCGTCCAAATCCGCCTTGGCCAGCGGCCGCGCCGCCAGCCGGAACCAGATATCCACGTCAAGGCCGTTCTGGTGGCTGGCATGGCCAGACGGCATGGGGCCGCCCCTGGCCTGGGCCATGTCGGCGATCAGCAGCGTCCCCTGCCCGTCCGCCGCATTGGCGGCCGCCAGGGATTGAACCAGCCGCACGGTGGCGGGATGCCCCCAAAACCGCTGCCGCGATTGCCGCAGAACCTGATAATCGGCGCTATCCAACGCCAGCGCCTGCCCCCCCCGCAGACAGCCCGCCGCCGGTCCCCCGATGACTTCGGCGGCCAGGGATTGATTGCCCGCGACGGCAAGCATCAGGAAGACGAGCAGCAGCCTCAATCGAACACCGTTTCCTCGAAGCGGGACTGGATCTCGGCGATCTCGGCCTCACATTGAATCAGGGCGGCGACGCAATCGGGATCGAACTTGGTGCCCGATTGGTCCACCAACAGGTCGATGGCGGCCTGATTGCTCCAAGCCTTCTTATACGGCCGGTCGGAGGTCAAGGCGTCGAACACGTCGGCCACAGCGGCGATGCGGGCTTCCAACGGGATTTCGCGGCCTCGCAGCCCATGGGGATAGCCGCTGCCGTCAAGCGCCTCGTGGTGATAGGCGATGACGTTCCGCAAGACGCTGAAATAGGCCATGGACTGCATGCCGAAATCATCGGCCATGAGGTCGATGATTTCGAGCCCCCTGCCCACATGGCCCTTCATGATCTCGTATTCGTGGGGATCGAGCTTGCCCGGCTTGAACAAGATGTTATCGGGAACCGAGATCTTCCCCACATCGTGCAAAGGCGTGAATTGGAAGAGATATTCGATGAACTCGTCGGACAATTGATGGCGATCGGCCAGCTTGATGGCGATCAGCCGGGCGTAGCGCGCCATGCGCGCCAGATGGGCGCCGGTTTCCTCGTCGCGCACCGTTGAGACCTGCCGGATGATCCGAACCGCCGACTGCATCATGCGCACCAGATCCAACTCGCGCATCACCACTTGGGCGATCAGCTCCGCATAGGGCCGCAGCCGGTGCACCACCTGTGGCGTGAAAAAATCCTTCTCCATGGAATTGAGGAAGAGGAATCCGAAGAACCAATCCTTGGAGCGGATGGGCAGGGTGAAACTGGCGCGGTAGCCGAACGACACCAGCCGAGCCGCGTGCTCTTGCCCGGTGGCGGCCACCGCCTCCAGATCGTTGATGACCCGGCGCTCGCCGGTCTCCGCGAGATGCTTCAAGGTTGGGAGATTCGCCAGGGTGGCCGAGGAATGATCCAGCGGGCTGATGCCTTCGCTGGAATGAATGAAGGTCTTCAGGATGTCGGTGCGTTCGTCATACAGGGCGATGGCGACCCGGCTGAGCGCCGCCAGCCCGTCGTCGTCCTTGATATCGCCATGAATGGAGAGAAGCCGTTCCGCCAATCCCTGATGGATGACGGAAAGCGGTTTGGGCGGCATATCGGCGGTCACTCTGTTCATCGGTTGGCACTCAGGCAATCGAATCGCTGAACATACAGCCCAATTTGAGTTAGGTCAAATTTGGTAGGACCAGACCAGTTACATAAGCCAAAGGATTGATAGTCCGATAATCTAGGACTGTTCTAATTTCGGAACCGGGCAATATCCATTGTAAAAAATTGGTAATTTTACTATTTTTCCCGGTCATTGGGGGCGGACTAACATGGTCGGTCTCGGATCGATGGAGCTCGGCGATGAACCAACTCGGACAAATACAACCGGACATCATCTCCGATGACCAGGACCAGCCTAAGGGCTGGCGCTCCTTCGCCTCCCATCTGTTCGCCCCCATCAAGATCACCTGGGGGCAGTTCTTCGACCTGCTGGTGCCGTTGCGCCACTCGCCCCATATCCGCCGCCATGCCGCCTCGGTGATCATTTCCCGCATTCAATTGGTGGCCGCCATTTTCGCGGTGATGGTGCCGCTGTGGTCGATCATCGACTGGTTCGTCTTTCCCTGGCCCGAATGGGCCATGATGACCACCTTGCGCTTGGGCTCGGGCATCATCTTCTTCCTGCTGTCATGGCCGTGGCAGATGACCAAGACCCGCCTCCAGGCCGACGCCATGCTGATGGCCATGCTGCTGGTGCCGCCGGTCTTCTACATTCTGTCCATCGAGATCACCGCCGCCCTGCATGTCACCGGCACCGCCCTGCTGGTCACCAAGCTTTATGCCCTGATGCCCAATATCGTGCTGGCCGGTCTGGCCATCTTCCCGCTGACCGCCTTCGAGGTTCTGGTGTTCTCGGCCCCGGCTTTCTTTTTCGCGGTCCTCGGCCTCGTCATGGGCGGCGAAACGCTGTCGCTTGACCAGCATGGCCCCATGATATGGCTGATGGTGCTGGTGATGGGCGTGGCCATGTTCTCCGGTATGAGCCAGTTGCACTACATCACCGCCCTGGTGAACCGCGCCATGATTGATCCGCTGACCGGCGCCTATACACGGCGGTCCGGCGGCGAGGCGCTGGACTTGCAGTTCAGGCTTGCCGCCATGCGCAACACCGCCTTGTCGGTGGCCTTCTTCGACCTGGACAAGTTCAAGTCCATCAATGACACCTTCGGTCACGAGGAAGGCGACAAGGCGCTTCGCAATCTGGCCGACAAGCTGCGGGAAGGCTTGCGGCGCGGCGATGTGCTGGTGCGCTGGGGCGGCGAGGAATTCGTCGCCATCCTGACCGACACCAACACCGAAGGCGCCAAGATCACCATAGAGCGCCTGCGCGCGGCCGGTTTCGGCGTCCGCCCCGACGGCGCGCCCTTGACCGCCTCCATCGGCGTCGCCGAACGGGGCGACGACAACGCCCATGATTGGCCGCAATTGATCGAGCTGGCCGATCAGCGCATGTACGAGGCCAAGCGGTCGGGCCGCGACCGGGCCATCCTGCCGGGCGATATCAGTCTGGTCTTTGGCGACAAGCCGATTTTCTGAATACCGGAAGCGGGCGAGACGCCCGCGCTCCTTGATTTATGGAGCGCGCGGCCGTCCCGGCCGTCTCGATTTATGGAGTGCGGCCGTCCCGGCCGCATGGTCCTACCCCCGCGCCAGAACCCGCTCCAGCTCCGCCATGCCGGCCGGAAGGTCCACCTTGCCGCCCGAGACGCGCATGGAGGTGCCGAGCGCGTGCAGGGTGCGGAACAGGTTGTGGGTGCGACTTTGCTCGCCCATCTGGCCGATGCGCAGGATGTTGAGACCGAAGGCGCCGGAGATCTCCACCTTGTGGACCTGGCTCATCACATGGCGGACCTTATCGGCGGAAACGCCGTCGGGAACAGTGATGCCGACCACCGAGGGCAGGCGCGACGCGGCCGGGATCAGCAGGTCCAGGCCCATGGCCTCGATGCCGCCCTGCAGGGCCGCCGAACAGACGGCATGGCGGCGGAAGCGGTTGGGCAGGGTCTCGTCGCAGATCAGCCGCAGCGCCTCGTGCAGGGCCAGGATGCCCGAGACCGGCGCCGTGTAGTGATAGGCGTGCTTGTTCCAGAAATTATCGGCCAGCCGGGCGTCCAGGCACCAATGGGCCATGGGGGCGTTGCGCTTCTCGATATGGCGCCACGCATCCTCGGAAAAAGCGATCAGCGACACGCCGGGAATGGAGGACAGGCCTTTCTGGCCACCGGTGATGATGGCATCGACGCCCCATCCGTCCATTTCCATTTCCATGGTGGACAGGGTGCAGACGGCATCGACGATGTTGAGACAGCCGTATTGCTTGCCCAGCCGACAGATCTCCACCAGATCGCGGTTCCACACCGTATTGGAGGTCTCGCCCTGGACCACGGTCAGCACGCTGAAGCCGCCCGCCTTGAGGAGCGCTTCCACCTGGGCGGGGCTGGCGCTCTGCTTCTCGGCCACATCGAAGCGGATCACCTCGCCGCCCACGCGCCCGGCCATCTCGGCCAGTCGCGAACTGAACAGCCCGTTGCAAATGGACAGCACCTTGGCGCCCGGCTCCACCAGATTGGCGATGGCCATTTCCATGGCGGCCGAGGCCGGACCGGCGACGCCCATCACATGGCCGGATTCGGTCTGGAAGACGTAGCGGCCCATGGTCTTCACCTGCTCCACCACCCGGTTCATGGTGTCGCCCAGGTGATTGATGACCAGGGAATTGGCGAAAGCCACCTTGGCCGGAATCGGCACCGGACCGGCCCCCATCATCAACAGGGGCTCGTCGGGAAGGATTTCGTCGAGGGACACGACCGAGGGAGGCTGAGGGTATTTCATGGTGGTTCCTAAGAAAACAGGCCTGCGGCTATACTCCTTTTTCAGGCCAAAGCCAATTCCGCCATTTTGCCGACCACGTTCCGCAAGCCGACAACCCTCTGCTTGGGGTCTTCCCAGGCGCGCAGGAACACCAGCTTGTGGTCCGGCCGCAGCTTGCACGAGCCCCCTGCCCGGCTGATGAACTGCACCAGGCCGACCGGATTGGCGAAGACATTGCCCCGGAAGGTGACCACCGCGCCCTTGGGGCCGGAATCCACTTTCTCGATACCAGCCTGTTTACAAAGTGCTTTGATCGCAACGACTTCCAGAAGGTTCTGAACCTCGACTGGCAACTTGCCGAACCGGTCGATCATCTCGGCGGCCAGGGCTTCGATCTCGGCCTGATCGTCCAGGGCGGCGATGCGGCGATAGAGTCCCAGGCGCACCGACAGATCGGCCACATAGGTCTCGGGGATCAGCACCGGCGTTCCGATGGTGATCTGCGGCGACCATTCCTCCGTCGCCTCGACGCCCGCGCCCCCCTTGGCGGCGGCGACGGCTTCTTCCAGCAATTGCTGGTACAGCTCGATACCCACCTCGCGGATATGGCCCGACTGCTCCTCGCCCAACAGATTGCCCGCGCCACGGATATCGAGATCGTGGCTGGCCAGCTGGAACCCCGCCCCCAGCGTATCCAGCGCCTGCATGACCTGAAGGCGCTTTTCCGCCGCCTTGGACAGCAGCTTGTCGTTGGGAAGGGTGAAATAGGCGTAGCCCCGTGTCTTGCCGCGCCCGACCCGACCGCGCAGCTGATAGAGCTGCCCCAGGCCGAACATGTCGGCGCGATGAATGATCAGGGTGTTGACGCTGGGCATGTCCAGGCCGGATTCGATGATGTTGGTGGACAGCAGCACGTCGTACTGCTTGTCGCCGAAGGCCACCATCACCTCTTCCAGATCGGCGGGCGCCAGCCTGCCATGGGCGACGGCGGTCTTGACCTCGGGCACCAGCTTGGCCAGCCGTTCCGCCACCCGGTCGATATCGGCCAGACGCGGACAGACATAGAACACCTGTCCGCCGCGATAGCGCTCGCGCAGGATGGATTCCCGCAAGACCACCGGGTCATAGGGCATCACGAAGGTGCGCACCGCAAGGCGATCCACCGGCGGCGTGGCGATGACGCTCATCTCCTTGACGCCGGACAACGCCATTTGCAGCGTGCGGGGAATGGGGGTGGCGGTAAGCGTCAGCACATGGACATCGGATTTCAGCTGTTTCAGCCGCTCCTTATGGGCGACGCCGAAATGCTGCTCCTCGTCGATGATCAGGAGGCCGAGGCGCTTGAAGCTCATCCCCTTGGCCAGCACGGCGTGGGTACCAACCACGATGTCCACCGAGCCATCGGCGACGCCCGCCTTGACCTCGGAGGCATGCTTCGCCGTTACAAGGCGAGACAACTGCTCGACCCGCACCGGCAGGCCCTTGAACCGCTCGGTGAAGGTGCGGAAATGCTGGCGCGACAGCAGCGTCGTCGGCACCACCACCGCCACCTGCAAGCCTTGCAGGGCGGCGACGAAGGCGGCCCGCAGGGCGACTTCGGTCTTGCCGAAGCCCACATCGCCGCAGATCAGCCGGTCCATGGGCCGCCCCGAGCCCAGATCGGCGATGCAGTCCTCGATGGCGCGCAGTTGGTCATCGGTCTCGGCCCAGGGGAAGCGGGCGCAGAATTCGTCGTAGAGGCCTTCCGCCGGGACCAGCGTCTCGCCCTGGCGCAACTGGCGCTGGGCGGCGATGCCGATCAACTGGTCGGCGATGTCGCGGATGCGCTTCTTCAGCTTGGCCTTTCGGGCCTGCCACGCCGCTCCGCCCAGCTTGTCCAGCGACACTCCCGACTGCTCCGAGCCGAAACGGGTCAGGACGTCGATATTCTCCACCGGCACGAACAGCTTGTCGCCGCCGTCATAGATCACCCGCAGGCAGTCATGGGGGGCGCCGCCCACCTGGAGCGTCACCAAGCCGTCGTAACGGCCGATGCCGTGCTCCACATGCACCACCAGATCGCCTTCCGACAGGGCGGAGGCCTCGGCGATGAACTGGGCGCCTTTCTTCTTCTTGCGGGCAGGGCGCGCCAGCCGGTCGCCCAGGATGTCCTGCTCGGTGATCACCGCCAGATCGGGCGCGACGAAGCCGTGGTCGAGCCCCAGCACCACCAGCGCCACCGCCCCCTTGGGCAGGGTCTGGACCTCGGCCCAGGTCTCCGGCGTCTCGACGCCCTTGAGCTTGTGATCCTTCATCAGCCCGGCGAGGCGATCCCGCGAGCCATTGGTCCAGGCGGCCACCACCACCCGGCGCCCCGCCTTGGTCTCGGCCTCCGCATGCTCGCGCAGGGCGTCGTAGAGATTCACCCCCGGCCGCGCCCGGATGTCGGAGAAGTCGCGGCCCAACCGGCCTCCGGCGTCAACCGCCCGGCTGACACCGTCCACCTTGTCGAACGGCGACAGTTGCGCCACCGGGCGCACCGCCAGCAGGCGGTCCCATTCGTCACGTTCCAGATAGAGCTTTGGCGGCGCCACCGGGTGATAGACCATGCCGGACTCGGCCAGACCGGACCCGGTCATGGAGACGCGGGCGTCGTAGTATTCCAGCACCACGGCATGACGGGCGGTCAGAGCCTCGTCGGTCTGATGATCCAGAATGACCGCTGCCTCGGGCAGATAGGCGAACAAGGTGTCGAGCCCGTCATGGAACAACGGCAGCCAATGCTCCATGCCGGTGAACTTGATCCCCGCCGAAATGCTCTCGTACAGCGGATCAGAGCCTTGGACGGCGCCGAACATCTCGCGATAGGCGGCGCGGAAATGCGCCACCGAGGCCTCGTCGAGCCCGACCTCGCTGACCGGACGGCAGGCGAAGCCCTCCACCTTGCCGGTGGTCCGTTGGGTCATGGGGTCGAAGCTGCGCACCGCTTCGATCTCGTCGCCGAAGAAGTCGAGCCGCATGGGCTCGGCGGCGCCGGGCGGGAACAGATCGACGATGCCGCCGCGCACCGCGAATTCACCCGGCTCCATCACCGTGTCGGCCCGCACATAGCCGCTGGCGCCCAGGAAGGCCACCAGCTTCTCGATGGACAGCCGCGCCCCCGCCTTGGCGGTCAGGGTGGCCCGCGCCAAGGCCTCGCGCGGCGGCACCCGCTGGGCCAGGGCGGCGACGGTGGTCAGCACCAGCCGGGGACCATTTCGGCCGCCGTCCGCCAGCCGGGCCAGGGCATCCACCCGGCGCGCCACCACATCCACATTGGGCGACACCCGGTCATAGGGCACGCAGTCCCAGGCGGGAAACTCGATGATGTCCAGGTCGGGGGCGAAGAAGGCCACCGCCTCGGCCATGCGCGCCATGCGGCCGTCATCGCGGGCGACGAACAGCAGGTCGCCGCTTTCCCGCGCCAGATCGGCGGCCAGCAGCGCGTCGCGCCCCTCCGGCGATCCGGCGACGGTGATGCGTCCCGGCTGGGAGAGAAGGGTCTTCAGTTCGCTCAACGGCGTGCGGCTTCCGTCTGGACGAAGGACTTGATCATGGCCATGACCTCGTCGTCCCACTGGGGCGGCACGTCCTGCTTGCCGGTGACCCAATTGAACAGGTCGGTGTCGTTCTCGGCCAGCAAGGCCTCGAAGCGGCCCAATTGCTCGGGCGTCAGGGTGGCGAGATAGCGCTCGGCGAAGCCGCCGAACAGGATGTCGTTCTCATTGGAGCCCATGTAATGGGCCCGATGCATCACGCGCTTGAAGTGAGAGCTGTCCATAGGCCATTGCGTCCGTTTCGGAGAGGCTTAGGATATAGCCCCTCGTTTCCCTCCTGTCAGCCTTTCCCATGCGTCCAGATTGCCTGAATCCGTTGTTCGCGCCGGTCACCGCCTTGCCGGGGGTAGGACCGCGCATGGCGCCGCTCTACGAAAAGCTGGCCGGGGCCAAGGTAGTGGACCTGCTGTGGCACCTGCCGTCAGGCGTCATCGACCGCCGTTACTGCCCCAAGGTCGCCGATGCTCCCGACGGCAAGGTGGCGACACTGGTGGTCGAGGTGGATGCCCATTACCCCTCCGACAGCCCCAAGCGGCCCTATCGGGTGCGGCTGTCGGACGAGACTGGCTTTCTCCATCTGGTGTTCTTCCACGGCCGCGAGGACTGGCTGCGCAAGCAGTTGCCGGTGGGCGAGACCCGCGTGATCAGCGGCGTGGTGGAGCATTTCAACAACGAGATCCAGATCACCCATCCCGACCACATCGTGCCGGTGGAACAATTGGCCGAGGTGATGACGGTGGAGCCGGTCTATCCCCTGACCGCCGGGCTGACCGGGCGGCTGGTGACCAAATCCATCAGGGCGGCGCTGGCCAAGGCACCGGACTTGCCGGAATGGCAGGACGCCGCCTGGCTGGACCGCCAGAACTGGCCCAGTTGGCACCAAGCCCTGGACAGCCTGCACAGTCCCGTCGACGAATGGGCCGCCACCCAGGACACGCCTGCCCGCCGCCGCCTCGCCTTCGACGAATTGCTGGCCAATCAGCTGGCCCTCGCCATGGTGCGCGCCCAGATGCGCCGCCTGAAAGGTCGCGCCCTGGTCGGAGATGGGCATCTGCGGGCCAAGGCGCTGGGCGCCCTGCCCTTCACCCTGACCGGCGCCCAGAGCCGCTCGCTGGCCGAGATCGACGCCGACATGGCCACCGAATCCCGCATGCTGCGGCTGCTCCAAGGCGATGTGGGCAGCGGCAAGACCGTCGTCGCCTTGCTGGCCATGCTGACGGCGGTGGAGACCGGCGCCCAGGCCGCCATGATGGCGCCCACCGAAATCCTGGCCCGCCAGCACTTCGCCACCATCTCGCCCCTGGCCGAGGCGGCCGGCATCCGCCTCGCCCTGCTGACCGGCCGCGACAAGGGCAAACCCCGCGAGCGCATTCTCCAGGCCCTGGCGGCGGGCGAGGTCGATCTCCTGCTGGGCACCCATGCCCTGTTCCAGGAGGATGTCGCCTTCAAGGATCTCGCCCTGGCGGTGATCGACGAACAGCACCGCTTCGGGGTGCATCAGCGCCTGGAACTGGCGGCCAAGGGCGTCGCGGTGGACATGCTGGTGATGACCGCCACCCCCATTCCCCGCACCTTGCTGCTGACCGCCTATGGCGACATGGACGTTTCCCGCCTGGACGAGAAGCCGCCCGGCCGCCAGCCGGTGGATACCCGCGTCGTGCCGCTGGCCCGCCTCGACGAGGTGGCCGCCGCCGTGGGGCGCGCTGTTGACGGCGGCGCCCGCGTCTATTGGGTCTGTCCCCTGGTGGAGGAATCGGAGACCTCGGACCTCGCCGCCGCCGAGGAACGCCACCGCGACCTGTCCCAGCAGTTCGGCGAGCGGGTCGGCCTTGTCCACGGCCGCATGAAGCCCACCGCCAAGGACGCGGTGATGGAGAAATTCGCCGCCGGAGAATTCCAGATCCTGGTCGCCACCACCGTCATCGAGGTGGGCGTCGATGTGCCAGAGGCCACCGTCATGGTCATCGAGCACGCCGAGCGCTTCGGACTCGCCCAGTTGCATCAGTTGCGCGGGCGGGTGGGTCGCGGCGACAAGGCGTCGCGCTGCCTGCTGCTCTACGGCCATCCCTTGGGCGAGGTGGCCAAGGCGCGTCTCGAGATCATGCGCGCCACCGAGGACGGTTTCAGGATCGCCGAGGAAGACCTGCGGCTGCGCGGCGGCGGCGAGATGCTGGGCACCCGCCAAAGCGGCCTGCCCGAATTCCGCCTGGCGGACCTTTCCCTGCACGGCGAACTGCTGGCCGCCGCCCGCGACGACGCAAGACTAATCTTGGATCGTGATCCCGATCTGAAGGGACGGCGAGGTGAAGCCCTGCGCATCCTGCTCTATCTATTCGAACGCGACGCCGCGGTGCGCACCTTGCGCTCGGGCTGAACAAGCTTTCCAGAACCGGGATAATGGTTGATTTCGCCGTCAAACATGGTACCCCGGTATGGTGCCGTCCGGAGCTCCCCCCGCCTTGCCTTCCGATCCACGTCAGCAACCGATCGCCCAATTGCCGCGAGAGCGCACCACCGCCCGCAGGGCGAGCCTTGCCCTGATCGCGCTCATGATCGTCCTGGCCGCTTGGCATACATGGATAAGCTGGAAGGACGATGACGCCGCCGCCGAGGCTCTGGTCGCCACCCTGACCAAGACGCTGGAATTTCAGACCGAGGCCAGTTTTCGCAGCATCGACAATCTGCTGGCGGAAGCAAGCCAGCGCATTGATCCGGACCGCTGGCCCGAGCCCGCCTTGCTGAATTGGTTTCAAAGCCGCCTTGTCGCCTTTCCCGAGGCCCGCAATCTGATCGTGGCGAGACATGATGGCCTTACCGCCGGTCCGGGACTGTCCGCCACCGGCTTGGTGGGAACCGCCATCGACGTTGCCGACCGCCAGCATTTCCGCGCCCATCGGGCCGGTCATGGCGCCGATAAGCTGATTATCGGCGATCCCATCACCGACCGGCTGGACGGCCGCCAGATCATCCCGTTGTCGCGAGCAATCGTCGACGCCAGAGGCCAGTTCAAGGGAATGGTCGCCGTCGGAATTGATCCGCTCTATCTGGTCAAGTCGATGGAATCCCTCCTGATCGAGGACGGCGGCGGAATTTCCGTGATCCGCCGCGACGGCATCTTCCTGGCACGTCTGCCCGATCAATACGGCTCGTTCGGTCGCTCGGTCGCGGCCAGCCAGCTGTTCACCAAGTACCTTGCCAATGCGCCATCCGGGGTCGCCCGCTTCGTGTCGGTGGCGGACGGCAATGCCAAGATCGTCGGCTACCGGACCCTGGGCAATTATCCGTTGGTGGCCACGGTCGGCATCACGGAACACACCGCATATGCCAAGTTCAGGACGGAGACGTCCTCGCTTGCCGCTGCGGTGCTCATCCTGGCGATCGCGCTGTATTGGCTGGCCACCCTGTCGGACCGGCGCGAGCATCTCCGGGCCGTTCTGGCGGCGCGTCTCTTGGAACAAGCCGCCGTGCTGGAAAGCCAGGTGGCCGACCGCACCCGCCACCTGACGGAATTGCAGGTGGAAAGCGAGCGAAAAGCGCGACAATTGGCGGCATCCAACTCCGATCTGGAGCAATTCGCCTATATCGCCTCCCATGACCTGCAAGAGCCGCTGCGCACGGTGACCAGCTTCGTCCAACTGCTGCAACAGCATTGCCGCGATATCTTGGACGTCCAGTCCGAGGAATACATGACCTTCATCGTCAACGGCGCCAAGCGCATGCACGACCAAATCCAGGACGTGCTGGCCTATTCCCGGGTGACGGTACAAGGTGAACCGCTGGCGCCCACCGCGCTCGACGAGGTTCTGACCCAAACCCTGACCAATATGAAGCAAACCATTTCGGATAGCGGCGCCACGGTGGATGCGGTTCCATTGCCCATGGTCGAGGCCGACCGGCGCCAGATGGTTTGCCTGTTCGAAAACCTGATCGCCAATTCCATCAAATATCACAAGGCAGGACAGTCGCCGAAAATCCGTATCAATGCCGTCGTGGACGGAAAGGATTGGGTCATCAGCGTCGCCGATAACGGGATCGGTATCGATCCCGAGTACAAGGACAAGATCTTCGTGATGTTCCAGCGACTGCACGGCGCCCAAAGCTACGAGGGCACCGGCATCGGCCTGGCCCTGTGCAAACGCATCGTCGAGCGCCATGGCGGCCGCATCTGGGTCCAGTCCGATATCGGGCAGGGCTCGACCTTTTCCTTCACCCTGCCGGTCTTTCCGTCCAAGGATTGACTCGTCCTTGACAGCGGCGGCCATTCCGCGCTGCTGTCATGCCATGCGCCTCGCCCTCGTCATCAATCGCTCGTCCGGTCGTTTCCGCGCCGCATCGCCCGAGGCCACGGCAACCGCCGTCGCCGACGCCCTTTGCCAATCGGGCCATCAAACGGAAACCCATCTGGTCGGCCGCCGCCTCCTTGCCCGTACCCTCTCGGTTCTGGCCAGCCGCCAGGATCTGGACGCCGTGGTGGTCGGTGGCGGCGATGGCACCATCCTGACCGCCGTGGTGGCGGGATTGGGTCGCGACAAGCCGCTCGGCATCCTGCCCATGGGAACCCTGAATCTGTTCGCCCGCGATCTGGGCCTGCCCGCCGATCCCATCGAGGCGGCCCGATGTCTCGACTTCTCCGCCACCGAGATCGACCTCGCCGAGGTCAACGGCCTGCCCTTCGCCATCTGGGCCTCGCTGGGCATGCACCCCTGGTTCGTGCGCCGCCGGGACCACCTGCAACGGGACGGCATGCGCAAATGGCGGGCCATGGCATTGGCCGCGCTCCGCGCCTTGCGCCGCTATCCCATGGTCGACGTGGTGCTGGACCTCAAGGACGGTCCAAGGGCGGTCACCACTCCCATGCTGTTCATCACCAACAATCCTTGGCGCGACGAGACGCCGCCGTTGTCCCGCGAATCCCTGGATGCCGGCACCCTGGTCATCCATGTGGCCGCCTGCAGCACTCGGCTGTCGCTGCTGTGGCTGATGGCCGAAACCGTTCTCGGCCATTGGCGGGGCAGCCGCCGCATCCAGACCTTCATCGCCAAGGAAGTCCGCGTCACCAGCGAAAAGCACCGCATGATGGTGTCATTGGACGGCGAAGTGACGGTGATGGCCTCGCCCCTGGTGTTCAAGGCGCGGCCCAAAGCGTTGAGGGTGCTGATGCCGAAGGGCGGAACCCCGGCATGAAAACCATCGCCCATCTCTCGGATCTTCATTTCGGCCGCACCGATGCCAAGGTGGTCAATGCCCTGCTCAACGATCTGCACCGGCACCGGCCCGATCTGGTGATCATTTCAGGCGACCTGACCCAGCGGGCCAGATCCCACCAATTCGCCGAGGCAAGGGCCTTTCTCGCCCACGTTCCGGCGCCGTCCCTGGTGGTTCCGGGCAACCACGATCTCTACCCGCTTTACCGGCCGCTGGCGCGCATCTTCCGGCCGCGCGCCAAGTTTCACCGCAACCTGCCCGGCCATGACGAGATGCCTGTGTGGAGCGACGACGAGGTGGTGGCCATCGGCCTGGACAGCACGCGGAGCCTGCGCTGGAAATCCGGCGCGCTGAAGGATGCCCATCTGGAGCATCTGGAGACGACGCTGGACCAGGCGCCCGCCGAGGCCTCCCGCGTGGTGTTCATGCACCACCCGCCCGCCACCGCCGCCAGCGGCCATCCCTATGAAGCCTTGCTGGATCACGGCATCGATCTGGTGCTGACCGGCCATGTCCACCACGCCCATGTGGAGCTGATCAACGGCCCCCACGGACATTCCCTGGTGCTGGTCCAGGCCACCACCGCCTGCTCCACCCGATTGCGCGAGGATTCCAACGGCTATTGCCTGGTGCGGCTGGACGGTGACCACATGGAAGTGGGCATTCAGGGCTGGAGCGGCGACATCTTCCACACCATCCGCCATCATTGGTTCGAGAAGAGATCAAACGCCTGGCGGGTGATTCCCAGACCCTCCCATGTGTTTCCGCCTTGAAACAACCCCTGGCCTCGGCGACAAAGGCGGGATGAACACCGATCAAGACATGGCGAAGGCGATCAAGCTGGCCCAGGCAGGCAAGCTGAAGCCCGCCATCGCCATCCTGGAGGGTCTGGTCAAGGCGGCGCCGTCCTCGGTGGCCATCCGCTACAATCTGGCGCTGTTCATGCTGATGGCGGGCCGCCACGCCGAGGCGCTGCCCCATCTCGACCGAATACTGGCGACCGATCCGCGCCATCAGCCGTCGCTGTTCAGCAAGGCCAAGGGGCTTTTGGCGTTGGACCGTCCCGACGAGGCCTTGCCCATCCTGGAGAGTCTTGCCGCCGGAAACGACGCCGAAAGCCTGCTGGCGCTGGGCAATGCCTACCGCGTCCTCAATCGCACGGCCGAGGCCGCTGGCGCCTTCCAACGCCTCACCCAAGTGGCGCCCGGCGTGGTGGGCGGACATCTCAATCTCTGCCAGCTGCTGGCCGCCGGGCAGCCCGAGACCGCCCTGCCCGCCCTGGAAATCGCCGTCCGCCTGCATCCCAAGGTGGCCGAGCTTCAGGCCATGCTGGGCCAGACCCTGTTGCGCCTGGGCCGCCACGACGAGGCCATCGAAAGATTGAAGCAGGCCCTTGGCATCGATCCCAATCTGGCGCCGCCCAAGGGCCACCTGCTGCGCGCCTATCGCGAGACCGCCGACTGGGAGGCCGAGGAGGCCCTGTTCACCCAGATCCGCGCCGGTCTCGCCGCCGCCGCCGAACGCCGCCAACTGGCGGTCGCCACCCAGGACGCCATCTTCTATCCCTTCACCGGGGCTGAACTGCGCCGCATCGCCACGGCCGAAGCCGCCTTCCGGGTACCCGGACAGCCGCGTCCGGTCCTCCGTCCCCAGGCCAAGGCGCCGCCGCCTCTGGTGGTGGGCTATCTGTCGCCCGACTTTCGCGAACACGCGACCATGCATCTGGCGGGCGATGTCTTCGGCCGCCACGATCGGGCAAAGGTGCGACCCATGGCCTATTCGGTCGGCCCCGACGACGGGTCGGACTGGCGAGACAGACTGGCCCGCGATTGCGATGCTTTCGTCGATCTGTCATCCATGGGCGACCGCGCCGCCGCCGCCAGGATCGCCGCCGACGGCGTCCATATCCTGGTGGACATGTCGGTGTTCACCCGCCACGCCCGGCCCGGCATCGCGGCACTGCGGCCCGCCCCGATCCAGGCGGTATGGCTGGGTCTCGCCGCCAGTTCCGGCGCCCCTTGGCTGGACTATGCCATCGTGGACAAGATCCTGGTGCCCGATTCCCACGAAGGGCATTTTTCGGAAAAACTGATCCGCCTGCCCCATAGCTATCAGGCCAATCTGGCCTGGACCCCGATTACGGCGCGGCCCGACCGCCGGAACCTCGGCCTGCCCGAGGATGCGGTGGTGTTCTGCTCCTTCAACGGCCACCGCAAGTTGGACCGCGCCAGCTTCATGCTGTGGATGCAAGTTCTGAACGCGGTGCCCGGCTCGGTGCTGTGGCAGTTGGCGCCGCCGCCCGCCGCCAAGGCACGGCTCGAACAGGCGGCCGAGACGGCGGGAATCGACCCCGCCCGCCTGATCTGGGCGCCCATGCTGCCACGGCCCGACCATCTGGCCCGCATTCCCGCCGCCGACCTGTTCCTGGACGCCCTGGTCTGCGGCGCCCACACCACCGCCGCCGACGCGCTGCGCATGGGGGTGCCGCTGATCACCGTGGCGGGCGAGCGTTTGGCCTCGCGGGTGGCGGCGTCGCTGCTGCATGCCGTCGGGCTGCCCGAGCTGGTGATGAACACCCCGGATGAATTCCTGGCCCTGGCAAGCCAATTGGGGCGTGACCGGGGGTGTTTGTCGGAGCTTCGCGCAAGACTGTCGAGCCTGCTGCCCACCGCGCCGGGATTCGATCCCACCCGGTTCGCTCGCGATCTCGAACAGGCTTACGACCAGATCTGGGCACGCCATGCGTCCGGAAAGAAGGCAGACAATATAACGCGTTAGCGATGCTTCTTGATGTTAAGCCAGAACGAATTGCTCGGCGCAGGAAAGGCATTGGTGCCCAAGGCCCGCCAGATGGGATCAAGCTTGGCCGACAGTTGCGGATCCTGGATCACCGCGTAATTGGGGAAGGACGGTTCCAGCCACTTGCCCTCGCCCAACAGCAGGGCCGCCAACAGATACTGCTCGTTATACATCAGGCCTTCGGACTGGGGCGGATAGTCATAGGGCAGATAGACATCGTGCACATGGACGATGACGCCGGGCGGCAATTCCGGCAGGACTTCAAGGAACAAAGTGGTGACGTCGGAATTTTCCAGGCTGCGGTGCGAACTGTCGATGAACAGGATATCGCCCGGTTTCAGACGGGAGAACACCGCCGGGTCGACGAATTCGGCGGGCGCCCGGATCACCTCGTCGCACAGGGCGTCCACCTCGGCCCTGGGTTCCGGGTCGATGGAAACGATCTTGGTGCGCAGCCGCCTTGTGGTGATGGCGTGGCTGGCGAATTTGGTGGAATTGCCGGACCCGATCTCGATGATCAGGCGGGGATCGTGGCGCACCAGCATGCCGGTGAGCGCGATGGCGTCCAGGGCGGTGAACCAGGGATTGACCCAGCGCGGCGTCGGCGCGTCTTCCTCGGCCTGCATGGGAATGGCGGCGAACAGATCGGCCAATTCGACGAACCGGTCGATCTGGCGGGAATACTCGGCCCGGTGACGGAAGATGATCTCGGTCAGGCGGGGATGGCTGGGTCGCCCGAATCCCCAGCGCGGCTGGCAGGTATAGCCGTAATTGCCGATCTTGATCTTGGCTGCCAAGGGAACCTCTTCCGTCTAGCGTTTGTCCAGGGCGGCGCGCCGCTGATGGATTTCCGGCGGCCAGGTGGATTCAATGTAGGCCAGCACTGACCGGATCTCCGCATCCGTCATCACGCCGACGAAGGACGGCATGGCGGTCTTGTAACCCGGCGGCGCGAAACGCGCCATGCCGTGCTTGATGATGGCGAACAACTGTTGTTCCGGGTGGTGCCAGGTATGTCCGCTGGAATCATGGGGCGGCGCAGGCAGTTCGCCGGTGGGCTTCCTGGTCTGCCAATCGGGCTCGCCCTGCAACTGCTCGCCGTGGCAGGAGGCGCAATGGGTCAGATAAAGCGCCTTTCCCTGCGCCACCTGGGCCGAATCCGTATAGTCGATGCCGCTGGACTTGGCCCGCAGCCATATCCAGCCACCGGCCAAAGCCGCCGCGCCCAGGGCGATTCCCACCATGATGAGGCCTCGTTTCATGGCGCGGAGTATAGACTCATCTCTCAGGGTTAACAAACCGGCGCGGCTGGCCCATGATGGCGTTCCGAGAGTTCCAGACAACGAGGCCGCCATGTCCACCGTGCTTATTTCCGTGTTCTGTCCCGATCGCACCGGTCTGGTGGCGGCCATCGCCGGGCGGCTGTTCGAGATCGGCGCCAATCTGGGCGACACCAGCTTCGCCATGCTGGGCGCCGGGGCGGAATTCACCTCGGTCTGCGACATCCCCAAGGACACGGAAGCGGCCGAGGTGGCGGCCGATCTGGCCGCGCTTCCCGAATTGAGCGGTGCCCGCATCTCTGTCCAACCCTTCGGCCTCGATGCCAGCCACGGCCCGCTGGGGCGCATCACCCACCGCATCGTGGTCTCGGGTGGCGACCGCCCCGGCCTTGTCGCGCGACTGTCCGAGGTGTTCGGCCAGTTCCAGGCCAATATCGTGCGCATGGACGCCCAACGCATCCCGGAACAAGGCGTCTATGTCACCCGTTTTTCCGTCTCCATCCCGGCGCGGGTGGATGCCTGCCTCGCCACCATCGCCAATACGGCGGGCGAATTGAACCTGTCCTGCGCGGTGGATGCCGTCTGATGGCCGAGGATGGTCTTGCCGCCTTTCCCGGCCTGGCCAACTTGGACTCCGATTCGGCGCGGGCGTTCCGCCAAGCCGCCCGGCCCATGTCGGTCCCGGCCGGAACCGTCATGTTCCGCGATGGCGCCGAATGCTCCAACTACGTCCTGGTGGTCAACGGCTCCATCCGCGTCCACAAGCTGTCGGAAGGCGGCCGCGAGATCGTGCTTTACCGGGTCGAGCGCGGCCAGTCCTGCGTCCTGACCACCAATTGCCTGATCGCCAACGAGAATTACGGCGCGGAAGGGATTGCTGAAACCCCGGTGGACCTGATCATCCTGCCGTCTTCCACCTTCAAATCCCTGCTCGCCAAGTCCGAAACCTTTCGCGATTTCGTGTTTTCCGCCTTCGCGGTGCGCATTTCCGATCTTCTGATGCTGATCGAGGAGGTCGCTTTCGGTCGCATCGACGCCCGTCTGGCCGGTTGGCTTTCATCGCGCGCCGAGGCAGACACCGCCATCAAGGCCACCCATCAGGAAATCGCGGTGGAATTGGGCACCGCCCGCGAGGTGGTCAGTCGCCAACTCAAGGATTTCGAGCGGCGCGGCTTGGTGGAATTGTCCCGTGGTTCCTTGAAAGTCCTGAATCATGCAGCCCTGGTCGGCGTCGCCGGGCCTTTGTGACTTGATCACGGACGCAGGCGCCTTGGGATGGCTTTAATGCGCTCACGCAATCGCCATATCCCAAGAGGAGAGCCCTATCATGAGCAAGAATGTCGGCGGCATCGACCGCATCGCCCGTATCGTCGTCGGCCTCGCGCTGATCGTCCTGGCCGCCACCGGCATGCTCGGGTGGTGGGCCTGGATCGGCGTGGTGCCGCTGCTGACCGCGCTGATGGGCTGGTGCCCGGCCTATACCCTGCTGGGCTTCAAAACCTGCAAGACCGAATAGGACATCTTTCGCGAGGTTGAATGATCCTAGCCTCCGCTTTCGCCAGGGATCCGGGACGGACCGCCATTCGCCAGATGAAGGCGGCGGACGAACCATCCCTGGTGAGAGTGTTGGCGCGGGCGGTCCCGCTTACCGCCGATCAGCGCGCCCGCGTCCTGTCCACCGCACGGGAATTGGCGGAAACAGCCCGCCACCACCATCCGCATCTGCTCGACCTCGATGGCTTCCTGGCCGAATATCGCCTCTCCACGCCGGAAGGCGTCACGCTGATGTGTCTGGCGGAAGCGCTGCTGCGCATTCCCGACAGCGGCACCCAGGATTTGCTGATCAAGGACAAGATCGGCTCGGCCCATTGGGAGGATCACCTCGGGCATAGTCCCTCGGCCTTCGTCAACGCATCCACCTGGGCGCTGATGTTCGGGGCGGGGCTGGTTCGCCTCGATCATGACAGCCCCGTCAACGCCGCTCGGTCCCTGGTCGGCCGCCTGGGCGACGCGATGGTGCGCCGTGCCCTGATCTCCGCCATGGGCGTTCTGGGGCGTCAGTTCGTCATGGGCCGC
Source organism: Paramagnetospirillum kuznetsovii (assembly GCF_003284725.1). Taxonomy (GTDB): domain Bacteria; phylum Pseudomonadota; class Alphaproteobacteria; order Rhodospirillales; family Magnetospirillaceae; genus Phaeospirillum; species Phaeospirillum kuznetsovii. The sequence continues at coordinate 197,099 of NZ_PGTO01000004.1, read as the reverse complement.
GCCATGGACGAAGCCTTGGCGACCGCTGAGGGCTGGGAGGCCAAGGGATACCGCCACTCCTTCGACATGCTGGGCGAGGCGGCCCGCACGGAAGACGCGGCGCGGCACTACGCCGGGGCCTATGCCGACGCCATCGCTCGGGTCGGCCACGTCTCGGCCGGTCGCGGCCCCCTCCTGGGGCCGGGCATTTCGGTCAAGCTGTCGGCCCTGCATCCGCGCTACGAGATGGCGCAGCGCGACCGCGTCCTGGCCGAACTGACGCCGCGCCTGCTGGAGCTGTGCCACCTCGCCCGCTCCGTCAATATCGGGTTGACGGTGGATGCGGAGGAAGCCGACCGGCTTGATCTGTCGTTGGATATCATCGCCGCCGTGCTGGCCGACCCTGCCCTGTCGGGCTGGGAGGGCTTCGGCCTCGCGGTGCAGGCCTATCAAAAGCGGGCGCGGGTGCTGATCGCCTGGCTGGCCGACCAGGCGCGCTCGACCAGTCGAAGGCTGATGGTGCGCCTCGTCAAGGGCGCCTATTGGGACAGCGAGATCAAGCGGGCGCAGGAGCGCGGCCTGTCCGGCTATCCGGTCTTCACCACCAAGGCCGCCACCGACATTTCCTATCTGGCCTGCGCCGCCGACCTGCTGGCGGCCCCCGACGCCTTTTACCCCCAATTCGCCACCCACAACGCCCATACCATGGCCGCCGTGATGGAGATGGCGGGAGAACGCAAGGATTGGGAGTTCCAGCGCCTGCACGGCATGGGCGAGGCTCTGTATCACCACCTGGTTCCCATGCATTCCTGCCGGACCTACGCTCCGGTGGGCAGCCACGAGGATTTGCTGCCCTATCTGGTGCGGCGTCTGCTGGAAAACGGCGCCAACACCTCCTTCGTCAATCGGCTGTCCGATGCCTCGCTGCCGGTGGAGCGGCTGGTGAGCGACCCGCTGGACGATCTGCCCAGGGGCGGCGCCATTCCGCTGCCCCGCGATCTGTTTCCCGGCCGCCGCAATTCCGCCGGGCTCGATCTGGCCGATCCGGCGGAGCTGATGGCCCTCGACCAGTCCCTCGGCAATCGGCCCCTTCCCCCTCTTCCCGCTTCCGATCCGCCGACGCAAGCCATCGCCCAGGCCCTGGCGGCCTTTCCCGCCTGGGATGGAATTGGCGCCGATGCGCGCGCCGTCCTGCTGGAGCGGGCCGCCGACCTGTTCGAGGAACACCGGGCCGCCCTGATGCATCTGGCCATCGTCGAGGCGGGCAAGACCATCACCGATGCCTTGGCGGAGGTCCGCGAAGCGGTGGACTTCCTGCGCTTCTACGCCGCCGAATCCCGCCGCCTGTTGGGCGCCGCCACCCCATTGCCGGGTCCGGTGGGCGAGCGGAATCTGCTGACCCTGCATGGGCGCGGTGTCTTCGTCTGCATCTCGCCATGGAACTTTCCCTTGGCCATCTTCACCGGCCAAGTTGCCGCCGCCTTGGCCTGCGGCAATTGCGTGGTGGCCAAACCGGCGCAGCAGACTCCGCGCATGGCGGCAGAGGCGGTGCGTTTGCTGTACCGGGCGGGAGTGCCGAGGGATGTGCTTCACCTCTGCATCGGTGGGCCGGACACGGGGGCTGTCCTGGTGGAGCATCCCGACGTGGCGGGCGTCGCCTTCACCGGCTCCACCGCGACGGCGCGCCGCATCCATCGTGCCCTGGCGGCCAAGGATGGCCCCATCGTGCCGCTGATCGCCGAGACCGGCGGCATCAACGCCATGATCGTCGACAGCTCCGCCCAGCCCGATCAGGTGCTGATCGACGTGATGGAAAGCGCCTTCCGCTCCGCCGGACAGCGCTGCTCGGCGCTGCGCGCCCTGCTGATTCAGCGCGAGGCCTGGGTCAAGCTGGAACCCATGCTGGCGGGCGCCCTGCGGGAAGTGGTGGTGGGAAATCCGGCACTGCTATCCACGGATGTGGGGCCGGTGATCGATGGCGAGGCGATTGAGCGCCTCCACGCCCATGCGCGACGGCTGGACGGGCATGCACGGTTGGTGGCGCGGGCGCCGGGTGGCGAAGGCGGGCTGTTCTTCGCGCCGCGTGCCTATGAAATAGCCGAATTGACCATGCCCGAAAGCGAGGTCTTCGGCCCCATCCTTCATGTGGCGCCCTGGCGGAGCGATCAATTGGACGCCGCCATTGATGCCGTCAACGCCACCGGCTATGGACTGACGCTGGGCATTCACAGCCGCGTCGACGCCACCATCAACCATATCTTGGCACGAACACGGGTCGGCAATGTCTATGTCAACCGATCCATGATCGGCGCCGTGGTGGGCTCGCAACCTTTCGGTGGTCGGGGATTATCGGGAACGGGGCCGAAGGCCGGTGGACCCAACAGCCTGTCGCGCTACGCCACCGAACACTGCGTCAGCATCAATACCGCCGCCTTGGGCGGTGATGCCGCCCTACTGGCGGCTCAGACCCGATAGATGCCGACGCACATGACCAGATCGTCGAAAAGCTTGACGTAGCAAGACTTGTTTTCCAGCACCTTGGTGGCCGGGTTGGCCCAGACATAATCCACCCACCCCGCCCCCTTCTCGCGCGCCAATACGACCATGTCGCGGGCGAATTGCTTGCCGTTGGCGTCCTTCAGACTGTTGCCGTCGGCGCCGTTCAGATTGGGATTGCGGCCATGGGCCAAAACCCGGACGTCGCGGTCCTGAACGATGACGTAGAGATCCTTCCGGTTGAACGGTCCGGCCTTGTCGACCACGGCCGCCAACAGGCTGTCGCGGCCTTGGGCGACATAGTGCGCTCCCGCCTGCTCGACCATGGCCATGGCCTCGTCGGCGGTGCCGCGATCGGAGGCGCCATAGGCGGCCAAGTCGGTCTTGTAGCCCAGGCGAACCGCGCCCCAATGGCGTCCCTTACAGAACACCGGTGACGATACGTCCATCAGCACCGCCGTCTCGCCGCCACCCATGTCGCGGCAATACACCTGGGGCCACAGCCGGTCGGTATTGCGGGCGGCGGCGATTCCCACCTTGTCGTCGAAGATGCGGCGGTTGCGGCAATGGGAGGCATTCCACTGGGGATCGTTTCCCGGTGCCTGGGAGAATTTGGTGTTGTGGGTCGGGATATAGGCGTTGCGGTCGGTCAGGCAGCAGAACACCACCCGCGCGTTGAAGCCCAGCGCCCCGTCCAGGATCGCCTGACAGGCTTGATCGGTGAAGGCGGTGAACCGGGTCATGTGCTGGACGGGATCGGTAGCGGCGATGGCGCGGTAATCCTCGTCGAACAGATCGGCCAGCGTGATTGCCCCTTTGTCGATCGCATCATTGAAGGCGGCACTGACGGCGGAGGCCAGCCGCAAGGCTTCCTCGGCGAAGGGAATGTCGGGCGTGTCGCAGCCGGAATCGAAGGTGATGGCGATCAGCCGCTCGCCCGACTGACGCATGGAATTCAGGAAACCCTTGGCGGTTTCCAGGTTTCCCGCCGAAACCGCGATGCCGGAGGTCGCCTCCCTGACGGCGGTCAGCAGGTTGCCGCCATCGGTGTTGACGGCCTCGGCCTCGACGGAGACCGAGCGCAGGTCGGTGGCGATGCGCTCCACGATATCGCGGATGTCATCCACATGGGTGCCGATGGTCGCGGTGCTGTCATTGACCACCCGTGCGCGGGCGGCGCTGGCCTCGTTGTCCTGGGCAAGGCTGACGGCGACGGATTGCAGGGCGTCCAGGGTGCGGCGGATCTCGGCGGTGCTGTCGGCGGTCTGGCGCGCCAGCTCCTTGACCTCGCTGGCGACCACGGCGAAGCCCCGGCCGGATTCACCGGCACGCACCGCCTCGATGGTGGCGTTGAGCGCCAGCATATTGGTGGAGCGTGCGATGGCCTCGATGGAGGCCGCCACCCGTCCCACCTGCTGCAGGGCCGTTTGCAAGGTGGCGATGCGGCCCATACCGGCGACCACCATCTCGGTCAGCTGATTGATGTCGCCCAGCGAGCGGGCGATCTCCTGCTTGGAGGCGCCCATGGCGGAAACCGCCTCCTCGGACAGGGCATGGCTGCGGCCGGCGGTCACCACGATATTGCTGGTCTCGTGGTCCAACGCGGCCATGCGCTGCTCGATGGTCCCCATCAATTCCGACTGGCGTCCCACATGGCGCGAGACATCCTCGACCTTGCCGATGACCTCGACCACCTGGATGCCCAATCCGCCCGCTTCGCTGGCAAACCGTTGAAGAACCTCTTCCTTTTCCTTCGCGGACGCCATTGGCCACCTGTCGTGAAGAGCATTGCGCAACCGCCTATGCAAGCAGCCGCCCCTGTTTCCGCCTCGATTGTTTGATAAGGCTTATTTCGGTACCACTTTACCGATTTTGGTTCGGATGTCAATTTTTCGAGGCGCATTTCTCAACCATAGAGTCACTATGGAGTGTCATCTAGAGTTGACGCCGCACCCACCGGAATCTCATTGCGAAAACGCAACGTGTCATTACGATATCCGAACATCCAGGAATGGCCTGCCTAAAAGCGCCCCCGCCACCGCGCCCATGCCAGCCGCAACGGACGATGGCGCGGCAGGGATACCCTGGGATCGAAGGGATTCCAACCACAACGGCGAAGCACAGCCAAGTGACAATCGGCAAGAATACCCAAAAGCAAGCCTGGCAGCGCTTCTCGAGCCACCGGCAATCGCCTTGCGGCGCCAAGAAGTTCGGCCGCTCGCTCCCCAAGCGCCTTCACCCCGGCAGCAATGGCGGAGGGTGGCGCTTGTCCGGCAAGCATCTCCGCACCGCTGCTCTTGGCACCAACCAACACGTCTTCCGGCAGCGTCAACCGACCCATTGACAGATGAAACGGAACCGCCCTGGCCTGCCCAATCAATGCCCAGGCCGTTCCCACCAGATGGGCGGCACGGAGGGCGCCATCGTCCTCGCTTCCAAGAATGCCGAGCGCCAATCGGGATAAGATGCCTGAGGTGTTTTCCGCATAGGACTCGACCGCCGCGAGATCCCCAGGTCCGAATGATTCAAGATCGACCTCGCGGGCCGTCAAGATCGTCTCCAGGGCGTCGAACGATAGCCCTCTCTCACGGATGGTCTCGACCAGCGGCAAAGCCACCGGGTGGCGGTCGATCTTGCGCCCCTGCTCGGCCGCCGTGAAGGTGTCGCGCCACCACTGCAATCGAATCAGCCCGGCCATGGGTTCGCGCACGCTTTCGCGGATGCGGGCGATCTCCACGTTAAAGGCATAAAGCGCCATCAAGGCTTCACGCCGGTCGGGCGGCGCGAACAAGGCGGTCATGAAGCGGTCGCGATCAAAGTCGCGCACCAGCCCGGCGCAGTGGGACAAGTTGGGCGTTTGGGCCATCAAGCTTCTGTTTCTCCGGTTCCGACCATGGCATATATATGGCCCCTCGCCTCCCCGCGCCATGACATAGGAGCCGTTTTGTCCCGCGCCGTCGCCCACCATGCTCCGAGCAAGAAGGCCACCGAGGAGAACTTTCCCGTCGCCTCCCTGCTGCTTCCCGCGTCAAAGCGCGCCACCATCATGGCCTATTACCACTTTGCGCGGCATGCCGACGATATCGCCGATTCGCCTTCCCTGTCGGCGGAAGACAAGGTCGCCGGACTGGATGCCCTGGACGCCGCCCTGCATGGCCGGGACACGTCTTCGCCCGGACTGGAACTGGCCCTCGCCTATCGGCATGAAGTCCTTGAGGCCCCCGCCATGATCGAGCATGCCTCGCAGTTGCTGCACGCCTTTCGCCGCGATGCCGTGCGCGACTATTGCGAGGACTGGGGCGATTTGATGACCTATTGCCGCTATTCGGCGGCGCCGGTCGGACGCTTCCTGCTGGATCTGCACGGCGAATCCCACGACACCTTCCTGCCGTCGGACGCTTTGTGCGCCGCCCTTCAAGTCCTCAATCACTTGCAGGATTGCGGCAAGGACTACGCCCAATTGCGCCGGGTCTACATCCCCCGCGACTGGATGCTGGCCGTGGGCTTGACCAATGACGTGCTGGAGGCCTCCGCCCTGCGCCCGGAACTGCGCCAGGTGATCGACCGGACCCTGGACGCCACCGACGGGTTGATCGAACTGGCCCGTCCCCTGTCCGCCATGATCCAGGACACCCGCATGCGCATCCAGGCCGCCATGACCTTCCAGGTGGCGGAACGCCTGTCGCGACGCCTGCGGACCGGCGACCCGCTGGCCGAGCGGGTCAAACTGACCGGCATGGATTCCGCCCTGATCCTGGTCACCGGGCTCTATCACGGCTTGATGGCGTGAGCGGCACCTTGCACATCGTCGGAGCCGGGCTTGCCGGCTTGGCCGCCGCCGTCGCCGCCGCCAAGGCGGGACAAAAGGTGGTGCTGCACGAAGCGGCGGGCCATGCGGGTGGCCGCTGCCGTTCGTTCCGTGACGAAAGGCTGGACCGGGTCATCGACAACGGCAGCCATCTGGTGCTGGGCGCCAACCGCACCGCCCTGGCCTATGCCCAGGCCACCGGCGGCTTGGAAGCCATGGTTCCCGCCTCGCCGTGCTTTCCGTTCGTCGACATCGCCACCGGCGCCCGCTGGATGGTGACGCCCCAGCGGCTTCCCGCCGGGATCGGCGAGATCCTGCGCGCGCTCGGCCTGCCCTGGACCGGCAAGCATGAGACGGTGACCAGCCGATTAGGCCAAGCGCGGTCCTTCACCCGCTTTTGGCAACCCATGTGCGAAGCCATCATGAACACCGCCCCCGAGGAAGCCTCGGCCCGCATGTTCGCCTGGACCATGCGCCGCGCCCTGCTGGGCGGCGCCAGCGCCCTGATCCCCTGGACCTTTCCGCTGGGCCTGTCGGCGGCACTGGTGGCGCCAGCCCTGGCGACACTGGGCATGTTCAGTGCCGAGGTCCGGTTCCGCCGTCGCCTGATCAAGGCATCGCCCCAGAGGCTGAGCTTCGACGACGGCGACATCGCGCTTGGTCCCGACGACAAGGTCATTCTGGCGCTGCCGCCCTGGGCCTTGGCCTCGGTCCTGCCCGGATCGGTGGACGAGATGGCGACGCGCCCCATCGTCAACGCCCATTTCCGCCTCGACCACCCGGTTGTGCTGCCCGGGGACTCCCATTTCCTGGGGCTGGTCCATGCCGCCGGACATTGGCTGTTCGCCCGTGGCGACGTGCTGTCGGTGACGGTATCGGCCGCCGATGCCCTGGCCGAGCGTTCCAACGACGACATCGCCGCCCAATTGTGGGATGAAGCCGCCCGTGCCTTGGGAATGGCACCCTCGGCGCCGCCGTGCTTTCGCATCATGAAGGAGCGCCGCGCCACCTTGGCCCATGATCGCGCCACCATCGCCAAGCGCCCCGGCCCTTTGACCCAGCACCCCAATCTGCTGCTGGCGGGCGACTGGCTGGCCTCGCCCTGGCCCTGCACCATCGAGGCCGCCATCGCCAGCGGTCTGGAGGCGGCGCGCCTCGCCTTGGGAAGAAAGCAACTGTCTTTCGCCAGATAGGGCCTTCACATCGAGGCGGTGACGCCATATGTTTCAGGCAATCGTTTAGAGATTTTCCAATACCCCTCAGAACCCCTTGACCAGATAGAGGTGATCCCATGGCTTTCGAGCTTCCGCCCCTGCCCTTCGCGCCCACCGCGCTGGAGCCCCACATTTCCGCCAAGACCTTCGAGTTTCACCACGGCAAGCATCACGCCGCCTATGTGACCAACCTCAACAACCTGACCAAGGACAGTGATCTGGCGTCCAAGTCGCTGGAAGAGGTGATCAAGATCGCGGCCGCCGATCTGCCCGCCAAGCAGGGTATCTTCAACAATGCCGCCCAGGTGTGGAACCACACCTTCTTCTGGAACTGCCTGAAGGCGGGCGGCGGCGGCAAGCCTGGGCCTAAGCTGCTGGCCAAGATCGAATCCGATCTGGGCGGCTTCGACAAGTTCAAGGAAGACTTCAAGAATGCCGCCGTCACCCAGTTCGGCTCGGGCTGGGCTTGGCTGGTGGAAGACGGCGGCAAGCTGAAGATCACCAAGACCGCCAATGCCGACCTGCCCATGGCCCACGGCCAGAAGGCGCTGCTGACCGTCGATGTGTGGGAACACGCCTATTACCTCGACTGGCAGAACCGCCGCCCCGATTTCGTCCAGTGCTTCCTGGACAATCTGGTGAATTGGGCCTTCGTGGAAGCCAATCTGGGCTGATCGAGGGATTTTGAATGAAGGAGGCGGTTTCCTGACGGAAGCCGCCTCTTTTTTCATATATCCTGCGCGGAGAGCTGACCGCAGATGGGAGCATCATGACCGTCGACCCCGCCACCCTGGCCCCCGCCCGCTTCGTGCAAAGCGACGACCCCGCCATCATCGCTTTCGCCAGAAAGGCGGCCGAGGGCGGTACCGATCCCCGCGATACCGCGATAAGGGTCTATTACGCGGTGCGCGATCAGGTGCTCTACGATCCTTATGTGCGGTTCAACGCGCCGGAAAGCTATTCGGCCAAGGACGTGCTTGCCAAGGGCAGCGGCTTTTGCATTCCCAAGGCGGCGCTGCTGGCCGCCTGTTTGCGGGCGGTGGGCATTCCCGCCCGCCTCGGCTTCGCCGATGTGCGCAACCACCTCGCCACGCCCAAGCTGTTGGAGGTCAACGGCGGCGACGTGCTGTGCTGGCACTCCTTCGCCGAGGTCTGGCTGGATGGGCGCTGGGTCAAGGCGACGCCCGCCTTCAATCTGAAGCTGTGCGAGAAATTCGGCGTCCATCCGCTGGAATGGGACGGCAAGACGGATTCAGTGTTCCACGAATTCGATGCCCATGACCGCCGCCACATGGAATATGTCCACCAAAGGGGCAGCTTCACCGATGTGCCCTTCGAGGAGATCACCGCCACCTACGCCGCCATGAGCCCCCGGCTGATGATGGACGATCCCTGGGGACGCGGCGCCGACTTCGCCGCCGAAGCCAAGCCTGAAGCCTGAGATGCGTTCCATCGACCGGCTGCTGGATATCATGGCACGTCTGCGCGATCCCAAGGCCGGGTGTCCCTGGGACTTGGAGCAGAGCTTCGCCACCATCGCCCCCTATACCATCGAGGAAGCCTATGAGGTGGCCGAGGCCATCGATCAAGGCGACATGCCCGCCCTGAAGGACGAATTGGGCGACCTGCTGTTTCAGGTTGTGTTCTACGCCCAGATGGCCAAGGAAAACGGCGATTTCGATTTCGACGCCATCGCCGAAGCCATCGCCGACAAGATGATCCGCCGTCATCCCCATGTGTTCGGGCAGCCCGACGGCCGCGACAGTGCCGGTCAAACCATCGCCTGGGAAGAGACCAAGGCCCGCGAGCGCACCGCCAAGTCGGAGGAAGCGCCGGGCGTTTTGGCCGGAATCGCCCGCACCCTGCCCCCCATGACACGGGCCTTGAAGCTGCAAAAGCGCGCCGCCCGCGTGGGCTTCGACTGGGCCGAGGCGGTCACTATCCTGGACAAGCTGGCCGAGGAAGCCGCTGAAATCGCCCACGAGATCAAGACCGGAGCCCCCCACGACCGGCTGGAGGACGAGATGGGCGACGTGCTGTTCGTCTGCGTCAATCTGGCGCGCAAGCTCGACATCGACCCCGAACGGGCCTTGAAGCGCGCCAACGCCAAGTTCGAACGCCGCTTCGGCCATATCGAGACCGAATTGAAGGCCCAGGGGCGCTCGCCGGAACGCGCGTCGCTCGACGAAATGGAAGCGCTGTGGCAGGCTGCCAAGGTACTGGAGAAGTCCGGAGGGTCCGGTGATCGGTGATTGGTTGAAGCGGGTGGGCGTGCTGGCGGCGGTCTTGCTGCTGTCGTCGTGCTATATCCCCGACAAGTTCAAGAGCGAACTGCGGCTGTCCAAATACGGCGACTATTCGCTGACCTTCAAGGGCGACCTGCTATGGGCGCCCATCCTGGACGACTATCGCAAGGGCAAGATCACCCCGGAGAACGAGCCGGAGAAGATCGCCAATATCAAAAAGGATCTGTCGCGCGACATCGCCGTGCGCAAGATCGACAGCCGAGGTCGCGGGCGGTTCACGGTGGAATACGAACGGACCGGCCGGTTGGAGCGGGTCCAGCTGATCGCCCTGTTGCGTCGCGACGCCCGCCTGCTGGCCATGCGTTCCATGGAAAACGGCGCCATCGCCATCCACGCCAATGCCATGAAGCCCTCCGATGCCCAGATCATGGCCGAGATGGGCCTGAACATGGAAGGCGAGTTCCGCATCACCACCGACGCCAACGTGGTGGAGCACAACGCCACCGAGGTCCGCCCCTTCGGCAAGGCCAAGGTCTATATCTGGAAGGTCGAGAATCCGCTCTCGCCCATGCCCCATCTGGTCATGCTGCGCGAGGATGACCCCGGCCGCCCGCTCAATGCCCGCGCGTCTGAAAGCAACTAGCCATGTGGACTGATCGCACCGTTCTGGTCACCGGCGCCACCGCCGGTTTCGGCCAAGCCATCGCCCGCCGCTTCGCCCGCGACGGCGCCCGTCTGGTGATCTGCGGCCGTCGCCAGGATCGTCTCGACGCCTTGAAGGCGGAACTGACAACCCCGGCTTACGCGGGCCCGCTGGACGTGCGCGACCGTACCGCCGCCACGTCATTCATCGACAATTTACCGAATGAATTCAAGAAGATCGATCTGCTGGTCAACAATGCGGGCCTCGCCTTGGGGTTGGAGCCCGCCCAGAATGCCTCCCTGGACGACTGGGAGACCATGATCGACACCAATCTCAAGGGATTGATGTATATGACCCGTGCCGTGCTGCCCGGCATGGTGGAACGCAATCGCGGCCATGTGGTCAATATCAGCTCGGTGGCCGGAACCTATCCCTATCCCGGCGGCAATATGTACGGCGCCACCAAGGCCGCCGTCACCCAGTTCTCCCTCAACCTGATCGCCGATCTGGTCAAGACCAAGGTGCGCGTCACCAATATCGAGCCCGGCATGTGCGGCAGCAGCGAATTCTCCCTGGTCCGCTTCCAGGGCGACGCCGAGAAGGCCGCCAAGGTCTACGAGGGCACCACGCCCCTGACCTCCGAGGATATCGCCGAGGCTGTCTACTGGGCCGCCTCCCTGCCCGCCCATGTGAATATCAATCGCATCGAATTGATGCCGGTCTGCCAGGCCTCCGCCGCCTTCGCGGTGCATCGGGACGTCTGAGGTTTTGATACCACTCGTCATTTGAAGCGATCCGCAGGCGGGCGAGACACCCGCGCCGCCAGAATGGCGGAAACCCACAGCACCGAAATAGAATCAAGGCAAAAACATCGCGTCTAGGTGTATTCTTCATGGCACCACAAACGAATTAATAGGTTTATATCGCAACCGCGGCAAATGATGTACGCGGCAGGCATATATATCTTTTGCAATATCAGCATTACTATTGTATGGTTAGCTACATAGGTACCGCAACCTAGTCGGCTGATTATGACATTCATCAATCCGTCCTTGCCGAAATTCGCCAGATGCATAAAGACATGGCGCAAATCCAGTCCGAAACCATGTCAGCCTTGCACCGCATTATCGACCTCCTCCGCCAGTTCAAAACCCTGGAACGATCCGAGGCGGCCATCACGAGGAAACGGGATCAGGTGGCCTGTCACCTTGACCAAATCCCCGGCACCAGAACGCGCAGCGCGAATATCGGCCCGAATTGCGGCTCCAACATGGAGTAGCACCGTGCGGACTGGTCCCATGCCCCTCCTAAACCGGTCCCAGCAATGACGAAGCCCCCCCCTGGACTGATGGAGATATCTAGAACGCGATGATGCCGAGCACCACCAATCTCAACGAACGCGCTCGATTCGAAGGCCTGGTGGATGCCCTGGTCAAGAGTGGCGATTCCGGGTCGTTCGGCAAATTGCATCTGGTCACCATCGACCACGGGAACGATGAGGCCGTCTGGCAATCCCGCCTTCCGAAGATATTGATTCTGGCCGAACGCATTCTCCGATCCCGGCTATCCAACGAGGATGCTTGCCTCCAATTGGACCCAGGGCAATACATGCTCTTGTTTCCAAAGCTGAATGAAGCGGAGGGCATGGTTAAGGCCAATGCCATCGCCCGCGAGATCAGGGAACGGCTTTTCGGCAAAGACGACGCCGCCTTGGATGTCACGGTCCAACTGCTGCCTCTGTCCCGCCTGCGCTCACGCGAGGCCGCCACGTCCACCGAGACCATGGAAGCCGTGCTTTCCTGCCATGCCACCGAATCGGGAATCCGCTTGAACGCGGTCTTTCAACCGATTTGGGACGCCAAGGAACAGATGGTTATCGGCAATCGCCTCCGGATCCATCGCCATTTCAACAAACATGACATTTTCGGAACCGCCGCCCTGTTCGGGGGCGCCAATGATCCTTTGGCCGCCGATGCCAACCGAATCTTGCAGGGCGCGGCCCTGCGCGCCGGGCATCTTCAGGCGCCGCTCTTCCTGCCTCAGTTGATCAACGACTATTCCATGACCGATGAAGCCCGGATCACCGAGGAAATCGGCCATATCACCGCTGGCGGCAATGGCAAATTGGTGGTGGAATTATGCGGCCCGGTTGGTTCCATCGGGCATCCTCGGCTGCGAAACGTCATAAGCGCGATAAAGGCGGCAAAGGCGCAGGTGGCGGTGCAGACCATGCCCGACATCGAGACCGCCAAGTTCCTCCGCGATTGTGGCGCTTCGTTTCTCTGCCTCAACGAGGCACAGATGATGCTGGCGGGATTGACCCCGTCGGCGATCCTGGCCCTGTTTACCGTGACCACCCATGAAGTCCAGGGATTGGGCTACCATCTGTGCCTGTGGAATTCCACGATCTCGCAGGAAGTGAAGCGGGCGGCATCCCTGGGATTCCGCCTGTTCACCGGTTCGGTGATCGGCCCCAATGGAACCAGGCCATCCCCATCCTCCCCCAAGGCCACCAGCCAGATCTATTCCTGAGAAATAATAGCCTTCAGCGAGCGCCACGAGCCCTCGCCGGTTGCCAGCAGCAAGCCATCCCTCGACGCCACCGGCCGGTAGGGTCGATCGGTCATCAACCGGCCGTAGCCTCCGGCCTCGGCGTGAATCAGCACGCCCGCGGCGTGATCCCAAGGCATCAGCTTGCTGAAATGGGCGAAGTGCAGAACACCCGTTACCAGATCCATATAATCGTGGGCGGCGCTGCCCCTGCGGCCGACTTTGCGAACCCTGGACGCCATATGGGCCGAGCGCTTGACCGAGCCATCCATCTGGTCAAGCGGCACCGATGGCAGCACCGATAGGCGTTGGCCCCCAAGCCAAGCGCCGCCGCCTTGTTCCGCCGCGATCATGCGGCCAGTGACCGGATCGTAAATCCAACCGGCGGTGGTTACTCCGTCCTTCACCAATGCGATGATGACTGCGAAGCGCGGATTGGCCTTGGCGAAATTGCCGGTGCCGTCCACCGGATCGATCACCCAGACGGTTCCCGGAATGTCCAGGCGATGAAGCAGGATCGGGTCGGCGTCGACCCCCTCCTCGCCCACCACCAGCGAACCCGGCAGCAACTCCATGAGTCGGCGCGACAGCACCTTTTCGGCCTCGGTATCGGCCTCTGTGACCAACTGGCCCGGCTTCTTCTCGCGGATCTGGCCTTCGGCGAGATGGCCGAAGCGCGGCAGAATTTCGGACTCCGCCGTCTCGCGAATAATGGCGGCGACGCGTTCCGGGTCGAAACTCTTGCTCATGCGCCACCTCGTCCGTCTGCCTGGCGTTGATGGAAGCGTTTGATATCGGCGGCGTCAAGCCGAACGCGCATGAAAGCGTGAGATTGGTCGTCGCGCCGTGCCACCACCTCGCCATGGCGATAAAGCCAGGAAATGGCGGCACCATCGGACAGGTCCAGCGAGACGTCCAGAACCTCGCGCCCCGTTCCCAGCCGCCGGTCCAGTTCGGCCAGCAATTCCGGCACGCCCTCGCCGGTCAGGGCCGACAGCGCCAGACGGTCGGGCCGCCGCTTGACCTGATTGATCACCTCGGCACGGCGCGCCTCATCCAGCAGATCGATCTTGTTGAGCGCCTCCACCAGACCGCGATCCACCACCTCGGCGAGGCCCAATTCCTTCAGAACGGTTTCCACGTCGGCGGCCTGGGCCTCGCTGTCGGGATGGGAGACGTCGCGCACATGGACCACGATATCGGCTTCCAACACCTCTTCCAGGGTAGCGCGGAAGGCGGCGACCAGTTCGTGCGGAAGATCGGAGACGAACCCCACCGTGTCGGACAGGATGACCTTGCGCCCCGACGGAAGGATCAAATCGCGCATGGTCGGGTCCAAGGTGGCGAACAGCATATCCTTGGCCATCACATCGGATTTGGTGATGGTGTTGAACAGGCTGGACTTGCCGGCATTGGTGTAGCCCACCAGGGCCACGATGGGATAAGGCACCCGACGCCGCGCCTTGCGGTGAAGGTCACGGGTCCGCTTGACCTCTTCCAACTCGCGTTCCAGCTTGACGATGCGCTCGCCGATCATGCGGCGGTCGGCCTCGATCTGGGTCTCGCCGGGACCGCCCAGGAAGCCGAAACCGCCCCTCTGACGCTCCAAATGGGTCCAGGACCGCACCAGCCGCGAGCGCTGATAGCTGAGCGCCGCCAGTTCCACCTGAAGCGTGCCTTCGCGGGTGCGTGCCCGCGCCCCGAAGATTTCCAGGATCAGGCCGGTGCGGTCGATGACCTTGCACCCCCAGGCTTTTTCCAGATTGCGCTGCTGGACCGGCGACAAATGACCGTCCACCACGGCAAGGCCGATCTCCTTGGCCTCGATCTCCTCGGCCAGACGCTCCACCGCCCCCTTGCCCAGCAGGGTGGCGGGGCGGCGCTTGGCGACATTGACCGCCTCGGCAGCGATGATGTCCAGATCGATGGCTTGGGCGAGGCCGACGGCTTCCGCAAGGCGGGCATCAGGCGCGCGCAGGCCGTCACCCGTCTTGAGGACGGGATGAACGACCATGGCGCGTTGTCGAGGCGAGCCCGATGGGCTGGACCCTACCACTTTACTCTTCGCCGTTTTCCTTGATGGGCGGCTCGAAAAGCGAAATGGGGGTGGACGGCATCACCGTGGAGATGGCGTGCTTATACACCAATTGCGTGTGCCCGTCCCGGCGCAGCAGCACCGAGAAATTGTCAAACCAAGTGACGATGCCCTGAAGTTTGACGCCGTTGACCAGAAAGACCGTGACGGGAGTCTTGTTCTTGCGGATGAAGTTGAGAAACACATCCTGCACATTTTGGGACTTTTCTGCGGACATGGGGGGAATCCGTTCTTATTGGTCCATATTGTTTTTAGGGGGAAAGCAAGCTTCCTCCCCGATGAACCCGATTCGTTATCACCAAAATGACCGGATTGGAACCTATAGTTCGCGGACCAGATCGGCCAAATCCCTGCAAGACGGCAGGAATCGGCGGGGAGAATGGGCGAACTCACCTTCGTATGGGGGATGCGGCCGCATCAGCACGGGGGTGCATCCGGCGTTGACGGCACACAGGATGTCGATGGGCGAATCGCCCACGAACCAGACCTCGGCGCTGGGGGAAATTCCGCTTCCCTCCAAGGCCATGCGCACCGGAGCGGCGTCGGGCTTGTCGGCCTCGGCATCGTCGGCGCCCACCAGACGGGAGAACAGCGGCGCCCAACCGATCAACTCCGCTTCCTTGCGCAGGAACGAGCCGCGCTTGTTGCTGACCACCGCCAGGGTGAGGCCGGCGGACTTCAAGCCTTGCAGCATGTCGTCGGCGCCGGGCAGCGGGTGCAGATGGTCGAGATGGATGGCCTCGAAACTGGCGGTGAAGACATCCCTCGCCTCGGGCCAGCGTTCGCCGAACATGGCGGGAAAGGAATCGCGCATGGAGGCGGCGACGCGGGCCTGGGTCTCTTCCATGCTCCAGTCGGGCATGCCGAAATGACGGAAGGTGCGGTTATAGGATTCCCGGATGCACTCCCAGGAATCCACCAGCGTATTGTCCCAGTCGAAGATGACGGCGCGCGGCCGGGGAAGTTTCGTCACGGCGACACCGATGAGTCATGGGCCACAGATGAACACAGATAAACACAGATAAATTGATCAATCATATTTATTCCTTATGCGGACGTGACCGCTCAGAACCGGCATCAATAGCCCAAACGGAAATCCCTCGCTTTTGATCGGGATGACGATCCGAATCCAGAGCGTATCTGTGCTTATTTGTGTTCATCTATGGCTAAAATTAATTTTAGAAATACTCAAGCCGGACCGAGAACATCTTTTCCACCTTCTTCACCGCCTCGGCGGTGGCGAACAGGATGACACGGTCACCGGCCTGAACCACCGTGCTGCCCCGCGGGCTGATGACCTGGCCGTTATGGACGACGGCGCCGATCAGGACGCCGGTGGGCAGCTTGACCTCGCGCAGCGGCTTGCCCACCAGCGACGAGGTTTCCAGCGCATCGGCCTCGATCAGCTCGCCGAATCCCTCGTGCAGGGAATGGACACCGTGGATGCGGCCGCGCCGCACATGCTGGAGGATGTTGGAAACCGTAATGGCACGGGGCGAAATCACCACGTCGATGCCCAATGGCCCCATCAGGGCGCTATAGGTTCCTTTGTTGATCAGGGTCAGGGCACGGCGGCAGCCATAGCGCTTGGCCAGAAGGCCCGCCAGGATATTGGTCTCGTCGTCATTGGTGACCGCGACCACCGCTTCCGCCGCCGATACCGAAGCCTCTTCCAGGATTTCCGGGTCCAGCACGTCGCCGTTCAAGACAACGGTACGGTTCAGGGTCTTGGCGATGAATTCGGCGCGCTCCTTGTTGGTCTCGATCACCTTGATGGAGGTGCCCGGATGCGCCGCTTCCAATTGCTGGGCCAGGAACAGGCCGATATTGCCGCCACCGAACACGATAATCCGGCGGGCTTCCTTGTCCTCGCGGCCGAACGCCGCCAGCGCCCGATCCACATGGCTCGTATCGACGACGAAATAGACCTCGTCGCCCTCTTGCATCATGTCCTCGCCGGTGGGGACCAGCGCCTTGCCGTCGCGCACGATGCCGATGATGACGATGGCCAAGTCCGGGAACAGCACCGTCAATTGCCGCAACGGCGTGTTGATCAGCGGGCATTCCTCGGTGCAGCGCACCCCAATCAGGCGGACCTTGTCATTGGCCAGCGGAATGACGTCGATGGCGCCGGGAACCTCCAGGCGGCGGCAGATGGCGCGGGCCACCTCGATTTCCGGGCTGATGATCACGTCGATGGGCAGATGTTCACGGGTAAACAGGTTGGACCAGATGGGGGCGAGATAGCTTTGCGAGCGGATGCGGGCGATCTTGGTCGGTACGTTGAACAGGGAATGGGCCACCTGACAGGCGATCATGTTGACCTCGTCGGCGGCGGTCACCGCGATCAGCATGTCGGCATCGGCGGCACCGGCCTGTTCCAGCACGGCGGGATGCGAGGCGAAGCCCTGGACGACCTGGACATCCAGGGTGTCGCTGATCTTGCGGATCAGGTCGGGACGCTGGTCGATGACGGTGACGTCGTTGTTCTCGCCCGCCAGATAATGGGCGATGTTGAAGCCGACCTGGCCTGCGCCGCAGACGATGACTTTCATTTCTTTTCGTCCGTGTTGACGCCCAGCAGCTTCAGCTTGCGATGAAGCGCCGAGCGCTCCATGCCGACGAAGGCGGCGGTGCGTGAGATGTTGCCTGCGAAACGATTCACCTGGGCCAGCAGATATTCCCGCTCGAACAGCTCGCGGGCTTCGCGCAGCGGCAATGTCATGATCTCGCTGGATTTCTCCCAGCGCAAAACCGCGGGCGTGATGGCGCCGATCTCGGAGGGCAGCATGTCGGCCCGGACCGCTTCGCGGGAATCGCCGGGCGCCATGATCAGCAGCCAATCGACGACGTTGCGCAACTGGCGCACATTGCCCGGCCAATCATAGGCCTGCAACGCCGCCAGGGCGTCCTCGGAGATCGGGCGCGGCTGCACGCCTGCCACCGTGGCGGCCAGTTGCATGAACTGCCTGGTCAGGGCGGGAATGTCCTCCTTGCGGTCACGCAACGACGGCACCTTCAC
Organism: Paramagnetospirillum kuznetsovii; assembly: GCF_003284725.1. Taxonomy (GTDB): domain Bacteria; phylum Pseudomonadota; class Alphaproteobacteria; order Rhodospirillales; family Magnetospirillaceae; genus Phaeospirillum; species Phaeospirillum kuznetsovii. The sequence continues at coordinate 179,046 of NZ_PGTO01000004.1, read as the reverse complement.
CGGTACCACGTTGAGGCGGTAGAACAGATCCTCGCGGAAATGTCCCGACGCCATTTCGGTCTGAAGATCGCGATTGGTTGTCGCGATGACACGCACATCCACCTCGACCCGCTTGCCGCCCCCGACCCGCTCGAACATCTGGTCTTGCAGGACGCGCACGATCTTGCCTTGGGTCTCGATCGGCATGTCGGCGACCTCGTCCAGCAGCAAGGTGCCGCCATGGGCTTGCTCGAAGGTGCCGATCTTGCGGGCCGTATCGGGACCGTCCAGCCCGTGTTCGGTGCCGAACAGTTCGATCTCCATGCGGTCGGGATGCATGGCGGCGCAGTTCAGCACCACGAACGGCCCATCGGCGCGGCGCGACCGGGCGTGAATGAGCCGCGCGACCACTTCCTTGCCCGATCCCGCCGGTCCGGTGATCAGCACGCGGGAATTGGTGGGCGCCACCTTGTCGATGGACTGGCGCGCCTGGGCGATGGCCGAGGAGGCACCGATCATCTCGGCGGCCGCGCCCGCCCGCAGTTTCAGATCCTCGTTCTCGCGGCGCAGGCGGGCAGCCTCGATGGCGCGTTCCACCACCAACAGCAGGCGGTCTGCCTTGAAGGGCTTTTCGATGAAGTCGTAGGCGCCCTGCTTGATGGCCTGGACCGCCGTCTCGACGGTGCCGTGACCGGAAATCATCACCACCGGCACTTCCGGGTGATCCAGTTTGATGGCGTCCAGGATGCCGAGACCGTCGAGGCGTGAGCCTTGCAGCCAGATATCTTGAATGACAAGGCTGGGCCGACGGGCGCGAATCCCCTCCAACGCCTCGTCCGCATTGGCGGCCTCGCGGGTATTGTGGCCTTCGTCTTCGAGGATGCCCGCGATAAGAGCGCGGATGTCGCCTTCGTCGTCGACGATCAGGATGTCATGCGCCATGGATTTCCGTCGCTTTGTCGGAGGCCTGGAGGGGCGGCTCGGCCGCGGGGAAGATCAGCCCGACCCTCGCGCCGCCCTCAGGCGCGTCCTCAAGATACAGATCACCGCCATGGTCTTCCATGATCTTCTTGACGATGGCAAGACCTAATCCGGTGCCCTTGGCCCGGGTGGTGACATAGGGTTCGGTCAGGCGCTCGCGGTTTTCCTTCGGCAATCCCTTGCCGTTGTCCTCCACCTCGACCACCGTGCGGTCGGCATGGGCGGTCAGGATCAAGGTGATCCGCCCGGCCGGGGCATCGGGGGCGTCGCGGCCCTGAATACCTTCCACCGCGTTCTTCAGCAGATTGGTCAGCGCCTGGCCGATCAGGCGGCCGTCGCAAACGGTGACAACCGGGTTGTCGGGAATGGTGGAGACGAACTGGATGTCGGGCGCGCCGGTGCGCTGAAGAAATACCGCCTGGCGGCAGATATCGGCCAGGTCGGCCGGTTTCATCTGCGGCGCGGGCATGCGGGCGAAGGACGAGAATTCATCGACCATGCGACCGATATCCTCGACCTGGCGCACGATGGTCTCGATCAGCTTCACATAGGTTTCGGGGTCGCTGTGGATTTCCTTGAGGTATTTGCGCTTCAGGCGCTCGGCCGATAGCTGGATGGGGGTCAGCGGATTCTTGATCTCGTGGGCGATACGCCGCGCCACGTCGGCCCAGGCCGCCTTGCGCTGCGCCGAGACCAGTTCGGTGATGTCGTCGAAGGTGACCACATAGCCGATCACCTCGCCGTCCAGGTGCTCGCCCGCGACCCGCACCAACAGAATGCGCGCGCTTCTGCCCGGTATTTCCAGCCGCACCTCGCGCTGGACCAGACGGTCGGGGCGGCGAACCACCTCGTCCAGCGCCTCGGCCAGTTCCGGCAGCACGCCGCGCAGATCGGACCCGATGGAATCGTCCAGGGCGCGGCCGACCAATTCGCTGGCGGAACGGTTGGGCAAATGGATGCGTCCCTCCCGATCCAGGCCGATGACGCCCGCCGACACGCCGGCCAGCACGGTCTCGGTGAAGCGGCGGCGTTCGTCCAACTCGCGATTGGCCTCCATCAACTCGGCGCGCTGGCTGCCCAACTGATGGGTCATGCGATTGAAGGCGCGACTGAGCACGCCCACCTCGTCGGCGGCATCCTCGGCGACACGGGCGTCAAGATCACCGGAACGCACCCGCTCGGCGGCGTCGATCAGCCGGGCGATGGGGGTTGCCAGCCGGGTCGCCATGGACAGGCCGACCCAGACCGAGGTCAGCACCAGCAGCAGGGCGACCACGGCGAAGACCAGGGAGAACGCCGTCTCCAGCCCGGAACGACGGCCCTCCAGCCGCTCGTACTGGGCCACCGCCGCCGAGGTCTGCTCCATATGGCCGAGAACCTTGGGATCGACGAAGCGGCCCACATACAAGAAAGTCTCGCCGAACAGCCCCGGCAGCATGACCAGGGCGCGAACCCGATCATCACCGCCCTGGCCCGTCATGACCGCCACATCACCGCCGCGCGCCTTGTCATAGGCCCATTGGGGAATCTGGTCGATATTGGCTTCGACGGCGAAAATCAGGCCCGAGCGAGCCAGGATGGTGCCCCGCGAATCAAAGACGATGGCCTCGGACAGGCCCCGGATGGCCGCCTGGGTTCCCACGAACTGGGCGAAGGCCTGCGGCGAGCGCAACAGCATGCCGCCCTCGCGGTTGATGTCATTGGCCATGGCCAGGGCATCGCCGCCGATGATCTGCTTGTGCTCTTCCAGATAGGCGTGCGCCACTTCCAACGAGGCCTGCAAGGCGGTGCGCACCTTGTCGGAGAACCAGCTTTCGACGCCGTAGCGGAAGAAGGCGGCCGATCCCACCGACATCAGCGCCGAGGGCGTTACCGCCACCAGGGCGAACAGCATGATGAAGCGCAGATGAAGCTTGGACCCCGACGATCCCTGGCGACGCGCCTTCAGCACGCCCAGCACCCGATAGGCCACCACGCCGCCCAGGGCCAGCAGCAGGACGCAATCGAGCAACAGCAGACCGAGCACCGTGCGGGGGTCTGGAGCGCCGCCGCCGCCCACCCCCATGGCCCAGACGGTGGCAATGACCGAGGGAACCGCCGCGAAAGTCAGCCCATAGGCCAAAATCCGAGGCAAATCGACCCGGCGGGCCCAAAGCCGCAACCGGATGGCGGTCTGATGGCGCCCGGCCGCCATGACTACTTCAAGCCACGGCTGATCTGGATATCCAGATCCTTGATCTTCTTGCGCAGCGTATTGCGATTGACGCCCAGCAGGTGGGCCGCCTTGATCTGATTGCCGCGCGTGGCTTCGAGCGCGATGGTGACCAACGGCTTCTCCACTTCGCGCAGCACCCGGTCATAGACCCCGGCCGGCGGCAATCCGTCGCCATGATTGCCGAAATAGTCGCGCAGATGGCGTTCCACCGTGGCCGACAGCCCCTCGCCCTCGACGCCGCCGCCGATGGCGTCGGCCATGGGCGCGCCACCTACCAATTCACCCTCGATGACGTCGATGCCGATGACTTCCTGGGAATACAACGCCGCCAGGCGCCGCACCAGATTCTCCAGCTCGCGCACATTGCCGGGCCAGCGATGCTTCTTCAGCCGCTCCATGGCCTGGGCGTCGATGGTCTTGGCGGGCAGGCCCTCGGCATTGGCCAGGGTCAGGAAGTGCCGCACCAGTTCCGGCACGTCCTCGGAACGTTCGCGCAGCGGCGGCAGGCGGATGGGCACCACGTTGAGCCGGTAGAACAGATCCTCGCGGAACATGCCCTGGCGGATCAGCTGGGTGAGATCGCGGTGGGTGGCGGCGATGATGCGCACATTGGCGCGGATGGGTGTGCGGCCGCCGACGGTGGTGTATTCACCCTCTTGGAGAACCCGCAGCAGCCGGGTTTGCGCCTCGGGCGGCATGTCGCCGATTTCATCGAGGAACAAGGTGCCGCCCTCGGCCTGCTCGAACCGGCCCGACGCCCGCTGGGTGGCGCCGGTAAAGGCGCCCTTTTCGTGGCCGAACAGCTCGCTTTCGATCAGTTCACGGGGAATGGCCGCCATGTTGATGGCGACGAACGGCCCGTTGCGGCGCTTGCCGTAATCGTGCAGGGCGCGGGCCACCAGTTCCTTGCCGGTGCCGGACTCGCCGGTGATCATCACCGACAGGTCGGTGCCCATCAGGCGCGCCAGGGTGCGGTAGATCTCCTGCATGGCGGCGGAGCGGCCGATCAGCGGCAGCTTTTCCTCGTCATCGGCGACAGCGGTGTCGGAGGGCTGCGCCTTGGGCGACGACAAGGCGCGCCCCACCACATTGACCAGTTCCTTGAGATCGAACGGCTTGGGCAGATACTCGAACGCCCCGCGCTGGGTGGCCTTGACCGCCGTCAGCAGGGTGTTCTGGGCGCTCATGACGATGATGCGCAGGTCGGGGCGGATCTTCTTCATGCGCGGCAGCAGGTCGAGACCGCTTTCGTCGGGCATCACCACGTCGGTGATCACCAGATCGCCGTCGCCCTCGGACACCCAGCGCCACAACGTCGAGGCATTGCCGGTGGTTCGTACCTCGTAGCCCGCGCGCCCCAAGGCCTGAGCCAGAACGGTACGGATACCGCGATCATCGTCGGCCACCAGGATGGTGGCGGTGGTCGTCATGGTGGTGGTCATACGTCCCCATCCTGAACCATCGGCAGCATGACGCGGAAGATGGTCCGCCGAGGCACGCTGTCGAATTCTATCACGCCGCCGTGGTCACCCACGATCTTGGCCACCAGGGCCAGCCCCAAACCGGTGCCCGTCGTCTTGGTGGTGACGAAGGCGTCGAACAGATTGGGCCGCAAGTCATTGGGAATGCCCGGGCCGTTGTCTTGGATACTGACCACCAGCGGCAGATGCCTTCTGGCGTCGCTGCCGGGCAGCGCCAGGCGGATTCCGTGCTGATAGCCGGTGGACAGGATGATCTCGCCCCCCTCCTCCGGCACGGCCTCGGCGGCGTTCTTGATCAGGTTGAGAAACACCTGGATCAATTGGTCCCGGTCGCCCAGCACTTCCGGCAGCGATGGGTCGTAGCTTTCGATGATCCGCAGATTGCGGGCGAACCCCGCCTCGGCGATGCGCCGAACATGCTCCAGCACCCGGTGGATGTTCACCGATTGGCGCACCACCGTCGGCTTGTCGGAAAAGGCTTCCATGCGGTCCACCAGGGCGACGATGCGGTCGGCCTCGTCGCAGATCAGCCGGGTCAGGATGCTGTCGTCCTCGTTGGCGTTCTGCTCCAGCAACTGGGCGGCGCCGCGAATGCCCGACAGCGGGTTCTTGACCTCGTGGGCCAGGATGGAAGCCATGGCGGTCACCGAGCGCGCCGCGTTGCGGCTGGTCAATTGGGCGCCGATCTTAAGGGCGATGGACTGCTCATGCAGGCTGACCACCACACTGCCGGGCATCTCGACGATGGGCGAGACCTGAACGGTGACGGTGCGATGGCCGGTGCGCGGCGTATCGAGGACGATGCCATGCTCGGCGACCGAGATGGCGTTGCCACGGGCTTGTTCCAGCAAAGCCAGGACCGGCGAGTCCGGCGGCAGGAATTCGGTGGTGGGATGACCGCACAGATGGTTGGCACCGCAGGAAAACATCTGCTCCGCTCCGCCATTGGCATAGCGGATGACGTTGTCGCGGTCGATGGCGATGACGGCGGCGCCCATGGCGCCCAGCACCAGTCCAGGATCGAAGGTCGTTCCGGCGCGAACCGCTGCCAGGGCCATCAGGCGGCATCCTTTTGCAGCAAAGGCTCGTAAAAGCCGATGATGGCGGCGCGCACCGCCTCGGCCTCAGCCAAGCCATTGATGCGGGCGCGGAACTCGGCCGAGCCGGGCAGTCCCTTGGAATACCAGGCGATGTGCTTGCGGGCGTTGCGGACCCCGGCGACGGAGCCGTAATGAACCAGCATCTCCTCGAAATGTTCCAGCAGGATCTGGAATTGCCGGGCCAGGGTCGGATCGGCCAGCCGCTCTCCGGTGGCGAGGAAATGGGCCACTTGCCCCAGCAGCCAGGGGCGGCCATAGGTGCCCCTTCCGATCATCACCCCGTCGGCGCCCGACAGTTCAAGCATGCGCTGGGCGTCGTCGATGCCTTCCACGTCGCCATTGCCGATGACAGGAATGGAGACGGCGCGCTTGACCTCGCCGATGAAGCTCCAATCCGCCGAGCCGGTATACATCTGGCTGCGGGTGCGGCCGTGGACGGTTACCATGCGAATGCCGCAATCCTCGGCGACCTTGGCCAGACTGGGGGCGTTGCGGCTGGTCTGATCCCAGCCGGTGCGCATCTTCAGGGTGACCGGAATATCCACGGCCTTGACCACGGCGCTCATGATGCGGGCCGCCAAATTTTCGTTGCGCATCAGCGCCGAGCCGGCCTCGCCCTTCAGCGCCACCTTCTTGACCGGGCAGCCCATATTGATATCGATGATGGCGGCGCCCAGATCCTGGTTCAGCCGGGCGGCCTCGGCCATCACCTCGGGCTCGCAGCCGGCCAACTGCACCGCCATGGGAAATTCCTCCGGCGTATGGGACGCCATCTTCATGGTCTGGCGGTTCTGGCGGATCATGGCCTGGCTGGCGATCATCTCCGAGACCACCATGCCCGCCCCCATGCGCTTGACCAGCCGACGATTGGGCATGTCGGTGACTCCGGCCATGGGGGCCAGGATAACCGGATTGTCCAGGGTGACCGGACCAATTTGGAGCGATTGCCGTCGAATTGCACTCATGGGTGCTTATTTATTATGCAGACGGCCATCTGCGCAAGGTCCAATGCTGCTAAAGGATAATGCAGATTAGGAAAGCAGCACTTGCGTGACGAATTTCACGCCGGGATAGGCCAGGGTCAGCAGCAGATAGGAGGCCAAGACCACCCGCGCCGCCATGCGGCCGCGCACGCCGCAGACCCGGTGACCGATCAGCAACACCCCGATCAGGCCGAAGGCCACGAGGGACAGCAGCGTCTTGTGGCCGAACACCAGCAGGCTGCCGGACTCGAAATACTGGGTGGCCATGCCGCTCACCAGTCCGAGCCCCAGGACCGCCTCGCTGGCCATCAGCAGGCGTCCCGCCAGATGTTCGCCGTCGGCGACGCTGGGCAGCATGCGGCTGAGCCGGGTCGGCCGCTTGCGCTTGAGCGAACGCTCCTGCAGGAAGGCCCCTAGCGACGCAACCGCCGCCAGGGTCAGCAAGGCATAGGTCAGCACCGATACCACGATATGCAGGTCCAGCCACGCGGCGGGCGCGATGCCCGACAGGGGACGCGGCGCCTCCACCTCATGGACCAGCGCGGCAAGCAGCCCCAACACGGCGAGAAACGGCATCAGCAGGGGCGTCAATCGCCAGGCCTGGACGGCAATGGCGGATAGCAGGGCGAACAGGAGGAGGCTGGCGGCGATGCTGATCCACAGCGCCGCCGACAGGCTGGTCTGCCACTCGCCACCCACCAGGGACAGTGCCACGGCGCAAGGCCCCATCACCGCCAAGACAAGAGTCGCCCAGAAGGCGCTGTCCCGGGCGGCGTCGGACCGCAGGCACGCCGCCGCCGCCGGAAGCAGCGCCGCAAGGACCATCAAATTGAGAACCAGCATCGACATGGCGCGACTATACCACCCTTTGCCGCAACGCAAAGAGGTTGAGCTATGCCGCCATCCCTCATAGTCTGCCCCTCTTTGCAAGGCGGAGACGGATCATGGGCAAGACGGTGGCGTTGGTGGTGGCGGCGGGACGCGGGCGCAGGTTCGGCGGCGACCTGCCCAAGCAGTACCACGACCTCGCCGGCCGCATGGTACTGCGCCATACCCTGGCCGCCTTCGCCACCAATCCCGAAGTGGACGCGGTGCGCGCCGTCATCCATCCCGACGACCGCCAGCTTTACGACATCGCCGCCGCCGGTCTGCCCATCCTGGAGCCGGTGCCCGGCGGCGCCTCGCGCCAGGACAGCGTCCGGCTCGGGCTGGAAAGTCTGGCCGAGCTCGGTGTGTCCAAGGTGCTGATCCATGACGGGGCACGGCCCTTCATCGATGCCGGAACCATCGGCCGAGTGGTCGCCGCCCTGGACACTCACGCCGCCGCCCTGCCGGTGGTGCCGGTGGCCGACACCCTGAAGAAAGGCGCCAAGGGCTTCGTGGCCGATACGGTGGACCGCACCGAATTGTTCCGCGCCCAGACTCCCCAGGGCTTCCGCTACGCCGATATCCTGGCCGCCCATCAGGCGGTGATCGGCGAGGAACTGACGGACGATGCCGCCGTGGCCGAACGGGCGGGATTCGCCGTGGCCCTGGTGGCGGGCGCCGAGGACAACGTCAAGCTGACCACCGCCGCCGATCTTGAGCGGGCGCGCCGCCTGTTCGAGGGCGCAGGCGAGGTCCGCACCGCAAGCGGTTTCGATGTGCATGCCTTCGAGGAGGGCAATGGCTGCTGGCTGTGCGGCATCCTGGTGCCCCACGACCGCAAGCTGAAGGGCCATTCCGACGCCGACGTGGCGCTGCACGCCTTGACCGACGCCATTCTGGGCGCCATCTGCGCCGGCGATATCGGCCATCACTTCCCGCCCACCGACATGCGGTGGAAGGGCTTGGAATCCTGGCGCTTCCTGGCCCATGCCGCCGCCTTGGTGGCCGCCAAGGGCGGCCGCATCGTCAATGCGGATGTCACCATCATCTGCGAGCGCCCCAAGGTCGGCCCCCAGCGCGCCGCCATGACGGCCAAGCTGGCGGAAATCCTGGGGATTTCCCAGGACCGGATCAGCGTCAAGGCCACCACCACCGAGGGACTCGGCTTCACCGGCCGCAAGGAAGGCATCGCCGCCCAGGCCATGGCCTCGGTCTGGCTGCCGAGGTGAAAATCAGTCCGTCATGCCCGCTTTCGCGGGAATGGCGAGCATTTAAGGCCAATGGACATTCAGGCGGATAGGACGAAAGTCGGCCACAGATGAACACAGATTCCCGCTACGCGGGACACAGATAAGAAATTCATCTGTGTTTATCTGTGGCTAAAATTCTTGCCTGGAAGACATTCCGCCCCGATCCAGTCCAGAAACGCCGGATTTCCGCCGGTTATGGGCAGGGCCACCACGCAGGGGCAGTCATAGGAATGCAGTTCCTTGACCTTGGCGACCACCGCCTCGACCAGAGCCGTCCTGGTCTTGCAGATCATCACCACTTCGGAGTCCTCGGCGATCTTGCCGTCCCACCAGTACAGCGAGGTGGCGCCGTCCATCACATTGGCGCAGGCCACCAGACGGGCCTCCACCAGGGCGCGGGCCAGGGCCAAGGCGGCGTCTCGGTCAGGCGCGGCAATGTAGATCAGACTGCGATCCATCCTCTATCCCCCTGAAAACACAAGAAAAGCGGAGCAGCTCTGTCGCACGAAAAGCCGCCCCGCTTAGTCTGGATCGGCAGCCGCCGGAAGAGGAGTTGACCAGCGGCGCCTCAGCGGTCGCGTACCACGGCACGGCCAACCGACGTCACAGAGATAATAATTCCGTGAACGGATTTCGATACCCCGTCGTGACAAATTTCCGATTTTTCAACTGCGTTCGCAGATCATGGCGCGGTCATCCAGCATAGCCGCCAAAAGGCTTGCCGCTTCTTCATTTCCCCGGGGCAAGGCAACATCTTGTTTTTTCAATGAAAACAACTTTCGCAGTTGTTCCTCGAGGCGTGAGCCCACCAAATCGGCCTCCGTCACCGCCAGGGCGCGGCCATTGGATTTCAACCAGTCGTCCAAATGGGGGCATTCCGGCCAATCCTCCCGTTCCAGATAGAGCACCGGAATTCCGGCCATGGCGGCCTCGACGAAGGTACCGTAACCCGGCTTGGTGATAATCACATCCACCGAAGCCGCCATGTCGACATACGCCATCCCGGCGGCACGCCACGGCCGGATATCACCCCGATCTTCGGGACTGTCCAGGGTGGTCAGCCAACTCCATCCCGCCAATTTGGGAAAGCGTCCAAGGTTAAATTCGTGGTCGATGCCGCCAAAGGCGATCAACCCCACCCGCCGGTCAGCACTGCAGCCCAGAGCACGGCCAACCTCGTTCCTGCGGTTCTGGCCGCAGACTCCCACCGGACCGATATCACGAATGCGGGCAAGGCTTGGCATCTCCATGGCGGGCGTCACCCGCAAGAAGAGGTCGGCGCTGTCATAGGCCTCCACCATCTGGCCGAGGATGGTCGCCGCCTCCGGCCGGTCTGAGAGGTAATGGCGATACATATCGGCCCATTGCAGCGAACTCATCGCCACCACCGGAATACCGGCCAGGGCGGCGGCGGCGACGGTGACATAAGGGATATTGGCCAGGACCAAATCGGGGGCGGCCCGGCGCAGCCGTTCGGCCTCGCGCTCGACCACCTCGGGCCAATGGGCGTGCAGGCGCCGGTACCCCTCCGCCGAGGCATCCAGATCGATCTCCACCGAGGACCGCATGCGCAGACCGAAATCGGGGATATCCGCCACCAGGGTGAAATCATCGCCATAGCGGCTGCGCAGGAACTCGGGCGCCATAATGGCCCCGGTCTGAATGGTCAGGCGGAGATCGGGACAGCGTCGGCGCAGGGCGGCAATGACCGGCGAGGTCATGGCGGCATGTCCGAAGCCATGCGGACTGAGGGCCAGCCAAAGGTGGCGACGGGCCGATGCGGTCATAGGACTTGCTCTATCCGTGCCAAGGCGGCGGCAACCATAATGGTTAAGTTGGTGCTTGTCGATGCAGGGCGACTTGCCTGTCGGGCGCGCCCAAGTTAGCCTTATGAAATGGTCGGCGCATGACCGACGAATGAGAGGATCGCTCCATGGATATGTCCACCCGCTATCTCGGCCTGACCCTCAAGAATCCCCTGGTGGTCTCCGCCTCGCCGCTGGCCCTCGACATCGGCAATGTGCGAAAGCTGGAAGATTGCGGCGCCGCGGCCATCGTCCTGCCGTCCATCTTCCAAGAAGACATCGAGAACGAAATCGACGAGATGGAACGCCTGATCGCCGAGGGCAATTCCGAGGCATTTTCCTACTTCCCCGCCCATATGAGCGAGAATGTGGGGCCGAAGAATTACCTGGACCTGATCCGCAAGGCCCGCGAGGCGGTGGATATCCCGGTGATCGGCAGCCTGAACGGTACCTCGAGGACCGGCTGGATCGACTACGCCAAGCAGATGGAAGAGGCTGGCGCCAGCGCCATCGAACTCAACGTCTATTTCCTCGCCACCGACCTTGCCTTAAGCGGCGCCGACGTCGAAGCGCGTTATGTGGAGATTCTGACCGGCGTCAAGAAAGCCGTTTCGATCCCGGTCTCCATGAAGCTCAGCCCTTATTTCAGCTCGCTCGGCCATATGGTCAAGACGCTGGATCAGGCCGGAGCCGATGGTTTCGTCCTGTTCAACCGCTTCTATCAGCCCGATATCGACCTGGATGAATTGTCGCTGGTGCGCGATCTCAAGCTCAGCCATAAGGGCGAGATTCGCCTGCCCCTACTGTGGATCGCCGCCCTGGCCGGCAATATCAAGGGCTCCATCGCCGCCAGCACCGGCGTGCAGACCGCCGTCGAGGTGGTCAAATACCTGTTCGTCGGTGCCGACGTGGTCATGACCACCTCGGCCCTGATGCGCCACGGCGTCGGCTATATGAAGACCCTGCACGACGGTCTGGTCGCCGACCTCAAATCCCGCGAGGTAGAGAAGCTGTCCGATATCCGTGGCCGTATGAGCCGGGGCGCCGTCAAGGATGTCGCCGCCTTCGACCGCGTCAACTATATCCGGATCCTGCGCAGCGGCGCCTACAACGCCTGATTCGCTTCCCATCGCCGCAAGGGCCCGGCCGCTCGGCGGTCGGGCCCTTTTTTCGTGGGCGGATGCAGTCCGAGTCTTGCATTTGACGAAAGTCACGGAGATAGTCTACCCCAGACGAACGACATAGGAGCCCATGATGGATGCCCAAACCTGCGCTGCCCCCAAATGCCTGATCAAGCGCGTCGTCGGCGTGGCCGCCCTGGCATTTTCCCTGTTTGTCATCGTCGGCACCGTGGTCGGCTGGAGCATCATCGGACTCACCAGCCTTATGGCCGACTGATATAGCGCGATAAAGAGCCGCATCGCATCCTTGGGCTGTGCTACATTCCGGCGAGCAAGACCCTTAGGATACAGATGCCCGATACCTCCTCGCAGAACAGCGCGATCGCAGACTTGGTCCATGCCCTGGGGGCGGAATTCGACCGGTTCGACAGCGCCGCCGAACTCAATCGCCGCATCGATTGGGTGGTGGAACAGTTGCTTCGCCGTGACGAGGACCAGCCCTTGCTGGGCAAGACCAAGGCGGCCATCGACGGTTTCTTCGCCACCCGTCATGATGCCGACTTGGCGGAAATCCGCGACTTCTGCCGACAGGTGGTCCAGATCTCCATCCAAAGCCGCCCCTCGCGCGCCGCCGCCATGGGCCAAGCCGCCGCCGAGACGCGGGCGGCCGAGGAAGCCGAGGAAGCGGAGGACGGCGATTCCTCGCCGCCGCTGCCCACCCGTCACGATGGTTTCGCCGAACTGTTGGCGGCGTCCCTGGTCTATCGGGTCCGCCACGTCACCACGTTCTTTCATCGGCGGACCAAGACCGTTCGGCGGGATCGGTTGCCGCCCTTCCTGCTGTCGCCGGACTTCGACGAGCGTTTCGCTTCCGTCATAACCGAACATATCGCGCCCACCATGATGAAGAACCAGCGGTTCGTCGGCGCGTTGGAACATGGGCGGCAATGGCGCCGCGTCAGCACCGAGGAGTTCTGGACCATCGTCGCCGAAGGCGAAGGACTGGCCGATCGCCTGTTGTCCACCTGGCGTGACGCATGGAACGAATTCAAACCGAAGCGCGACGACAAGACCGGCAAGACGGTGGCGCCGGCCGCCCTCAAGGTCATCCGCAAACAGTTGGCGCCCACAGATCCACCCCGCTATGCCATGGCCAAGATCGGCGGCGACCTCATCAACCTGTTCGGACGACTGCTGTCGGACCTTCGACCGGAACTGGACGAACGCTGGTCGATGCTGTCCGATATCTATGAACAGGAACTGGAACGCCGTTCCTACCAGGACCGCACGCGCGACGGCGCCATGATGGATGCCGTCACCGACCTATTCCCCGCCCTGCCCGGCCGCCTGGGCGAGTTCATCGCCATCTTGTGCCACTTCAACATGGCGAAGGTGGATGAAGAGTTCCTGACCCAGGTAACCCGCGCCAGTGCCGGAACGATTTTCATCGCGGAATTCCTCGGTACGGACGCATCCATATCCTGAAAAAGAAATCGCCGCCCGTAAGGCGGCGATTCCCTTGAAAAGATTGGTCGGAGCGACAGGATTCGAACCTGCGACCCCCAGTCCCCCAGACTGATGCGCTACCGGGCTGCGCTACGCTCCGACCGTGGCGGATTGCTCCGCCGAATTCCGTGATCCCAGGCCGTTTTCCGGACCGGGAGGGGGAAGTAACCCGGCGGGGTGTGCCGGGAGAGGGGCGCACTATAGTCAGGCCGCCCCAGGCTTGCAACCGCGAACTTACCTTGGCTGCAACAGCGAACGCATTTGCTCCAACTCGGTCAGGAGATCTTCCAATTCACGGCGAAGCGACCGGCTCAGCCCCGAGGTTTCCCCGCCGTCGTGGGTGGGAACGCCCCGATCCAAGACCTCAACGACCCCGCACTCGTCCGCCACCGTTGGCAACGGATACGAATCGGGCGGGTCGGGATCATGGATATGGAGACCGAGTTCCAGCTCCTGCTCCGCGGCACGTGACGAAGGCGCGCCGTCGCGGCCGGATGATGCCGGAATCCCAGCCCCGCCTTCCTTCAGCAGCTTCTGGACGCCCTTGATGGTATAGCCTTCGCTATAGAGCAGATCGCGGATGCGCCGCAGCAGCGCCACATCGTCGGGACGGTAGTAGCGGCGGCCGCCGCCGCGCTTCAGCGGCTTGACCTGAGGGAACTTGCCCTCCCAGAACCGCAGCACATGCTGCGGCACGTCCAGTTCGTCGGCGACTTCACTGATGGTTCGGAAAGCCGCCTCGGACTTTCCGTTACGGCGGACGGAGGAAAGCTCGCCGTCCTCGATGTTCATTTCTTGCCGCCGCGCCCGGTGGCATGTCCGTCATTGATGCGTTTCTTCAGCAGTTGGGATGGACGGAACACCAGAACCCGGCGCGGCAGGATCGGCACTTCCTCGCCAGTCTTGGGATTACGGCCGATGCGCTGGCCCTTGGAGCGGACCGAAAAGCTGCCGAAGGACGAGATCTTCACGGTCTGGCCCTTGCCCAGGGCGCCGGAAATTTCGCCCAGCACGGCTTCCAGCAGATCGGCGGATTCATTGCGCGACAGCCCGACCTCCTGGTAGACGGCTTCGCTCAATTGCGCACGTGTGATAGTTTTCTCGCTCATACCGCCCCGCATCGACTGCAGCCACCCATAATCGAGCGACCCTAACGCGTCACGCGAAAACCGTCAATATCAAAGGGATGCGACGCGGCGTTGCAGCACATATGCAGGAAGGATGATTACATCCGAACCAGGGCGGAACCCCAGGTAAATCCGCCACCCATGGCTTCCAGCAGCACCAATTGTCCGGGCTTGACGCGCCCATCGCCGACCGCTTCGGTCAGCGCCAGCGGAATAGAGGCCGCCGAGGTATTGGCATGACGGTCCACCGTCATCACCATGCGCTCCATGGGGAAGCCCAGCTTCTTGGCGGTGCCTTCAATGATCCGCCGATTGGCCTGATGCGGCACCACCCAGTCGATATCCGATGCCTTCAGATCGTTGGCCGCCAGGGCCTCGCCCACCACGGCGGCCAGATTGATCACCGCGTGGCGAAAGACCTCGCGGCCCTCCATGCGGAGATGGCCGACGGTCTGGGTGCTGGACGGCCCGCCGTCCACATAGAGCAGGTCATGATGGGTGCCGTCGGAATGCAGATGGGTCGACAGGATGCCGCGATCCTGGCTGGACCCCTTGCCCCGATTGGCCCGCAGCACAACCGCCCCGGCGCCGTCGCCGAACAGCACGCTGGTGGTGCGGTCGTTCCAATCGAGGATGCGCGAGAAGGTTTCGGCGCCGATCACCAGCGCGGTCTGTACCTGACCGTTGCGGATGAAACTGTCGGCGATGGACAGCGCATAGACGAAGCCGGAACAGACCGCCTGCACGTCGAAGGCGAAGCCGTGCTTCATGCCGATTCGACGCTGCACCTTGGTGGCGGTGGCGGGAAAGGTATTGTCCGGGGTGGCGGTCGCCAGCACGATCAGATCCACCGATGAGCCGGAGATACCGGCGGCTTCCAGGGCACGCGAGGCGGCATTGAAGGCCAGATCCGAGGTCAGTTCGCCCTCGGCGGCGATATGGCGCTGGCGGATGCCGCTGCGCTCGACGATCCACTCGTCCGAGGTGTCGACCTTGGCGGCGAGTTCGGCGTTGGAGACCAGGCGAGCGGGCAAATAGCTGCCACAACCGATAATCTGTGAACGAACAATCATCGGTTCACCGTGTTCCGGCAGCAAGTTGCGAGGCCGAGGTCTCGGGGGGCTTCAAGCGATCGAATTCCTTGCGGATGCGCTCGTTGTAACCGTGTGTCACCAACTCGACCGCGACGCCGATGGCGTTGGCGAAGCCGAAGGCATCGGTGCCACCATGGCTCTTGACCGCGATTCCGTTCAATCCCAGGAACATGGCGCCGTTATAGCGGCGCGGATCGGTCCGCACCTTGACCTTATTGATGGCGTGGCGGGCGAACAGATAGCCCAGCTTGGCCGGCAGCGAGCTGTTGAAGCCCTCCTTCAGCAAGGTGGAGTACAGCCGCACGGTGCCCTCGGCGGTCTTCAGCGCGATATTGCCGGTGAACCCGTCGGTGACCACCACATCCACCGTGCCGCCGCAGATGTCGTTGCCCTCGACGAAGCCGTAGAAGCTGATGGGCAGATGGCTGTCGCGCAACGCGGCGGCGGCGGCCTTGACGGCGTCATTGCCCTTCATATCCTCGGAGCCGACGTTCAGCAGGCCGACGGTGGGCTTTTCCAAGCCCAGCACGGCGCGGGCATAGACCTCGCCCATCACCGCGAACTCCACCAGATTGTTGGAGTTGCAGTCCACATTGGCGCCAAGGTCGAGCATCAGCGTCTCGCCCTTGATGGTCGGAAACAGCCCCGCGATGGCGGGACGGTCGATGCCGGGCAGCATGCGCAGCACGAATTTCGACACCGCCATCAGCGCGCCGGTATTACCCGCCGAGACCACGCCCGCCGCCGCGCCCTTGTGGACAGCATCGACGGCCAGCCACATGCTGGACCGGCGCCCTTGCCGCAGGACAAGGCTGGGCTTGGCGTCGTTGGACACGGTCTCATCGGTGTGATGAACCGTGCAAACACCCTTGATCTCGGGATGGCGCGCCAGCAGCGGATCGATCTGGGCGGCATCGCCGAACAGAAGGTAG
The DNA here is from genome assembly GCF_003284725.1 of Paramagnetospirillum kuznetsovii. GTDB lineage: Bacteria > Pseudomonadota > Alphaproteobacteria > Rhodospirillales > Magnetospirillaceae > Phaeospirillum > Phaeospirillum kuznetsovii. Next base: position 162,605 of record NZ_PGTO01000004.1, on the reverse strand, counting down.
CGAACATGGGGCAGGCGCTCATGAGCCATGCGCACCCCTTCCACGACGATACCGGGAGCGGCATCGCCCCCCATGGCATCAATGGAAATGGTGACGGCAACACTCACCGGCCCGCCCTCCCCTGCTTAGGCTTCGAGGCGATCAGGCTTCGGCCTGGGCGACCACTTCGCGACCATCGTAGTGCCCGCAGGCCCCACAGACGTGATGAGGCAGCTTCACTTCGCCGCAGTTCGGGCACTCGGCGCCGACCACATTGACCAGCGCATGATGCGACCGGCGCATGTTGCGCTTGGACTTGGAGGTCTTCTTCTTGGGGACAGCCATTTCGTATACTCACTTCGACCCATGATGGGAAAGGGTGGTTTATTAGCCAAAAAGACCGGCCAGAGCAAGGGGATGCTTTCCCCCACCCATCTTTTTAACGCCATCACTCCTTTTTCTGGCGCAAGGCAGCCAGGACGGCGAAGGGATTTGGCTTCGCCTCGGAAGTGTCCTCGGGCTCCGGCGGCGGCTCGAACGCCGCATCGGGAGCCCTCGGAAACGGGTCCAATGCGAGGGCCAGATGTTCCACCACCAGTTCGCCGATATCAATGGCGCCGTCGGTAATGGGATCGGGCGGATCCTCTCCATCCCATGATACCTCTATTTCCTCCGCTTCATCCAGTTCCGCTTCAGGGGGGCCGAAAGTCAGCTGGAATTCATCCTCGATCACGGCGGCAATGGGTGCCAGGGTGACGCAGCAGGTCTGCACCACCTCGGCCGTCAACCGGCCATTGACGCGGATCAGGCCGGTACGGCCCAAGGGCTCTAGCGATATCTTGGCGCTCAGCGACTTGATCTCGACCAAATCCAATCGCGTTGCGATGGCGGCGCGTTCGTCGGAATCGGCCTCGATGGACTGGCGGCTTATCTTGGCCGGCAGGGCGTCAACCAGGAGTGGACGGGAGAATTCCGGCGGCGTCTCGACCTTAATCATCCCGCCACCTCGGCAAAAGTAACGCGCCCGCTCAGAATGGCGGAATCATCCTGGCCATCCAGTGACTCGGCGCATTGCAGGGCATAGGCGGCCATGGCGACCGGGGACTCGGGCGGCGGCGGCGCCTCCACGGTGCCGTACAAATTGCGAATGAGTGCCCCGGCCATTCCATCCCCGCCCAGGGCGGCCTCGTAGGCGGCAACCCGGCCGTAAAAGGCGCGCGCCATCTGCTTGACCCGCTTTCCCACCGACATGTCGCCCACGCCCATTTCCCGCAGGTTCTGATCCATGTCGTCGAACATCAGGTCGAACAAGGCCTGCGAGATGGCACGGGCCTCCTCCCCCGCCGAGGTGATGCCCTTTAGGCGACGCATGACGAGAAAGGCATGCAGCACGATCAGGTCGAACCGGCCGTCCAGGGTATCGGGAACGCCATGCCGAACATAAAATTCCGGACGGCGGGATTGTTCGATGATGGTGACGTAAAGGGCATGCGCGATGCGGTCGCGACGGCGGCGCTCGCCGATTTTAAGAAAGGCCATTTGGGTTTCCCGGCGTCGCGGCGCCTCGTACACGGAGACGGCGTTGACAAGATGAAGGAGCGAGGTGCAATCTCGCCTCACATTGGCCGCGGTGGCCGTATCCGTCAATGCTTCGGCTGCAGAGCGCATGAAAAACCTTCACCGAATCCGCCTTGCCCTTTTCGTCGCAAGCACGGCCCTTGGCGCCGTCGCCTGTGACCCCATCATCGAATTGCGCGGCAACCTGCCGCCGCCCGAACAGCTTGAACTGGTCAAGGTGGGAACCACGTCCCGCGACGATGTGCAGGCCCTGCTGGGGACGCCGTCCAACGTGGCCCCGTTCGGCGATGAGACCTGGCACTACATCTCCTCGGTGTTCGAGCGCAAGGCCTTCTTGGAGCCCGAGATCAAGGAACGCAAGATCATCAGCGTGGTATTCGACCGCAACGGCATCGTTCGCGCTTTGGAAACCCGGAATTTGCGTGACGGCAAGGAGGTTACTCCGGTCGACCGCGAGACCCCCACCGCAGGCACCGAAATGACCATTTTGCGCCAGTTGATGGGCAATGTGGGCAAGTTCTCCAAGGAAGGCAAAGAGAAGTAGCTCCCCCTCCTTCGCGCTTTCTCCTCCCCCTCGGGAATCAAAAACCCCGGTCGTTTCCGACCGGGGTTTTCTTATTCATGGTCCCTCGCCGGGCGGGCGCTTCCGCGCCCTTCCCAAAGGCCTCGCAGGGGCAAGGGCCCTGCTGAGGGGCCGCCGCCTCAATGGCGGCTGGATACCGACGAACACGATGGTTCGCCGGTATCGACCACGCCCGTTCGATCAGTGACCCGCAACCATCGCCAACAGCAGAATGGCGACAATGTTGATGATCTTGATCATCGGGTTGACGGCCGGGCCGGCGGTGTCCTTGTAGGGATCGCCGACGGTGTCGCCGGTCACCGCCGCCTTGTGGGCGTCGGAACCCTTGCCACCATGATGGCCGTCCTCGATGTACTTCTTGGCGTTATCCCAAGCACCACCACCCGAGGTCATCGAGATGGCGACGAACAGGCCGGTCACGATGGTGCCCAGCAGCATGGCGCCCATGGCGGTGAAAGCGGCCTTCTGGTCGGCGGCAAGGAGGATCACGAAGTACAGCACCACCGGAGACAGAACCGGCAGCATGGACGGGATGATCATTTCCTTGATGGCGGCCTTGGTCAGCATGTCCACGGCACGACCGTAGTCGGGCTTGGCGGTGCCTTCCATGATGCCGGGGATTTCCTTGAACTGGCGGCGGACTTCCACCACCACGGAACCGGCGGCGCGCCCCACTGCCTGCATGCCCATGGCACCGAACAGATAGGGGAGCAGACCGCCGAGGAACAGACCGATCACCACATAGGGATCTTCCAGGCTGAACTGAATGTTCAGATTGGGGAAGTAGTGGTGCAGATCCTCGGTATAGGCGGCGAACAGCACCAGCGAGGCCAGGGCGGCCGAACCGATGGCATAGCCCTTGGTGACCGCCTTGGTGGTGTTGCCGACGGCGTCGAGCGCGTCGGTGACCTTGCGGACTTCCTTGGGCAGTTCGGCCATTTCAGCGATGCCACCGGCGTTATCGGTCACCGGGCCATAGGCGTCCAGGGCCACGATCATACCGGCCAGGGCCAGCATGGTGGTCGCGGATACCGAGATGCCGAACAGGCCGGCGATCTTGAAGGCGACGATGATGGCGACGCAGATCACCAGCACCGGCAGGGCAGTGGCTTCCATGGAAACCGCCAGACCCTGGATGACGTTGGTGCCGTGGCCGGTGGTCGAGGCCTCGGCCACCGACTTGACCGGACGGTAGTCGGTGCCGGTGTAGTACTCGGTGATCCACACCAGAAGACCGGTGACGATCAGGCCGATCAGGGCGCAGATATACAGCCCCATGCCGGTGATTTCCTTGCCCGCCGCCATGAACTTGGCGTCGAAGCCACCGAGAGTGACGTTGATGACAATGGCGATCAGAACCGCTGAAATGACGGCGGTCACGATCACGCCCTTGTACAGCGCGGCCATGATGTTGTTGCTGGCGCCCAACTTCACGAAGAAGGTGCCGATGATGGAGGCGAAGATGCAAACCGCGCAGATGACCAGCGGCAGCATCATCATGGTTTCTTGAGCCGCACCGGTGAAGAAGATCGAGCCCAGAAGCATGGTGCCGACGATGGTCACGGCATAGGTCTCGAACAGATCGGCGGCCATGCCGGCGCAATCGCCCACATTGTCACCCACGTTGTCGGCGATCACGGCCGGGTTGCGGGGGTCATCCTCGGGGATACCCGCTTCGACCTTGCCCACCAGATCGGCGCCCACATCGGCACCCTTGGTGAAGATACCACCGCCCAGACGGGCGAAGATGGAGATCAGCGAGGCGCCGAAGGACAGGGCGACCAGCGCTTCGAGCAGGCTGCGCGGATCCATGCCCGAGCCCTTGAGCACCATGTAATAGCCCGCGACGCCGATCAGACCCAGGCCGACCACCAGCAAACCGGTGATGGCGCCAGACTTGAAGGCCACGTCCAGGGCCTGCTGCATGCCACCCGAACGGGCAGCCTCGGCGGTGCGCACATTGGCGCGGACCGAAACGAACATGCCGACATAACCGGCCGCGCCGGAAAGCGCCGCGCCGATGACGAAGCCGACGGCCTGATAGATGCCCAGGCGGGCGGCAAGAATGATGGCGACGACAACGCCGACCATGGCAATGGTGGTATACTGGCGGTTCAGATAGGCGGCGGCGCCTTCCTGAACGGCGGCAGCGATTTCCTGCATCCGAGCGGTGCCGGCCGAGGTCGCCATGACGGATTTAATGGCGTAGACCCCGTACAGCAGCGCCAGAACGCCGCATGCGATCACGAAGAGGTTGGTCATTTTGGTCGAATCCCCTGATGAACTTTCTTGGCGTCGCATCTCGCTTTGGAGCACGACGGAAGCGTTGTGAAACTGCCAGATTAAGCAGGGCTATGCAATAAAATGCTGCCACGCCTCACAAACACCGGACTAATTGGAAGGAATCCAGGGTCCGGCGCGTAATTATGGATCGACGACGGCATTTACGCATACTCGATCGGGCGGGTTCCGCCAGTATTCCCGGCCCACACTTTTGGGCGGCAATCACTTCAGGACGGGGTTCTCGACGACCACGTCCTTCAGGAATCCGGCCCCCAGGGTCTTGTCGCCGGTCATGAGCAGACGGTTTTGGATGGCAACCACGTCAAGCGGCTGGCCCTCGCGCACCGTGACGCTGAGAAAGCCGATCATATCGCCCAGGAAGGCGTTCTGGAGACGGGGCAAATTCTTGGCGACGATTTCCTTGTTCTTGGGCTCGACCTGTAATCGCACGATCATTTCCGCCTGCTTCTTGACCTCACGGTCCTGGATGACCGGAATGATCAGAACGCCGAATTCCACGTAGCTGGGCGGCAGCGGCGGCGGCGGCGGCTCGTCCTGGTGAACGGCGGGGGCCGAGATCCCCAGTTTGACCAGCGGATCGATGCCGAAGAAATACATTCCCCCGACGCCTCCGCCGATCAGCACAAGCAAAGCGACAATGATGATAATCAGTCGGCCCAAACCACTATTCCCCCTATTATCGACCGGCGGTCAGAAATGGCGCCAGCCGCCCCTGCCGGTGGGAACGGGTCGCCCGTCGGCCCCCAGCACCCTAACCGCCGTCACCGATTCCGCCGACACAATTCGCCCGATCGGCGTGAGCGGCGTCGCCGTCGCCGTCGCCAGCCGCCGCAATGATTCGGCAAGCGCGGGATCGGCGGTGAACAGCAACTCGTAATCATCGCCTCCCTCCAACGCCAGGGCAAGCAACGACTGATTTCCGGCGATGGCCTGGGCCGCGGCCCGCGACAAAGGCAGCCGCGCCGCCTCGATCTCGGCGCCGACTCCAGAGGCGCGGCAGATATGCCCCAGATCCTGCACCAGTCCGTCGGACACATCCATGCCCGAAGCGGCCAGTCCCACCAACCCCTGCCCCAGCCGAAGCCTCGGCGATGGAAGCCGGTAACGTCCCGCCAGGAACGACAGGTGGCCTTCGTCCACTCCCGATAGCTGGCCCCTGATGGCCTTCAGGCCCAAGGCCGCGTCGCCCAGACTGCCCGATAGCCAGACATCGTGACCCACTTTGGCGCCCGATCGCAGAATTCCCCGCCCCGCCTCCACCCGCCCGAAGGCGGTCAGGGTCAGACTGAGCGGCCCAGGTGTCGAAACAGTGTCGCCGCCGATCAGCGCGACACCGTATTCCTCAAGGTCTTGCCGTAATCCTTGGGCGAAGCGCCGCAGCCAATCCTCCGAGGTTCCCGCCACGAAGGCCGCCGCCAGCATCACATGGACGGGCTTGGCCCCCTTGGCGGCCAGATCGGAGAGATTGACCCGCACCAGCTTGCGGGCGATCAGGTCGGGGGGATCGTCGGGCAGGAAGTGAACGCCTTCCACCATGGCATCCATGGTGACCACGGTGTCGAAGCCGGGGGCGGCGGCAAGGAAGGCGGCGTCGTCGGTCAGCCCCAGGGCGCCGGGGCAGCCCGCCGCCAGCGGCGCGAACAGTTCGGCGATCAGGGCGAATTCGTCGAGAGCCGTCCCGACCATTACTCTCCCTTTCCCGACGCCTCCGGTCGGAGCATCTGGGCCAGACGGTCGAGGACGGCATTGACCAGCCCCGGCTCCGGCCCGGAATAGAAGGCATGGGCCACATCGACCCATTCGGAGATGCAAACCCGCGTCGGGGTTTGCGGCCGCGCCAGCAACTCCCAGGCCCCTGCCCTCATGATGGCGCGCAGGATGGCTTCCAGCCGCTCCACCGACCAATCGCCGGTCAAGGCCTCGCCGATGGGCCGGTCCAGTCGCGCCGTATCGCCCGAGACGCCGCGCACGATCTGGCCCAGCAACGAGGAATCCGGTTCGGCCATGCGGCCCCTGGGCTCCTCGGTGCGCCGCGCCTTGGAATCCAAAAGCGCCTGCTCGTCGGAGACTCCGGTCATTTCCATCTGATAAAGCGCCTGGATGGCGGCCAGACGGGCGGCGCTGCGCCGGGCGACGGAGGGGTTCGTGTTCATGAGCCGAGTCCAAGTTCGCGCTTGACCGCCATCATGCGCAGGCAGGCCCGCGCCGCCTGTCCGCCCAGATTCTTGCGCGCCGGATCGGACCGCGCCAGGGCCTGGGCCTCGTTGTGGACGGTCAGCACCCCATTGCCCAGGGCCAGATCATAGGCCATGGACAGATCGGCGATGCCGCGCATGCATTCGGTTCCCACATGGTGATAATGGTCGGACTCGCCCCGAATGGCACAGCCCAGGGTGACGAAGCCGTCGTAGCGGGCCTTGTCGTTGCCCTGCTCGGCGGCCGTCAGCACCAGCTTCAGCGCCGTCGGCAGCTCGAAGATGCCGGGAACCACCAACAACTCGTGCTCGACATTGGCCTTCTTGAACTCGGCCCGCGCCCCGGCCAGCAAGCCGTCGGCGATATGGTCGTAGAAGCGGGCCTCGATGATCAGCACGCGGGACATGGTCGTAACTCCTTCTCAGCCGACCGGAATCGGCCGCTGCTCCACCACTTTAAGCCCATATCCGTCGAGACCGACGATGGAACGCTTGGTGTTGGACAGCAGAATCATTTCGTGGATGCCGAGATCCAGCAGGATCTGGGCGCCGACGCCGTAATCGCGCAGTTCCGGTGCCGCCGGACGGCGCTCCAACTGGGCGCGGACGCGGTCGGACAGGCTGGTGGGGCGCGGCTCGCGGATCAGGACCACCACGCCGCTGCCGTGCTCGGCAATCATTTCCATGGCGGAATGAAGCTGCCCGGCCTTGCCCGAGCCCTGGTCGCCCAGCACGTCGTCCAGCACGTTGACCGCGTGAACACGGACCATCACCGGCTTGTCGCCGCCCAGATCGCCCTTCACCAGGGCGATGTGCTCGGCATAGGCCACGGTGTTGGTGTAGACCATCATGCGCCAGTCGCCGCCCCATTTGGAATGGAACGGCGCGTCCATGTCGCGGGCGACGATCTTGTCGTTGCGACGGCGATAGGCGATCAGATCGGCGATGGTCGCGATCTTCAGTCCGTGATGGACGGCGAATTTCACCAGATCGGGCATGCGGGCCATGGTGCCGTCGTCGTTCATGATCTCGCAGATCACGCCGGACGGGTTGAGCCCCGCCAGCCGCGAGATATCCACCGCCGCCTCGGTGTGACCGGCGCGCACCAGCACGCCGCCGTCGCGGGCCACCAGCGGGAACACGTGGCCGGGGGTGACGATGTCGTGGCGGCCCTTGGCAGGGTCGATGGCGACCTGGACGGTGCGCGAGCGGTCAGCGGCGGAAATGCCGGTGGTGACGCCTTCGCGGGCCTCGATGGACACGGTGAAGGCGGTCTGCATGCGGGTGCCGTTGTCGGTGCTCATCAGGGTGAGGCCGAGATCCTCGACCCTGGCCCGCGTCAGGGTCAGGCAGATCAGCCCGCGTCCGTAACGGGCCATGAAATTGACCGCCTCGGGACTGGCCATCTCGGCCGGAATGACGAGGTCGCCCTCGTTCTCCCGGTCCTCGTCGTCCACAAGGATGAACATGCGGCCCTGGCGGGCTTCCTCGATGATGTCCTCGATGGAGGACAGGTACTGATGATATTCGGACACGACGGGCCTAATCCCTTTCCAGAAGGCGCGCAACATAGCGCGCCAGCATGTCGATTTCCATATTCACGGCGTCGCCGGGCTTATAAGTGCCGAAGGTGGTCACCGACTGGGTATGGGGAATGATATTGACCCCGAAGCGGCGTCCTTCAACCTCGTTGACGGTCAGGGACACGCCGTCCAGCGCCACCGAGCCCTTGGGGGCGACGAATTTGGCGAGATCGGCCGGGGTTTCGAAGACGTAACGCTTGGACTCGTTCTCCGGCGTGATGCTGATCACCGTGGCGATTCCGTCCACATGGCCCGAGACGATATGGCCGCCCAGCTCGTCGCCCACCTTCAACGCCCGCTCCAGATTGATCCGGGTTCCCTCGGACCAGCCGCCCAGGGTGGTCTTGGACAGGGTCTCGGCCGAAGCCTCCACCGCATGCCAGCCGGGGCCGGTCTCGACGATGGTCAGGCAGACGCCGTTATGGGCGATGCTGGCCCCCATGGCGATGGTGGCGGAGTCGTAATGACTGGAGATTTCGAAGCGGGTCTCGCGGCCTTCGCCCCGAATCACCCGCCGGACCTCGCCAAGATCGGTGACGATGCCGGTGAACATGGAGGTCTGCGTCCTTCTCTATAGACGGGAATAGGTTTCCATCACGTCGTCGCCCACCGGACGGATGTCCATGCGCTCGAAGCGAGGCGTCTGGGCCAGATGATCGATGCCGAAGGCCTGGGCGGCAGGCAATCCGTCGCCGCCCATGATGCGCGGAGAGCGGAACCAAATCAGCCGATCCACCAGACCGGCCTGCAACAAAGCCGCCGAGAGATGGGCGCCGCCCTCCACCAGAACGCGGGTCACACCGCTTTCGGACAAGGCTTGAAGCGCCAGTTCCAGATCGATGGAGCCCCGGGCGCCGGCGGGAATTTCAACCACATCCACCCCGGCATCCTCGAATGCCTCGCGCCGCGCCGGATCGCAACCGTCCAGGGTCAGCACCCAGGTGGGAATGTCATTGGCGGTGGCCACTAACCGGCTGGTCAATGGCAGCCGCAACCGGCCGTCCACCACCACGCGAACCGGCGAATGCTCTTCCAGCCCATTGAGGCGGCAGGTCAGATCGGGATCGTCATGCAGCGCGGTGCCGCTGCCCACCATGATGACGTCGTTTTCCGCCCGCAGCAGATGCGACGCCATGCGAGCGGGCTCGCCGGTGATCCATTTGCTTTCGCCGGAATGGGTGGCGATGCGGCCGTCGAGCGTGCTGGCCAGTTTCAGGGTCACCAGCGGTCGTCCGGTGCCGACACGCTGGAAGAATCCGGCGTTAAGCTCGGTGGCCTCGGCCTCCAGCATGCCTTCCACCACCTTGATCCCGGCGCGGGCGAGCATGGCGACGCCCTTGCCCGCCACCCGGTCGTCGGGATCTTGGACGGCGACCACCGCACGGGTGATGCCCGCCTTGATCAGGGCCTCGGCGCAGGGCGGCGTCTTGCCGTGATGGGCGCAGGGCTCCAAGGTCACATAGACGGTGGCGCCCCTGGCGGCGTCTCCCGCCATGGCCAGCGCCTCGGTCTCGGCATGGGGACGGCCGCCCGGCTGGGTCCAACCCCGCCCGACGACGCGTCCGCCATTGACGATGACGCAGCCCACCGCGGGATTGGGCCACACGGTCCCCAAGCCGCGCCGAGCCAAGGCCAGGGCGGCGCGCATATGGCCCAGGTCGATCTCGACCTGGGACCGATCAATCGAGGCGTGGGACAACCATCTTCCCCAGGAAATCCTCGAAGTCCTTGGCTTCGCGGAAATTGCGGTAGACCGAGGCGTAGCGGACATAGGCGACCTTGTCGAGGTCCATCAGCACCTCCATCACCAACTCGCCGATGAATTTGCTCGGCACCTCGTTCTCGCCCATGCTTTCCAGGCGGCGATGGATGCCGTTGACGATGCGTTCGATCTGTTCTTCGTCCACCGGCCGCTTGCGCAGCGATATCTTTAGCGACTTCAGAACCTTGTCGCGATCGAAGGGCGAGCGCGAGCCATCCTTCTTGATCACCACCAGATCGCGGATCTGCACCCGCTCGAAGGTGGTGAAGCGCGAGCCGCATTCCGGGCAGGACCGCCGACGGCGGATGGCCGAGTTATCCTCGGTCGGCCGCGAATCCTTCACCTGGGTATCTTCGTGACCGCAAAACGGACACCGCATGACGTAATCCCCCCAAACTGCGGCGGGGAGCGCTTGTTCGCCCCCTCACCCTGGTCGTCGTTCTATTGATAGATCGGAAACCGCTTGCACAGCTCCGTAACCTTGGTGCGAGCGCCCAATTCCGCCGCCGAGTTGTCGTCCGGATTGGCGGCCAAGCCGTCCAGCACGTCGCCGATCAACTCGCCCACTTGGCGGAACTCGGCGACGCCGAAGCCGCGCGTGGTCGCCGCCGGGGTGCCGAGACGGACGCCCGAGGTGATGGTGGGCTTTTCCGGATCGAACGGGATGCCGTTCTTGTTGCAGGTCATGCCCGCCCGCTCCAGGCTGGCCTCGGCGGCCTTGCCGGTCAGCTTCTTGGGGCGCAGATCCACCAGCATCAGATGGGAATCGGTGCCCCCCGAGACGATGTCGAGGCCGCGCCGCACCAGCACGTCGGCCAGGGCGCGGGCATTGTCCACCACCTGACGGGCATAGAGCTTGAACTCGGGCCGCAGCGCCTCGCCGAAGGCCACCGCCTTGCCTGCGATCACATGCATCAGCGGGCCGCCCTGGATGCCGGGGAAGATGGCAGAGTTGATCTTCTTGCCGATATCGGGATCGTTGGACAGGATCATGCCGCCGCGCGGGCCGCGCAGGGTCTTATGGGTGGTGGTGGTGACCACATGGGCATGGGGCAGCGGGCTGGGATAGGCGCCACCCGCCACCAGACCGGCGAAATGGGCCATGTCCACCATGAACAGGGCGCCGACCTCGTCGGCGATCTTGCGGAAGCGGGCGAAGTCGATCTCGCGCGGATAGGCGGAACCGCCTGCGATGATCAGCTTGGGCTTATTGGCGCGGGCCAGTTCCTCCACCTCGCCGAAATCGATCTGGGAATCCTGCTGGCGCACGCCGTACTGGACGGCCTTGAACCACTTGCCCGACTGATTGGGGGCGGCGCCGTGGGTGAGATGGCCACCGGCGGCGAGGCTCATGCCCATGATGGTGTCGCCCGGCTGCAGCAGCGCCATGAACACGCCCTGATTGGCCTGCGAGCCCGAGCTGGGCTGCACGTTGGCGTAGGTGCAGCCGAAGATCTTGCAGGCGCGGTCGATGGCCAGCTGCTCGGCGATGTCGACGAACTCGCAGCCGCCGTAATAGCGCTTGCCCGGATAGCCCTCGGCATATTTGTTGGTCATGACCGACCCCTGGGCCTCCAGCACCGCCTTCGAGACGATGTTCTCGGACGCGATCAGCTCGATCTGATCCTGCTGGCGCGCCAACTCCTTGGCGATGGCGCCGAAAATCTCGGGATCGCGCTCGGCCAGGGGAGTGCGGAAAAAGGCGTCGGTGGCTGAACTGGTCATGGGTTCTCTTTCGACTTGGCTGGTCTGGACATCATTCGGAAAACTTGGCGACGCGCCCCGCATGGCGACCGCCCTCGAATTCGGTCTCGAGGAAGATCTTGAGGCAGTCGCGGGCGACTTCGGGCCCAATGGTGCGCCCGCCCATCACCAGGACGTTGGCGTCATTGTGCTGGCGGCACATGCGGGCGCCGAAGGCGTCGTGCACCAGGGCGGCGCGCAGATGGCGGAAACGGTTGGCGGCGATGGAAATGCCGATGCCGGTGCCGCACAGCAACACGGCGCGCGCCGCCTTGCCGGCCTTCAGCGCCTCGGCCACCTTGGCGGCGTAATCGGGATAGTCCACCGAGGCGGGGCCATCGGTGCCGAGATCAAGCACGCCCCACCCCCAATCGGCCAGGGCCTTGGCCAATTGCGCCTTCAATTCGACGCCGCCGTGATCGGACGCGATGGCGATGGTTTTCGAACTCATTCCCGGACACCTCGACTGCCTTGAGGACGAATGGGCTAGATACCATATATCGGACTGGTTTGCCAATGCGCCACAACCTCATGGGCCAAAGCCGATCCTCCGCCGACATCAACAGGCTTTTTGCAATGCCGCGAGGTTTTCCGATGGCCCAGGCAATAGAAGCGACCAACTCCCGACGTAGCGTCGGCGTATTTCCATCCCAATTGGCATGGTGATTACTCAGTTGTCGGAGTCGGCAAAGAATTCATTATTCTCGCGATTCAATTTCGAATTGACACCCAAGACGAGACATGCATTCATTGATTCAATGATGGCAACATACTCTGGTTGGATCGTCATATGAGTGATGCAAACATCGACAAAGCCAATCGCGAAGACATTCTTCGCATGGTGACCGACGTGGTTTCCGCCTATGTCGGTAAGAATCCGGTCTCGGCCAACCAGCTGCCCGACCTGATCAATACGGTCTACGGATCCCTGTCCTCCTTGGAGGGTGGGCATGTGGAAGCCAAATCCGAAGCGCCGAAGCCGGCTATTTCCGTCAAGAGGTCGGTTACCGCCGACTACATCATCTGCCTTGAGGACGGAAAGAAGCTGAAGATGCTGAAGCGGCATCTGCGCACCACCTACAACATGACGCCGGACGAATACCGCGCCAAGTGGGGGCTGCCGCCCGACTATCCCATGGTCGCCCCCAATTACGCCGCCCAGCGATCCGAGTTCGCCAAGAAGATCGGTCTTGGTCGCAAGGCGGGCGAGACGGTGGACAAGACTCCGCGCAAGCCGCGCCGCTAGCCCTTGTCGCGAACATCCAAGAGGAAGGTCGGCCCCCCACGGGGTCGACCTTTTATTTTGCGGGCGAAGCCCAATCGCAAGCGCTTTTCCGACACGTCATCAGCGGCCAGCGTCACCTCTCTTCAGAACGTTTGACACCGCCATTCTTCGCCAGGACATAGTCCAATTTCCGCAGCGCCAGTTGCTTCAGCCGCGTTTCTCCGGCGCTGACGGGACCGACCACCGAGATTTCGGTCAGGCTGTCGCAGTGAAAGGCGGTCACCTTGACGCTATTGCCGATCTGGCGGAATTCGAACAGTACCTCGCCGTTCAGGGCCATGTTTCGTCCTTATGGAAGGGGAAGTTCATCGCCACCCAGCGACGCGAAATAGCCGTCGACCGCGATTTCATCGACTTCGGATAGACTGGCGGGCGACCAGTTTGGTCGGCGATCCTTATGAATCACCTGGGCGCGAATGCCCTCGAACAGGTCTCGTCCGGCGAGAAACCGGCAGGCCAGCCGAAATTCACGACGGATGGCGTCGTCAAACGCCAGCCCCCTGCCCTCGGTCAACTGGCGAAAGGTCACGGCGAGGCTGGTGGGAGAGCGAGAGCTCAGATCCTCCACCGTGTCCCAGGCCCAGTCGGACTTTTCCGAACGCAGCGCGGCCAGGATGTCACCCAAGGTGCCCCTGCCGAAGCAGCGATCCACCTCGGCGGCGCGCAGAGCCATGGGGCCAGGCCCGGGATCGCGATGAAAACGACGAAGGACATCTTCGGCCGCCCCTCCCGAATCACTGGAAGCCGCCGCGACGAGGAACTTTGCGGTCATGGCATCCAACTCGGCCTGCGGCACGAAATGGGTGGCCAGACCGGCCGCGACGCAATCGGCCGGACCCAGCCGCGCCCCGGTCAGGCCAAGATAGAGCCCGAGAGCACCGGGACATCGCCCAAGGAATGAGGTGGCGCCCACATCGGGGAAAAAGCCGATGCCTGTTTCCGGCATGGCGAATTGGGTGCGCTCGGTGGCGATGCGCCATTTCCCGTTGATGGAAATTCCGGCGCCGCCCCCCATGACGATGCCGTCCAGGATGGCGATATAGGGCTTGGGATAGTGATGGATACGGCGGTTCAGCCGATATTCCGTGCGAAAGATTTGGCGGTTGAAATCGTGGTCGCCACGGGCTTGCGCCTCCCACACCATGCGGATGTCACCGCCCGCGCAAAACGCTCGCTCCCCCTCGCCTTCCACCAGGACGAGGGCGACGGAATCGTCGTCTTCCCATGTGGTCAGTGTTTCCGTCAGCGCATGATATTGAGCGGCGGATAGGGCGTTGAGAACCTTGGGACGATTGAGGCGGACCCGGCCCAAGCCGCCGTCCTTGCTGAATATGGTCTCGGATCCGCTCATGGCTCCCCCATTTAATCCACAAACTTTGTGTGCTAACAACTTGACCAACGAAACTTTTGGTGTGAAATTTTCTAGATTGCCACGCGACCTCAGTCGAACGAGGCTGTCGCTTCCGCTATTTCCACTCCGCCACCCACAGGAGCCCGAGGCCCATGACCGTGACGAGCGCCAATCCCGAGACCATCGTGCTGCACGCCGGCTACCGCGCCGATCCCGCCACCAATTCCGTGGCGGTTCCCATCTATCAGACCACCTCCTACCAGTTCAACGACACCGACCATGCCGCCAATCTGTTCGCGCTGAAGGAATTCGGCAATATCTACACCCGCATCATGAATCCCACCACCGATGTGTTGGAACAGCGCCTTGCCGCCCTGGAAGGCGGCGTCGCCGGTCTGGCGGTGGCCTCGGGACAGACGGCCAGCACCTTCGCCATCCTGAATCTGGCCCAGGCGGGCGACAATTTCGTCACCTCCACCGATCTGTATGGCGGCACCTGGAATCTGTTCGCCAACACCATGAAGCAAATGGGCATCGAGGCCCGTTTCGTTGATCCCACCGATCCGGAAGCCTTCGTCCGCGCCACCGACGACAAGACCCGCGCCTGGTATGCCGAGACCCTGCCCAATCCCAAGCTGCAGGTGTTTCCCATCGCCGAAGTGGCCAAGCTGGCCAATGCCACCGGTGTGCCGCTGATCGTCGACAACACCGCCGCGCCGATCCTGTGCAAGCCTTTGGCGCTGGGCGCCCATATCGTGGTCTATTCCACCACCAAGTTCCTGGGCGGCCATGGCACCACCATCGGCGGCGCCATCATCGACGGCGGCAGCTTCGATTGGGAAAAGCAGGGCAAGCGCTTTCCGCTGCTCAACGAGCCCGACCCCAGCTATCACGGCGCCGTATGGTCGCAGGCGGTCAGGCCGCTGGGCCCCATCGCCTATATCATTCGCGCCCGCGTGGTGCTTCTGCGCGACATCGGCGCCGCCATCAGCCCGTTCAACGCCTTCCAGGCGCTGCAGGGGCTGGAAACCCTGCCGCTGCGCATGCGCGAACATTGCCGCAATGCCCAGGCGGTGTCGGAATTCCTCGCCAAGCATCCCAAGGTCAGCCGGGTGATCCATCCCAGCCAACAGACCGGCGAGCTTCGCCGTCGCGCCGATGCCGTCTTGAAGGGCGGCTACGGCGGTCTGCTGGGCTTCGAACTGACCGGCGGCGCCGAGGCGGGCGCCCGTTTCATCAACGCGCTGAAGCTGTTCTATCACGTGGCCAATATCGGCGATGCCCGTTCGCTGGCCATTCACCCGGCCAGCACCACCCACTCCCAGCTGACCGCCGACGAGCAGTTGGCCTCTGGCGTGACGCCGGGCTATGTGAGATTGTCGGTCGGAATCGAGCATATCGACGACATTCTCGCCGATCTCAAGCAGGCTTTGGAGGCCGCGTAAGCCTTGACCAACTTCCTTCCTCACGCCGAATTCCCCCTGACCCGCATGCGGCGCAACCGCCGGGACGACTGGTCCCGGCGGTTGGTTTCGGAACATCGCCTGAGCGTCGATGATCTGATCTGGCCCGTCTTCGTGGTCGAGGGAAACGGCGTGCGGCAGGAGGTGGCCTCCATGCCGGGCGTCAGCCGCGTCTCCATCGATCTGCTGGTGGACGAGGCGCGGCGCGCCGCCGATCTGGGGATTCCCGCCATCGCGGTGTTTCCCTCGGTCGAGCCGTCCCTGAAGACTCCCGACGCCGCCGAGGCGGTCAATCCCAACAATCTGGTCTGCCGCGCCGTCCGCGCCGTCAAGAAGGCGGTGCCCAATCTGGGCATCATCTGCGACGTGGCGCTGGACCCCTATAACAGCGACGGCCATGACGGGCTGGTGATCGACAATTATGTGGTCAACGACGCCACCGTCGAGATCCTCTGTCGCCAATCCATTATCCAGGCCGAGGCAGGCTGCGACGTCATCGCGCCGTCCGACATGATGGATGGCCGCATTAAGGCCATCCGGCAAGCCCTTGATTCCGCTGGATTAGAGCCTGTCCGTATTCTGTCTTATGCCGCCAAGTATGCCTCTGCCTTCTATGGCCCGTTCCGCGATGCCGTGGGATCAAAATCGGCGCTCAAGGGCGGCGACAAGAAGACCTATCAGATGGACCCCGCCAATACCGACGAGGCGTTGCGCGAAGTGGCCCTCGACCTGGCCGAAGGCGCCGACATGATCATGGTCAAGCCCGGCCTGCCCTATCTGGACATCGTGCGCCGGGTCAAGGAGTCCTTCGCGGTTCCCACCCTGGCCTATCAGGTGTCGGGCGAATACGCCATGATGAAGGCCGCCGCCCTGAACGGCTGGCTGGACTGGGACAAGGCGGTGCTGGAAAGCCTGATGGCCTTCAAGCGCGCCGGCTGTGACGCCATCCTCACCTATACCGCCCCCGAAGCCGCCCGCCTCTTGTCGCGATAGCGCGAATCCATGCCCCGACTTGGCAAACCGCATTGCCGACCCCATATTTAACATCATTGTTGTGTTATTGATGAAAGTCAATGCTGTGGACTAAGGTTTTTGGCATAAGCAGGATATATTTCACATAGCATTGAAAATTTTACCCTGGAGGATCACTTGCCATGCCGATAGTCCTGAAGCGCTTGACCAACTCCGCCCTCCTTGTCGGCGTCTCTCTCCTCCTCGCCTCTCCGACGCTTGCCAATGACAAGGAAGTGGTCAATCCGTCCTGCAAGGCCGAGCCGGAGAATCAGTGCGCCTTCGGTGAATTGCGGAAGGCCAAGCTGGCCGGCAAGGATCTGCATAGCGGCAATTACGACACCGCCCGTATGGACGAAGCCGATTTGAGCGGGGCCAACCTGTCAGGTTCCAGCATGCAGGTGGTCAACCTGACCAAGGCGAACTTGAGCAAGGCCAACCTGGAGCGCGCCCACCTTCATGCCGCTCAGTTGATGGGCGCCGATCTGACGGGCGCCAACCTTGCCAGCACCACCTTGACCAAGGCCATGGCCATGGGAGCCAATTTCAAGGGGGCAAACCTGAACAAGGCGATCCTCACCGGCGCCGATTTCACGGGTGCCGTCTGGACGGACGGCCGGGTCTGCGCCCAGGGCTCCATCGGTCAGTGCAAGTAGATCAAGCGAAGGGATGCGGCGTGTCGGGAGTCAGGATTTCCATGGCTTCCGGCGCCGTCATGGTCCAGTCCCTGGGCAGGCACAGCATGTTGAGCGAGCCGATACCGGGGAACACATCCGTCGCGTTGCCGCGAAAATTGCCTGGATTGAACAGCGGCACCATGTGCCACCACAGGCGATAGTCCAGGTCCAGGATGCATTTGATCAGGGCCGCCGAGCGATCGGGCCGGTCGTTTTCCACATAGAGGACCGGCCGCAGCCGCGAGATCGTGTCGACGGCGCCCGCGATGACCTCGCATTCGGCGCCTTCCACATCGGCCTTCAGCAACCGCAGGGATTTCAGTTGGAAGGAATCGAGCGTGCGAAGGCTGCAGCTTTCCCCCGTCTCGCCCCCCAACGCTATTCCGCCGAAATTGGCGGCAGCATCCAGCGGCACCAGGGGTACCTTGATCTCGCCCGCCCTGTCCCCCAGGGCAACGCGCTCGACCCAGACCTGGGACAAGCCGTTGAGAGTCAGATTGGTGGTCAGCAATCCATGGATGGAGCGTTGCGGCTCCAAGGCCAGCACACGCCCCGAATTGCCCACCAGCCGGGCGATGGGAACGGTCAGCGCTCCCATATTGGCGCCCGCCTCCACCACCGTGTCGCCGGGCCGCAGCAATTGGCGAAACAGGTCGACCTCGCCCTCGGAATATTCGTGGTATTCCGCCAGCGAACGGCCCACATAGGCGTCCTTGAGCGGAAACACCATGGGGCCATGGCGGCTGACGCAGGAGCCCAGCCAGTCGGGCAAGACCGCCTGGAATTTGCCCATCCTAGCTCTCTCCCCGCCGCGACAGCAGCCACTCGGCCAGGAAGGGCAGCCCCATCACCGCCACCATGACGGTCCAGACGCACATCTCCCGGTTTTCCCACAAAGCGCCGGTCAGCATGGGCAGTTGGTCGGACAGTTTGGGATGGGAGGCGACGAAATCCTCGCCGCGCGCCAAGGCCACCACTTCCGACAGCGGTGAGATCACCACCGAGACGATGAGACCGGCCAGGATTTTCCCGGTCGGGCAGACACCGCCGGGAAAGCAGCCGCCGAACAGCTTCGAGATGGCGAAGGCCTGCTTCCAGTCCAGCCCCAGCACCGCCATGCGCGCCAGGGCATAGACGGTCACGCCGACGCAAGGGGCCAGGAATTCCATGGGTGGTATGTCGCGGTAGCGACCGTTCAGCAACAGCAGCAACGAGATGGAGATGGCGCAAAAGCCGTATAGCGCCACCAGCCATTCCCCCGTCTTGCTGGCCAGGGGCACTCCGTCGCGGGCGAAGCCTTGGCCCGCCGCCTTGACCAGCAGCACCGCCAGGGCGCCATGGGCGGTGACACGGGCATAGGCCCAATAATCCTCCAACGCGTCATAGGCCAGGGCCTGGGCGTTGATCACCTGCCAGATCACCAGCGCGCCCATCAACTGGGCGATGACCGCCACCGCCAGACCGGCCTTCGCGTCGTAACGCTCGGGACGGCGCAGGAACCACAGCCCCGCCACCACGCCCAGCACGGTGGAGACCATGGCATGCATGGGCCACAATGGACTGGGCTCAACCGGCCCCGACATGGCGAATTTGACGTGGCGGTCCTCGTCCACCACCCCCCATTTGGCGCCGACGGTGCCTTCCAGCTTGGCCTTCCACGGCTGGTCGAAGGCTTCCACCACATTGTAGTCGAAGCCGTTCTCCTTGGAGACGCGGGCCAGGGTGCGCACGAAGATCGCCGCATTCTCCATATTGGCCACCGCCGGCCCGCGCGAGCGCCCTCGCGTCGGCCAACCGGCCTCGCCGATCAGGATGGGCTTGCCGGGAAAGGCCTGGGCCACCATGCGGGTGATCATCAGGATATGGCGCTCGGCGTGTTCAACGCCGATGGGCTCGTCTTCCCAATAGGGCAGGATGTGGATGGTGATGAAGTCCACTTCCTTGGCCAGTTGGGGGTTCTTCAGCCAAAAGGCCCAGACATCGGCATAGGTGACCGGCTGCTTGACCTTGGCCTTGACCTCGCGGATATGGCCGATCAGCTCGTCTACCGGCAAGTCCTGGCGCAGCAGTACCTCGTTGCCGACGATCACCCGCTTGATGGTGTCGGGATATTGGTTGGCGGATTTGATGAGCGCCGCGATCTCCATGTCGTTGTTGGCGCGCTTTTGCCCCAGCCAAGCCGAATGGGTGACCTCGAGCCCCAGTTCCCCCGCCGCCTTGGGCACGATATCCATGCCTTCCAGGCTGGTATAGGTGCGCACCCCCTTGGTGACGCCGACCAGGCTCCGCAAATCCTCGACGATCTGCTCGGGGGGCGGAAATACCTTGGTGATGGGGCCTTGGCCGCGACGGAACGGCGCGAAGGACACCGACGGAAACGGCTCGTTGAAGGACAGCTCCACCGGGATGGGGCGATTGAACCACCACCAGCCCGCCACATTGACCGCCGCCATCACGGCGACGACGACATACGCAAAAATCTTGCTCATGAAAGATCCGTCAGCTTTTTTGGGGGTCGACGCAGCCCAGCACGCGGTGAAGCTTGGCCGGGCTGATCACGGCACCATAGAGATTGCTGCGCCAGATATCGGCGCTGTCCAGATGGGCGCCTTCGAGAAAAGCGCCACGCAGATCGGCATGGGACATGTCGGCCTCGGCCAGCAAGGCCTGATCCAGATTGGCGCCGCGCAGATCGGCATCACTCAGATTGCAGTCCTTGAGATTGGCTTCGCGCAGATCGGCATTGCGCAGATCCGCCTCGCGAAAGCTGATGGAGCGCAGATCGCGCCCCTTGAGGTCGGCCCCCGACAGGTCGGCGTGGTCGAACTTGGCGCGCACGCCGTCCTTATCGCCCTTCAGCCATTTGGCATGGGCGGTCAGGATCTGTTCGAGCTTCTGGATGGAGATCATTGACCTAGCCCCCTGAGCTTTCCGGCGGATGAGGTGGAAAGAAGATCGAAATCGCCCTGGCTGTCGAAGGCGATGCTGCGCCGGGTCGCGCCCGACAGGAACAGCACGCCGCTGACCCGGTAGGTGAGTCCCTTGGCGTCCGGCGCTCCCATGATCTGGCGCAGGATATCCGCAGTCGCCACGCTGGCGACGCCTTCGGTCTCGGCGTCGGACAGGCGGGGCACCGTGAGGGAATGGTCGCTTGTCCCCTTGGCGAAGGGCTTGCCGTTGAGGCCCAGCGCGAAACGCAGGCCATTGATCTCCATGGGCGTGTCGTTGAGGTTACGAATGCGCAACCCCACCGCCAGACGCTGTTCGAACAGCGACACATCCATGGGCCGCAGGTCGACCAGGATGACTTCCGGCGGCTCGGTGAATTCCGTCGGCGCGCAGGCGGCGAGGAACATGATCAGCAGCGTGGCCAGCCAGCGGCCGGGACGCCCGCGCTCCCATTTTATCTGGAGCGCGGGCGTCCCGCCCGCATATCCGTAACCTGCCATCATATCTCCTCCACTTCGGCGATGCCGGAAATGGAGCGCAGCGCGCTCATGAATTTCGGCGTGATCGCGATGCTCCCCTTAAGGCCCAGTTCCACCTCGCGCCCGGCGGCACGGGCGACGATGCGGATCAGGTTGCGGCCCCTGCCCTCGCCGTTGATCAGGGCCTGAAGCTCGCGGATGGGAGCCTCGTTATCGATGACGATGCGGATGCCCGCCGCGGCCTTGGCGGATTCCTGATCCAGCGAGGCGATGCGCTGGCAGGTCATGCGCAACTGGTCCTCTTCCAGCTTGGCATCCACCTCGATCAGCAGCGGCCCGCCCGCCTCCAAGACCTCACGCGACGCCGCCAGGGTCTCGGAGAAGCAGGTCACCTCGAACATGCCGCTGGCGTCGGAGAATTGCAGGAAGGCATAGCGCGAGCCCTTGGCCGAGACCCGTTCCTGCTTGGACAGCAGCGAACCGGCGAGGCGCACCCTTCCCTTGCCGCCGCTTTGCAGATGGCGCGGCAATTCGGCGATCTTGAAGACGTTCAGACGCTTCATGCTCTTGGCATAGGCATCCAGCGGATGGGCCGACAGATAGAACCCCACCGCCTCGAATTCCTGGTTGAGCTTCTCGTGCGGTGACCAGTCGGGGCCGTTTTCCAGCTTGAGCGTCGGGGCATTGGAACCGCCCAACAGACTCATCTGGTTGGAGGCGCGGTCCTCGGCGGCCTGGGCGGCGTAGCGGGTCAGGGTGTCGGCGTTCTTGAACAGGCGTCCGCGATTCTTGTCCAGGGTATCGAACACCCCGGCCTTGACCATGTTCTCCAACTGGCGGCGGTTGAGCACGCGGGAATCCATGCGGGCGGCGAAATCGCCCAGATCCTTGAACCTGCCGCCGCGCTCGCGCTCCTCGGTCAGTGACGTCATGGCCGCCTCGCCCACATTCTTCAGGGCGGCCAGGGCATAGCGGACCGCCTGGGTGCCGTCGGGCAAGATCTCCACCGAGAAGGTCGGCTGCGAGGTGTTGATATCGGGCGGCAACAGCTTGATGCCGAGGCGGTCAAGCTCCTGGCGGAAGCCGTTGAGCTTGTCCGTATTGGCCATTTCATAGGTCATGGTCGCCGCCATGAACTCGGCCGGGTGATTGGCCTTCAGCCAGGCGGTCTGATAGGCGATCAGGGCATAGGCGGCGGCGTGCGACTTGTTGAAGCCGTATTCGGCGAACTTGGCCACCTTGTCGAAGATCATCGACGCTTGCGCGCCGTCGACGCCCCGCGCGACAGCGCCTTCGACAAACGTCTTGCGCTGGGCCTCCATCTCCTCCCTGATCTTCTTGCCCATGGCGCGGCGCAGCAGATCGGCGCCGCCGAGCGAGTAGCCCGACAGCACCTGGGCGATCTGCATCACCTGCTCCTGATAGACCATGATCCCGAAGGTCTCCTTCAGGATGGGCTCCAGCAGCGGATGCATGTAGTCCGGCTCTTCCTTGCCGTGCTTGCAGGCGATGTAGCGCGGAATCTGGTCCATGGGACCGGGACGGTACAGCGCCACCACGGCGATCAGGTCTTCCAGCCGGTTTGGCCCCATCTTGCGCAACACGTCGCGCATGCCGGAACTTTCCAGCTGGAACACCCCGGCCGCATCGCCCCGGGCCAACAGATCGTAGGATTTCTGATCATCCAAGGGGATGGCCGAAAGGTCGATGCTTATACCCTTGGTCTTCTTGACGTGCTTGACGGCGGTTTCCATCACCGTCAGCGTCTTCAGGCCCAGGAAGTCGAACTTCACCAGACCGGCGGGTTCCACCCATTTCATGTTGAACTGGGTGACCGGCATGTCGGACCGGGGATCGCGATACAGCGGCACCAGCTCGTCCAGCGGCCGGTCGCCGATCACCACGCCGGCGGCATGGGTGGACGCGTGGCGGTACAGACCTTCCAGCTTCATGGCGAGGTCGAGCAGATGGCCGACCGCCTCGTCGCGCTCCTTCATCTCCTTCAGCAGCGGCTCGGAGTCCAGCGCCTGTTCCAGGGTCATGGGATTGGCGGGATTGTTGGGCACCATCTTGCACAGCCGGTCCACCTGACCATAGGGCATCTGCAACACGCGCCCCACGTCGCGCAGCACGGCGCGGGCCTGAAGCTTTCCGAAGGTGATGATCTGGGCCACCTGGCCATAGCCGTAGCGGTCCTGGACGTAGCGGATGGTCTCTTCCCGGCGGTCCTGGCAGAAGTCGATGTCGAAGTCGGGCATGGAGACGCGTTCGGGATTGAGGAACCGCTCGAACAGCAGCCCCCAGCGCAACGGGTCGAGATCGGTGATGGTCAGCGCCCAGGCCACCGCCGAACCGGCGCCGGAACCGCGCCCCGGCCCCACCGGGATATCGTGGGCCTTGGACCACTGGATGAAGTCGGACACGATCAGGAAATAGCCGGGAAAGCCCATCTGCTCGATGACGTTAAGCTCGAAATCCACCCGCTCGCGATAGGGCTTGGCGGCGTGCTCGCGCTCGTCATCGGTCATGCCGGGCTGGAAGACATGCTTCCACAGCCGCTTTTCCAACCCCTCCAGGGTGGTCTTGCGCAGCACCTCGGCCTCGGTCAGGCCGTCCATGCGGAAGGGCGGCAGGATGGGCTTGCGCTTGAGCGCCATATAGGCGCAGCGCTTGGCGATCACCAGCGTGTTGTCGCAGGCCTCGGGCAGATCGGCGAACAGTTCGCGCATCTCGGCGGGCGACTTGAAATAATGCTCCGGCGTCAGGCGGCGGCGCTCGTCCTGGGAGACATAGGCGCCGTCGGCGATGCAGATCAGGGCGTCGTGGGCCTCGTACATGCCCCGGTCGGCGAAGAAGGCCTCGTTCGTCGCGACCAGCGGCAGATCGTGCTTGTAGGCCAGATCCACCAAAGCGGGTTCGATGCGGTCCTCAACCTCCAGCTTGTGGCGCATCAGTTCCACATAGCACCGCCCGGCGAAGGCGCGGGCAAGGCGGACCAGCACGACCTCAGCCTTGTCGGCCTGACCGTCGGCCAGCAGGCGCCCCACCGGACCGGCCGGGCCGCCGGTCAGCGCGATCAGCCCGTCGGAGCGGGTTTCCAGGTCATGCAGGGTCACCTGCGGCGTCTCGCCCGCGTCGGTTTCGAGGAAGGCCTTGGACACCAGCTTCAGCAGGTTGAGATAACCGGCCTCGTCCTGGCACAGCAGCGCCACCGCGTCGGGATCGGGCTTGCGGCCGTCCTTGGACACCGGCCCGTCCTCGCGCCGGATGGCAAGCTGGACCCCGACGATGGGCTGAATCCCCGCATCCGCGCACGACACCGAGAATTCCAGGGCGCCGAACAGATTGCCGGTATCAGTGATGGCGACGGCGGGCATGACCGCCTTCTCGCACAGCTTGATCAGCTGCTTGAGCTTGATCGCCCCTTCCGACAAGGAATAGGCGGTGTGGACGCGCAGATGGACGAAGTCGGCATGGCTGGGCATGGGGAGAGATTACCCCATCGGAGCGCGGGCGTCCGATCAAAATTGTCATGGAGCGCGGGCGCCCTCGCCCGCCCTCCGGACCGCCGAGCCCCATCGCCAATCCTCGGGCCTTTCGCACAACCCCGCCTTGACCGGGTTTTCCTCCACATAAGCAATGACCGCCGCCAAATGGGCATCATCTCGCAGGAAGCGATCGAAGTAATCGGGTTGCCACAGTCGCCCACCGCAGCCCCGCCAAGCATTTATCCGTCGCGCCGTGACGGATTTCCAGGCTTGCAGGATATCAGGCAATGGGATCAGTGGTTTCGCCACCACATGGACGTGATTGGGCATTATCACCCAGGCAATGAGGCGATAATCCGGCCCATCGCGTTCCAACAAGCACCGCTCAACGATGTCGGCAGGCTGGGCAAAAGCCAGAAGACAATCGCCATGCCCGGCGTCGAGGGCCACATCAAGAGAATGACGACGTTTCGCCACCTCCGCCTCGTGATCCAATCGCTCGACCACCTCTATTGGGAGCGAATCGGAAAGCCGGAAGGTCACGGCTTGAATGACACCCGGCGCATCCAGATGAGGAAGGTACCCCCGAGAGTGCCATCCCTTATGGTCTTTCATGCCTCTCCCGCCTGCGGGCGAGGGCGCCCGCGCTCCTAAATCCTACGCTCCACCTTCAGCCCCCGATCACCGCATGCAGCGCCGCGCCGAGCAGGACGATGAAGGTGCCGATCATACCGTATTTGCGGAAGGTCATCCCCGCCATGCCCTGGGTGATGCCGTAGGCGTGGGACAGGCGGGCCAGAATCAGCACGCTGCCCAGCACGTGAATGGACCAGGACGGCGAGCCGTTCATTTCCGCCAGGGCGATCAGCACCACGCAGAACGGCACGAATTCGGCGAAATTGCCGTGGACGCGGATGGCCCGCTGCAAGGTCTCGTCGCCGCCGTCGCCCAGGGACATCTTGGCGCGGTAGCGTTGCTTGACGACCCGGACGGTCAGAACAACGAACATGACGGCCAGGACCAGCGCGTAAGAAGCGACGATTTTCGGAGCCATCTCAGCCCTCCACCAGCAGACCATCCTCGAGACGGATGATGCGATCCATGCGGCGCGCCAGATCGGGGTTGTGGGTGGCGATCAGGGCGGCGACGCCGGAGCCCCGCACCAGCTTGATCAGCTCGTCGAACACCCCCTCGGCGGTATGGGGGTCCAGATTGCCGGTGGGCTCGTCGGCCAGCAGGACGCGGGGCGCGTTGGCCAGGGCGCGGCAGATGGCGACGCGCTGCTGTTCCCCGCCCGACAATTGGCCGGGGCGGTGCTCGGCCCGCTCGGTCAGCTTCATGCGGCCCAACAGATCCATGGCGCGGGCCTTGGCCTTGGACTTGGAGGCGCCCGCGATCATCTGCGGCAGGATGACGTTCTCCGCCGCCGAGAATTCCGGCAGCAGGTGGTGATACTGGTAGACGAAGCCGAGATGGAGGCGGCGCAGGCGGGTGCGTTGCCCTTCGGACAGATTGCCCGCCGCCTGCCCGGCAAGGCGGACCTCGCCCGAATCGGGCTTTTCCAGCAATCCGGCGATGTGCAGCAACGTGGACTTGCCCGCCCCCGAGGGGCCGACCAGCGCGACGATCTCGCCGCCCCGGATGTCAAGATCGGCGCCGCGCAGCACGTCCAGGCTGTCCTTGCCCTGCTTGAAGCTGCGGCGGACCTGTTCCAGCCGGAGACCGTCGTTACTCATAGCGAAGGGCCTCCACCGGGTCCAGATTGGCGGCGCGCCACGAGGGATAGATGGTGGCGGCCAGCGACAGGCCCAGCGCCATCAGCACCACCGTGACCACCTCGCCGGTCTCCACCCTGGCCGGAAGCTGGGTCAGGAAGTAGATCTCGGCGGCGAACAGCTCGCGGCCGATGATGGACTGGATGAACTGGCGGATCGCCTCGATATGGGTGGCGAACCACACGCCGAGCACGGTTCCGGCCAAGGTGCCCACCACCCCCACCGAGGCGCCCGACAGGAAGAAGATGCGCATGATCATCCCCCGGCTCGCCCCCATGGTGCGCAGGATGGCGATGTCGCGCCCCTTGTCCTTCACCAGCATGATCAGGCTGGAGATGATGTTGAAGGCCGCCACCAGGATGATCAGGGTCAGGATCAGGAACATGACGTTGCGTTCCACCTGGATGGCGTTGAAGAAGTTGGCGTTGGCCTGCTGCCAGTCGTAGATGCGGGCATTGCCGCCGGTCAGCTCGTTGATGGATTTGCGGGTGTCGGGGACCATGTCGGGGTTCTCGACGAAGACCTCGATCTGGGTCACCGCGCCGGGCAGGCGGAAATAGGTCTGGGCCGCCTCCATGGGCATGAAGACGAAGCCGGAATCGTATTCGAACATGCCCACATTGAAGGTGCCCACCACCCGATAACCGCGCATGCGCGGCACGGTGCCGAAGGCGGTGGCATTGCCCTTGGGCGAGATCAGCGAGACGGTGTCGCCGATGCGAACCCCCAGCTTTTCCGCCAGCCGATAGCCGATCACCACGGCATCCTCGCCGCCGAACTCGTCGACCTTGCCGCGAAAGTTCTTCTGGAACACCGGCCGGGTGAACATGTCCTCGGGGCGCACGCCGCGCACGATGGCGCCGGTACCGCCGCCGCCCGAGGTGGCGAAGACCTGGCCTTCCACCGTGGGAATCACCCGCGTCACCCCGGGCAGGCCGCGCATGGCCTGGGCCAGCGGGTCGAAGTCGGTCATGGGGCCGGACTGGCCATAGACGCCGATATGGCCGTTGATGCCGAGGATACGGCCCAGCAGTTCATGGCGAAAGCCGTTCATCACCGCCATGACCACGATCAGGGTCGCGACGCCGAGCCCAATTCCCGCCAGGGAGAATCCGGCAATTACCGAGATGAAGCCTTCCTTGCGCCGCGCCCGCAGATACCGGAACGCCACCATCCGCTCGAACGCGTCGAAGATCATAGCCACACTCACGCAGACTAAAATTGAGGCCACAGATAAACACAGATGCACACGGATAAGAACCGATCGGTAACCTAACTATCGTCATGCCCGGACTTGTTCCGGGCATCCACGCCCATCCGTCGAGCGTAATGTTTCCAAGGACGTTCGAGCGCGCCCGCGTGGATCACCGGGACAAGCCCGGTGATGACGAATAGAAATTACCCCACCAGCCTTGCCAGCGCCGAGTCCACCGACAGTTCCACCTTTTCGTCGGTGGCGCGGTTCTTCAGCTCCACCACACCCTGGGCCAGGCCCTTGGGTCCGGCGATCAACTGCCACGGCAGGCCGATCAGGTCCATATCGGCGAACTTGACCCCGGCGCGGTCGTCGCGGTCGTCGTAGAGCACCTCGACCCCGGCGGCGCCCAGCTTGGCGTAGATGTCGTCGCAGGTCTTGTCGCAGAGCGCGTCGCCCGCCTTCAGATTGATCAGGCCCACCTTGAACGGCGCCACGCTTTCCGGCCACTTGATGCCGCGATCGTCGTGATAGGCCTCGATGATGGCGCCAACAAGGCGCGACACGCCGATGCCGTAGGAGCCCATCTCGGCGAAGACCGGCTCGCCGTCCTTGCCCTGGACCATGGCGTTCATGGCCTTGGAATACTTGGTGCCGAAATAGAAGATGTGGCCGACCTCGATGCCGCGGGCTTCGCGCAGCCGCTCGGGCGGCGGCACGTTGGGGCCGCCGGGAACATGCTTCTCGTCGGTGGCGGCATAGAGGTCGTTAAGCGCCGCCAGATCGATCTCGCCCTTGGCGGCCAGATCGTCATAGGCGATGTCGTAGAAGACGCCGCTCTCGCCCGTCTCTGCCAACACGTGGAACTCATGAGTGAGGTTGCCGCCGATGGCGCCGGAATCCGCCTGCATGGGAATGGCGGTCAGGCCCATGCGCTTGAAAGTCTTCAGATAGGCGGTGAACATCGCCTCGTAAGACCTTTTGGCACCTTCGAAATCCATGTCGAAGGAATAGGAATCCTTCATGAGGAATTCGCGACCGCGCATGACGCCGAAACGGGGACGCACCTCGTCGCGGAACTTCCACTGGATGTGATAGAGGATCTTGGGCAGGTCGCGATAGCTGCGGACATTGTCGCGGAAAAGCTGGGTGATCAGCTCCTCGTTGGTGGGGCCGTAGAGCATCTCGCGGTCATGGCGATCCTTGAAGCGCAGCATCTCCTTGCCATAGGCGTCGTAGCGCTCGGATTCGCGCCAGATATCGGCCGACTGGATGGTGGGCATCAGCAGTTCCTGGGCGCCCGCCGCGTCCTGCTCTTCCCGCACGATTTGCTCGATCTTGCGCAGCACCTTGAAGCCCAGCGGCAGCCAGGAATAGATGCCGGCCGCCGACTGGCGCACCATGCCCGCCCGCAGCATCAGGCGATGCGACGCGATCTGGGCTTCG
Organism: Paramagnetospirillum kuznetsovii; assembly: GCF_003284725.1. Lineage (GTDB taxonomy): Bacteria > Pseudomonadota > Alphaproteobacteria > Rhodospirillales > Magnetospirillaceae > Phaeospirillum > Phaeospirillum kuznetsovii. The sequence continues at coordinate 133,759 of NZ_PGTO01000004.1, read as the reverse complement.
GAAGGTGTCTCCTTCAGGGTCGGCAGGAAAAACGCGGAACGGCGCATGAGAGTCCTCGAAACGGCAAAGGGGGATCGCCGGGGACAATAGGCAATGCGAGGCCGCTTGGCAATGAATTGGGGGCTACTTCACCCCTTGCTTGGCGCAAGCGGCGGCCAGCTTCTGCTGATCCTCGGAGATCATGGGCTGGTCATTGAAGGTGAAGGCGTTGCGGGCGATGTCGTATTTCACCGTTCCCACCTTCATCTGGGTGGAATCAAGCCCCTTGGCCGAAATGCCCGCCAGGGTTCCCTCGGTCGCCATGTTGGTGTCGGTATAGGTCTGGCGCAGGGTGGTGTCCTTGGTTGCCAGCGACGTCTGGGTCGCGGTGTTGGTGGCGATGGAGGAATTGACCGTGGTGATCTGGCTGTTGATGCTGCTGATCTGCGGCGTATAGGTCGAATCGATTTCCGATTGCCGGATGGTGCGCACGGTCGTCTGCGCCGCGGTGGGCGACGAGCCGCCGGTGGAGGCGACATTGGCGGCGGTCGCGGCGCTGTAATTCGTGTTCACCGTGCTCAACTGGGTATTCAGGGTGGAGAGCTGGGAACTCAGCGCCGTTCCCTCCGACTTCGCGGTGGCGATGGCGGTGGTGTTGCTGGCCACATTGGCCGCCGCCGTCGCCTTGTTCTGATTGGCGGTATTGCGCTTGGCGTAACTCAGCGGGTTGATGGTGATGGGGATTTCCAGAACATCGGGAATCAGCTTCTTGGCGAACTCGGCCCGGCCGGGATCGGTATCGGCCGAGGCCACCGGCCTGCCGCGCACGTCCACCCCCGGCTTGTAAGCCACATCGGCGGAGGGCTGGTGCTGGATCAGGCGCGAGCAATCCAGCTTGGTGATGGTGATCACCATGGGGCCGCCGGTGGCCTGGGCCTGCTGCGCCTGGGCGGGAATAACCGCCAGTCCGCAAACCCCCAGGGCGATGACGCCGTACCGAATGGGCATGACAACCTCCTTAGCGCAACCATGCTGATTTTAACGTCCCGCGATAAAGAATTTCATAAAAATCGGCTGCGAAGAAACCATTGCGCTATTTTTGGGGTGACGAATGGAAGGCAATTGCGTATTGTGCCGCCAAGCTCGGGAAACGGGCATCGTATCCGATAACCGGTCGCAACAAGCGGCTTGAGTTTCGGGAGGAATCCATCAGGCTCGGCGCCGCGCGCCAAGCTTCGAGACGCAGGGATGGCAAGATCACGACGCTGATCTTGCCATTTGCATTTTCAACCGTAGAACGCCGTCCCCACCGCCATCCACGGCGGGTTCAGCGCCTTGATCCGAGCGAATGCCGGGCAATCCTCGCGGTGGGCATTGGGCAGATAGCCGATACTCATGAGGAACTCCCCCACCACCTCGCCGCCCATGAAGACGAAGCTCTGCTTGAAAAGCTTGATCCATTGGGGCTTGGCGAGCGGGTGATGCGCCGCGATCCAGGCCGCCAGCGAACCATGGCTGGCCTGGATCATCAGCAGCAGCCGGGCATTCTCGATGGTGGCGGCGATCTTGCGGCGGTTGCGGATGATGCCGGCATCGTTCATCAGCCGCTCCACCTCCGCCTCGCCATAGGCGGCGACCACGGCGGGATCGAAACCGTCGAAGGCCGCCACCAGGGCGGGACGCTTCTTCAGCACGATCAGCCACGACAACCCGGCCTGGAAGATTTCCAGGCTCAGGCGTTCGAACAGCGCCCGGTCGTCGACGAGCGGAAAGCCGTATTCCTCGTCGTGGTATGGCCCGTGCACGGGATGGCCTGGCGCGACATCACAATACCAGGTCATTTCCATCTCCTCTCGTCACCCCCGCGAAAGCGGGGGGCCATGGCAGCCACCCGTCGCTTCGACGAACGCTTCGCCTCGACCACCGAAGTGTGGATTCCCGCTTTCGCGGGAATGACGAAAAATGGACTCAAGCCTGTTCCAGTTCGACCAGGGTGCCTACGAAATCCTTGGGATGCAGGAACAACACCGGCTTGTCATGGGCGCCGATCCTGGGCTCGCCGTCGCCCAGGACACGAGCGCCCTTGGCTTTCAACTGGTCGCGGGCGGCCAGGATGTCTTCGACCTCGTAGCAGATGTGATGAATGCCGCCCGACGGATTCTTTTCCAGGAATCCGGCGATGGTGGACTTCTCCCCCAGGGGATGCAGCAGTTCCACCTTGGTATTCGGCAGCTCGACGAACACCACGGTGACGCCATGGGCGGGCTGCGGCACCGGCGCGGAAACCTTGGCGCCCAGGGTGTCGCGATACAGCGCGGTGGCGGCGTCCAGGTCCGGCACGGCGATGGCAACGTGGTTCAGCTTTCCGATCATGCTTGTCCTCACGGGTGATGGTCTAAGGGCACCTATATCATGAGGCAGGGGCCGAGCCAAAGCCGATGGGCGCTTTACAGGCATTACGGCTCTAGGTTAGGACTTTCGCTCACCAGCGCCAGGCGCGCACGGAGACGAGAATTTGTCCAACGGCGATCCCACCGAGACCGTGAGCAAAGCGCGTCACATTCCAGACCTGCCTGTCGGCGTGCCGCCCATCGGCGATGCGCCCAGCCGTGCGCTGATGCTGGGCCAATCCGTTGCCTTGGTGGTCTTGCTCGCCCTATCGGTGCTTTGGGTGGTGGTGATGAGCTCGCTGCCGCGCATCGAAGGAACCATGCCGCTGCCGGGCATTCATACCAGTGCCGCCATCGCCCGCGATTCCCTGGGCGTTCCGCGCATCACGGCGAAATCCCTGCCCGACGCCTATTTCGCCCTGGGATGGGTCCATGCCCAGGACCGCATGTGGCAGATGGAAATGCAGCGCCGGGTCGGCGCCGGTCGTCTGGCCGAAGTGGTGGGCGAGGCCGGGCTGAGCAATGACCGCTTCACCCGAAGCTTGGGCCTTTACCGCTTGGCCGAGCGCGCCTTTCCCCAGTTGGACGAGCCGACCCGCGCCGCCTTGGTTTCCTATGCGGCGGGCGTCAATGCCTGGATGAAGGAGAACCGGCTGCGTCTGCCGCCTGAATACACCCTGCTGGGCTTTCGGCCCGAACCCTGGACCCCCGCCGATTCCATGGTTTGGCAAAAGCTTATGGCGCTGCAACTGGCGGGGAACTGGCACGACGATATTCTGCGCGCCCAGTTGAACCGCAGCCTGGACCCAAAGCGGGTGCAGGAGCTGTTCCCCGCCACCCCCGCCGATGCCCCCGTCACCCTGTCGAGCGAAGGCGGCAAGGCCCTGCTGGACGGCCTGCCCGAGGCCGCCAGGACCATGCCCGCCTCCAATATCTGGGTGGTGGGCGGCAACCGGACCGAGAGTGGCAAGCCATTGCTGGCCAACGACCCGCATCTGGGCTTTCGTGCCCCCATCTTGTGGTATCTGGCCGCACTGGACGCGCCCGATCTGTCGCTGAGCGGCGCCACCGTTCCCGGCGTGCCGTTCCATGTCATCGCCCACAACACCCGTATCGCCTGGGGCTTCACCGCCACCCAAGCCGACACCGTGGATCTGTTCGTGGAGAAGCTGGCGGGCGAGTCCGCCTACAAGACCCCCGAGGGCTCCCGCCCCTTCGTGGTCCGCGACGAGGTCATTCGGGTCAAGGGCGCCGCCGATGTCGCCCTTACGGTCCGCGAAACCCGCCATGGGCCGGTGATCTCGGATCTGGTGGCCAAGGACGTCGCCGGTCCTGGCGAGGTGGTGGCCTTGTCCGCCACCCTGCTGGGCGAGCAGGATTTCAGCATCCAGGCCCTGCGCAAGCTCAATCAGGCCAAGGACTGGGCCGGCTTCACCAATGCGGTGAAGGATCTTCAGGCGCCGGTGCTCAATATCGGCTATGCCGACACCGCCGGAAATATCGGCTTTTACACCGCCGGACGGGTTCCCATCCGTAAATCGGGCAACGGAATGGTTCCGGCGCGTGGCTGGACCAACGAGGGCGACTGGACCGGCTGGGTGCCCTTCGCCAAGCTGCCGCAATCCTACAATCCCAAATCCGCTCTGCTGATCAACGCCAACAACAAGGTGGTCGGCGATAAATACCCCTATCTGATCACCGCGACCTGGGACGATGGCTATCGGGCAAGCCGCATCCGCGACCTGCTGGAGCCGCGCCGCAAGCTGACCCCCGCCGACATGTCCGAGACCCAGGGCGACATCGTGTCGCTGCAGGCGCTGGAGCTGAAGGATCTGTTGAGCGGCCATGAGTTCAAGGGGAAGACGGCCCGCGACGCCGCACAGAAACTGGCGGATTGGGACGGCCGCATGGCCCGCGACCGCGCCGAGCCGCTGATCTACGCGTCCTGGCTAGGGCATCTCAACCGCGCCGTCTTCGCCGATGAATTGAAGGAGCGCTTCGAGGCCATCGCCGCGCCGAGGGCGCAGATGCTGCTGGAAGCCCTCACCCGGCGGCGGCATTGGTGCGACGACGTCTCGACACCGGAGCCGGAAAGCTGCGAGGACATGATCGAGCGCGCCTTGGAGCAGGCCCTGGCCGACCTTGCCGGGCGCTGGGGCAACGACATGGCCAAGTGGTCCTGGGGCGCGACCCATCGGGCGACATTCGACAACGCCGTGCTGGGCAAGGTGCCGCTGGTGGCCAATCTGGCCAATCTGGCCATCGCCACCGACGGCGACAACTACACGGTGTCGCGCGGAAGCTATGTCGCCGATGCCAAGGCCACCGAATTCCCGCAAAACCACGGCGCCGGTCTGCGGGCGGTGTTCGATCTCGGCAATCTCGCCAACAGCCGCTTCGTCATCGCCACGGGGCAGTCGGGACTGCCGCTGTCGCGCCACTACGCCGACATGATGAAGGATTGGCAGGCCAACCGCCTGCCCTGGCCGACCCAGGACAAGACCTTCGCCGTGTTCAAGCTTGAACGGGGCCGCTAAGGCCTACATCACCTCGTTGAGGCCGCCATGCGGCGCCAAGTCCAGATAGCTGCCGCGGAAATAGACCAGCGGGCTGCCGCCCTCCTGATGCTTCATGCGCTCCACCCGGCCGATGAAGATCCGGTGATCGCCGCCGTCTTCTTCCCGCACCAGAGAGCATTCCAAAGTGGCGAGGCAATTGGCGATGACCGGCGCGCCGCTCTCCCATGCCGACCAAGCCACGCCCTGCCATTTGTCCTCGGACCGGCTGGCGAAGCGGATGGACAGGTCGCGCTGGCTTTCCGACAGGATGTTGATGACGAAATGCCCGAATCCCTTGAAGGCCTCCAGCGACGACGTGGCATTGCCCAGGCAGAACAGCACCAGCGGCGGATCCAGCGACAAGGATGAAAACGCGCTGACCGTCACGCCCACCGGAGCCCTGGTTTCGGGCGCCAGCGTGGTGACGACCGTCACCCCCGAGGCGAAACACCCCAAGGTCTTGCGAAAGGAACGGGGATCTAGGGGCATGCGGCGTCTCGATATGACATTGATTCCAGCCGAGATTACTGGTGTTGGCTCCGCAACGTCAAATGCCGCTTCGAGAAAATCGTCGCTATAAACATTTTTCGTCACCACATGCCAGTTGACTCGCGACAGCGGGCAGGAATTATAGCATTCTTCGGTACATGAAGATGGTCTGTCCGTCCCATGTGGGCCGGCGGAGCAGGGGAACCGAATGTTCGCGATTATTGGGATGGTTGTCACCATCGTTTGCGTGATCGGCGGCTACGCCGCGCCGGGCGGTCACTTGGGCGTGCTTTGGCAGCCTTTTGAATTCATCATCATTCTCGGCGCTTCGGTCGGTTCGCTGCTGCTTGGCAATCCCAAGATCGTCATCATGGGCGTGGTCAAGAATTTCGGCGTGATCTTCAAGGGCGCCCATCATGGCCGGGACGACTACATGGAGCTCCTGTCGGTGCTCTACGCCGTGTTCAAGCTGGCCAAGACCAAGGGCGACCTTGCCCTGGAAAGCCATGTGGAAAAGCCCGACGAAAGCCCGCTGTTCGGCAAGTTCCCCAAATTCTCCTCCGACCACCATACCCGGACCTTCTTCTGCGACTATCTGCGCCTGCTGACGCTGGGCACCAGCAATGCCCACGAACTGGAATCCATCATCGACGGCGAGTTGGAAGCCCATCACAAGCACTACCACGAGATTTCACACGCCGTGGCGCTGATGTCGGACGCCATGCCCGCCCTGGGCATCGTCGCCGCCGTGCTGGGCGTTATTCACACCATGGGCTCCATCACCGAGCCGCCGGAAGTGCTGGGTCACCTGATCGGCGCCGCGCTGGTGGGAACCTTCACCGGCGTGCTGATCTCCTACGCTTTCGTGGCACCGTTCTCGCGCAACATGCAGCTGTGCTTCGATTCGGACCATTACTACTTCATGGCCATCAAGGCCGGGCTGCTGGGCCATATGCAGGGCTATGCGCCGCAGGTCTCCATCGAATTCGCCCGCAAGATCCTGCCCGACGAACTGCGGCCGACCTTCCAGGAATTGGAAGAGACCGTCACCAACCTGCCGCCCGATTAAGGGATAGACGCTCATGGCGGCGGAAGGCGGCGGCAACCAGATCATCATCAAGCGGGTCAAGAAAATGGCCGGCGGGCACCATGGCGGCGCCTGGAAGGTGGCCTATGCCGACTTCGTGACCGCCATGATGGCCTTCTTCCTGCTGCTGTGGCTGCTGAACGCCGTCACCGAGGAACAGCTGACCGGCGTTTCCAATTATTTCGCTCCCACCATGGCGTCGAAAAGCGCGTCCGGCGCGGGCGGCGTGCTGGGCGGCAAGGTGATCGGCGAAGGCGCCCAGACCTCCAATACCTCTTCTCCCACCCTGGTCCAACATCTGCCCCCCACCTCGGTTGGTCCCGGCGGCGAGGATCTGACCGGCTCCAAGGAATTCGCGCCCGAACAGGAATCCGAATCCAAGGAAGGCACGGACGGCAAGGAACAGGGCACCGGCAAGAGCAAGGAAGGCAACGACAAGTCCGGCATGAGCGAGGCCGAGTTCAAGGAAGCCCAGGCCCAGCGCGAGCAGCAGAAATTCGACAAGGCCAAGGAAGTCCTCGACAACGCCATGAAGGGCATCCCGGAGCTCAAGCAGTTCCAGGGCAGCATGCTGGTGGACAACACGCCCGAGGGCCTGCGCATCCAGATCACCGATCAGGAAGGCCTCGCCATGTTCCCGTCGGGGTCTTCCGCCCCGTTCGGCCACACCAAGGCCATGCTGGATCTGGTGGCCCGCGTGGTGCGCCAGCTGCCCGACAACCGCATCGCCATTTCCGGCCATACCGACGCGGTGCCGTTCAAGGATCCGTCGGGCTACACCAACTGGGAATTGTCCGCCGACCGCGCCCTGGCGACGCGCCGCGCCATTATCGCCTCGGGCGTGCCGGAAAACCGCATCGACCGGGTGGTCGGCCGGGCCGACCAGGAACCGCTGGACAAGGCCGACCCCAAGGGCCTGCGCAATCGCCGCATCAGCATCATCTTGCTGCGCGAGAACGATGTCGGCCCCGCCACCTCGCAAAGCCTGACGGTGCCCATGAGCCGGACCCCGGGCGCCAAACCTTAAGGCTGCCGCCATGCGCCAGGATGTCATCATCGACCATCTTCCCGAATGGGCCGATCCCTGGGACAATCCGCGCTACTATCTGGGCGTCACCCCCCGGCGCATCTACGCCTATCTGCTGGACGTGGTGGTGGTTGCCCTGCTGTGCGGCATGATGTTCATCGCCAGCCTGATCCTGGGCATGCTGTCCTTCGGGCTGCTGTGGCCGCTGATGATGGTTCTGATGGGCTGCGTTCCCATCGCCTATCACACCCTGACCATCGGCGGCGAGCGATCGGCCACCTTGGGCATGCGGGCCGCGGGCATCCGGGTGATGTCCATCGCGCCCGGCGCGGCGGCAACCAATGGCAAGCCCAGCCTGATCCAGGCGCTGATCCAGACCGTCGCCTTCTATCTTTCCATCGCGCTCACCTGTACGCTGATATTGGTGGTGGCGCTGTTCAATCCCCGCCGCCGCACGGTCCACGATGTGGTCGCCTCCACCGTCGTGGTCAACGACCCCGCCCAATGGGGCGGCCCCGGCACCTGATCCGGTCTAGAAGAGACTGCCGGGCCGTCCTATATAGAGGGGTAAACCTAGGCCTGACGATGACGTGATGGACCATTTTCCGCTTAAACGGCCGCATTTCTTCTTTACCACGGCGCCCCTGCCCTGCCCCTATGTGCCGGGCCGGTTGGAGCGCAAGATCGTCACCGAGTTGAACGGCGGCGATGCCGACGCCCTGCACGAAGCGCTGTCACGGGCCGGATTCCGCCGCAGCCACTCCATCGCCTATACGCCCGCCTGTCCGGGCTGCAACGCCTGCATCCCGGTACGGGTCATGGTGAACGACTTCATTCCCGACCGCACCATGCGCAAGATCAGCCGCGTCAACCAAGGGCTGACAGCCGCCATCATTCCCGCCAAGGCCAGTGCCGAGCAATTCCGTCTATTCGCCCGCTACCAGGAATCCCGCCATTCCGGCGGCGACATGGCGCTGATGGGATTTTACGATTACCGGTCCATGGTGGAAGACAGCCCGGTCGATACCTTCCTGGTGGAATTCCGGGATGGCGATGGCGTGCTGACCGCCGTTTGTCTGGCTGATCGCATCGCCGACGGCCTGTCGGCGGTCTATAGCTTCTTCGAGCCCGATCTCGCCGCCCGCTCGCTGGGAACCTATGTGGTGCTGTGGCTGGCGGAAGAGGCGCGACGCCACGGTCTGCCGCATCTCTATCTCGGCTATTGGATCGCCGAAAGCCGCAAGATGTCCTACAAGACCCGCTTCAAGCCGCTGGAGGCCTTCGGCCCCGACGGCTGGCATCTGCTCGATGCCGCCGCCGAGGCCGCTCCGCTTAATTCTTGACCAGGGGACAGGCCGAACCGGCCAGGGGCTTGAACGCCTCTTCCGCCGGGATGGTGGCCTGGATGGAATAGAAGTCCCAGCCGCCCTTGGACTCCGCCGGAGTCTTGACCTTGACCAGCAGCATGTCGTGCACCACGCGGCCGTCGGGACGGATGCGGGGATGGCGCATGACCGCGTCGTTGATGGGCATCTCGCGCATCTTGGCCGCCACCGCCTTGGACTCGGTGGTCTTGGCCGCCGCCACCGAGCGCAGGTAATGCAGCACGCTGGAATAGACGCCTGCTTGAACCATGGTGGGCTTGCGGTCCTGGAAGGCTTTCTGGAACTTGGCCGACATGGCCCGCGCCGCGTCGTCCTGGTCCCAATAGAAGCCCTCGGTGAAGGTCAGTCCCTGGGCGATGTCGAGGCCCAGGCTGCGGATGTCCGACAGGAAGATCAGCAGCGGCACCACGCGCTTGCCCGAGGCGACGATGCCGAATTCGCGGGCCGTCTTGATGGCGTTGATGGTGTCGGCGGCGCCGTTGGCCAGGGCGATGACACCCGCAGGCGAGCTTTGCGCCGACAGCAGGAAAGAGGACATGTCCGGCGCGTTGAGCGGATGACGGATGGAACCCGCCACGGTGCCGCCCAGGGACTTGACCATGGCCATGGCGTCGGCTTCCAGGGAATGGCCGAAGGCGTAATCCACGGTGACGAAATACCACGACTTGCCGCCCATCTTGGTGATGGCCTGGGCCGAACCCGCCGCCAGGGCATAGGTGTCGAACATCCAATGGAAACCGGTGGCCGAGCATTCCTCGTTGGTCAGCTTGGTGGTGGCGGGACCGGAATACATGGCGACGAAGTTATGCTCGGCGGTCAGCTTCTGCACGCCCAGCGCCACGGCGGAATTGGTCAGATCGGCAATGGCGTTGACCTTGTTGACATCGGCCCATTCGCGGGCCTTCTGCGCCCCGATATCGGCCTTATTCTGGTGATCGGCCGACAGCAGTTCGATCTTCATGCCCTTGCATTCGGCGGCCAGACATTCGTCGATGGCCATCTGGGCGGCGGCCACCGAGCCCGGCCCGCCCATGTCCGAATAGGGGCCCGACATATCGGTGAGAATGCCGAGCTTCACCACTTGCTGCGCCTGAACCGGCATGGCGGTCGCGACCGCAAATACGGTCAGCGCCACGACTCCGAGCGTCCTGATCATGATTGACGTTTCCCGTCCCTGTGAGAATGGCGGCGGGGGTGTTCCACCCCTCGTTGGATTCAGTGTAGCGACAAAGAGAAGGGGAGGAAACGAATAAGTGTTTGTTTCCGGTCGAGCCAGGGACGCTCAGACGTCGCAACGCGAGCAATCACGCATCCACATCGGCCACCACTTGGTTCCGGCCGCCATCCTTGGCTTTGTAGAGCATTCTGTCGGCTTGGCTCATCAGGTCATCGAAGGACGCGATGTCATCGCTCAGCGTCGCCACACCGACACTGACGGTGAACCGGATCGTCTGGCCATCCTCGGACACCAAATCGATATCCTCCTGGACAGCGCGCCGCAGGCGCTCGGCGATGATGATGGCCCCGTCCATGCCGGTTTCGGGCAGAATGGCCGCGAACTCCTCGCCCCCCAGACGGCCGACCTCGTCCTGATCGCGAACCGCGGCCACCATCACATTGGCCAAGGCCTGAATGGCGCGATCCCCGGTGGGATGCCCCCAAGTATCGTTGATCGACTTGAAACGGTCGATATCAACCATCAAAGCCGACAAAGGGGCGCGGTAGCGCCTTGAGCGGTCGAATTCCCGCATGCCGACCTCGACCAGTTGGCGCCGGTTGGCCACACCGGTCAACATATCCGTGGTGGCCAGCTTGCGCATCTGCTCGCGCTGTCCGAGCGCGATGGTATGAGCGCGCAAGACCATCGCCGTCAAAGCCAGAAGGGCCAGAAAGCCGCCCGACAATTGCCAGGCCCGCCGCCGCCATTCCCGCAGCACCCCTTGTTTGTCGAAGCCGACGATGATCAGCAGCGGAATATCCTCGATCTTGCTCATGCCGAAAATACGTTCGCGCCCATCCAGCGGCGAGACGGCGACAAAGGATGCGCTCGAGCGTGTCGCGCCAAAGCTCGGCTGTCCCGGCGTTGTCGGCGCGCGCTTGCCGATGGATTCGGGCAATGGCGGATTGCGGGCGAGCAAGGTGCCGTCGCCATCCACGATGGCCAGGACGTCGTTGGTCTCGACCGCGAAGGACGTGATCCAGTCCTGGGCACGGGCCAATTCGATCGCCGCCAGCACGCCTCCCTGCAGCGTGCCGTCCGGTGCGACCACATGGCGGGAAATGAGGATGACCGGCGATTTCGAGGCGGACTTTTCCGAGGGGACGTACTGAATATTGCGCCCTCGCCCCACCGGCGCCCCCGGCTCGGAACAGACCCTTTGATTGCTCCGAAAGCCCAGACGCAAACCATCATGAGAGGCTAAAAAAATGCAGTTCCGGTCGTAGATTGTAATACCGGCCACGCTGTTCAGCGTCGCCAGCTTCTCTTGGAGCAAGGTCTGGAGACGCTGCCGATGAGCCGGATCGGGATCGGGATAGATCAGGTCGCCGGGCGCGATCCTGCCGCTGAGATCGCGCAGAACATAATCGGCGGTCAGAATGGTGGTTCCGAACCACTGGCTCATGAACTGGCTTTTTTGGACAGCCAGCACCGTCTTCTCGGCGATGATGCGTTCGCGGCCCTCGATCAGGTCCATGACCAGCCAACCGGCCACGGCCGCGAAGGCAAGGCCCACCGCCGCATATATCCCCAGCTCCGTTCGACGCAGCCGCCACCTCAGAGGCAAATCCACCCCCCAACTCTATCCCCAATACAATGGACCGCTAATGTTCTAGGAGGAAAGAAACTGTATGTGATGATTTGACGCCGATAGGGGCAAGGGGGGCAGCCCGTGGCCGAATGCTCCCCCCTTAGCTGAACTTGTTGTTCCTGGGGAATCCGGTGGGCGGCAGGCGGCCGATGGAGGCGCGCTTGCCCAACCAGGGGGTCAGGTCGGCCTCGGTACGCGTGCGCTCGCCCAGGCTCCAGGTCAGGCCGCCCGCCAGGGTGAAGACCTTGATGTCGGCGGTGCCGCCATCGCGGTATTTCTGAAGCATGACACCCCTGCCCCGGCTCATGTCGGGGATTTCGTCCGCCATGAACACCAGCAGCTTGCGATTGTCGCCCATGACGGCGACGGCATCGCCCTCCATGGGCATGCAGAATTCCGCTTTCTCGCCGTCGCCCACATTGAGGATCATCTTGCCGGCGCGGGTCTGGGCCAGCACCTCGTTCTCATCGACCACGAAGCCGCGGCCGCCATTGCTGGCCACCAGCAGCTTGCGACCCGGCTTGTGGACCATCACCGCCGCCACGTCCACGTCGTTGCCGAGATCGATCATCAGCCGCAACGGCTCGCCGTGGCCGCGCCCCGACGGCAGCTTGTCGCCGCCGATGGTGTAGAAGCGCCCGTCGGTGGCGAAGACCAGGATCTTGTCGGTGGTCCAGGTCTTCAAGGTAAAGCGCAACTGGTCGCCTTCCTTGAATTTGAGCGAATCCGGGCTTTCGGCATGGCCCTTGAGCGCGCGGACCCAGCCCTTGTCCGACAGCACCATGGTGATGGCTTCACGTTCCACATAGGCTTCGATGGGCACCACCACGGCCGAGGGCGCGTCGCCCAGCTCGGTGCGGCGCTTGCCGAGGACGGTTGCTTGTCCGAACGCCTTCTGGGTCTCGACCACCTGGGCGGCGATGGTGGTCCAGCGACGGCCCTCGTCCGCCAGCAGGGCCTCGATATCGGCCTTTTCCCCCGACAGCGAGGCGTGCTCGGTCTTGATCTCCAGCTCTTGCAGCTTGTTCAAGGACCGCAGCCGCATGTTGAGGATGGCTTCGGCCTGGGTCTCGGACAGCGTGAACGTGCGGATCAGCTCGGCCTTGGGCTCGTCGGCGAAGCGGATGATCTTGATGACCTGATCGAGGTCGGCATAGACCTTGAGGAAGCCTTCGAGGATTTCCAGGCGCCGGTCGATCTTGTCGAGGCGGAAGCGCGAGCGGCGTTCCAGCACCTCCATGCGGTGATCGAGGAAGCAGCGCAGGACTTGCTTCAGGTTCATGACGCCCGGCACCGACTGGGCGTTCAGCACGTTCATGTTGAGCGAGAAGCGCGTCTCAAGATCGGTCTGGCGGAACAATTGTTCCATCACCAGTTCGGCTTCCACCGTGCGGTTGCGCGGTTCCAGCACCAGACGGATGTCCTCGGCGGATTCGTCGCGGATATCGGCCAGCAGCGGCAGCTTCTTGTCGCCCAGCAGCTCGGCGATCTTTTCCACCAGCTTGGATTTCTGGACCTGATAGGGAATCTCGGTGATGACGATCTGATAGAGGCCGTGGGACATCTTCTCCACCGCCCATTTGGCGCGAACGCGAAAGCCGCCCTTGCCGGTGCGGTAGGCCTCGGCGATGGCCTCCCTGGTTTCCACCAGTACGCCGCCGGTGGGGAAATCGGGGCCGGGCATGCGCTCGATCAACGCGTCAACGGAGCATTCGGGCTGCTGAATCAGATGGGTCAGCGCGTCGCAGATCTCGCCCAGGTTATGGGGCGGTATGGAGGTCGCCATGCCCACCGCGATACCCGCCGAACCATTGGCCAGAAGATTGGGAAAGGCCGACGGCATCACCACCGGCTCTTCCTCGGTGCCGTCATAGGTGGGGCGGAAATCGACGCAATCCTCGTCGAGACCGTCCATCAGGGCGGCGGCCACCTCGGTCAGCTTGGCCTCGGTGTAGCGCATGGCGGCCGCGTTATCGCCGTCGATATTGCCGAAATTGCCCTGGCCCTCCACCAGGGGATAGCGCACCGCGAAATCCTGGGCCAGACGCACCAGGGTGTCGTAGACCGCCACATCGCCGTGGGGATGGTATTTACCGATGACGTCGCCGACCACGCGGGCGCATTTCTTGAAGCCGCCGGCAGGGTCCAGCTTCAACTGGCGCATGGCGAACAGCAGGCGGCGATGCACCGGCTTCAGCCCGTCACGCACATCAGGCAGCGAGCGCGACACGATGGTGGACATGGCATAGGCGAGATAACGCTCGCCCAGCGCGTCGGCGAAGGCGGTCTCGCGGATTTCGCCGGTGGTCGCGGCAGGCTTGGTCATGGGAGTCCCGGTTCAGCAGAATGGTTGCGGGCCAATGAAGGACGTCTTCTCCATTTCCCTCGTCACCCTCGCAAATGCGGGGGTCCATGGCGGACGCGAATGAGGCCTTTGGCCCCTATCCTCGTGCGCGGACACATGGATTCCCGCTTGCGCGGGAATGACGAACGAAGTTCGGAAGCACGCGTCCCTCACTCGACCGCCAGAAGCGACATATAGTATCTCATGCACGGAAGCGGTCAACCAGTCGTATGCGAGCGGCGGGCATCACGGCGTGATGGGCGGCCAGGACATGGCGGTCGAGGAAATATCCGCTCAGGCTCAGGCCGTCGCGGATCTCGGCGGCCTCGCCCTCTCCGCCGTCCACCAGGAAGCGAGGCAGCGGCAACAGCCTGTCCTTCCATGGCCCGGCGGCGGAGCGCGACACAGCCCGCCCCGTCTTGGGGCTGACGAAGCCGAGATCCTCGGTGGCCCCGGTGACGGCGCAGGCCGACAGGTCGAGACCGAAGCCGAGATCGCGCAGCAGGGCCAATTCCCAATGGACATAGACACTGGGCCAGGACTCGGCAGCCAGCGCCCCCAGCAGGGCCGACAGCGCGGCATAGGCGCCGGGATGGGGCTGACGCTCGGGCAACGCCAGTTCCGCCAGGGCGCAGGCCGACGACAAGGCGGTCAGGCGGGCGGGATCGTCCAGCACCATTCCGGCATGGGCGTGCAGCACTTCCAGGCGCAAGGTGCCCAATTGCTCGGCCAGTCGGCCTTTCCACCACGCCCGCACCTGATTGCCCGGCTGGGCGACGGCGCGGTTCGCCTTGGATTGGGCGCCGTGGAGCAGACCGGCATGGCGGCCGTGGGCGCGGGTCAACAGGCTTGCGATGCCGCCATGTTCGCCGTGGCGGCGCACCGCCAGCACGATGGCCTCGTCATCCCACTCCATGCGCGAACCAGCTCCACACGAACAGGCCAAGGCCCAAACCGGCCGCGGACAAGGCGAGACCGGCGGTAACCCATTGGCCCTGGGTGGATTTGGGGATCTCCTCGTCTTCCAGGCTCCACGCCCCGAGGCGAAGGCGATAAAGCAGCAATCCGGCCAGCAACAGCGTCCCCGACCACATCAAGCCAAGGGCGAGGTCACGCGGTGTCATGGTCCCCCCACCCCAACCCCTCCCCACAAGGGGGAGGGGCTAAGGATCATCCCCCCTCCCCTCCATGGGGAGGGGCTAAGGATCATCCCCCCTCCCCTCCATGGGGAGGGGCTTTCGTTCGCCTCCCCTCCCCTCGATGGGGAGGGGTTGGGGGTGGGGTGAACCTTGCTCGGCTTGCGCTCAGGCATCGAAATCCAGGCCGATTTCGCTGTAATGGCCGCGCTTTTCCGACCAGTCGTCACGCACCTTGACGTGGATGAACAGATGGACGCGGCGTTCCAGCAGCTCTTCCAGCTCGGCCCGCGCGGCGGCGCCGATGGCCTTGATCTGCTTGCCGCCCTTGCCGAGAACGATGGGCTTCTGGCTGTCGCGCTCCACATAGATGACCTGGTCGATGCGGGCCGAGCCGTCGGACTTCTCTTCCCAGCTTTCGGTCTCCACATGCACCGAATAGGGAAGCTCCTGATACAGATCCAGGAACACCTTCTCGCGAGTGATCTCGGCGGCCAGCAGTCGCTGCGGCAGGTCGGACACCTGATCCTCGGGGAACATCCAATGACCGGGCGCCACCAGCTTTTCCAGATGCGCCATCAGATCGGCGACGCCGGAACCGTTGAGGGCGCTGATCATGAACACGTCGGTGAAGATGCCCTCGGCATCCAGATCGGCGGTCAGTCCCAGCAGCTTGTCGCGCTTGACCAGATCCACCTTGTTGAGCACCAGGATGGCCTTGCGTCCCGCCTCCTTCAGCTTAGCGACAATGGCCCGGGCGTCGTCGTCATAGCCGCGATGGGCGTCCACCAGCAGGCAGACGTGATCGGCGTCGGAGGCGCCGCTCCAGGCGGCGGCGACCATGGCGCGTTCCAGCCGCTTCTTGGGGGCGAAAATGCCGGGAGTGTCCACCAGGATGATCTGGGCGGTGCCCGCCATGACGATGCCCAGCACCCGGAAGCGGGTGGTCTGAACCTTGGGCGAGACGATGGAGACCTTGGTCCCCACCAGGGCATTGACCAGGGTGGACTTCCCCGCATTGGGGGCTCCCACCACGGCGATGAAGCCGCAGCGCTGATCGGATTCCAAAACCTCGCTCATGACTTCACTTTCTCTAACAATTCGGTGGCGGCGGCCTGTTCGGCCACCCGCTTGGATGATCCGCGTCCCTGGGCGGAGCCTACACCCTCGACCGCCACTTCCACCAGGAAGACCGGTTCGTGGGCCGGGCCTTCGCTGCCCACCACAACATAGGCGGGCAGTTTCAGGCCACGTCCCTGGGCCCATTCCTGCAATTCGGTCTTGGCATCCTTGGGCGGCGCCGACACTTCGTCCATGATCGCCCGCCAGTGGCCACGCACGAAGCGGGCCGCCACCTCGAAGCCGCCGTCGGCGTAAAGTGCCCCGATCACCGCCTCGCAGGCATCGGCCAGAATGCCCTGATTGGCGCGCCCGCCCGCATCCTCGTCGCCCTTGGCCATGGCCAGCCGACGATCCAGCCCGATGGACAGGGCGACGCGGGCCACCGCCTCCTTGCGCACCAAGGCGGTGAAGCGGCGCGCCAGGGCGCCTTCCGCCTCGTCGGGAAAGGCCCGATAGAGCATGTCGGCCACCACCAGCCCCAGCACCCTGTCACCGAGGAATTCCAGCCTCTCATAGGGTGCCGATTGCTTGTACTTTCGCCCCTGATTGATGCTGGGATGGGTCAGCGCCTGGCTCAGCAGGTCGGGCGAGGCGAAGCGATGCCCCAGAAGATCGGCAAGCTCGGAAGCCTTCGCCCCCACCTATTCGATTCCCTGGAACAAGCGGGCATAGCGGATGGCCCAGGGCCAACGCCAGACTTCCCACAGGGCGGCGCTGCCGTCGCTGGAGAAGAACAGCACCTCGGCGCGGCCCACCAGATTTTCGGCGGGGACATAGCCCACCTCGGACAGGAAGCGGGAATCGGCGGAATTGTCGCGATTGTCGCCCATCATGAAGTAGTGACCGGCGGGCACCTTGTATTCCATGGTGTTGTCGGCCGGGCCATTGTCGCCCATGGCTTCGATGATGCGGTGCTTCTTGCCGTTGGGCAGGGTCTCCACATACTGGGGGGCGCGGAAGATGTTGCCGTCGCGGTCGCGCTCGATGAAGTCCTCGATGCGCTTCCGGTCCACCGCCTCGCCGTTGATGTGCAGGATGCCGCCCTTGACCTGGATGCGATCACCGGGCAGGCCCACCACCCGCTTGATGTAGTCCACCTTGTTCTCGGTCGGCTTCTTGAAGACGATCACGTCGCCACGCTCCGGCACCTTCTCGAAGATGCGGCCGCCGCCCGGTCCGATGCCGAACGGCATGGAATAGCGGGAATAGCCATAGGCGTATTTGGAGACGAACAGATAGTCGCCGATCAGCAGGCTGGGGATCATGGATCCCGACGGGATGTTGAACGGTTCATAGGCGATGGTGCGGACACCGCCGGCGATGAGCATGGCATAGACGATCGTCCTGACCGTCTCCATCATTCCGCCAGACTTTCCTTTAGACATGAAGAGCGCCGTCCAACATATTGGTTTCAAATGATTTGACAATGGCAGGAGATCCCGCTGTCCGGGCAGATCAAGCCAGCCCCGAGGCCGTGTGTCAAGCTGGGACGGCGGAGATGATCACCACCGCCTCGGCCATGGGGTATTCGTCGGTCATGGTGAGGTCGATGCGCGCCGCCATGCCGGGCGGCAGCATCTCGGCCAGCCGGGCCTGGGCGCCGCCGGTCAAATGCAGGGTCGGCCGCCCCAGCGGGTCATTGACCACGCCGATATCGCGCCAGAACACGCCTTTGCGGAATCCGGTTCCTAGTGCCTTGGCGGCCGCCTCCTTGGCGGCGTAGCGCTTGGCATAGGTGGCGGCGCGCATGGTCTCGACCCGGCGCTCGGCCTTGGCCCGCTCCGCCTCGGTGAAAACGCGCTCGATGAAGCGGTCGCCGAACCGGGCCAGCGTCTTCTCGATGCGACGGATGTCGATGAGGTCGTTGCCGAGGCCGAGGATCATGCCTTGCGCGCCTCGTCCATCAGCTGGCGCATATGGCGGATGGAGGCGTCGAAGCCGATGAAGATGGCCTCGCCCACCAGGAAGTGACCGATATTGAGTTCCATGATGGTGGGAATGGCCGCCACCGGCTTGACGGTGTCAAAGGACAGGCCGTGTCCGGCATGGCATTCCAGACCGATGGCATGGGCATGGGCGGCGGCGGCGATGATACGGGTCAGCTCGCGGTCGCGGTCCGCGCCCTCGGCGTCGCAATAGGCGCCGGTATGCAGCTCCACCACCGGCGCCCCCACCGCCTTGGCGGCGTCAAGCTGCCTGGGATCGGCCTCGATGAACATGGAGACGCGGATTCCCGCCTCGACCAGCCGCCCCACCAGCGGCTTCAGAACCGAAAGCTGCCCCGCCACGTCGAGACCGCCCTCGGTGGTGCGCTCCTCGCGGCGCTCCGGTACGATACAGGCGGCGTGCGGGCGATGGCGCAGCGCGATGGCCACCATTTCCTCGGTGGCGGCCATCTCGAAATTCAGCGGCAGGGTGATCTCGTTGGCGAGGCGCTCCATGTCGCGATCCGAGATATGGCGGCGATCCTCGCGCAAATGGGCGGTGATGCCGTCGGCTCCGGCGGCGGCAGCCATATGGGCGGCCCGCACCGGATCGGGGTGACGGCCGCCACGGGCGTTGCGGATGGTGGCAACGTGGTCGATGTTCACGCCGAGACGAAGACGGGACATATCCTAACTGCTCCAAAAACCTAAGAAATTAGCCACACAAAGTATCGGATAGGATTCCTCCTCTTGCGTCATCCCCGCGAAAGCGGGGATCCATGACGGGAGCGAAGGAGACGTATGACCCAAGCCTGCATCGCCGGACACATGGATTCCCGCTTTCGCGGGAATGACGGCCTTATGCATATAGGGCCTCTTATCCTAGTTCCGCGCCCGATCCACCGAGTTGATGGCGGGGGTCGCCCGAAGCGCGGCGATGACATTGGTCAGGTGCTTCACGTCCCTCACCTCGATGTCGATGATCATCTCGAAGAAGTCGGTGGTGCGATTGGTGATCTTCAGATTGGTGATATTGCCCATGTTCTTGGCGATCACCGTGGAAATGGCGCCGAATGACCCCGGCTCGTTGGCCACCACCAGATCGATGCGGCCCACATGGGCGTCGGTGTCGGATTCGTCCCAGGCCAGATCCAGCCAGCGTTCCGGCTGATCGGCGAACTGTTCCAGATTCTCGCAGTCGATGGTGTGGATGGTGACGCCGCGCCCGGTGGACACGATGCCGACGATGCGGTCGCCCGGCAGCGGATGGCAGCAACCAGCGAAATGCATGGCCATGCCGGGAATCAGCCCCTTGATGGGAACCGCGTGGGACTTATCCTTCTTGTCGTTGGCGGATTTTTGCCGCGCCTTCAGGGCCACCACGTTGTCGGGCCGCTGCGCCTGCGACTTGAGTTCGGGGAAGACCGAGGACACCACCTCGCGGGCGGTCAGCGTCCCCTCGCCCACCATGGCCAGCAGATCGTCCACCGTGGCGGCCTTGAAGATGCGCAGCACACCGTCCGCCGCTTTTTCGGTGAAATCGTAGCCTTCCTGGCGGAAACCGCGCACCAGGATGGCGCGGCCCAGCTCGGTGTACTGAGCCCGCTGCTGGGTGCGGATGAAACGGCGGATGCGGGCGCGGGCCTTGCCGGTGACAACGAAGCGTTCCCATGTGGGGTTGGGCGTCTGGGCCTTCGAGGTGATAATATCGACCTGATCGCCGTTCTGCAGCTGGGTGCGCAGCGGCATGATGCGGCCGTTGACCTTGGCGCCGACGCAGGTGTCGCCCACCTGGGAGTGGACGGCATAGGCGAAGTCCACCGGACAGGCGCCGCGCGGCAGCGAGATCAGGTCGCCCTTGGGGGTGAAGCAGAACACCTGGTCGGAGAACATCTCCAGCTTGGTGTGTTCCAGGAATTCTTCCGGGTTGGACGCATGCTCCAGGATGTCGAGCAGTTCGCGCAGCCAGCGGTATTGGCGTCCGTCGGTGAGATTGCCGCCGTCCTGCTTGTATTTCCAATGGGCGGCGACGCCCAGTTCCGAAACCTCGTGCATCTCGACGGTGCGGATCTGCACCTCGATGCGATGGCGTTCCGGCCCGAACACGCCGGTATGGAGCGAGCGATAGCCGTTGGGCTTGGGCGTCGAGATGTAGTCCTTGAAGCGGTTGGGCACCATGGGGTACTTGGAATGGATGACGCCCAGCGCCCGGTAGCAATCCTCGACCCCGTCCACCGCCACCCGGAACGCCATGATGTCCGACAGCTGTTCGAAGCCGACATTCTTGCGCTGCATCTTCTGCCAGATGGAATAAGGCGTCTTTTCGCGCCCCGACACCGTGGCCTTGATGTCGGCGTCGCCCAGGATCAGCCGCAGCTCTTCCAGGATGCGGCTGATCAGATCGCCGCCCTGTTCGCGCAGGAAGGACAGCCGCGCCACGATGGAGCCCCGCGCATCGGGATGCAGCTCGGCGAAGGCCAGATCCTCCAGCTCCATCTTGATGCCCTGCATGCCGATGCGCTCGGCCAGGGGGGCGTAGATCTCCATGGTCTCCATGGCGATGCGGCGGCGCTTATCCGGGTTCTTGATGTAGTGCAGGGTGCGCATGTTGTGCATGCGATCCGCCAGCTTGACGAGCAGGACGCGGATGTCCTCGCTCATGGCCAGCACCAGCTTGCGCAGATTCTCGGCCTGCTTGGCGTGGTCGGACTGCAACTCGATGCGGTTCAGCTTGGTGACGCCATCCACCAGACGCCCGATCTCGCGGCCGAACAGGCGCTCGATATCCTCCAGCGTCGCGGGCGTATCCTCGATGGTATCGTGCAGCAGGGCGGTGATGATGGAGGCGGAATCCAGCCGGTACTTGGTCAGGATGCCGGCCACCTCGATGGGATGCGAGAAATAGGGATCGCCCGAGGCGCGCAGTTGCGAGCCGTGCATCTTCATGGCGAACACATAGGCGCGGTTGATGGCGTCCTCGTCCGCACTCGGATCGTAGGACTTGACGCGCTCCAGCAGTTCGAATTGGCGCATCATGCCGGCATCACCCTATCGCGGCGGGCAAGGCAACCCGCCATTCCATGAGTGTGTACGGCCCAAGGCCGAAGGAAAAGAAGAAACCGACATCGCCCGTCTTCTTTTGCGAAGACGGGCGGCCGGTAAACCCGCGACGGGTCAGTCCTCGCCGATGGGCAGATCGCCCGCGGCTTCGATATCGAAATCGGCGCCGTCCTCGCTGATGGACATACCGTCCTCGACCATCTCGTCCTCGTTGGCGACGGTCTCGAAGGCCAGATCGCCGTCGGGGATGAAGCCTTCCATCTCGTCTTCTTCCGGCTCGTCCACTTCCACATGCTTTTGCAGGCCCTGGATCAGGGAGTTCTGCAGCACGTCGAGGGAAACGGTGTCGTCGGCGATCTCGCGCAACGCCACCACCGGGTTCTTGTCGTTGTCGCGATCAACCGTCAGCTTGCCACCGGCGGAAATGTCGCGGGCACGCTGGCCGGCCACTAGCACCAGCTCGAAGCGGTTCGGAACTTTCAGAACGCAATCCTCAACCGTAACGCGCGCCATCGGTCATCCTTGTCTTTAGCCGCCTGAGAAAGAAGACAGCTTATATATGCCCCGGCGCCTAGAAAGCAAGAGGCCGCCTCTTGCGGATATGCGAAATGACGCCTAACTTCGCCGCATTCTTACCGCCGTCCCTGGCGGAATCGTTCATTTTCGAAAAGCGAGATTGATCATGCAGTTCTATTCCGCCGAACGCATCGGCCTGTTCATCGACGGCTCCAACCTGTATTCCGCCGCCCGCTCCCTGGGCTTCGACATCGACTACAAGAAGCTTTTGTCCATGTTCGCGGCCAAGGGCCGCCTGATCCGCGCCTTCTATTACACCGCCTTGATGGAGGATCAGGAGTATTCCCCCATCCGGCCGCTGGTGGATTGGCTGGACTATAACGGCTTCACCATGGTGACCAAGCCCACCAAGGAATTCACCGACGCCACCGGGCGCCGCAAGATCAAGGGCAACATGGATATCGAACTGGCCATCGACGTCATGGAGATGGCCCAGTATCTCGACCATGTGGTGCTGTTCTCCGGCGACGGCGATTTCCGCCGACTGGTGGAGGCCGTCCAGCGCAAGGGCGTGCGCGTCACCGTGGTCAGCACCATCCGCTCGCAGCCGCCCATGGTGGCGGACGAATTGCGCCGCCAGGCCGATGTCTTCCTGGAACTGCTGGACCTGGAATCCCAGATCGCCCGCGCCCAAAGCTATCGCGAACCGCAAGCCATGGACGATTGAGGCGTTCACCCCGTGGTTAAGCGGGCGAGACGCCCGCGCTCCAAGCGAGGCGCCCTTATCTGGGAGCGCGGGCGTCTCGCCCGCATGAGCAGGATCGAATCCGATGGTTGATGAGCCCGCCCCCGACTGCGGCCTGTGCCCCCGGCTGGTGGCGTATCGCGCCGCCAATCGCCGCGCCTATCCCGGCTGGCATCACGATCCGGTCGCCAGTTTCGGCGCGCTGGACGCCCAGATCCTGGTGGTGGGGCTGGCCCCCGGCCTGAAGGGCGCCAACCGCACCGGACGGCCCTTCACCGGCGATTATGCCGGTGATCTCCTCTATGCCACCTTGTCCAGGCTGGGACTGGCGCAAGGGCGCTACGGCGCCAGCGCCGATGACGGATATACCCTGGTGAACTGCCGGATCACCAACGCGGCGCGCTGCGCGCCGCCCGCCAATAAGGTGACGCCGGCCGAATTCGCCGCCTGCCGCCCCTTTCTCGCCGCCGAGATCAAGGCCATGCCCAATCTGAAGGGCGTGCTCTGCCTTGGCCGCGAGTCCCACGACCAAGTGCTGTCCACACTGGGCTTGCGGAAGTCGGCCCATCCGTTCGGCCATGGCGCGGTGCATCGGCTGGAATTCGGGCTGGTGCTGACCGACAGCTATCACTGCTCGCGCTACAACACCAACACCCGCCGCCTGACCGAAGCCATGTTCGTCAGTGCGGTGGAAGCCCTCCTTGCGGCGGTCTGACACCGCCATGCCTTCATTTCGTCATCCCCGCGCAGGCGGGGATCCATGTTGGCCCCAGGCATCTCTATAGCCACTACGGTGTGCCGCCGGATGCATGGATTCCCGCTTTCGCGGGAATGACGAGGTAAATTTGAGCGTGCCTAACGCCGTGTCGTGGTGGACAGGGCGGCGCGGGCTTCCTGGAAGCGGGCGCGGCGCAATTGATATTCCGCCACCCGGGCCTGACGATAGGCGGCGGCGATGCGCCCGGCCTCGTCCCGGCTGGCCAGGGTCTGTTCCCGCCAGGCGCGGCGCCGTTCCTCGACATCGGGCGACCCCGGCACCGCCTGCAAGGTCGGCGCATGGGGAACCGGCTTGGACTTGGCGGTGGCCCGCGATGGCGGCGAGGCGGAGGCCAGTTGAGTCTGGGTCGAGGCGCCGGTGCCGTTCCACACCTTCATCAGCTTGTCGCGATAGATGGCGGCCAGACTGGGCGTCTGGGAATGATAATAAGAGGCGGCCGTCGGCCAATGGCCGGTGGCATCGAACAGGCCTTTGAGGAAGCGAGCGGCATAGCCCACATTGGCGGCCGGATCGAAGGCTTCGTCCAGATTGGCGAACGCGGTCGGATGATAGCGCAGATTGACCTGCATGCAGCCCACGTCGATGTTCTGGACCCCCCGCGCCTTCAGCTTACGCACTTCGGCGATGGCTTCGGCCTTGCTGGGAAAATATCGCCCCTGCCCTTCCGCCATCACCGTCCACGGCCAGGCAATAACTGCCCGGCGTTCGGAATCGTAGCGGCCGGATTCGACGATGGAAATGGAATGTAGCAGCGCGGCCGGAATGCCATAGCTGCGCTCGGCCGCCGCGGTCTCTCCGGCGCAGATGGCGTCGTTCACCGGCGGCGTCACCGCCTTGGCCGGATTCGGGGCAAGCATGATCACGGCCAATGCCGCTCCCATCCATGTCCTCCGACCGATCATCATGATAGCGCTCCGTCCGCGTTGGCCACACCATACTCCTGCACGCCACGTGCCAGCAACCGCGCCATGACCGGACTCAAGTGGTCATACCTGATCTGCGCCCGCAAAAGACTGAAAAATAGGCGCTTTTCCCAATCCGGTACGCTTTGCCCATTTTTTCTGCTTGCCGATCCGCCATTCGCCCCTTATATATTGCAGTGCAGCAAACGGAAAGTCCCTGGACCTACCCTTGCTGTCTTTCTTGGACGTTTCCTCCCAAAACTCAAGCCGCTGGGGCAACCCAGCGGTTTTTTTTGCTTTTTATCAATGCGTTGCGAATAACATTCGCGCACGCTTATATATGGCAAAATGTGAATAGAAAATGTGACCGATTGCTGTGAATTTCCGCCCCTCATTTCGGCCACCTATCGATACACCCGAGCGCCCACCCGCCGCGCCCATGAACACATGCGTAGCCCCTTGCCGTGCCGCCCAAGACAACCTTGGAGCAAGCCGAACAATCCGGAAATGGTGCTGGCGAATCGGTCGGGCAAAAGCGCGTCTTAGCTGAGCTTCAAGACCACGCTCATGGGGGCGGATCCTGTGTGGCTCTGGTATCGCACAGGCCCCTCGTAGACGAAGGGCGCGGCCTTTCCGTCTGCCAGCTTGGTATCTCGAACGAACAGGTGGAGCGAGATACCAAGCTTTTCATGGTTGATGATCTCGCGGCCACGCGAGCTCTCGGGCGTGGTCGCATTCTGGGTCTGCCAGTGGAATGTCCTATCGTCGATCCAGTGGTCCAGATAGCGGTGGTCTTCAGACTTACCCTGCTTGTTGAGGGTGATCAGCAGCACATGGGCCCTCTTGTCCCGCAAGGTCACGTGCCCGACATTCCAGTTGCCCGGATTAAAGTCTTCGCCGAACAGGGTGGGGATTTCTTCGCGCATGAATGCCCGACCCACGGCCAGATCGAGCGGAGGAATCACGCCCCGTAGGCGGGCGAATGTCCTCATCTGATCGTTTGCTTCGAGGTCGGCATATTCGGGATTGTTGGCCTTCAGGATGTAGCGGCCGTCCTGGGTCTTGGTGACAACGCGGAGGAGATACTGATCGTCGCCAGACTCGTCCTGGCGCTCGATCGCCATCACGCTGCCCGTAATGGATCCCGCGCTCGACGAACTGACCAGTTCCAGGAGCAAGTAGTCGCCATCTTGGATGGGGTGCTTCCCGCCATTCATCGAGTTGCCAGAGGCTCGTGCGATGAAGTGCTTGGCCGGATCCAATAGGCCATATCCGGGGCCAAGGCTGTAATGCTCTTCGGCATCGGCCCGTCCTGTACGGAAATGGCCGCAGGCGATGGGCAGGTTGGGGAAATACGCAAGTTCAGTACGGTCTGCCCGCTTGCGCTCGAATGGGACGACCTCTGCCGAGGGTGCCGTCGCCGCGCGGCGAACCTCGTAGGCCGCGAGCCGGTAGTCGATGAGCTCCTGAACCAGATTCGTGAAGATCGCTTGGTCCGCAGGCTCAACACTGAAGGTCGGCTCGAACCTATCATCGACCAATCGGAAAAGCGTCTTGGCTCCGGAAGCTCGGTTCCCGCCGATCCAGGCATTGACTGGATTGTCGCGCCAGTATCGTTTCCACCCCTCACTGGCACCATCGGAGGCCGTTGCATGATCGTCAGGGAGATCGCCGAGCAGTGGGCGCCGCCGTTGAAGGACGTGCCATGAGCGTTCCGCCAATGCGTCCAAGGACGGCGGGGCTTCCCACCCGTTCAGTTCCTGGAAGCTTTCGAGCAAGACCATCTTGAAGGACTTGGTCATGGCTGTTGCTTCTAGGTCGCGAAGGAATTCCCGATGCTTCGTCACGATGGCGGATTCTGCCTCCGATAGATCTTCCATCGAGCCAACCAGTTCGAACCAACTGCCAAACTCTTGCCGCGCCCGAGAGACATTCGCCCCAGCGCGGTAGAATTCGGAAAGGGTCGGGCGACGGCCCAATCCGTCTCTCAGAGCGAGGTAATCTTTCGACGCACCATCGGTATCGAGGGCTTTGAGGAAATCGATGAGTTCGAGGTCGTAATTGATGAAGCAGCCCGTCGGAAGCTCAAGCCTACGTGCTTCGACCTTGCGGGCGAATTCGGCCAGCTGTCGGTAGGTGGCCCCGGCCTTGGCCAGTGCCTGCGGCTTGTGAAGGAAACTGTGGTGGTTGCCGATGAAGTCCAGAACGACCAACCGCTCTTTCCCTGCGGCGCGGCGAAGGCCTCGCCCAAGCTGTTGCAGGAACAGGATCTTCGATTCCGTCGGACGCAGCATCAGCACCGTGTCGATGCCGGGAAGGTCGACGCCTTCATTGAATAGATCGACCGAGAAGATCACCTGCAACCTGCCATCGGCGAGTTGTTCGAGGGCTTCGCTTCGCCCCAGTGCAGAGCCGGCATAGACAGCCGCCGCACGGACCCCAGCCCGCCCGAATTGCTCAGCCATATACTCGGCGTGCCGGATCGAGACGCAGAAGGCCAGGGTCTTACTCTGGGCGCGATCCTGCCATTGCTTCAGGGCGTGGCGCGCACGCGCAAGGGTGGCCAGCTTGTTTGAAAGCTGTTCCGGATCGAAACGACCGCTGCGCCATGGGATCTCGCGGTAATCCACCGATTCGTCCCAGATCCCATAATAGTGGAATGGGGCCAGCAGTCCGGCCGAGATCCCGGAAAACAGGTCGCACCCAAAGACGAGGTTGTCGTCGCACAGCGTCAGGATGTCGGATTGGTCCGTTCGATCCGGGGTCGCCGTCAATCCCAAGAGGAATTGGGGCGCGAAATGGGTCAGGAGGCGTCGATAGGTCGGCGCTGCGGCATGGTGGAACTCGTCGATGACGATGTAGTCGAAGTGCTGGGGTGCGAAACGATCCAGATGGAGCGCCTTCCCCAGCGTTTGCACCGAAGCGCAGAGGACATCGACCTGGACGTCCCGCACCTGTCCCATGAAAAAGCCGACACGGGCCTTCGGCCTGATACGGATGAAGGTTTCCGCAGCCTGATACAGGATCTCTTCGCGATGGGCGATGAACAGCACGCGGCGAGCCCCAAGCTGTTCGGCGTCGAACGCGGCCAGCCATGTCTTGCCGAGGCCGGTGGCAAGTACGACCAAGCCTCGCCGGAATCCGCTCCGTCTGGTGCCATCGAGTGCGGCAAGGGCTTGGACTTGAACCGGCGTTGGCGTCGGCGGTGGTTCTTGTTCCTCACTCCCCGGTGCGACAGACCTAGCTGGTGGAATGCGGCGGGCCTCGTAGCGGTCGATCCAGGCATCGGTAAGAGATGTGGTTCTGGGATCCCCGAAGAGATCTTCAAACCGAGCGCGGGCTTCGACGAAGCCCTGGTCTCCCGGATAATCGATCCGGTAGTTCCACTCGAGGCCATCCGTCAGCGCCATCCGGCTGATATTGCTGGAGCCGATGAAGGCAGTTCCGCTCATGGCGCCGTCGCCGCTGAACCGAGCGAAGAGATAGGCCTTCATGTGGAAGCTAGTCCCATTCGCCTCGAAGATGCGGATCTGGGCGCCATTCTCCTGCATCAGCATCAGAAGGCGCAATGCATCGGGGTCAGTAACGTCGAGATAATCGCTGGTCACCACCCGCAGTCGGGCGGGCCTGCGAGATCGCGCTTCATCAAGACCCAAGGCGGCATGGAGGTCCTGAAGGAGGAGCCGTAATCCCGTCGTCTTGATGAATGCGACGGCCAGATCGATTTCATCTGCCTGCGCCATGGCCGCGCAGAGCTGAGGCAGGAAGGGATGGGCGGCTTCGCCCGTGATCAGCTTCGCTTGGACAACGGCCTTCCTCTTCACCAGGGCATTGAGCCAAGATTCATTGCGGTCGGGCCGTTTGTCGGTGGTGATCCAGCACTCGACGGATTCAATGTCCGGAAGGCCCGTCAGCCAAGCCGTCAACCTGGCTTCCGTGGCGTCCGTGAAGTGCCGTCCGCCCTGTGTGCGCTGGCCATCGCCGTACTTGAAGCTGAGGTAGAACACCCCTGAGGGCTTGAGGGATGCCCACAGCCGTCCGATCGCCGCAGGCAACTCCTGTTCGGCGACATGGAGCAAGCTGGCGCAGGCCCAGATCCCGTCGTAGCAATCCCGGTCGCCGAATTCCTCGAAGCGGCACAGACGGACCTGCTGACCGATGACTTCCGTGGCCTTCTCGACGAGTTCGGGCGATCCGTCGAAGGCGTTGACCCGATAGCCACGTTCAGCGAAAGCCTTGCTGTCCCTCCCCGACCCGCAGCCAGCATCGAGTATGAGCCCGCCGCCCGGGATTGCTGAGAGGAAGCGCAGATGGAGTTCTGACATGTCGACCCCGACAGTGTCCGCAAAGAACGTGCTCGCATTGGTGTTGTAGTAGGCGATCGTGTCGGGCACGGGGGGGGCTAACGCAGAATTGGAGATAGGGGATGCTACACCACCTTCCGATGGTATCAAGCCATCATGGCTAAATGTCCTGATTGCGCCCATGACTGTCGGTCGCTCCTCGGACCGATTTTTGGCCCTCACAGCGAAAGTCACTACCGAAAGCTGATGTTCAAAGGGGCGTGCCTTCCTTTTATGCCAATCCGAAATCTTTGATTGGAGCTGCACGGCGAATGTTTGCTCCAGCTTATTGCCCGCCATAAGAAACTTGCTGCACCGATAAAACACGTAATAGACTTTTTTGTTGGAAGCTGTAAGCTTTTCGTATTCCGCCGAACGCAAGGGGCGATCTCTTCATCGCGGCGAAATTAATGGGGATATGATGAGCGCAAAGACCAAATCCGAGCGCCTAAGGCGCCTAATCTCTCATGGGTATTTTGCGCCAGAATTGCCGCCATGCTTTGTCTCCGAGACGCTGGCTAAGTATCGGACATCAATCCTTACGGGAATAGATGCCTTGCCGCTTACCAGGCGGGGGGCTCCCAATCACCATGCCTATATTTCGGAACCCGCGTGGTTTTATTTTCCTCGCTTCGGAAAAGAAGACCGCCGACACGGTGTGCCAAACCCTGTTGCGCACCTGCTCCTATCTAGGGTTCTGGCCAACAATTATATCGATCTACGCCGCAAAGCCCGCAAGTCCGTTATTACACTTTCGCCGCCGGTTTTTGACTGGTCTGGCTCACGCGCCCTTATGCGACCGAGCATTGCCTTAAGGGATGACACTCGCGTGAATCTTTCCTCCCGTCGTGAAGAATACGCAGTAGGGGACATCCGAGCCTTTTTTCATTCAATTTATACTCATGCGATCCCTTGGGCAATTCACACAAAGGCGTTCGCCAAACAGAACCGCAGCGCCACGCAATACGGGAATTTGATAGATCTGTTGTGCCGGAACGCCCAGGATGGTCAAACGTTAGGGCTCCCGGTTGGTCCAGACACGTCCCGGCTTATCGCCGAGTTGGTGGCGTCGGCAGTAGATGGGCTTCTCCAGCAGCGGCTGGGCATTGGAAGGCGTGACGCATCTCGCTATATCGATGACTACACACTCAGCAGCCCCAGCGGGGCGAGCGGTGAAGAATTGTTGGCTGCGTTGCGCCAAACACTGGCTGCGTTCGAGCTTGAGCTGAATGGCGAGAAGTCCGCAATATTCCCCACGTCGCATCGTCACCACACGGGATGGCAGCAAGCAGTTCGTGCACATCTGCCGCGCCATCCCCCGGGGAGGCAAACTGAAACGGACGAACTTCAGCACTTCCTCTATCAGCTTGGTCGCCTATGCGAGATTCACTCGGACTTAAACGTGGAGAAGTTCGGACTCCAGCACGCACGCTCGGCCTTTGTAAACGTCAAAGATTGGGACGCCATTCAATTTAGCCTCATTAATGCGTATCGAAGAAATCCAAGCATAATACCAATTATGGTTGAAATACTTCTGCTGCGACAAGTAGCTAGTTGCGATGTGAATGAAGAAATACTAACAGAGTTCATTAGCAATAGAATTCATGTGCTAGCACGATCCAACAGGTCTGGCGAGATTATATGGCTTCTTTTTCTAGCTATTCGCCTCAATTTGACTCTTCCTGCTGGGCGCCTCAAGCCGCTGTTTGAAATTGAGAACGGATTCATCGCGCTTTTGGTTGTGTGCCTTGACGCGCAAGGACTCGTGCACGGAGTCGTGGATCGCAGCCTTTGGGATCAATCACTCACAGCAGATGGGCTGCGGAGCCCAATGTGGTTGTATTCTTATGAGGCTGTTGTTCAAGGATTTCTTCCTTGAATCAGTGATGTATTTATAGCTCAAGATCAGTATTTCGGGTTACTCTTTGCAAAGCGGATCCGCTTTTTAGACATAGCGCGCGGGTACACCTCTATCACTATGACCTTGCGCGGATTGCGGCAGGAGAACGAGCGATTGAGGCGCTTGCGAGAGGCAATCCAGGGTGAGGACGTCGATGAACTCGACGATCTTGACGAGGGCGGTGATGACGAACAGATGGGCTTTGAAGACGACGGAATCTATTGAAAGTCGACTTTCAATGCGCAACCACCCCATATGTTCACCCAGGTTGATATCCTCCTCGAACGTTCACGGCAGCCTTGCCTGACATACTTCATCAGGTGGACATACCGCTCTCGACTCCTTGCAGTCATTCTAGCCGCCCCAGCCAATGCTCTTTACAGTGCCGCATTCCTCTCCCCCTTCACCCTCACCCCAACGCCGCCCACCTCATCGGCGTCGATAAACATCACCCCGGCGTCCTCCAGCACGGTGCGCACTTTGACCAGAGTGCGCGGGTTCATGCTCTCGCCGCGTTCGAGGCGGGCGATGGTGTTGGGGGAGACGTTGGCCATCTTGGCCAGCTCGCGGAAGCCGAGGAAGAGGGCGGCCCGTGCCATGCGGCACTGGATCGGCGTGAGGCTCACTTTAGTACCCCTGTACCAATTCTGTTGACCCGGACTCGCCGGAGTGGTAACCAGAGTACTAGCCTGAGGTGATCTCCTTAGGCAAGTCCGGCTGTGCATACCATTGCTCCGGCGGTCCATCCGTGGGCCGTCAACGGGCGGGGTTTGCCCGGCCTCCACCCCTCTCATGGAGGATTCCCATGGATGTGATCCTGATCTCGCCCAGAGGCCATGGCGGCCGCCTGCGCGAATGCCTCGACTGGCTGCAGCGCCTGCCCAACCGGCGGCTCCGCGTGGTCGATGACTATGTTGACCGCGAGGGCCAGCATTGCTGCCACCTCACCCTCAACGATTCCGCCGGCCAGGAGGTGTCCCATGGCGCCGACTGATCTGCCCGAGGACACCGCCGACCGGCTGGCCCTCTACCGGGCGGCCTCGCGGGCGCCCTCGACCCGGCGGGCCTACCGCTCCGACTGGACCCACTTCCAGGCCTGGTGCACTGAGGTGGGCCAGCCGGCGCTGCCCACCAGCGTCGATGCCGTCTGCCAGTATCTGGCCGCCCATGCCGGGACGCTGCGGGCCACCACCCTCGACCGCCGCCTGGCGGCGCTGGCCGCCTATCACCGGGCTGCCGGTCATGCCTTCGATCCTGGCAACCACGAGATCCGCGCGGTGCTGTCGGGGATCCGGCGGGTGCATGGGGCGCGGCCCCAGGGCAAGGAGGCGCTGACGCCGGACGACATGCGGGCCATGGTGGCGGGGCTGCCGCGCTCGCTGGCCGGGGCGCGGGACCGGGCGATGCTGCTGCTGGGTTTCGCCGGCGGCTTCCGCCGCTCCGAACTCGCCGCCTTGGAGATCTCCATGCTCGACTTCCGGGCCGGCGGACTGGTGGTCCACCTGCCGGGCGGCAAGACCGACCAGGACGGTTCGGCGTCGCTGATCAAAGGCATTGCCTGCGCCAGCGATGACGGCCCCTGCCCGGTGGCGGCGGTGAAGGATTGGGTGATGCGGGCGCATCTGTCGGAGGGACCGCTGTTCCGGCCCATCGACCGCTTCGGGCGGATCCAGGAGGCCTTCCTGCGGCCGCGGGCGGTGGCCCGCATCGTCTGCAAGGCGGCGGGCTGGGCGGCCGAGGCCAGGGGGCTGTCGGGTCGTCGGGCGCGGGCCTTCGTGGCGAGCCTGGGGGCCCATTCGCTGCGGGCCGGCTTCGCCTCGTCGGCGGCCATGGCAGGCGCGCCCGAATGGGCGATCCAGCGCCAGACCGGTCACCAGCGCCGCCAGACCCTGTGGCAGTACATCCGCCCGGCGGATGCGTTAGCGACCAGCCGAATGGCACGCACCGGCCTCTGAAAGGTCCGGCTCGGCAAGGCGGCGAGGCCGGGGGGGCAAGAGGCCCATAACTGGGCGTTCTCAACCCCTTCAGAGCCCGATCCCCCCTCGGATCGCCGCCTTGCCGAGCCGGATTTTCCGCCCGAATCCTCCCCTGACCATGGGGACCATGAGGGTCATCGGTGGCGTGACCACCCGGACCATGATGGTCATGGCCCGCCCCGCCATCCCGACCATCATGATCCCATCGATCAGACCAGCCCGGCCATCGCCGTGCCCGCTCCGCCCGATGCGATCCATATCCTCCCCCGGGACCACACAGCAGGAGGAGGACTCCATGATCGTCGACGTCGATGCCCAGACCTTTCGCAGCAACCTGGGCGACATGATCAACCGGGTACAGTACCGCGGCGACTGCATCGCCCTGACCAAGGACGGCAAGCATGTCGCCACCCTGATCGATACCGGACTGTTCCAGCGAGTGCGCGAGGCGCAGCGGCGGCTGGTCCCGCTGGCCGAAGGGATCGCGGCGACCTTCGCGGCAATCCCGGCCGAGGACGGCATCGCCAATCTCAAGGCCATGGCCGCCGAGGTCCAGGCCCCGGGCGGGGAGGGCTGATCCCATGTCCCATCGCATCATGACCGACGCCGAAACCGTGGCCATCGGCCTCGCCTATCCCGGCACCGTCCAGGGGCGGATCATCTCCGCCTGGCGCCATGGCAGCCTGGAGCTCGTCCTGGAGATCACCGCAATCGAGGACCTGGCCCACATCTTCTATCGCCTGGCCGGTCGCCTGGGATGGTCGGTGCTCGAGGTCAACGACCTCATCGCCGCCATCCGCCTCAACACCGTCGTCCTGCCGCCGGGAAGCCGATGCGAACCGCCAGCCACACCCCGGGGCAGGAAACGCCTGCCGTGCGGCGCAACTCACTGCGTTACCGAGAACGAAGCCCTGCTGGCCATGACAGATACCTATCCGGTGATCACGCCGGAGGAGTTCTGGTCGGTCTACGGCTGAACCAGCAAGCCACACAAAGCCGGAGAACCGCCATGAAGCATTCCCTCCTGCCCCACCTGGGGCTCCCCGGTCTGGTCGGGCAACACAGCCGTCTGGATCCTGCCGCCCGACGGATCCACCGCCATGTCATCGATTGCCGCTTCGAGCCAGCCGATGGCGATCGCCTCTGTCCCCACGGCTGCCCGGGCCGTATGGAGAGCAAGCAGCCGGTTCGCTGCCAGATCCAGGATGTGCCGCTGGGCACCAGCTGGATCCGCCTTGATCTCAGCTATCCGGTGCTCCGCTGCCGGCATTGCGGCGCCACCCGGACGCTCCGCCCGGATTGGCTCGATACCAGCCGGGCGATGACGTCCCGCCTGGTCGCGATGATCGAGCAGGAGAGCCACAACCTCACCGCCACCGAGCTGGCCCGGCGCACCGGCGTTGACGAACGGACCATCCTGGCCATCTTCGACGAGACGATCCGGCGGTGGAAGCCCATCGCCCCGCCCCAAGGCCCCCGCCGCCTCGGCATCGACGAGGCCCATATCGGCGGCAAGGATCGCGGTGTGGTGGTCGATCTCGACACCGGGCACCTGATCACCCTGCTGGAAGGGCGGAGCCGGGAGGATTTCGAGGGCTTCTTCGCGACCATGGAAGACCGCGAGGCCGTAGAGGTGGTGGCCATCGACATGACCCGGGGATACGCCACCCTCGCCGGACGGTTCTTCCCCAACGCCACAGTGGTGGCCGACCGCTGGCACGTGACCCAGATGGCGCGCGCGGTGGTCAACACCTGGCGCATGCGGATCATGAAGCAGAAGGGGGCCCCGCGCCGACAGCAGCAGAAGCGGAGCAAACTGCCTCGCCCCACCGTGCTGCGGGCCATGCTGCAGAAGCGCGCCGCCAGACTGGCCCTCGTCGAGCGCCCCATTCTCCGGCAGGTCCTCGACGACAATCCCGAGCTGAAGATCGCCTACGAGATGAGGGAGGCGCTGTTCGATGTGTTCGACGAGGAGGACCGGGCCCTGGCTGGCGCCCGGCTCGACGCCTGGCTGAAGCGGGCCGGCGAGGTCGTCGGGCGAGTGCCGGAACTGCGCGGGGTGGCGAACGCGGTGAGGGCCTGGCGGAGCCCGATCATGGCCTACTGGACCACCGAGCGGACCACCAACGGCATGACCGAGAACACCAATGGCCGCATCAAGAAGATCCACCGCGAAGGCCGCACCATGAGCTTCGAGCGTCTCCGGGCGAAGACCCTGTTCCGGCTGGGCGGGCGCCCGCAGGAGAGCTTCCTGGCCAGCGATCTCGCCTGGGCCATCGACACCCTGTCCACCCTGGGATGGAGCATGGCCGACATCCGGCGCCAGATCGCCCTGACCGGCTTCGGGATTCATCATCCCGAGGCCGGGCTGCTGGAGATGCCGGGGCGCTGCGACGGATGGTGAGGTCGATACCTTCCGCCAGGGGATCCGGCCGGATCAGGTCTCGGGGAACAACCTCGGGAACAACGTGTCGAGGGTCTCGACCGGAAAGCACAGCGACACCTTGCCCTTGGGCGTGTCCGAGGCCAGGAGGCCGGCGGCCACCACATCGTTGAAGACCCGGCGCGCGGTGCGCTCGGGCAGGCCGGTGATGCGCGGCATGTCGCCGCGCTCGATCTCGCCCCGGATCAGGGCCTCCTCGAGCAGCCGTGCCGCTTCTGGCTTCAGGCTGTCGCTGCGCTCCACCAGCATCCGCAGCCGGCGCGCCAGCGTATCGAGCTCGAACAGGCCGGACATGAAGGTAACCTGGTCCAGACAGACGCGCAGGAACCACAGCGAGAAATCGATCAGGGCGCGCTGCGACAGGTTGCCCCGTCCGTCCAGGTCGCCCTGTCGCGGCATGTCGGCGTGGTCCATCATCCGCTTGTAGTCACCCCGGCTGTCCAGGCCCCGGGCCAGCCCACGCGAGATCGACCACAGGCCATGGGCGCCGATACCGGCCTGATGCGCCATGGCATGGCTCATCAGGCGCGCGACCCGGCCATTGCCGTCCGGGAACGGGTGGATGTAGTTGAAGCGGTGGTGGGCCGCCGGAATGGCCAGGATGCGGGCGGCCTTGCCGAGCGGCTCGAAGCGGTAGCGGTCGACGAAGTGCTCCATGAAGGCGGCGACCCGGTCGCTCGACGGCGGCAGGTGCCGGCCGACCGCCACGTCCTGGTCGGGACCGGAGCGCCATGCCCCGGGGGTCATGACGAACTCCCGGCCGGTGCCCCGTATGGTCAGCATCTCCGGCGGGGCGTCACAGTAGAATTCCGCATGCAGCCAGCGGACGAAGTCGGGCGAGGCCGGTTCGGAAAGGGCGCCCTCGGCGGCCTGGCGGTCGATATCGGCCTGCAGGCGGACATGCGCCGCCGCTTCCATCTGGAGGTTGCGACGCTTGCTGTCGCTGTCGAACTGCCCCAGCAGCGCCCGCTCGATGTCCCGCGGACGGGTGTTGTGCCCCTCGATGAGGTTGCTGTAGTAGCTGTTCATGATGCGCACGAGGTCGGCCAGACTGGCTGCCGTGCGGGGATGGAGGGCATGCCCGAGCCTGGCCGAGGCGGCGGCAAGCTCGGCCACACTGTCGGACAGGGCCTCGGGAATCTGCTCCAGGCGGGCCGGCTCGATGCGGTCGGTGCTCTCGATGATGGGCATTCTGGCCGATATTCCGTATATCGTAATGCCGTGATGTTAAATGGAAAAGACGCTGATGGCTAGGCTGTTTGGCCGATCTGCTGGCCGATCTTCTTTAGGGGCGCTCCTGTCGATCATCATCGGCTTGGTCGGGCGGGGCGAGGAATAAGCGGATGGGTGGGAAGGGCAACTTGAACCCCGCGCCCATCAAGTACCCATCAACTCCCCCTCCCCGGCGGCGAACGGATCGCGGACCCCATTGCCGATGATCGCGTCCACCTCGACCAGGACATCAGCCATGGGAATATCCCCCAGACGATCCGTCTCGGCCTCCACCGATCGCAGCATCATCAAAAAGCCTGCCCGGCGCACGTCACCCGCCTGGGGAAGACGAGGATCTCGTGCCTCGCTCATCGGAGCCGCATCCATTCATGTTGCGCGTGGATAAAGACCATATTCACCGCTTCCTTCGCGATGAATATGGTCCCTTTATCTCAGCGATGACAAGACGGATGACCGCTTGTTTTGCGGCACGTAAGCAGCCCCTCTTCGCGCAGTGAATTCAAAGCCTCAGGCCGCTTCCCAAACCTTGTTGAGGATGCGAGCGGCGATCTCGGCCTTGTCCTGCGGCAGGAAGCGACCGTAGTGCTGGGCCACCATCTCCGGCGTGTCCTGAATGGCGTAGCTGGCCTGTTCGTAGGAACCTGTCTGCTTCAGGATGTGAGTGGCCAGAACATCTCGCACATTGTGCGGCCCATGGGGGAGCAATCCTTCGATCGCTCCACGCCGGGTCCAGGGATTGAAGATACCATAGCGCTGGATGACCAGCCGCCATGCCTCATAGAAGGTGTTCTGGTTATATGCGGCATTGGTGCTGGTCATCTTCGCGGTCTTGACGAAGAAGGTCCCAGGATCAGTGGCAGGTCCTATCAGCCGGGCACGGTGCCGGTCGATATACGCCTCGAGTTTCTCATAGAGCCCACCAAGATCCGGGAGGATCAGGCGGAACGGCTTGGAACCGAAGAAGGACGAGCTTGCATTCTTGAACGCAACCGAGGGAATCAGGATTTCCCAACCGTGATCCCGTGGACTCCATCGGAGTTCGCCCCGCTTCATGTCCTCCAGACGCCGCTCCGGTGTCGGCAATTGGTCCCGCCGGCAGAGAAGAAGCTCCCGGAGGTTCTTTTGTCTCAGACCCGTGTGCAGGCCAATCCGCAGCAGCAGAAAGGCCCGAACCGCTTCAGCGGCGGCCCGTGGCTGCCGACGCTCGTCCGGCATGCGGCGCAGGATCTCCTCGGTGATCTTGCGGTATTCGCCAACCGGACTTGGCGCTTCGAGGACAGGCAAAATCGGCTCGAACGGATCTCTGTGGATGCGGGCGACACGGGCGATTTCCTTGACGCGTCGACGAGCGTGACGAAACATCCGATCACAGGCCGCCGCCCAATCAGCCCTCGCCTCGTCAATATCCTGACGCGAGATCAGCCCTTCGATTTCCCGGAGATGATCGCCAATGCGGGGCATCTGCCGCAGCCAGCCGGTCTCCTCACGGGTCAAGGCGGCAGCAATCGTCAGCAGATCGACTTCCCACTTGGTGTAGAAGCCGCGACGCTGCTCGCGCCATTGCAGGTACCAGTCCCAGACCTGCGGGAAGACCATCATCGCGAAGGTAAGGCTGTTGGGGTCAGCTCCGTATCCCCGAACCTCACTTGCCGCAGGGGCTGCGAAGGCGCCAAACCACAAAGCAAAATGTTCGGTTCGCTGTGATGCGGTTTCCTCGCCCCACACGCCGTTGCGCTGCAGGCCGAAGGCGGCAAAGGTCGAGGTCTTGAATTTGAGGAGTTCGGAGAGTTCCGCATTCAATTGGGCCGGCGCGTCAATAAGCCCCGGTTCATCCGGCGCCTTTGCGCTGGATGACCTTTTTCTCGTCGCCGAAACACAGGAAAACCGAATCGCATAGTGTTGGCGCATGGCGGTAACCTGATAGCGCCGATAATCCGTGGAGCCACTGACAATGACGGTACGCACCCAGTCGAGGATTTCCACTTGTTCTTGGCGCGGACGGGAATTGAAATCATCCGGCAGATGCCATGCCAAGCGGCGGCGCTCCGACGGAGAGACATCGCCCAGATCAAACCCGGTCGCGGCACGGACCGGATTGGCGGCCTTCTCGGCAAAATACCCCTTCGGCAACCGGTACCGCCTTTCGATTCGGCGAAGAACATCAAGGCTGATCACCGAGCGAGGCGCCTTTTCCCCGCGCGCCCAGGACAGCAGCGTACTGAGATGCATGCCGTCTTCCGGTCTGACGACAGCCTTGTAAAGGCGATGGATCGTCTCACCGTGCCGATTGGCATGGAGGCGCAAAGCCGAGCCCAGGTCATCAGGCTCATCCCAGTCCCTCTCCACCGGCTCAGGAAACTCCTCAATCGCCTTGCGTGGCCGTCCCACCGGCCTTCTGGCAACCTCCCCTCGCGGCGAAGTACTCTTCTTTGCCTTGCCACCCTTGTGCGCCCGAAGCCGAAGTTCGGCTTCGGCAACAGAACGGCATACCGCATCGAAGATCGGCTGCAATTTTGCTTTCACCGATCTCAGCGGCGCGGCCTCAAACGAAATGGCGTCAGCGACAGCCTCGAAATCCATCTGGGTGCCGCGGTATGGCGGGAACTCCTTACGGGCCAGCAGGCCTACGAGATAGCCCTGAAGTGCGAGGGTGATCTCGGCGGGCAAGACAGACGCAAGACGGCGCATGCAGAACAATTCGATTCTGCGAGGCGTCAACGCTGAGAATGATGATTCCATTGAACTCTTCCGATATTTGCGGGGGCGCCCCGGTATCAGAGATTCAATCCATGAAAAAGCTTCAGATGCGGCGGGCCACCATCCACCGGGCCCAGTCCGGATCAGGACTTGTCGGCGCCTCTCATTTTTCCCGGAACAAGGCGCTTCTTCTTGGGCTGCTTCAGCGGATTTTCGCCCGGCCGAAATCGGCGTTGCATTCCGCTCAGACCTGGATGGGCGCGCGCAGCCTCCACCTCGGTGGTCAGCACGTCGAAGGCGACCTTGTCCAACTCCGCCTTCACGTCGGTCAAGGACAGCCGATTGGTGTGGAGGTAGGTGCGAACGTCCACGCCCTTGCCCAGCGTCCAGCCCCCGAGGATCTTGCGGATGCGGTCATCCATGACGGGAAAGGCTGTGGTGTTCCAGGTATGGCGCAGCGAATGGGGAGAGGTCGAGGACCGTTTGACGCCAACCGCCGTCAGCCAGGCCGCGAAATCGTCGCGGATGGATGCAAAGTATCCCGCCTGACCGTAACGCTTGACCGCGAACAGCTTCCGCTCGCCTGCATCCTGCCGTGATTGCCGGTATTCCAGGAACCCAAGGTCGAGCAGACGCTGATGGACCGGAATGCGGCGGGGTGTCGAGCGGTCATTCTTCAAGGTCTTGTCACCCCAGCGCGCAGTCCCTTCCGCTCCCTTGGTCTGATCGCTGATGTCGATAGCCCAGACGCCATCGATCTCCATGACATCGGCAACATCCAACTGGGCGGCCTCGCTTGGCCTCAGGCCATGGTAGAGCATCACCAGCGGCAACCAGTTCAGCCCCTCGACACGATAGGTGCGCGGGAACATTACCTTCAGGTCGTCCGGACTGAAGGGCTCCTTGCCCTCCTCCTGCCGGTCATCGGGAAAATGAAGGGTCAGCCCGAGAGCCGGATGGGCGTCGATCTTCTGCTCGTGGAGGGCGTAGGTGAAGATGGTACTGATGTTCCGCAGATACTTGTTTCGGGTGCCCGACATCAGGCACGGGATGATCTCGCCCTTCTCGCGGGCGACCTTGACGGTCTGGGCCATCCGCCGGAAGTCCATCCCTGTGAACCTACCGTCGCGCTTGGCTTCGGGCGCTGGCAGATTGAGGATCACATCCTGCACCCGACGAATGTCATCGCGGCCGATGGACCGAACGGCAACGTTCTCCCCCAACACCTCCTTCAGGATCCGCACGGTGGTCTCGTAGTTCCGGCGCGTCACGACTGCCAAATTAGCCCTGTGGCTGTCGGCGAAGAAGCGCTCGATCAGGTCAGCCAGGCTGATGTTGTCGTCGGAGGGAACGACCTTGGATATGGCGCGGCTCAGGTAGGGACGTGCCCGTGCCGGTAGCAAAGCGGCGGGGATCTCCTCGGCGATCTGTGCCCTGGCGATTTCCCCCAGATCGGCACCGCTGACCATGGCGGCTACCTCTGCCAGCGGCATCCCCTCGTCGGGAACCTTGCCACCGTCAAGGAACTCCAACAGGGTGTTGGCTTCATGGATCCAAGCACGCACCTCGGCCGGATCGGCCACGGGCTGACGCGGCAGGGCGAAGCGCCCTCGGCGCGCAGCGAGGTCCTCCCCCCACTCCATCGCCCGACCCCGCGCCGACTCCAACATCGCCTGCTTCCGGGCCTCCAACTTCGCTCGCTGCTGCGGATCGTCGGTGGTCATCGCCTCGACCGCCAGGGCACCGAGGGCAGATGCCTGACCATCGCCGCTCGCCTCCAAGATCGCCCCCATGGCTTCCGTAGATGCCTCCCACCGGGCGAGCGAACCGACCGCTTGGCGGGCAAAAGGGTCCTGATTCGCCAACTGCTCGAACTCGGCCTTGATGCGCCCGACCTCGATATCCTTCCGGTTCTCGGCGACCTTCGGATCCCGGGTGCCCAGACTGCGGATGACGATATCCCTCCCCCCGTAGAAGCCACGCAGCGGCTTCGGGACGGCGATGCGAACGTAGAAGGTGTCCCCCTTGCGGAACAGATACCGGGACAACCCGTTTTTCTTGCCCATGCCGCCCTCCAAACCAGCACGGGCACGATATCGATTCCAGCTAAAAATGTGAACTAAAAATGTGAACGATTGATGTGAATTACGGCTACAATACCATGATTTATAACGATTTTTCCTATTTCGACTTCCTCCCAAAACTCAAGCCGCTGGGGCAACCCAGCGGCTTTTTTTTCGCCATGGCCGGGCGGTTACTGGGGAAACGAGAAGGTCCGCAAGGCGCCCCAGGCCAGGGAGCCCAGCAGGATCACCAGCAGAATCGCCATTCCGGCGATGATGCGGCGGCTCAGCACGATGTCGTCGGGAACGGGGTCGCTCACGGCATGTCCTCCAGAGGGGAATTGGGCGTCAGCGGGGGCGCCTTGCCGCCGTCGGGCAGCGGCCGGTCGTCGCCGCCCAGGGTGCGGTGCATGATCACAACGTCGACCCAGCGGCCGAATTTAAGCCCGACGCCGCGCAGCACGCCTTCCTGGCCGAAGCCGGTGGCGCGATGGAGCGCGATGGAGGCCTGATTGGCGGAATCGCCGATCACCGCGATAATCTGGCGATAGCCCAACTGGGTGCAGCGCTCGATCAGCGCCGCCAGCAGGATCTTGCCGATGCCGCGCCGAACCACGAAGGGCGCCACATAGATGGAATCCTCCACGGTATAGCGATAGGCCGAGCGCTGACGGAACGGCCCGGCATAGGTATAGCCCAACACCTCGCCCTTTTCCTCGGCCACCAGGAACGGCATCCCCCGCCCCGTCAGATTGCGCCAGCGGGCGGTGATCTCGGCGGTATCGGGGGGCGTCTCCTCGAAGGAGGCGGCGGTGCGGGTGACATAGAAGGCGTAGATGGCCTGGATGGCCGCCATGTCGGCTTCCACCGCGTCGCGGATCGTCACCGGCAGGGGTTGCGTCCGGGTCATGGCACACCGAACCCAGCGGGCGCGCCGAACCCGGCGGCGGCGGCGCATAAAGCGGCCGCGACGCGGCGAAGATCGCCCTGGACCTGGGCGAAGCGGGGACCGTGGGCATGCTCGCTTTCCACCATGTAGAGCGCGCGGTTCAACTCGATCTGCAAGGCGTGGCTGCCGTGGCCGGGATCGCCGTAATGCCGGGTGGTGAAGCCGCCGGCATAGGGGGTGTTGCGCACCACCCGATAGCCCAATTCCTCGAAGGCCGCCTCGGCCGTCTCGGTGAAGATGGAATCGCAGGACGCCCCGAAGCAGTCGCCCAGCACCACGTCTACCCGCGACAACCCGGAATCGCGATCCATGGGACCGCCCACCGACGGCATGGAATGGCAGTCCACCAGCAGCGACCAGCCGAACTTCTCCCGGGTCTCGCCCACCAGCGCGCCAAGCCGATCATGATAGGGGCGGTAGTACTGGGCGATGCGGGCCTCCGCCTCCGCCACGGAAAGCTTGCCCGCATAAATCTCGGCGCCGCTGGCCACCACCCTGGCGATGGTCCCCAGCCCGGCGACCACCCTTGGACTGCGGGTATTGGCATGCCGGGGCAGCGGGCCGGAAAACATCACCGGATCCAATTCATAGGGCTCCCGGTTGGGATCGCAATAGGCACGGGGAAAGCGGGCGCTGATCAATGGCGCCCCCAATTCGGGCACGCAGGCGTATAGCTCATCGACGAAACTGTCCTCGGAGCGCCGCAGTGTCTTGGCGTCAAGCCGGGAGGCGGCCACGAACGCTTCGGGGTAGTCCCGGCCGGAATGGGGCGACGAAAAGACCACGGGCACGCTTTGCCGCGACGGCGCACGCACCGTCAGCACGGAACTCTCATCAATGGCGGCGTAAGGCTTGGTGTCCATGGCTATGGCGAATTCTTAGCAGGTCGCGGGCCGCCTGTCATATCCGGGATTAAAAAATCATGGAACCAAAAGCCTGCGAAAAGCCGTTCAGAAGGGCTTGCAATGGCGCGCGAACGACGCTAAAAGAACCCCCCTCGGCGGCCCGCGAGACATTGCGGCCACGTCGTGACGGGCGGTTAGCTCAGCGGTAGAGCACTGTGTTGACATCGCAGGGGTCACAAGTTCAAACCTTGTACCGCCCACCATCGAAACCCCAAGGGAAACCTTGGGGTTTCGTCCGTTTCAGGGGTTTGCCCCCCAAAAACCACACGAAAAATGCGTGATCGTACAAGTCGAGCGAATAGTCGCGAAGCATAAACCTTGTCTTAATCAAGTCATGGCATATTCGGATCATGAGAAGGATTATCCCCTGAAAGGGGCGTGTCATGATCACTCACTCGGCGGTTCCCGGCAAGCACATCCACCCCCACCATCATGGCACCGGGGGCCACGGGCACAAGGGCCTCGCCCTGCTTGCCCTGACGTTCATACTTGGCGGCTTCACCGCCGTCTCATTCCTTTTACTTCCGAATCCCGAATTGCAAGTCTCGGCCAGCCCGGAAGCCTTTATCGAGCAGATGGTGCGCGCCGCCCAGGGCAGCGTCTTCGAAAAGAACATCTATGGCGGCGCCATCAGGGTCGAGCGCAAGGGCGGGCAAGTGGCCGTCACCGCCCATGATATCCCGCCAAGCGTCTGCGTATCGGTGGGATGGAAGCTGGTGCGCAAGGGCGTGCTGAGCATCAACGGCGTCACTCCCTTGCGGGTATCGGCGGGTAAACTGGCGGAATTGTGCAATCAGGACGATGCCGCCGCGACCCTGGTCTGGTCGCCCAAGATCCCCGAATAGCCCAAAGACACCGATTCCACCATCATAGATATTGCCATCTCCCCAAGTTCTATACACAATATGCAGGCATAGTGACTCTCGGGAGTGAGGGCATGGACGAGATCGACCTCGCGGCGGAACGTATTGAAGTTCTCAACGCAGCAGCAATTCAGGCGGTTTTGGGGCGGGCGGAGAGGGTTCCATCGGATGGAACCTGCAAGGCGTGCGGCGAGGATATCGAAGCCGAACGATTGCGCGCCAACCCCTATGCCAAGAACTGCCGTGACTGCGCCGATGAGGCGGAGGCCCAGGCCAAGATGGCAAGGCGCTGCGGTCCCCGCTGACGTCTTCGGGCTGATGTCGTTGGACTGACGGGTTGAAGATCCAACTCCGCCCCCTGCCGTGCCGGGAGGGGGCGGATGATGGAATCGCCAGCTAGCAAGCCAGCAGAGAACCCACGCGTTCCTTTTCGACTTCCCAGAGGTACCCAAGGGAATCGAGGGCCCGCTCCCTGTTCATCAGGGTATGGGTCTCGGGCGTGGAAATCACTTCCCAAGCCCGCTCCCGAATTGCCGCTAGTTTCTCGCGGCGCGCAGCCTTCTGGCCCATGGTCGTACACTCCTGTGATGAAGTGGCACGGGCGCAGTTTATAAGAACAATTCTTAAAAGATTATGAGCCCCGCTTGGTGGGGCCGCCGAAAGCGGTCCAGCCCATGAGCCCGCCTTCCATGCGCGTGATCTCGCCATCCCAGCCCGCCGCCAGCAGCAGATTGGTGGCGCTGCCGCACCGCACGCCGCTGCGGCAATGGATCACCAGGCGCTTGCCTTCGGGCGGAACCGGAACCTCGGCGGGATTAAAGCTGCTGAGCGGAAGATTGAGGGCGCCCTCGATCCGCTCGGCGGCATTCTCGTCGCGCTCGCGCACATCGATCAGGACAACCTCGCCCGCTTCCCACCAGCGGCGGATAGTAACGGGATCGACGACCTGAACCTTGCCGCCCCCTGGCGCGGACGGCGCACCGAAGGCATTAAACAGACGTGACAGCATGAGGCTGATCCTATGGGCTTGTTGCGTTGCAGCTAATGTAGCGATCCTGGCACTACCCACAAGTGGTATGCGTCAGTTTTCCACCACAAGGGCCTTGGAAACATTTATTCGGACTACCACTTTCCATATTGCGTTTGACACGCATTGTTATTTGATCGGCGATATCCGCTCTTGGGGCGGCACCGATCAACGCAAGGG
Source organism: Paramagnetospirillum kuznetsovii (assembly GCF_003284725.1). GTDB lineage: Bacteria > Pseudomonadota > Alphaproteobacteria > Rhodospirillales > Magnetospirillaceae > Phaeospirillum > Phaeospirillum kuznetsovii. The sequence continues at coordinate 88,927 of NZ_PGTO01000004.1, read as the reverse complement.
GTAACGCCCATGACACGCCAAGCCATTGTCTTGACAGTGTTTTTCGCAGCGGTGCTGGCGAGTTCCACCGCCATTGCGGGTGAGCCGCGGCCCTGGGCCATCAGCTTTCAGCCCCCGGCCTCCTCCACCATGGATGGCATCGTCTCGCTGGCCGGATTCATCAACAGCGTGATCGTCGGCATCACGCTCCTGGTCAGCGCCCTGCTGGGCTATGCCTGCTGGCGCTTCCGGGCGGAACGCAATCCGAGCCCTGCGCGGTGGTCCCATCATACCCCGCTGGAAGTGGCCTGGACCACCATACCTGCCGTCATCTTGCTGCTGATCGCGGTGCCGTCGTTCCGTCTGCTCTACTTCATGGACCGGGTGCACGACGCCGACTTGACCCTGAAGATCATCGGACACCAATGGTATTGGAGCTATGAATATCCCGACCAGGATTTCAAGTTCGACTCCATGATGGTGCAGACCGACGACTTGAAGCCGGGCCAGCCCCGTCTTCTGACCGCCGACAACGAGTTGGTGATCCCCGCAGGCGTTCCCATTCGCCTCCAGATGACGGCGGAAGACGTCATCCATTCCTGGGCGGTCCCCGCGTTTGGAGTGAAGAGCGACGCGGTTCCGGGCCGCCTCAGCGAAAGCTGGGTTCAGGTCAAGGAACCGGGGCAGTATTACGGACAGTGTTCCCAGCTGTGCGGCGTCAATCATGGCTTCATGCCGGTGCATGTGCGGGCCGTCACCAAGGAAGAGTTCGCAGCCTGGGTGGCCGGAGCCAAGAAGAAATTCGTCCATCTCGACGGAACGCCCCCGGTGAGCGCACTCGCCATGTCACGGACCGAGGAGCCCCTCCCATGAGCCACGACCTTCCCCATGGCTGGCGGCGCTGGCTGTATTCCACCAACCACAAGGACATCGGCACGCTCTACCTGATCTTCTCCGTGATCGCGGGCTTGATCGGCGGCTCCATGTCCGTGGTCATCCGCATGCAGTTGGCACATCCCGGCGGTACCGTGTTCGGCGGCGACTGGCATCAATACAACGTCTTCGTCACCGCCCATGCCCTGACCATGGTGTTCTTCACCGTCATGCCCGGCCTGATCGGCGGATTCGGCAATTGGTTCGTGCCCCTGATGATCGGGGCGCCCGACATGGCCTTTCCCCGCCTGAACAATATCAGCTTCTGGCTGCTGCCGCCCGCCTTCGTGCTGATGATGCTGTCCATGCTGGAAGGCGCGGGCGCCGGAACCGGCTGGACGTTGTATCCGCCGCTCAGCACCTCGGGCCATCCCGACGCCTCGGTGGATTTCGCCATCCTGGCGTTGCATCTGGCCGGTATCAGCTCGGTGCTGGGCGCCATCAATTTCATCAGTACCATCTTGAACATGCGGGCACCGGGCATGACCCTGCACCGCATGCCGCTGTTCGTCTGGTCCATGCTGGTGACCGCCTTCCTGCTGCTGCTGTCCATTCCGGTGCTGGCGGGCGCGCTGACCATGCTGCTGACCGACCGCAATTTCGGCACCACTTTCTTCGCGCCCTCGGGCGGCGGCGATCCCCTGCTCTACCAGCATCTGTTCTGGTTCTTCGGCCACCCCGAAGTCTACATCATGATCCTGCCCGCCTTCGGCATCGTCAGCCAGATCATCGCCACCTTCTCGAGAAAGCCGGTGTTCGGTTATCTGGGCATGGCCTATGCCATGGTTTCCATCGGCGTCATCGGCTTCGCCGTCTGGGCGCACCACATGTTCACCACCGGCTTGGACGTGAACACCCGCGCCTATTTCACCGCGGCGACCATGGTGATCGCGGTGCCCACCGGCATCAAGGTCTTCAGTTGGATCGCGACCATGTGGGGCGGCTCCATCACCTTCAAGACGCCCATGCTGTGGGCGGTGGGCTTCATCTTCCTGTTCACCATGGGCGGCGTCACCGGGGTGGTGCTGGCCAACAACCCGGTGGACGTGGCGCTGCACGACACCTATTACGTCATCGCCCATTTCCACTATGTGCTGAGCCTGGGCGCCGTCTTCGCCATCTTCGCCGGATTCTACTACTGGATCGGCAAGATGAGCGGCCACCAGTATCCGGAAGCCCTCGGCAAGATCCACTTCTGGATCACCTTCGTCGGCGTCAACCTGACCTTCTTCCCGCAGCATTTCCTGGGCGTCCAGGGCATGCCGCGCCGCATTCCCGACTATCCCGACGCCTTCGCCGGGTGGAACTTGGTATCGTCGGTGGGGGCCTATATCGCCTTTGCCGGCACGGTGTTCTTCCTGGTGGTGGTCTGGCGCACCTTCGCGGTCGGCAAGCAGGTAGCGCCCAATCCGTGGGGTGGAGGCGCCACCACCCTGGAATGGACGGTATCCTCGCCGCCGCCGGTTCACGCCTTCGAGACCCTGCCCCATCTGGGCAGCCCGGCGGAGTGAGGCGATCATGAACCCCAGCCCCGGCAAGACGGCGGCCCTGCTGATGGTGGTCATCGCCGCCATGCTGGGCCTGGTGGTGGGCAGCGTGCCGCTGTACCGAGCCTTCTGCCAGGCCACCGGCATCGGCGGGCCGCCGCGTCAAGTGGCGGCGGCGTCGGAACGGGTGGCGGAACGCTGGGTCAAGATCCGCTTCGACGCCTCGGTGGCCAAGGGGCTGGACTGGCGGTTCTCGCCTCCGGTCGGCGAGATGCGGGTGAGGCTGGGCGAGGACACCCTGGCCGTCTTCACCGCCACCAATCTGTCCGACCGCCCGGTGACCGGCAATGCGGTGTTCAACGCCACCCCCGACAAGATCGGGCGTTATGTCGCCAAGATCCAGTGCTTCTGCTTCACCGAGCAGGAGCTTCAGCCGGGCCAGAGCCTGGACATGCCGGTGACCTTCGTCATCGACCCCGCCATGGCCGAAGATCCCCATGCCGAGGAAGTGTCCACCATCACCCTGTCTTATACGTTCTTCCGGGCCAACGAGCCCGCCAGCATAGGAAGAGGCCGATCATGAGCATATCGCGCGCGTCTCATCCCTATCATCTGGTCGATCCCAGCCCCTGGCCTCTGATGGGAGCGGTCTCGGCCTTCGTGCTCGCCTATGGCGGCGTCACCTATTTCCATCACCGTGACCAGACATGGGGGCTGTTGGTGGGCTTGGCGCTGCTGCTGGCGACCATGGCCGTATGGTGGCGCGACGTGGTCCGCGAGTCCCGGGACGGCCATTCCCACAGCCACGAGGTCCGTCACGGGCTCAGGCTGGGGATGGCCCTGTTCATCGCCTCGGAGGTCATGTTCTTCGCCGGGTTCTTCTGGGCTTTCTTCCATTCCAGCCTGAAGGTGGCCCCCATGGTCGCCCAATGGCCGCCGCCCGGTATCGCGACGCTGGAGACCTGGCATATTCCCTTCGCGAACACCTTGATCCTGATGAGTTCAGGCCTGACGCTCACCCGCTCGCATCACGCCCTGCGAGCCGATCGGACCGGCCGGGCGGCGCGCTGGCTGGCCGTGACCATCCTCCTTGGGCTGGTGTTCCTGTCCTTGCAGATCCATGAATACGGCCAGGCGCTGTTCGCCTTCACCGACGGCATCTATCCGTCGGTATTCTACATGGCCACCGGCTTTCACGGCTTCCACGTCCTGATCGGCGTATGCTTCCTGGGGGTGTGTCTGGCGCGGAGTCTGAGCGGCCATTTCACGGCCGTGCGCCATTTGGGCTTCGAGGCCGCGTCGTGGTACTGGCACTTCGTGGACGTGGTGTGGATCTTCCTGTTCGTCTGGGTCTACTGGTGGGGCAACGGCTGACTCAATAGGGACAGTCGGCCTTGCCGCAGGATCTGGCCGTTCGCGACGGCTGCCACGTGCCGCAGACGCGGCATTCCACCATGGCTTCCGCGTCCACCTTGGCGTCGCGCGGCTCGCGGCCGGGACGTTCCGATGGGCGCGGAGAGGAATCGCGCCGCTTCAATTCCGCCAGATGGCCCAGATACTTATAGCCGAACCAGATGATTGCGATGACCGCGACGGTGAGGAGGAATTTTCCGAACATGGCTTCCTTATGCTCCACCTTGGGAACCAGAACAAGATAGGGCACCGGCCCCGCGCAAGATCGCCTCCGCCGCCCGCGAATAGGCCCCGTTGTCGCCGTGCAAGACCAGGCCGGGCAAAACTTCCAGCGGCGCCTTCGACCCCTTGCGGGCGGACACTACCACCCGCCCGGCCGACCGCCCCGCCTTGGGCCAGAGCGGCAGGATATGGATAGCGCCGAGGCCGCGCCCCGACAGGGCGGCCAGAATCTCGTCCAGCCGGTCGGCGCGATGGATAAGGGTGAGGCTTCCCTTGGGCTTGAGCAGCTTGGCGGCAGCCTTGATCCAGGCGCGAAGATCGGACTCGCCTTCCACATGGGCGACGGCCTTGCCCGCCACCGGCGGCGGCGTTCCCCGCCCCGCCGCCCCATAGGGCGGATTGGTCATGACATGGTCGAACGGCCCCAGACCCGGTGGAGGCGCCGCGATGGAGCCTTCCACCACCGTGAAATCGGCGGCGGCATTGGCTTGGGCGTTCATGCGCGCCAAGCGGACCATGTCGGGCTGAATCTCCAATCCGGTCACGCGAACCCCGCCGATACGCGCCATCAGACACAGCGCCGCCGCCCCCGCGCCGCAGCCCAGATCAAGCACCGACTCGCCCGGACCGGCATGGACGGCGGCGGCCAGCAGAACCGGGTCAACGGCGGCGCGATAGCCGTCTTGCGGCTGGAACAACCTGACCCTGCCGTCCAGCAGGCGGTCGTCGGTGAGCGTAAAGGGGAATTCCGTGGGCATGAAATCACTGGAAACAGGGTAAATGGGGCGATGCAAGCTTGACCGACTTTCCACAGCGACACTATGTTCATCCTGCGGGTAGGGTCGAGCCCGTCAGGAGGAGAGTCCGTATCGTGGCGATCGTGGTCAGCTTGGAAGACGAACGCGGCAAGAAGGCAAAGAGCTTCGATGCCTTGGTGGCGCTGGTCAAGGACGACTTGCAGAAGGTCAACCGCACCATCGTCGAGCGCATGCATTCGCCGGTCGAGCTGATCCCGCAACTGGCCGGCCACATCATCGCCGCCGGCGGCAAGCGCCTGCGCCCGGTGTTGACCCTGGCCTCGGCCAAGCTGGCGGGGCATTCCGGCGAACGCCACATCAAGCTGGCCGCCTGCGTCGAATTCATCCATACCGCCACCTTGCTGCATGACGACGTGGTCGACGAATCCGACCTGCGGCGCGGACAGGCCTCGGCCAATGCCCTGTTCGGCAACAAGCCCAGCGTGCTGGTGGGCGACTTCCTGTTCTCCCGCTCGTTCGAGCTGATGGTGGAAGACGGCTCGCTGGCGGTGCTGGCCATTTTGTCGCGGGCCTCCTCGGTGATCGCCGAGGGCGAGGTGCTGCAACTGATCACCGCCAACGACACCGAGACCAGCGAGGATTCCTATCTGGAGGTCATCCGCTCCAAGACCGCCGCCCTGTTCGCCGCCGCCTGCCGCATCGGCGCCGTGGTGGCCGAGCGGCCCAAGGTGGAGGAAGAGGCGCTGGAATCCTACGGCCTCAATCTGGGCATCGCCTTCCAGTTGATCGACGACGTGCTGGACTATTCGGCCAAGCAGGCGGTGCTGGGCAAGACCGTCGGCGACGATTTCCGCGAGGGCAAGATCACCCTACCCCTCATCCTCGCCTTCCGGCGCGGCGACGACGAGCAGCGGGAATTCTGGAAGCGCTGCGTCGAGGAGCTGGAACAGACCGACGACGACCTGAAGCGCGCCATCGCCCTGATGGAAAAGCACGGCAGCCTCGCCGCCACCGTCGCCCGCGCCCGCCATTACGGCGAGATCGCCCGCGACGCCCTGGGAATCTTCCCCGATTCCCCGGTCAAGCAGGCCATGATCGACGTCATCGATTTCTGCATCGACCGGGCTTATTGAGAAAAGCGGGCGAGACGCCCGCGCCCCCGGTTTGGAGCGCGGGCATCCTGCCCGCATCATTTCGCCGCCAGACCATCCAATATGGGGCAATCCGGGTGATCGTCGCCGCAGCAGCGGTTGGTGAGGTCCAGCAGGGTGCGGCGGATGCTTTCCAGCTCGGCGATCTTGGTCTCGATGGCCGTCACGTGCTTGAGCGCCACCGCCTTGACGTCGGCCGAGGCCCGCGAGCGGTCGCGCCACAATTCCAGCAGCGTCCCCACCTCATCGACCGAAAAGCCCAGTGAACGGGCGCGCTGGATGAAGCGCAGGGTTTCCACCTCGTTGGCGCTATAGGCGCGGTAACCCGACGCGGTGCGCCCGGCCGCCGGAATCAGGCCGATGCCCTCGTAATAGCGGATGGTCTTGGCCGAAACGCCCGAACGCCGGGCCGCCTCGCCGATATTCATCTCATCCTCCAACGCCGCAGCAGCAGCGAATTGGACACCACCGAGACCGAGGACATGGCCATGGCCGCCCCGGCGATCACCGGAGTGAGCAGGCCCAGGGCGGCGGCGGGAATGGCGATGACGTTATAGCCGAAGGCCCAGAACAGGTTCTGGCGGATCTTGGCGGTGGTCGCCCGCGACAGCGACAGCGCCTCGGCCAGCAGCGACGGATCGCCGCGCACCAGGGTGATGCCTGCCGCCTGCATGGCCACATCGGAGCCTGTCCCCATGGCCACGCCGATATCCGCCGCCGCCAGGGCGGGGGCATCGTTGACGCCGTCGCCCACCATGGCGACCACGCCGCCGCGCTTCAGCTTTTCCACCTCGGCCGCCTTGTCCTCGGGCAGCACCTCGGCCACCACGCGGGTGATCCCCACCGAATCGGCTACGGCGCGGGCGGCCCGCGCGTTGTCGCCGGTCAGCATCACCGTCTCGACCCCCAACGCCGTCAAGGCGGTGACCGCCTTGACGGCGGAAGGCTTGACCGGATCGGCGACGGCGATGAAGCCCAGAAGCTTCCCCGAATCCGCCACCCACATGACGGTGCGGCCGATAGCCTCGTCGGCGTCGGAGGACAGCGCCGAAAGATCGATCCCCCTCTCATTCATCAGGCGGCGGCTGCCGATCAGCAAGGCGCGGCCCGCCACCATGGCCGAGAACCCCCGTCCCGGCAGCGACTGGAACGCGCTTACCGCCACCCGTTCCCCGACCGGCACGGCGGCCAACACGGCGCGGGCCAGGGGATGTTCGCTGCCCTGCTGGGCCGAGGCGGCAAGGCTCAGCAAACCCGCCCCATCGCCGTCCAGCGCGGTGACATTGGCCACCGCCGGACGGCCCTCGGTGAGGGTGCCGGTCTTGTCGAACACCACCACCGTGACCTGATGGGCGCGTTCCAGCGCCTCGGCGTCCTTGATCAGGATGCCGTGCCGCGCCGCCACGCCGGTTCCCACCATGATGCCGGTGGGGGTGGCGAGGCCCAGGGCGCAGGGACAGGCGATGACCAGAACCGAGACGGCGGCGACGAAGGCGGTCTGCAAATCGCCGCCCATCAGCCACCAGCCGAGGAAACAGGCCAGTGCGATGGCGGCCACCACCGGCACGAACACCGCCGAGACGCGGTCCACCAGTTGCTGGACCGGCGCCTTGCTGGCCTGGGCGCCCTGGACCATGCGGATGATGCGGCTGATGGTGGATTCCTTGCCCACCCGCGTGGCCTCGACCCGCAGCAGACCGTCGCCGTTGACGGCGCCCGCCACCACCGAATCGCCCGGCTCCTTGGTCACGGGAAGGCTTTCGCCGGTGATCAGGCTTTCGTCCATCTGGCTTTGGCCGTCCAGCACCCGGCCGTCCACCGCCACGATCTCGCCCGGCCGCACCACCACCACCTCGCCCACCGCCACCAGGGCGGCGGGAACCTCGATGATGGCGCCGTCGCGCTCGACGCGGGCGATGTCGGGGCGCAGCCGCATCAGGGCGCGGATGGCGCCCGCGGCCGAGCGCTTGGCGCGGCTTTCCAGGGTCTTGCCCAGCAGCACCAGGGTGATGACCACGGCGGCGCCCTCGAAATAGAGATTGCCGTGATGGGCGTCGCCCGCGACCACATGCCACGCCGACAGGCCGAAAGCGGCCGAGGTTCCCAGCACCACCAGCACGTCCATATTGCCGATGCCGCCCTTCAACGAGGTCCAGGCTCCGGCGTAGAACCGGCCGCCGATCCAGAATTGCACCGGCACCGCCAGCAGCAATTGGATCCAGGCGGGGATCATCCAGTGAATCCCGGCGAGATCGAGCCCCATCTGCCCCACCAGCGGCAGGGTCAGCGCCGCCGAGATGCCCAGGGCGATCAATTGACGGCGGGACTCGGCGGCATAGTCGGCCTCGGCACGGTCCAGATCCTCGTCGCCCGACTGGGACAGATCGGCCTGGAATCCCGCCTTGACGATGGCGTCCACCAGCCGTTCCGGCGTCGCCAGGGCAGGATCGAAGCGGATATCGGCACGCTCGGCCGCCAGACTGACCAGGGCCTGCTCGACACCGTCGATCTTGCCCAAAACCCGTTCCAGCCGGGTGGAACAGGCGGCGCAGGTCATGCCCCGGACGGGAAGCGATAGGCTGGCGGGCGGCGCCTGATGGGTCACGGCAAGTCCCTTTCCTTCAATGAACGAGTCTATCATTCACCTTCCCGTGACTGGAAGGTCAAGGGGAACCGTCTTGCCGCCCTGTTGGAATGCCGGTATCAATGGCCAGCACACCATCACCTTGCCGCGAGGGGCCATGAGCCGGATTCTGATCGTCGAAGACACCAAGCTGATGCGCGATTCGCTGGTGGATGTGCTGGAAGCGGCCGGACACCTGGCGGTGACCGCCGACAATGGTGCCCTTGCCGTCGAAATGGTCGAAGGCGGCGCCAGTTTCGACGTGATCGTCACCGATATCATCATGCCGGAAATGGACGGCATCCAGACCATCCTGGAATTGCAGACCATGCTGCCCGCCGCCCGCATCATCGCCATTTCCGGCGGCAGCGCCCGGCTGGAAAAGACCCAGGGACTGGAAACCGCCCAGCGGCTCGGCGCCGTCGCGGTGCTGGAAAAGCCCTTCGAGGTGGATGCCTTCCTGGCCGCCGTCGAAGCGGCCCTCAAGGGCTAAAGTCCGTCAGAGTTTGGTGGAATCGGTTTTTCTGTTCGTCACCCTCGGGCTTGACCCGAGGGTCCATGGACGGCCAGGACTGTCCCATGGCCGCCGCCGCCGATTCACCACCAAGGCACCAAGGACACCAAGAGAGCGGAGCAAGCGGCCAGCCCTTTCTCTTTCGTCATGGCCGGGGGGTGTCTCGAGCATCCTCGCGGTTCCTCTTCAACGTCTTATGAAGCAATACGGCGTGGATGCCCGAAACGCGTCCGGGCAAGACGAAGAGCAAGAAACCGCGTCGGCCTCTTGGTGTCCTTGGTGCCTTGGTGGTGATTCCTTATTCGAGTCCCATGCCGAAGGCAAGCCGCTGAAATACTGACAGACTCTAGTAGACGGTCCCTGCCCGGCCTTCGTCGATGGTTCGCCGCACATAGGCCCAGTAGCTCCGCGCCACCACCTCGTCGGTGGGCGAGGCGTCGGTGGCGAAGCAGTTCCAAGCCTCTCCGTTCTCGAACGCTCCCGGCGCCTCCATGCGGGCGGTAACCCGATCCTCCTCCGGTACCGGCGCCGCTTCCGCCGGACGGGTCACCTCTGGGAATCCCAATTGGGCGCTGTCGCCGCCATGGGCGAAGATCCAGTCGCACAAGGACCGGGACCAGGCAATGAACTCGTCGCGATCCTGCGCCGAGGCGAATTCCAACACCTGCTTGGCATAGGCGTAGGTCAGGGCGGCATAAGCGCGGCCGTCGGAGCGCTGGGAATGGGTGGCGAAACGCTCCAGCACCGCCGCCTTGGACAGATGGCGGTCGCCTTCGCGGGCGAAGCCCCTGGCCCCCTCGGAATCATAGAAGCGCACCTTCAACTGCCCGTCCGATCCCGGCACCACCGCCGTCAGGGCGTGGCCCACATGGGACGACAATTCGGTGAGGAAGGCGTCGATGGCCTCGCGGCCCACCGGTCGCTCCAGCACCACATAAACGTAAATGGGCGGCAGATCGGTGACGCTGTGCTCGCAGCCCTTGACCATGTCGGTGACGGCAGTCTCGGGGATGTCGTCACCGGCTGCGTATAGCTCGCCATCGGGAAAGCCCAGATAGGCCCCGACGATGGTGCCGACGCCATCGTCCACATAGGCGTATTCCACCAGGCGGAACGGCGCCAATTCGCGCCAGATGGCGGTGGCGGCCGGATTGGCCGGCGCGCGGGTTTCTCCTTCCGCCGCCTGTTCGACCAGAAGGGTCAGGAAGGCTTCCACCGCGCGGGTGGTGTCGATCCGAATGCGAATGACGTCGTCCATCGGCTCTTGCGACATTCTGCCCCCCTCGATAGCGGCCGGAGTGTAGCACGATTGCCGCTTCGAAAAAGCCTTGGCCGCAAGGGGGCGCCAGCCTTCTCGGTTGACAGGATCATGGTGGTGAGTAGGTTTCAAGAGACCGGGACATGCAGGAAGGGCGGATGGAGTATTTTCTCCAGCAATTGATCAACGGCCTGACGCTGGGCGCGATCTATGGACTGATCGCCCTTGGTTACACCATGGTCTACAGCATTCTCGGCATGATCAATTTCGCCCATGGCACCATCTATATGCTGGGCGCCTTCATTTCGCTGATCGCGTTCCTGGCCGCCACCACCATCGGCGGCGCCTCGGTGGTGGTGGCCCTGCTGGTGGCGCTGTTCTCCACCATGGGGTTCACCGCCCTGTGGGGCTGGACGGTGGAGCGGATCGCCTATCGGCCCTTGCGCGCCGCCCCCCGGCTGGCACCCTTGATCTCGGCCATCGGCGTGTCCATCGTCTTGCAGAACTTCACCGCCCAGGCTCAGGGCGCGCGGGTCAAGCCGCTGCCCCCGGTGATCCAGGGCGGATTCACCCTGATGGAGGGCGACGGCTTCACCGTCAATCTGAGCTGGATGCAGATCATCGTCATGGTCATGACCCTGGCCTTGATGGCGGGGTTCACCTGGATGATCACCAAGACCTCGCTGGGCCGCGCCCAGCGCGCCACCGAGCAGGACATGAAGATGGCCGCGCTGTTGGGAATCGACGTGGACCGGGTGATCTCCACGACCTTCGTCATCGGCGCCGCCCTGGCCGGTGTCGCCGGGCTGATGGTGACGCTGTATTACGGCGTCATCGACTTCTATATCGGCTTCCTGGCGGGCATCAAGGCCTTCACCGCCGCCGTGCTGGGTGGTATCGGCTCGTTGCCCGGCGCCATGCTGGGCGGCTTGCTGATCGGGCTGATCGAGGCCTTCTGGTCGGGCTATTTTTCCATCGAGTACAAGGATGTCGCCACCTTCGGCATCCTGATCATGGTTCTGGTGTTCCGCCCCACCGGCCTGCTGGGGCGGCCGGATGTGGAGAAGATCTGAGATGGGCGGCCTGCTCCGCGATTGCGCGCTGGCCGCCTTCGTCGCCGCCGCCATGGCGCTGCCCATGTTGGGCTTTCGGCTGGTGGACAGCGCCAACGGCTTGTCGCTGGCCGGGCGGTTCGATCTGGTGGCGTGGTCGGCGGGGCTGGTTTTCGCCGGACGGTTAGCGCTTGGACTGCTGCCCTCGCTCCCCGCTCTCCCCGCCCTGCCCGCCCGCCTGGGCAATCTTCGCTTCGGGGCCGGATGGGCCATGGCCGCCTTCGCGGTGGCGCTGCCCTTCCTGCCCTTCGCCGACCGCAATCTGGTGGACAAGGCCACCCTGGTCCTCATCTACGTCATGCTGGGCTGGGGCCTGAACATCGTGGTCGGACTGGCCGGATTGCTGGATCTGGGCTTCGTCGCCTTCTACGCCGTCGGGGCCTATTCCTACGCCCTGCTGTCCCAGACCTTCGGGCTGTCCTTCTGGGTCTGCCTGCCGCTGGCCGGCGTGATGGCCGCCTGTTTCGGGCTGGTCCTGGGCTTTCCGGTGCTGCGCCTGCGCGGCGACTATATCGCCATCGTCACCATGGGACTGGGTGAGATCATCCGCGTCATCTTGCAGAACTGGCAGGACGTCACCGGCGGCCCCAACGGCATTTCCGGCATCGAGCGTCCGTCCCTGTTCGGCCTGTCCTTCAAGGCGGTGCCGCCCGACGGCCAGACCGGCTTCGCCGAATTCTTCGGCATGGACTATTCCGCCGACCACCGGGTGATCTTCCTGTATTTCCTGATCCTGGCCCTGGCGCTGATCACCAATCTATTCACGCTGCGCATCCGCCGCCTGCCGGTGGGCCGCGCCTGGGAAGCGCTGCGGGAAGACGAGATCGCCTGCCGGAGCCTCGGCATCAACCCCACCACCGTCAAGCTGTCGGCCTTCGCCCTGGGGGCCATGTTCGCCGGATTCGCCGGATCGTTCTTCGCCACTCGCCAGGGCTTCATCAGCCCGGAAAGCTTCACCTTCATCGAATCGGCGGTGATCCTGGCCATCGTGGTGCTGGGCGGCATGGGCAGCCAGATCGGCATCGTGCTGGCCGCCCTGCTGCTGGTGGGCCTGCCCGAATGGTTCCGCGAGTTGCAGCAATACCGCATGCTGGCCTTTGGCGGCGCCATGGTGCTGATCATGCTGTGGAAGCCCGCCGGGCTGCTATCCCAACGCCAGCCCACCATCCGGCTGGGAGGCGCCAAGTGAGCGTGCCTCTCCTCGCCATCCAACACGTCACCATGCGGTTCGGCGGCCTGTTCGCCGTCAACGACCTGTCCTTCGAGGCGCAAGCAGGCGCGATCACGGCGGTGATCGGCCCCAACGGCGCCGGTAAGACCACCTTGTTCAACTGCATCACCGGATTCTACAAGCCGCAGGTGGGGCGCATGGCGCTGAGCCATGGCGGCGGCACTTTTTTGTTGGAACGCCTGGACGACCACGCCATCACCCGCCGCGCCGGGGTGGCCCGGACATTTCAGAACATCCGCCTGTTCGCCAAGATGAGCGTGCTGGAAAACCTGATCGTCGCCCAGCATACCGAGCTGATGCGGGCCTCGGTGTTCTCGTTGGCCGGGCTGCTGGGCCTTAGCCGCTATCGCCATGCCGAGGCGCGGGCGGTGGACAGGGCGCGCCATTGGCTGGACCGGGTCGGGCTGACCCAATTCGCCGACGAGGAAGCGGGCAGCCTGCCTTACGGCCATCAACGCCGCTTGGAAATCGCGCGGGCCATGTGCTGCGGCCCCCGGCTGCTGTGCCTGGACGAACCGGCGGCGGGGCTCAACCCCCGCGAATCCGCCGAGTTGAACATTCTGCTGCGCTCCATCCGCGATACCGACGGCATCGGCCTGCTGCTGATCGAGCACGACATGAGCGTGGTGATGGAAATCTCAGACCGGGTGGTGGTGCTGGACTACGGCAAGAAGATCGCCGACGGAACCCCCGCCCAGGTGAAAAGCGATCCGGCGGTGATCCGCGCCTATCTGGGCGAGCCCGAGGATGCCGAACTGCCGCCGGAGGTGGCGTCATGCTGAGGATCGAGGGGCTGAAATCCGGCTATGGCCGCATCCAGGCGCTGCACGGCGTTGATATCGAGGTTGGGCAAGGCGAGATCGTCGCCCTGGTGGGCGCCAATGGCGCGGGCAAGACCACCCTGCTGATGACCCTCTGCGGCAATCCCCGCGCCAGCGAGGGCCGGGTGCTGCTGGCGGGTGAGGACATCACCGCCCTGCCCACCCATCAGATCATCCGGCGCGGCCTCGCCCATAGCCCCGAGGGTCGCCACATTTTTCCACGCATGAGCGTCTACGAGAACCTGCAGATGGGCGCCGCCGTCTCCGATCCCCGCCATTTCGACCAGGATCTGGAACGGGTGCTGGCGCTGTTTCCCCGCCTGAAGGAGCGCCTGGACCAGCGCGGCGGCACCCTGTCGGGCGGCGAGCAGCAGATGCTGGCCATCGGCCGCGCCCTCATGAGCCGCCCCAAGCTTCTGCTGCTGGACGAGCCCTCGCTGGGCCTCGCCCCCCTGGTGGTGCGCCATATCTTCGAGATCATCGCCGCCATCAGCCGCGACCAGGGCGTCACCATCTTCCTGGTGGAGCAGAACGCCTTCCATGCCCTGAAGCTGGCCCATCGCGGCTATGTGCTGGTCAACGGCAAGGTGGCCCTGTCGGGCAGCGGCACGGACCTGCTGGCCAACCCGGAAATCCGCGCCCACTATCTGGATGGAGGTGCCTCGTGATCACTTCCATCCCGGTCTTCGTCGGCCTGACCCTGATCCTGTTCGGCGGCTGCGCCTTCATGACCGGCCAAGCCCTGGCCGCCACCTGGCGCCCCTGGGTCCAGGCGGTCCCCTACGCATTGCTGCTGGGGGCGGGCGACCGCTTCCTGCAATTCGCCCTGTTCCAGGGAGAGCTGCTGTCGCTGCCCGGCTTCGTGCTGGACGGCGGTGTCCTGACTTTGGTGGCGCTGCTGTCCTACCGCTTCACCCGCGCCCGCCGCATGGCGGAACAATACCCCTGGCTCTACGAGCGCAACGGCCCGTTCGGCTGGCGGGAGTTGGGAAAGGAATAGAAAAGGGGGCGGGCAAGATGCCCACGCTCCCAATCCCACTCGGAGCGCGGGCGTCCCGCCCGCATAAGAAACCGCTCTCAGGCCTTGGCCAGTGCCTGGGCGACCACCATGCGCACCCAGGCGGCGCGCGACAGACCCAGCGCCTCGGCACGGGCATCCACCTGGGGAATCTGGTCATCCTCGAAGCGGATGATGACCGCCTCCTTGTTCTTCTTGTCCTTCTTCTTGCCCTTCTTCTTGTCCTTCTTCACCTTCTTGGCGGGCTTTTCCGCCTTCACCGCCGGAGCAGCGGCGGGGACCGCTGGCTTGGCCGCCTTGGGCGCCTTGGGAGCGGCGGCGGGCTTGGCGGGCTTGGTGGGCTTTTGAGGCTTGGCCGCCTTGGCGGGGGCGACAGACTCGGCGGGAGCCGCGACAGCCTCGGGCTTGGCGGCTTTGGGTTCGGTCGTCATGAACGTGATCTCCTGAAAACGCGGGCACTGAATTACAGCGTCAAGCTATATCGAAGCGATATCGCTTTTCAAATGACCGTTTTATGACGCCGCCAGCGCCCCCATTCGGGGTGGCGTAAGCCGCCAGCCCTGCTAAACTGGACCCAATGTCATCCAATCCTCGGGAGGAGTGCCCCATGACCAGGACCACTTTCTCGGCGCTGGCCGTCGCTTGCGCCGTGCTGTTCAGCGCCCAGGCGGCACGTGCCGACATCACCATCGGCGTCGCCGGGCCGCTTTCAGGCAGCGAGGCGGCGTTCGGCGAGCAGTTCCGCCGCGGCGCCGTCAAGGCGGTGGACGACATCAACGCCAAGGGCGGCGTGCTGGGCCAGAAGCTGGTGCTCGCCATGGGCGACGACGCTTGCGATCCCAAGCAGGCCGTGGCGGTGGCCAACGAGATGGCGTCCAAGAAGGTGCCCTTCGTGGCCGGACACTTCTGCTCGGGCTCCTCCATCCCCGCCTCCGACGTCTATTCGGAAACCGGCATCTTGCAGATTTCGCCCGCCTCGACCAATCCCAAATTCACCGAGCGGGGCCTGGGCAACGTCTTCCGCACTTGCGGCCGCGACGACCAGCAAGGCCAGATCGCCGCCCAATACATGGCCACCGAGCTGAAGGGCAAGGTGATCGGCATCGTTCACGACAAGTCGGCCTACGGCAAGGGACTGGCCGACCAGACCAAGGACGCGCTGAACAAGCTGGGCGTCAAGGAAGCGGTCTACGAGGCCATCACCGCCGGGGAAAAGGATTACTCCGCCCTGGTGACCAAGTTGAAGCAAGCCAAGGTCGACGTGCTTTATCTGGGCGGCTACAAGACCGAAGGCGGCCTGATCGTGCGCCAGATGCGCGACCAGGGCCTGAAGACCGTGCTGATGGGCGGTGACGCCCTGGTGACCGAGGAATACTGGTCCATCACGGGCGCCGCCGGTGAAGGCACCTTGATGACCTTCAGCCCCGATCCGCGCAAGAACCCCGCCAATGCCGATCTGGTGAAGTTCTACCGCGCCCAGAACTACGAGCCCGAGGCCTATACGCTCTACACCTACGGCACCATCCAGGCTTGGGCCCAGGCCGCCGAAAAGGCCAAGACCACCGATGCCAAGAAGGTCGCCGCCGTATTGAAATCCGAGAAGTTCGACACCGCCCTGGGCAAGATCGGCTTCGACGCCAAGGGTGACGTCGCCGCGCCGGGCTATGTCATGTATGTCTGGAAGAACGGCAAATACGATTACGCGAAATAATCATGGGCGGCACGGGCCAAGGGGGTCAGTGCCGCCGCCTTTACCTTCAGGGGAGAGTGTGAATATGCCTTTGACCGAATGCATCGACGCCTGCGAAAACGCCCATCGCATCTGTACCGAGACCGTCATTCACGGCCTTCAGCATGGCGGTCACACCGCCGAATGGGAACTGGTCCAGCTGCTGCTCGACTGCGCCGACATCAACGAAACCGCCGCCGATTTCATGCTGCGTTCCTCGCGGCTGCATCATCTCACCTGTCAGGTGGCGGCCGAAGTCAGCGACAAATGCGCCAGCGCCTGCGAGCGGCTGTCCAAGGAGGATGTCCGTCTCAAGGAATGCGCCGAGGCCTGCCGCCGCGCCGCCACCGCCTGCCGCAAGACCATCAAGAACTGATGCCCGGCGAGCAGTCCTGCCTCGACCGAGAGTGAGGGTGTCGCCCGACCGCACCCAATGGCCCGCCGTCTTGATGGCGGTGGGCGCTGGGGTCTTCGCCGCCTTCCAGGTGGGCAAGGCCCCCGTCGCGCTCCCCTTTATCCGCGCGGAAATGGGCCTGGACTTGCCCACCGCCGCCTGGGTCTTGTCCATCTTCGCGTTGATGGGCGCCTCGGTGGGCAGCGCCATGGGCACGCTGGTAACCCGGATCGGTTCGCGCCGACTGCTGCCCATGGGCCTTGGCGTGCTGGCGGTGGCCAGCCTGGCGGGGGGCCTGGCCCCCAGCTTCTCCTTGCTGCTGATCTCGCGGGTGGCCGAGGGAATCGGCTTCATGCTGGTCACCATCTCGGCCCCGGCCCTGATCACCTTGCTGACCCTGCCCGCCCAACGCCAGATGGCCTTCGGCCTGTGGGGGGCCTTCATGCCATTCGGCATGGCGGTTTCCATGGCCGCCGCCCCCGGCTTGCCCTGGCTGGGATGGCGGGGGCTGTGGCTGGCCATGGCCGCTTTGCTGGCGGCCTATGCCCTGTGGGTCCACCGTTCCATGCCGCGTCCGCAACGGCCGCCGCAATCTCCCGGCAGCCATCTCCTGGCCGACATCGGCGCCACGGTGAAGGCGCCGGGGCCGCTGCTGCTGGCGCTGGCCTTCATCCCCTATTCCGCCACCTATGCCGCCCTGACCGGATTCCTGCCCACCCTGCTGATGGAGCGCATGGGAGTCAGTGCGGGCGAGGCCGGTCTGATGGCCGCCTTGGCCGCCGCCGCCAACATCATCGGCAACCTGGCGTCCGGTCCCTTGCTGCGAACCGGGGTGAGCCGACGCAGGGCCATGGCCGGGGCTTTTCTGGTCATGCTGCTGGGATGCGCGGGCATCTTCCAATCCTGGATGCCGCCCCTGGCCGCCTATGGCCTGTGCCTGCTGGTGACCGGAACCGCCGGACTGCTGCCCAGTTGCATCCTGGGGGCGGCCTCGGTCTATGCCCCCAGCATCAATCTGGTGCCGGTGGCGCTGGGCCTGTTCATGCAGGGAAGCAATCTGGGCCAGTTGCTGGGCCCGGTGGTGGTGGGCGCCGCCGTGGCCGCATGGGGTTGGGGCGCCGCCTCGGCCATCCTGGTTCCGGCGGGGCTGGCCGGAATGGGACTGGCGCTGTCCTTGCGCCGGGCGGGCAAGGAAACGTAAAGTATTCATGGTCCCTCAATCGCCGGGCGGGATTCTCCGAATCCCTTGGCTTTCGCCGCACGAGCGGCGCCGGCCCTTGGCCGCAACTCCTCGCCAATGAATATGTCATTGGCTCCTCGGTGTCGTATCAACCATGCCCCTCAACCCAGCCCTTCTCGACCAGCTTTCCGCCATCTTCGGCGACCGATTGTCCACCTCGGCGGCGGTGCGCGAACATCACGGCAAGGACGAGTCCCATTTTCCGCCCTGCCCGCCGGACGCCGTCGTCTTCGCGCTGTCCACCGCCGAGGTCGCCGCCGCCGTCAAGGCCTGCGCCCAGCACCAAACGCCGGTCATCGCGTTTGGCACCGGCACCTCGCTGGAAGGCCATGTGGCGGCGCTGAGGGGCGGCGTCTGCGTCGATGTGGCCGGTATGAACGCCGTTCTTGGCGTGCGGCCCCAGGACATGGACGTCACCATCCAGCCCGGCGTCACCCGCAAGCAGTTGAACGAATATCTGCGCGACAGCGGCCTGTTCTTTCCCATCGATCCCGGCGCCGACGCTTCCCTAGGTGGCATGGCGGCCACAAGGGCGTCGGGAACCAACGCGGTGCGCTACGGCACCATGCGCGACAACGTGCTGTCCTTGGAAGTGGTGCTGCCCGACGGCCGCGTCATCCGCACCGCAAGCCGCGCCCGCAAGTCGTCGGCGGGCTATGACCTGACCCGACTGTTCGTGGGATCGGAAGGCACCCTGGGCATCATCACCGAATTGACGCTGCGGCTGCAGGGCATTCCCGAGGCGGTATCGGCGGCGGTCTGCCCCTTCCCCTCGGTGGAGGCAGCCATGCAGACCGTCATCCTGACCATCCAGTCCGGCATTCCGGTGGCGCGCATCGAATTCCTCGACGAGGTCATGGCGGACGCGGTCAATCGCTATTCCAAGACGGACCACGCGGTGGCCCCAACCCTGTTCTTCGAATTCCACGGCAGCGCGGCCGGGGTGCGCGAGCAGGCGGAAAAGGTCCAGGCCATCGCCGCCGACTTCGGCGCGCCCGACTTCCGGTGGGCCACCAGCGCCGAGGAGCGGACCCGGTTATGGGCGGCCCGCCACAACGCCTATTACGCCGGGATCGCGCTCAAGCCCGGCTGCCGCGCCTGGACCACCGATGCCTGCGTTCCCATTTCCCGGCTGGCGGACTGCCTGATGGAAACCAGGGCCGATCTTGCCCGTTGCTCGCTGACCTCGGCCATCGTCGGCCATGTGGGCGACGGCAATTTCCATGTCATGCTGCTGGTGGACCCGAAGCGTCCCGAGGATTCCGCCGAGGCCGAAGCGGTCAACCGCCGCATCGTGCGGCGCGCCCTGGCCATGGACGGCACCTGCACCGGCGAACACGGAATCGGTCACGGCAAGATGGAGTTCCTGGACGAGGAGTTCGGCGACGGTCTCGACGTCATGCGGCGCATCAAGGCCGCCATCGATCCCCAGGGCATCATGAATCCGGGAAAGATCGTATCCTAGGCCGCCAAGCCGGGATACAGCAGCTCGACCATGAAATGGGCGATGGCCGGAGATTCCGAAGGCATGGCCGCCATCAGGACCGCCTCGGCGGCGTCGCGCTGATCCCGGCCGTCGAGGCCTGCGCGCTGGGCGCTTTCGACCACATGGGTCACCAGATCAATCAAAATTGGGCTCATGGGATCCCCTCCCCTATGGCCGACAAAACCGTCCGATCATCATCGTCCGAACCCAAAGCAACAAGCCAACGCCGAATATGGAGGATTTGTGACGCCGCATGACAGGGTCAGGCGACGGCCCCCATATCCTCCACGAAGGGATAGAGCTGTTCGACGATCAGACCGGCGATGGAAGGAGACAGGGAAGGCATCATGTTCAGCAGAACCGAGACGGCGGCATCCTGCTGCTGGCCACCGGCCAGCCCCTGTCGCCGGGCATTGACCACCGCTTGCTTGATGATTTCAATCAGGGACGGATCCATGAGCAGCACCCCAAAACGCAACCATACAACATCCTTACTGCTGTTATTCTGCTCCGGGGCGGCTTGATTTACCAAACGCGTTGGGAAAGAAGTTGTGACACCATGTTGCGATAGCAAAACCAAGGTTATAGTCACATTCCCTTGATCATGCCGTTTGGGTGGGAATTCGGCACGGCCGGGCCTGCACTTTTTCATTTTTTCGCGACCGCCTCGTGGCTAGAATTGCGGCCAGACGTCTAGGAGACCGATTCCATGTCCAAGGCCTTGCTGATCGCCGCGGCTTTGCTTGCCGCAACCGCCGCGGATGCCATGGCGGAAACCCTGATCACCGCCGCCGAGGCCGCGCTGCCCGCCGCCAGCGGCATCACCATGCGTGGCGTCACCCGTGGTCCGGGCGTCAAGCTGATCAATCCGTCCGAGGTGAAGTCTCCCTTCAATCTGAAGGTCGCGTTCGAACCCCATGGCGGCGCCAAGATCGAGCCCAGCTCGGTCAAGGTGGTCTATCTGAAGTCCCCGACGGTTGACATCACCGACCGTGTCAAACCCTTCGTCACCGCCGACGGCATCGATATGGGCAAGGCGGAGGTTCCGGCGGGGCAGCATTCCATCCGGGTCGACGTCAAGGACAGCGACGGCCGCGCAGGCAGCGCCACCCTTCAACTCACCGTGAAATAGCGCCTACTCCCAAAGCTTGCGCATGCCCGAGATGATGGATCCCGCGCCGGTCACCACCGGCACCAGGGTGCCGATGGTGACGGCCAGGGTCTGAATGCGCTTTTCCAATTGCTGCCGATTTTCGTTCTCGGGGGCCGTCAGCTTGGCGAGGTCGCGGGCCAGCCGCTTCACCATGGTATCGGTGGCGGCGGCCGATCGACGTGACTGCAAGACGCTGGCGATCAGGCCGCCGGTGAGATAGCTGAGCCACATGCTGACGCCGTATTCGATCACTTCGCGCCATTCGCGCCGATCCTGGGGCATGATGGGCTGGTCGTCGATCAGACCGGTGATGGACATCATCCCCAGCACGGAAACCCCGCCGATCACCAGGCCGAGAACGGCCGGAACCGCCACCTTGTGGCCGCCGCGAATCGGCATGAACAGGGCAAAGGCCAGGGGCACGAGCAGGGAAGCCGCCCGGATGACCCAGAACTTCATGTCGAAGACGATCACCACCAGCCAATGAGTCATCAGCAGGGCCAGGATGGGAACCGCGATGGCGGCGACCACCGCCGCCATTCCCGAGGCCGGAGCCGACGCCTTTGCCTCGGCTACGACGATTGGCGCATCGCCCCCCCCTCCTTCGGTGGCGGAGCGCGCCGATGGCTGGGCTTCCAACACAGCCACCCTGGCCGCCAACTCGGATTGGAGCACGCCCGCGGCTTCCAGCGCCTCGACGCGGGCCGCCATGGCCTTCAGCTGATCCAGCACCGGGCGCACGATGCTGAGGTCGCGGCGGCAATGCTTGCATACCACCGCTTCATCCCGGATCTCCTCGGCGCAGAACGGGCAATTCATCAATCTTGCACTCCCGGTATAGTGGTTTACCGTAACTGGCCTCTTCCAGACACTAATGCAGTTGTGCCCCTGCCAGGAAAACAATAAAGGTAATGTAGCAAGAGACGCACGAGGAAATCTTGACGGTCAAAACGACGACGCGGAAGGGCAATAAGCAGCCGTTGGCGGGAAATATTCCGCCCGCGCCGACGACCGGCCTTTGCCTGGACATGCTCGACGATATCGTCGGCTACCGGCTGCGCCGCGCCCAGGTGCTGGTCTATCAGGACTATGTGCGCACCGTGGGCTCCCTGGATATCCGCCCCGCCCAATTCGCCGCCATGACCATCATCGGCGCCAATCCGGGTCTCAGCCAGACGACGCTGGCCACCACCATGGGGATCGACCGTTCCGGCGCCGTGATCCTGATCGACGCCCTTGAGGGCAAGGGTCTCGCCGCCCGCGTCCCCTCCAAGGTGGACCGGCGCACCTACGCCATCATGCTGACCGACAAGGGCGCGACCACCTTGGCCGAACTGAAGCGGATGGTGGCCGAACACGACAACCGCGTCACCGCCTGCCTCGGCCCCGAGGAACGGGTTCAGCTCAACAGCCTGCTGCTGCGGCTGTATCAGGGCTGACTCCCAGTTTGTTGTTGCGCACAACAATTTAAGCAAATAACATCTCGTGGTGATCCGAGGAGATGCACCATGAGCACTCAATCCTATGCGCTGCTGAGCGTCGAGATGCGCGGCGCCGTCGCCGTCGTCGGCCTGAACCGGCCCGAGAAGCGCAACGCCATCAACGACCCGCTGATCGACGAGATCTGTGCCTTCTTCGCGTCGCCGCCCAAGGATGCCCGCGTCGTGGTGCTGCATGGCCATGGGCCGCATTTCTCGGCCGGTCTTGATCTGGCCGAGCATCGCGACCGCGAGGCTTTCGAGGTCATGATGCATTCGCAGAAATGGCATCGCACCTTTCACCACGTCCAGATGGGCGGTCTGCCGGTGGTCTCCGCCTTGAAGGGCGCCGTGGTCGGCGGCGGCCTGGAACTGGCCACCTCCACCCATGTGCGGGTGGCCGAGCCCTCCACCTTCTACGCCCTGCCGGAAGGCCAGCGCGGCATCTTCGTCGGCGGCGGTGGCTCGGTACGCATCGCCCGGATCATCGGCGCCGGTCGCATGGCCGAGATGATGCTGACCGGCCACGCCTATAACGCCCAGGAAGGCCAGGGCATGGGGCTGTCGCACCATCTGGTGGGCGAAGGCGAGGCCCTGCCCAAGGCCGTCGAACTGGCCGAGCGCATCGCGGCCAACGCGCCCTTGACCAATTACGCCATCATCAACGCCCTGCCCCGCATCGCCGACATGTCGCAAGGCGACGGCCTGTTCGCCGAATCGCTGATGGCAGCCATGACCCAGACCAGCCCCGAGGCCAAGAACCGCATGCGCGCCTTCCTGGAAGGCAAGGCGGCCAAGGCGGGTAGCTGATCCCCTTTTCATCCTCCCGGATGAAACACTGGAGACCTGAACGCCGACGCGTCAGGTCTCCTCTTTTTTCTAATCTGTTTCGTCACCCCCGCGAAGGCGGGGGTCCATGACGGCGTCCTGCGGAGCTTTGGCCGTTCGCCATCGTGCCGCCAGAAGGATGGATTCCCGCTTTCGCTGGAATGACGACTGATATCGGCTATTTCAGACGTCCCAGACTGACGGGCAAGGCGCGTCCCGCGAAGTAGCGGGCCACCAGCGCCTGGGTTCCCGCCCGGCCGAGCTTGACGGCGGCGGCCCAGGGCTGCCATTGCCATTGCAGGCCGATGCGGGCGCCAAGGTCCATGTCCTCGGGCGTGGCCACCTTCTCGTCCAGGGCCTCCAGCATGGCGGTCAGCACCGCCCCTTGCAGGCGGTCGGTAATGGTACGAGCCAATTCGGGTTCGACCGTGGCCGGTATCTCGGCATTCCACGGCCCGCCCGCCTCGCCTTTGATCACCAGTGACGGCGCGGGCTGATAGAACGCCCCCATCACCGCCAGGGTGCGGCAGGCATGCAGCGCGATCACCGGCTTGGAGATATCCATCAGCTTGAACGGACCGACGGCGGTTCCGAACGCATCCATGACCGCACGGTCCATGTCGCCCGGCGCCATTCCTTCGTCCAGCAGGCGCGCCGCCTCGTTGAGATAGGGCACGAAATAGCGGTTCACCGCGAAACCATAGGCATCCTTGCAGCGGATGGCTTGCTTGCCGGTGGCCGTGGCGAAGGCGGAAGCAGTATCCATCACCGCGTCCGAGGTGGCGGCGCCGCGAACGATCTCCAACAGCGGGTTGATGGCGGCGGGAAAGAAATAATGCAGCCCCAGGAACCGTTCCGGATTGGTCACCGCCTTGGCCAGATCGTCCACCTTCAACGAACTGGTATTGGTCGCCATCAAAGCGGTTGGCGCCAGCAGGCCCGACAGAGCCGAGAACAGGGCGCTCTTGGCTTCGAAGTTCTCGATGATGGCCTCGATCACCAGGGCGCAAGGCGCGAGATCGGCCAAGTCGCTGGACGGTGTAAGCCGCGCCAAGGCGGCCTCGGCATCCGGTGCAGTCATCTTGCCTTTCTCGACGGAACGCCCCAGCGAGGACTTGATCTGGGCCATGGCCCGGTCCACCACCGCCGGGTCGCGGTCGTTGAGAATCACCTCAAAACCGCTGACGGCGGCGCCTTGGGCGATGGCGGCCCCCATGGTGCCAGCCCCCACCAACCCGATCTTTTGGTTTTTGCTCATCGCGCCTCTCCCGGACAAAACACAGCGTCAGCCTATCATGGGCATTTTGTTGCGCACCGCAACAGTTTTTATGCAAAACAATACCCCTTGACGAATTGCATTTCGCGGATCAGGATCATCTCCAACAAGTCGCCAAAGAGCGACCTCCGGAGGTTATTCACCTGTCATAAGGGGACGTCCAATGTCTGACAACGCCATCAATCCGTCTGCTCTCACGCGTCGCCAATTCACCGCCACCGCGGCGGTGGGCGCCGTTGCCGCTTCCGTCGGCCTGCCCGCCCGCTCGGCGCGCGCCGCGACGCCCTTGAAGCTGGGCGTGCTGTTGCCCCGTTCCGGCCATCTGGCCCTGATCGGCCAGGCCTGTCAGCGTGGCGCCGAGATCGGCCTGCCCATGCTGAAGGATCTGGGCTATTCGGTCGAGTTGATGAACGCCGACACCGAATCCAATCCCGATGTTGGCCGCACCCAGGCGGAAAAGCTGATCCGCGAAGGCGCCAACATGCTGATGGGCTGCTTCGATTCGGCGACCACCCTGGCGGTGGCGGGCGTGGCCGAGCAGAAAGGCGTTCCCTTCGTGGTCAATATCGGCGCCGAGCCCAAGATCACCGAGCAGGGCTTCAAATACGTCTTCCGCAACTTCCCCTCGGCCGGCATGCTGGGCAAGGGTGGACTGCTGCTCTACAAGGACATGTTCGCCGCCAGCGGCGTCACGCCCAAGACCGCCGTGCTGCTGCACATCAACGACAGCTTCGGCATGGGCATGCTGGGCGGCATCAACGCCCTGATGCCCAAGCTGGACCTGCCCTTCACCATCGTCGAGACCATCGCCTACGACCCCAAGGCGCGCGACCTGTCCATCGAGGTGGCCAAGGCCAAGGCGGCCAAGGCCGATTTCGTCATGACGGTGACGCGGCTCAACGACGCCATCCTGCTGGTGCGCGAAATGGTCAAGCAGCAGATGGATACCATGGGCATCACCTCGCCCGGCAGCCCCGGCATGTACGACAAGCAGTTCCTGAAGGCGCTGGGCAAATACGCCGACTTCTGCTCGGTCAACATTCCCTGGTTCGACCCCAAGCAGGACATGGCCACGGCGCTCAGCAAGACCTTCGAGAAGGCCTTCCCCGACGAAAGCTGCGATCTCAACGTGGGCTTCACCTTCGAGGCGGTCCTCATCGCCGCCGACGCCCACAAGCGGGCCGGCAGCAATGATCCCCAGGTTCTCACCGAGGCGCTCCGGGCCACCAATATCGAAAAGCGCGTCATGCTGGGCGGGCCGATCAAGTTCGAGGCCAACGGCCAGAACATGAACCTGCGCTCCGCCGTGGTCCAGAACCTCAACGGAAGGCCGACCGTGGTGCTTCCCGCGGAATCCGCCGAGGCAAAGCTGGTCTTCCCGGCACCGGCCTTCAAAAGCCGCACCTGACGCCGTCAATACCGCACAGGCCGGGAGTCCTCCATGGACGCGAGCTTTTTCATGAACGTAACCAGCGCCGGTCTTCTGACCGGCCTGGTCTACGGTCTGATGGCCTTGGGGCTGTCGGTCATTTTCGGTGTCATGCGCGTGGTCAACTTCGCCCATGGCGACATGATGGTGGTGGCCATGTACGCCGCCTTCCTGATGTTCACCAAACTGGGCGTCGAACCGGTGATGGCGCTGCCGGTGGTGGCGGGTGGTCTTTTCGTCCTCGGCTACCTCCTGCAGCGCTTCCTCATCAACCGGTTCCTGGGCGTGACGGAACACATCCAGTTCCTGCTGCTGCTCTCCATCGCCATCATCATCACCAATGCCATGCTGATGGTGTTTGGCCCCGATGCCCGCAACATTCAACTGGAAGCCAGTTTCGAAAGCTATTCCGTCGGCCCGCTGATCCTGGACAAGGTGCGCGTCATCGCCGCCTTCACCGCAGGCGGCGTCGCCGCCCTGCTCTGGGCCTTCTTCCGCTACACCACCACCGGCACCGCCATCCGCGCCTGCGCCGACAATCCCATCGGCGCCCGCGTGGTGGGATTGAACGTGGAGCAGCTTTACGCCATCACCTTCGGCATCGGCACCGCCTGCGTGGGCGCCGCCGGTTGCCTTTTGCTGCTGCTGGTGGACGTGCATCCGCACCTGTCGTCCGACTACACCCTGCTGGGCTTCATCATCGTCATCCTGGGCGGATTGGGCAGCCTGGGCGGCGCTTTGCTGGGCGGTATCCTGGTGGGGCTGTCGGAAGCCCTGTCGGGCGCCCTGATCGCACCCAGCCTGAAAAGCATGTTCAGCTTCGGATTGCTGATCCTGGTCTTGTTGCTGCGGCCCCAGGGCATCTTGGGGAAGAAGCCATGATCGGAAGTCTGAACTTTTCCGATCAGAGCACCCGGCTGCTGCTCGGCCTGCTGATTCTTCTGATGCTGGCGCCGCTGATGGCCGGCGACTACATGCTGTCCATCATGATCACCGTTCTGTTGCAGGCCTATCTGGGCATGTCGTGGAACGTGATGATGGGCTTCGCCGGTCAGTTCTCGCTGGGCCACGCCCTCTATGTGGGGTTGGGCGCCTATGCCAGCGGCGCCCTGTTCGTGCATTTCGGGACTCCCCCCTGGCTGGGGGCGGTCGCCGGAATGGGCGTTTCGGTCGCCTTCGCCTCCATGATCGGCGCGCTGGGGTTCCGCTTCAAGGTCATGGGAGTCTATTTCGCCCTGTTGACCATCGCCTTCGCCGAATTCACCCGCGTCCTGTTCGACCATTGGGGCTGGGTGGGCGCGTCGTCCGGCCTGTTCCTGCCGGTGTCCAACCGGAGCCACGACGACATCTGGCTGCTGCGCGGCTCGGCCTCCATGTTCTATTACGTCATCCTGGCCATGGTGGCGGGCGGGTTCCTGTTCTCGCGCGCCCTGCTGCGCCGTCGCATCGGCTTTTACTGGCAGGCCATCCGCGAGAACGAGGACGCCGCCGACGCGCTGGGCATCGACGTCTTCCGCCTCAAGATGATCGCCGTGATCATCTCGGCCGCCATGACCAGCCTGGGCGGCATGTTCATCGCCTTCTTCAACAACAACCTCTACCCGGAAAGCATCTTCTCCATGCATCGCTCCATCGAGCTGATCCTGGGGACCATCATCGGCGGCATCGGCACCCTGTTCGGGCCGATCCTCGGCGCCGTGGTGCTGACCGCCCTGGGCGAGGGGCTGACCATCCTGGGCGAGAAGATCGGCATCGACGGCATCAAGCAGATCGCCTATGGCGCCTGCATGATGGCGATCCTGATCCTGAAGCCGGGCGGACTGTGGCCGTGGCTGCGCCACCGGCTGGGATTGGACGGAGGCGCCAAATGACCGCGCCCATGCTGTCCGTCGATAATCTGGGCAAAAGCTTTCGCGGCCTGCGCGCCGTCAACGCGGTGACCTTCCAGGTGGCCCGGGGCGATATCGTCGCCCTGATCGGCCCCAACGGCGCGGGCAAGACCACCACCTTCAACCTGATCGCCGGAGCCCTGCCCCCCAGCGACGGCCGCGTCCTGCTGGACGGCCACGATGTCACCGGCATGGGACAGGCGGCGATCTGCCGCCAGGGCGTCGGCCGCACCTTCCAGATCGTCAAGCCCTTCGCCGGGCTGACGGTGGAGGAGAACGTCATGGTCGGCGCCCTGCGCCATGACGGCGGCCATGTGGAGAAGGCCCGCGCCGCCTCGCGCAAGATTCTCGACCTGCTGGAACTGGGCGACAAGGCGACCCATCCGGCCCAATCCCTGACCCTGCCCGACCGCAAGCGTCTCGAAGTGGCCCGCGCCCTGGCGACCCGGCCCAAGCTGTTGCTGCTGGACGAGGTGATGGCGGGACTGCGGCCGGTGGAATGCGACCGCATGGTCGCCATTCTCCAAGGGCTCAACAAGGAATCCGGCCTGACCATCTTGCTGATCGAGCACGTCATGCGGGCCGTCATGGCGCTGTCGGACCATGTGGTGGTGCTGCATCACGGCGAGAAGATCGCCGAAGGCACCCCCGCCGAGGTCACCAGCCATCCCAAGGTGCTGGAATGCTATCTGGGCGAGGAGCACGTGTGATGCTGGAGATCAGCGGCCTCGACCTGTTCTATGGCGACGCCCAGGCCCTGGCCGGGGTCTCGCTCGACGTGGCCGAGCACGAAGTCGTCGCCATCGTCGGCGCCAATGGCGCGGGCAAGACCTCGCTGATCCGCGCCATCGCGGGCATGGCCAAGCCCGGCGCCGGAAAGATCATGTTCGAGGGCAAGGACATCACCGGCCTGTCATCCAACCGCATCTGCGATTTGGGCATCGCCCAGGTGGCCGAGGGCCGCCAGATCTTCCCGACGCTGAGCGTGCTGGAAAACCTGGAGATGGGGGCCGTGATCCCGCGTGCCCGGGCCAAGCGCAAGGAAACGCTGGAACGCTGCTTCCAACTGTTCCCCAAGCTGAAGTCCCGTCTGGACCAGTCGGCGGGCACCTTGTCGGGCGGCGAGCAGCAGATGCTGGCCATCGGCCGCTGCCTGATGGGCCAGCCACGCCTGATGATGTTCGACGAGCCGTCGCTGGGCCTCGCCCCCGCCGTGGTGAGCGAAATGTTCAAGATCATCCGCGACCTGCATGCCGAGGGCATGACCGTGATCCTGGTCGAGCAGAACGTCTCGACCTCTTTGAAACTGGCCGATCGCGGCTATGTCCTGGAAAACGGCGGCATCGTGCTGTCGGGAACCGGGACGGCGCTGCTCAATGATGCCGGGGTGCGTCAGGCTTATCTGGGACTGTGAGGCGAGCATGAGCGGAGACTGCCATCATCCTATCGTCACCCCCGCGAAGGCGGGGGTCCATGGCGGGACCAGCACCATCGCCGCAAGTAAGGCGGCTATGTTTGATCAAGCATGGATTCCCGCTTTCGCGGGAATGACGATGAATTGGCAATTCGGGGAGATCAGACCATGACCTGGGGAGAGATCAATTTCGCGCCCGCGCGCGTCGTCGTCGAGGAGCTTCCCGACGGCGGCATGATCCTGCGCTCGCCGGACAGCCTGAAGCCGTTCTCGCGCTGCCTGGGCGACCTGCTGCACCACTGGGCCGACCGCATTCCCAACGCCCCGTTCCTGGCCCAGCGCAACGCCGAGGGCGGCTGGCGCAAGGTCACCTGGGCCGAGGCGCTGCGCTCGGTGGAAGCCATCGCCCAAAGCCTGCTCGATCGCGGCCTGAACAAGAACCGGCCGGTGATGATCTTGTCGGACAACAGCATCGACCACGCCCTGCTGGCCCTGGCCGCCATGCATGTGGGGGTGCCGGTGGCTCCCATCTCCCAGGCCTATTCCCTGGTCTCCAAGGACCATTCCAAGCTGAAATACATCGCCGAGCTGTTGAAGCCGGGTCTGGTCTACGCCCATGACGGCGCCCGCTTCGCCGATGCCCTGAACATCCCGGAACTGGCCCGTGTCGAGGTGGTCACCAGCATCAATCC
This sequence comes from Paramagnetospirillum kuznetsovii, assembly GCF_003284725.1. Classification (GTDB taxonomy): domain Bacteria; phylum Pseudomonadota; class Alphaproteobacteria; order Rhodospirillales; family Magnetospirillaceae; genus Phaeospirillum; species Phaeospirillum kuznetsovii. The sequence goes on along the minus strand of NZ_PGTO01000004.1, from coordinate 59,399 downwards.
GCTGCCCGGCGCCGCCACCCTGGCCGACCTGCTGAACAATGCGCCCGGTCCCGAGGTGGAAAACGCCTTCGCCTCGGTGCGGCCGTCCACCGTCTCCAAGATCCTGTTCACCTCTGGCTCCACCGATCTGCCCAAGGGCGTCATCAATACCCAGCGCATGATGTGCTCCAACCAGCAGGCCATCCGCCAATGCTGGCCTTTCCTGGCGGATTCCCATCCGGTGTTGGTGGACTGGCTGCCGTGGAATCACACCTTCGGCGGCAATCACAACTTCAACATGGTCATGCGCCACGGCGGCACGCTGTATATCGACGAGGGCAAGCCCATGCCGGGGCTGGTGGAAAAGACCGTGGCCAATCTGCGCGAGATTTCGCCCACCCTGTATTTCAACGTGCCGCGCGGCTACGACATGCTGATCCCGCTGCTGGAAAGCGACGACGCGCTCCGCGCCAATTTCTTCAAGAACCTGAAGCTGATGTTCTATGCGGGCGCCGCCCTGCCGCAAAGCCTGTGGGAAAAGCTGGAAGCCCTGTCCATGCGCGCCCTGGGGTATAAGGTGCGGCTGGTGTCGTCCTGGGGCTCCACCGAGACCTCGCCCATGATCACCACCGTCCATTTCGACATCGAGCGGGCCGGCAATGTGGGCCTGCCCGCCCCCGGCTGCGAGTTGAAGATGATTCCCAACGGCGGCAAGTTGGAGATGCGGGTGCGCGGCACCAACATCACGCCGGGCTATTTCAAGCGCGACGACCTGACCAAGAAGGCGTTCGACGAGGACGGTTTCTACATCATCGGCGACGCGGGAAAGCTGGCCGACCCCAATGATCCCGCCAAGGGCGTGTTGTTCGACGGCCGCGTCGCCGAGGACTTCAAGCTGATGTCGGGTACCTGGGTGCCGGTGGGCGCGCTGCGCGTCGCGGTGATCGACGCCGCCCAGCCGGTGCTCCAGGACGCCGTCATCACCGGCCACGACCGCGAGGAAGTGGGCGTGCTGGGCTTCGCCAGCCCGGCAGGCTGCCTGTCCCTGTGCCCCGGCCTGCCCGCCGATACGCCGCTCAAGGACTTGATGGCCCAACCGGCGGTGCGCGACAAGATGGCCGCCGCCCTGAAGGCCCTGGCGGCCCAGGGCAAGGGCACCTCGCACCGCGTCGCCCGGGCGCTGCTGATGGACGAGCCGCCCGGCATCGACGCCAACGAGATCACCGACAAGGGCTATATCAACCAGCGCGCCGTGCTGACCCGCCGGGCCGCCCTGGTGGAGCGACTCTATGCCGAGGGCAATGACCCCGAGGTCATCCGCCTGGGCTGAACCCCTCGTTCCTTCGTCACCCCCGCGAAAGCGGGGGTCCATGCCGGGAACAGCGCCTGACGTGGACCATTGCGGATTGTACTGCCACTCAAATGGATTCCCGCTTTCGCGGGAATGACGGCAAGAGTTTGGAGACTGGAAAAATGACCAACGGGCACGGAACCGTCTACGACGATATTTGGCTGGTGGATGGGGTGCGGACCGGGTTCGCCGACTTTACCAGCGTGCTGGCGGACATCTCGCCCACCGATCTCGGCATCAAGGTGGCCCGCGAAGCCCTGGCGAAATCCACCATCGCGGCCGAGGACATCGACATGGTGGTGGCGGGCAACATGGCCCAGTCCAGCTTCGACGCCTATTTCCTGCCCCGCCATATCGGCCTGTACGCCGGAGTGCCCATTCCCGTCCCGGCCCTGCTGGTCCATCGTCTGTGCGGCACCGGCTTCGAGACCATCATCCAGGCGGCCGATTCCATCACGCTGGGCAAGGCCTCCAAAGTCCTGTGCGTCGGCACCGAATCCATGTCGCGCAATCCGGTGGCGTCCTACACCACGCGCAATGGCTTCAAGATGGGCCAGGTGGAGTTCAAGGACTTCCTGTGGGAAGCCACCAAGGACACCGCGTCGTCCACCTCCATGGGCGACACCGCCGAGAATCTGGCCAAGAAGTACGCTATCAGCCGCGAGGAAGTGGATGAATTCGCCGCCCAAAGCTTTGCCCGCGCCATCGACTCGGCCGATTTCCGCTCAGGCGAAATCGTCCCGGTGATCAGCGAGACCTTCACCCGCGAGGGCTATAACGACCGAGGCATCCGCCTGCCGCGCGGGGTCGCCAGTTTCGCGGTGGACGAGCATGTGCGCCCCACCCCCATGGAGGTGCTGAGCAAGCTGAAGCCCGCCTTCAAGGGCGTGCAGACCGGCGGCAACAGTTCCGCCGTGGTGGACGGCGCCGCCGCCGCCATCGTGGTCGGCGGCAAGACCGTCAAGGAACGCGGCTTGAAGCCGCTGGCCCGCATCGTCGCCGCCGACGTGGTGGGCGTGCCGCCCGAGATCATGGGGATCGGCCCCGCCCCAGCCATCGCCGCCGTGGTCAAGCGCGCCGGTCTGACCCTGGCCGATATCGACCGCTTCGAGATCAACGAGGCGTTCGGCGCCCAGTATCTCGCCGTCGAGAAGGAACTGGGCCTCGACCGCGCCAAGGCCAATGTCAACGGCGGCGCCATCGCTCTCGGCCATCCGCTGGGCGTCACCGGCGTGCGGCTGTGCATCACCGTCGCCCGCGAATTGCACCGCCGGGGACTGAAGCACGGCATCGCGTCGGCCTGCATCGGCGGCGGCCAGGGCGTCGCCATCCTGATCGAGGTGTAAGCCCCATAGGACGAACACCGGAGCGTAGCGACTAGGCCCAAGGGGCCGCGCCGCTCGTGCGGCGAAAGCCAAGCCTCCCGGAGGGAGGCGCCCGGCGACTGAGGGACACTAAACCGGAGCGTAGCGACTAGGCCCAAGAGGCCGCGCCGCTCGTGCGGCGAAAGCCAAGCCTCCCGGAGGGAGGCGCCCGGCGACTGAGGGACACTAAAAATGATCGACTACAAGACTCCGCTTGCCGACATCCTGTTCGCCCTGAAGCATGGGGCGGGCGCCGACCGGCTGGGCCATTGGGACGCGGAACTGGCCTCGGACGTGCTGACCCATGCGGGCGCCATGGTGGACGGCATCATCGCTCCCCTGGATCCCATCGGCGACATGGAAGGAACCCGTCTGGTGGACGGCCGCGCCGTCATGCCGCCGCAGTTCGTCGAGGCCTATCGACAGTTCAAGGAGGGCGGCTGGCCCGGACTGGCGGTGGATGAAGAGTATGGCGGCCAGGGGCTGCCCCATATCCTGGCCTCGGCCCTGTCCGAGATGCTGTCGGGAGCCTGCATCACCTATCAGATGGTGCTGTCGCTGGCCCATGGCGCCATGCGCACCCTGATCGCCAGCGGTTCGGAAGCGCAGCGCAAGACCTGGGTGCCGCGACTGGCCTCGGGCGATTATCTCGCCACCATGTGCCTGACCGAGCCCCAGGCGGGGTCGGACCTGGGGCTGGCCCGGACCATGGCCACCCCCGTCGATGACGGATCTTGGCGTATTTCCGGTGGCAAGATCTTTATTTCCGGCGGTGACCAGAACCTGACCGACGGCCGCATCATGCATCTGGTGCTGGCCCGCACCCCGGACGCCCCGGCCGGGGTCAAGGGGCTGTCGCTTTTCATCAGCCCGTCACACCTGCCCGACGGCTCGCGCAACGCCATCTCGGTGGTGCGGCTGGAGGAAAAGATGGGCATGCATGCCTCCCCCACCTGTCAGGTCGCCTTCGACGGAGCGCAAGCCGAGATCGTCGGCGCGCCCGGCGAAGGCCTCGCCCGCATGTTCACCATGATGAACGCCGAGCGCCTGGATGTGGCGGTCCAGGGCGTCGGTCTGGCCGAGGTGGCGCTGCAACGCTCGCTGGCCTATGCCACCGAGCGCCGCCAGGGCCGTGCCGGAAGCGGCGGTTCCGGCCCCGATCCCATCAACCGCCACGGCGATGTGCGCCGCATGCTGCTGACCCAGATGGCCCTTGCCCAGGGATGCCGCGCCATGGTCATGCGCACCCTGGTGGATCTGGAGTTGGGGGAAAGCCCCGCCCTGATGGAACTGATGACGCCAGTCTGCAAGGCCTTCGCCACCGAGGCGGCGCAAGAGACCGCCAGCCTCGCCATTCAGATCCACGGCGGCTACGGCTTTCTGCGGGAATACCGGGTCGAACAGATCGCCCGCGACGCCCGTATCACCCCCATCTATGAAGGCACCAACGGCATCCAGGCCGCCACCGTGGCGGGCCGGGTCATTCGCATGGACAATGGCGCGGCCTTGCGGGAGTTCCGCGCCGAGGTGGAAGGCGCCGCCGCCCAGGCCACCCCCGCTTTCGCCGAGCGGCTGATGGACGGGCTGGCCGCCTTGGACCGGGCCTCGGCCGCCATGCTGGCGCGGCGCGACCTGGGCCTGACCGCCACCAGCTATCTTCGCCTGATCGGCCTGCTGGCGTTCGGGGCGGCATGGTCACGGCTGGAGGCCGCCGCCGATTTCGCGCCCGATCCCGGCCGCATTCGCGCCACCGCAAGTTTCGTGCGGGACTGGATGTTATGCGAAATCCATGCATTGGCGGAGCGCTGCGAAATTTCCGCCGAACTCGGGTCTTTACCCGATAATGTGTTCGAATTGTAAAGAATCCGGTGGAAAACCTGCTGATCGAGTCCGGTATACGGTTGTAATGTGGCCCAAATCACGCGACATTATCGTCCTTCCCGGCAATGTGTCGGCCCGTGAGGCAAGGCGCTGCTGGTAGTGTTTCCGACGGACCGAGCCATGTTGCCCTGAATCAAGGGTTGACGTCGGCGACGGTCATGTCATTTTCTTCGCGTCACGATATTCAAACGGGGGTCTCATGAACAAGCAGGATCTGGTGAACAAGGTTGCCGAGCTGAGCGGTCTGTCCAAGGCTGCGTCCGACTCTGTGGTCGATGCTACTTTTGCCGCCATCACCGCGGCTCTGAAGGCTGGCGACGATGTCCGCCTGGTTGGTTTCGGTTCCTTCTCGGTGACGCAGCGCGCCGCCAAGGAAGGCCGCAATCCCCGCACCGGCGCGACCATCAAGATCGCCGCCTCCAAGGCGCCGAAGTTCACTGCCGGCAAGGGTCTGAAGGACGCCGTCAACGGCTGATCCCGACCCATTGGGTAAAATGCCAAGGCCCTCGGAGGGAACTCCGAGGGCCTTTTGCATGAGAGTCTTGCCACAGCCGATTACATCGCGCGGATTTCCGCTAGGAAGCGATCGACACCCTGGCGCAGCGTATCTGCCTCGCCAGCAAGGCCGTCGGCGGCCTGAAGCATTTCCCGCGCCGACATTCCCGCCTCTTCCGTAGTACGACTGACCGAGGTGATAAGACCCGAGACTTCGCGGGCACCGGCGGCGGCCTCGTGCACGTTGCGGGTGATCTCCTGGGTGGCGGCCCCTTGCTGCGTCACCGCTTCCGAGATGGTCGAGGCGATTTCGTCCATGCGGCCGATGGTGCGCCCGATCTCTTCAATGGCCTCCACCGCCTCGCCGGTGGTGGTCTGAATGGACGAGATTTGATTGGCGATCTCGTCGGTGGCCTTGGCGGTCTGGCTGGCGAGGTGCTTGACCTCATTGGCAACCACGGCGAATCCCTTGCCCGCCTCCCCGGCCCGGGCGGCTTCGATGGTCGCGTTCAGGGCCAGCAGATTGGTTTGACCGGCGATATCGTTGATGAGGCTGACCACCTCGCCGATGCGGCTGGCGGCCTCGGACAACCCCCGAACCACGCCGTCGGTGCGCCTGGCCGCATCCACCGCCGAGCGGGCGATGGAGGTGCTTTGCCCGACCTGGGAGCCGATTTCGCTGATGGAGGCGCTGAGTTCCTCCGCCGCCGCCGCGACGGTTTCCACATTGACGCTGGTCTGTTGCGCCGCCGCGGCAATGGCCTGGGTCTCGTTCGAGGCGGATTCAATGGCGCCCGACATGGCGGTGGCATTGCCGCGCATGCGGTCGGCGGATTGGCTGACGGTCACCACCGTCGACTTGACGCCGGATTCCAGGCCGGCGGCCAAACCGTCCAGGGTCGCCTTGCGATCACTCTCGGCCTGACGGCGCAGGGCGGCCCGCTCCTCGGACATGCGGGCCACTTCCAGCGAACTGGTGCGGAACACCTCGGCGGCGTGGACCAGATCGCCGATCTCGTCCTTGCGACCGGCGCCGTCGAACTGAACCGAGGTATCGCCGTCGGCGAGCTTGCGAATGCCGCCGGTCAGGCTCGCCATGCCGGTGACGATGCCGTTGCCGATATACCAGGACACGAACAGCACACAGAACAGGATGGCGGCGGCCACGCCGCCGGTGGTGATCAGCTTGGCGCGGAAGGTGGCATCGACGTCGTCGATATAGATGCCCGAGCCCACCAGCCAGCCCCATTCTTCAATCCCCTTGACGTAGGAGAGCTTGGGAACCGGCTTTTCGAATCCGGGCTTCGGCCACAGATACGAGACGAATCCGGCCTTATCCCGCTTCACCACGTCGATCATTTCGTTGAAGAACAGCTTGCCGTCGGGATCGGCCATGCTGCGCAGATCCTTGCCCGCCATATCGGGGCGTATGGGATGGACCACCATCTGGCCGGCCAGACTGTTGATCCAAAAGTATTCGGTTCCGCCGTAGCGAAGCGATTTGATCACTTCGATGGCGGCGGCCTGTGCGGCGTCGGCGGGCATCCGGCCTTCCTTGGCTTCCTTGACGTAGAAGCCGATCATGCTGTGGGCGGTTTCCACCACATGCTGCGTCTTCAGTTGCCGCGCCTCCAGCAGCTCTTGGCGGAGATTCCCCAAATTCAGCAGGATCACCACACCGATGCCCAGCACCGACACTGCAACGATGAGGAGTATTTTGATCTTAAAACGAAGATTATCGACAACCATTCCGCCCTAAACCCCAAAAAAGCGTCGCATGCGCACAATTCCGCCACATTTTGTAAGGCATCCCATGGATATCCGTCAACTGCGCGCTAAAATAGTTCGACATTTGACCTCGATCACCGGATTTGTTTTTGCAGATGATTGTTTATGACCGCAACATAACTGTGTTTGGCGCGCCCATTACAGCATCGCCGAGCAGAATGAGCAGCACGCTGACTGTTTATTGTCGTCTGATTACTTGTCGGAAGATCCAAAGAAAAAAACCCTCCCGCTCGCGGGAGGGTTTGCTTGGTCCAAAATCAGATCAGCAGAGCGGCAAGTCGCTCTTCCCCATCAAGAAGAGATCGACCGACCGAGCCGCCTGACGGCCTTCTCGAATGGCCCAGACCACCAGGCTCTGGCCACGGCGGATATCCCCGGCGGCGAAGATCTTGGGATTGGAGGTAACATATTGGACGGTATCGGCCTTGACGTTGCCGCGACCATCCTTTTCCAGGCCAAGGCCATCCACCAGACCTTCGTGAACGGGATGGACGAAGCCCATGGCCAGCAGCACCAGATCGGCATCCAATTTGAATTCCGTTCCGGAAATCGGCTGGAACTTGCTATCGACCTCGAAGCAGTCAAGCCCGATCACCTTGCCACCCGCGCCCCGGAAGGCGGCGGTGGAGACCGCCCAGCGGCGCTGGCAGCCCTCGTCATGGGAGGACGAGGTGCGCAGCCGATTGGGCCACAGCGGCCAGGACATGCCCTTGTCTTCCTTTTCAGGGGGCTTGGGCATGATTTCGATCTGGGTCACCGAGGCGGCGCCCTGACGGTTCGAGGTGCCGACGCAGTCGGCGCCGGTGTCGCCGCCGCCGATAACCACCACCTTCTTGCCCTTGGCCGAGATGTCGGCCACACCCACCGGCTCGTCGCCATTGCGGCGGTTCTGCTGGGTGAGGAAATCCATGGCGAAATGAACGCCGTCCAGATCGCGGCCCGGCACCGGCAGATCACGGGGCTTTTCCGAGCCGCCGGTCAGCAGCACGGCGTGGTAGCCGTCCAGCAATTCCTTGGGCGAAACGCTGACGCCCACATGGGCATTGGTCCGCAGGCTAACGCCTTCCGCCACCATCTGGGCCACGCGGCGGTCGATCACCGCCTTGTCCAGCTTGAAGTCCGGGATGCCATAGCGCAAAAGGCCGCCGACCTTGGCATTCTTCTCGAACAGGGTCACCGAGTGTCCGGCGCGGGCCAGCTGCTGCGCCGCCGCCATTCCGGCCGGGCCGCCACCGACCACGGCGACCTTCTTGCCGGTCTTGGGCTTGGAGGTATCGGGCTTGACCCAACCTTCGGCCCAGCCCTTCTCGACGATGGCCTGTTCGATGGTCTTGATGGCGACCGGCGCGTCGGTGAGGTTGAGCGTGCAGGCGGCCTCGCAAGGTGCCGGACAAATACGCCCGGTGAATTCCGGGAAGTTGTTGGTGGAATGCAGAACATCGAGAGCCTCGCGCCAACGGTCGCGATAGACCAGATCGTTCCAGTCCGGGATGATGTTGTTGACCGGGCATCCCTGGTGACAGAAGGGAATGCCGCAATCCATGCAGCGCGCCCCTTGCAGCTTCAGCTCGTCGGCCGACAGCGGCTTGGTGAATTCGTTATAGTGGCGAACCCTCTCCTCCGGCTTCTCGTAGCCGGGAGTCTGGCGGGCGTATTCCTTGAAACCGGTCGGCTTTCCCATGTCAGCGCCCTCCCCCACGGGCCACAGGCCCGCTACCATGTTGATTGGCGGTGAAGCCGCCGGCAGCGGCTTTGGGCGCTTGGGCCTTTTGTTGCATTTCGAGCAGGGCGCGACGGTAATCCACCGGCATCACCTTGACGAATTTGGGCATGTAGTACTCCCAGTGCAGCAAGATGTCGTGGGCGCGCTTGCTGCCCGTATAGTGCTGGTGATTGCGCAGCAGCGCCTGGATGCGCGACGCGTCGTCGCGGGTCATGTCGCCCATCAGTTCCACGAGGCCGTGGCCTTCCAGATCGCCCGCCTGGTTCTCGTGCTTGACGTTGGCGTCTTCCTCGGCCGCCACCGGCTCCAGCTCCACCATGGACATGTTGCAGCGCTTGGCGAAATCGCCCGCCTCGTCCAGCACATAGGCGACGCCGCCCGACATACCGGCGGCGAAATTGCGCCCGGTCTGGCCGATGACCAGGACAACGCCGCCGGTCATGTATTCGCAGCCGTGGTCGCCGACCCCTTCCACCACCGCGATGGCACCGGAATTGCGCACGGCAAAGCGTTCGCCACCGACGCCACGGAAGTAGCATTCCCCTTCGACGGCGCCATAAAGCACGGTATTGCCGACGATGATATTGTCCTCGGCGACGATCTTGGAGACCTTGGGCGGATAGATGACGATGCGGCCGCCCGAGATGCCCTTGCCCACGTAGTCGTTGGCCTCGCCTTCCAGCTCCAGCGACACGCCACGGGCCAGGAAGGCGCCGAAGCTCTGCCCCGCCGTGCCTTCCAGCTTGACGTGAATGGTGTCGCCGGGCAGCCCGGCATGGCCGAACCGCTTGGCCACCTCGCCCGACAACATGGCGCCGATGGTGCGGTTGAAATTGCGCGCCTTCTTGGTGAGGCGCACCGAGACCCGGTCGTCCAGGGCCGCCTTGGACTCGGCGATCAGTTCGCGATCCAGAACGTCGTGGACGTCGTGTTCCTGCGGCTCCACATTGCGGGTCGCCACATCGGGACCGGCGGGAATCTTGTGGAACAGCTTGGTGAAGTCCAGACCCTTGGCCTTCCAATGCTCCACCGCGTCATTGACGTCCAGCAGATCGGAACGGCCGGTCAGTTCCTCCATCTTGCGCACGCCAAGCGAGGCCATCAATTCGCGCACTTCCTCGGCGACGAAGAAGAAGTAGTTGATGACGTGTTCCGGCTGACCGCTGAACCGCTTGCGCAGTTCCGGATCCTGGGTGGCGACGCCCACCGGACAGGTGTTGAGGTGACACTTGCGCATCATGATGCAGCCCGCCGCGATCAAGGGCGCGGTGGCGAAGCCGAATTCATCGGCGCCCAGCAGGGCGGCGATCACCACGTCGCGACCAGTGCGCAGGCCGCCGTCGCACTGCACGGCGATGCGGCCGCGCAACTGATTCAGCACCAGGGTCTGATGGGTTTCCGCCAGACCGATTTCCCAGGGGGAACCGGCATGCTTGATGGAGGTCAGCGGCGAGGCGCCGGTGCCGCCGTCGAAGCCGGAAATGGTGACGTGGTCGGCCTTGGCCTTGGACACGCCCGCCGCCACGGTGCCGACGCCCACTTCCGAGACCAGCTTGACCGAGATGCGGGCCGCCGGATTGACGTTCTTCAGATCGAAGATCAGCTGGGCCAGATCCTCGATGGAATAGATGTCGTGGTGCGGCGGCGGGCTGATCAGGCCGACGCCGGGGGTGGAATGACGCACCCGGGCGATGACCTTGTCAACCTTGTGGCCGGGCAGCTGGCCGCCCTCGCCGGGCTTGGCGCCCTGGGCCATCTTGATCTGAATGTCGTCGGCATTGGCCAGGTATTCGGCTGTGACGCCGAACCGGCCCGACGCCACCTGCTTGATGGCCGAGCGCATGGAATCGCCATTGGCCATGGGAGTGAAGCGTTCCGGCTCCTCGCCGCCCTCGCCGGTATTGGACTTGCCGCCGATGCGGTTCATGGCGATGGCCAGCGTGGTATGGGCCTCGGCCGAGATGGAGCCGAACGACATGGCGCCGGTGGCGAAGCGCTTGACGATCTCCTTGGCGGGCTCGACCTCGTCCAGCGGCACGCCATTGCCCGCCGGCTTGATCTTGAACAGGCCGCGCAAGGTCAGCAGCCGTTGGCTTTGATCGTCGATGGCGCGGCTGAATTCGCGGAACTTGTCCATGGAGCCCGAGCGCACCGCGTGCTGCATGGCGGCGATGGTCTCGCTGGTCCAGGCATGGGCCTCGCCGCGCAGACGAACCGCGTATTCGCCGCCCACATCCAGGGAATTGCGATAGATGGGCGCGTCGGAATAGGCGATCTTGTGGCGGCGCACCGCTTCCTCGGCAACGCCAGCCAGCGAGATGCCCTCGATGCGGCTGGCGGTGCCCGCGAAATAGGTGTTGACGAAGGGACCGGCCAGACCGATGGCGTCGAAAATCTGGGCGCCGCAATAGGACTGATAGGTGGAGATGCCCATCTTGGCCATCACCTTGAGGATAGCCTTGTCCATGGCCTTGATGTAGCGCTTCTGGACCTCGTGGGAGTCCAATTTCTCTGGCAGATTGGGGCGCATCTCCTCCAGCGTCTCGAAGGCGAGATAGGGGTTGATCGCCTCGGCGCCATAACCGGCCAGCACGCACATGTGATGAATCTCGCGCGCCTCGCCGGTTTCCACCACCAGTCCGGCCTTGGTGCGCAGACCCTCGCGGATCAGGAAGTGATGCACGGCCGACACCGCCAGCAGCGACGGAATCGGCACGTTGTCGGGACCGACCGAACGGTCGGACAGCACGATGATGTTGAAGCCCTCGGCCACCTTGCCCTTGGCCTGACGACAGATACCGGCCAGGGCGGCTTCCAGCCCGTCCGGGCCTTCGGCGGCGGGCCAGGTGATGTCGATGGTCACCGACTTGAAGCCGGAATCGGACAGAGTCTCGATGCGGCGGATCTTCTCCAGATCCTCGTTGGTGAGGATGGGCTGGCGCACTTCCAGCCGCTTGGCGTGACCGCCCTCGCGACCGAGGCCCAGCAGGTTGGGGCGCGGGCCGATCAGGGAGACCAGGCTCATCACCGATTCCTCGCGGATGGAATCGATGGGCGGATTGGTCACCTGGGCGAAGCATTGCTTGAAGTAGTTGAACAGCAGCTTGGGCCGCGCCGACAGCACCGCGATGGGGGTATCGGTGCCCATGGAGCCCACCGCTTCCTGGCCGGTCACCGCCATGGGCTGCATCAGGAACTTGACGTCTTCCTGGGTATAGCCGAACACCTGCTGGCGCTTGAGCAGGGTCGCGGGATCGGGCTGGACGGTCTTCACGTCGATGGCGACGTCTTCCAGCATGATCTGCGACTGGCGCAGCCACTCGGCATAGGGCTTCTCGTCGGCCAGCTTCGCCTTGATCTCGGCGTCGTCGATGATGCGGCCCTGTTCCAGATCGATCAGCAGCATCTTGCCGGGCTGCAGGCGCCACTTCTTCTTGATACGCTCTTCCGGAATGGTGAGGACGCCCATCTCGGACGCCATCATGAACTTGTCGTCGGTGGTGACCAGATAGCGGGCCGGACGCAGACCGTTGCGGTCCAGGGTGGCGCCGATTTGGCGGCCGTCGGTGAAGCACACCGCCGCCGGGCCGTCCCACGGCTCCATCAGGGCGGCGTGATACTCGTAGAAGGCCTTGCGCTTGTCGTCCATCAGCGGATTGCCCGACCACGCTTCCGGCACCAGCATCATCATGGCCTGGGCCAGCGAATAGCCGCCCATGACCAGGAGTTCCAGCGCATTGTCGAAACAGGCGGAATCCGACTGGCCTTCCGGGATCAGCGGCCACAGCTTGGCCAGATCATCGCCGAGGATATCCGACGACATGGTCTGGCGTCGGGCATTCATCCAGTTGAGATTGCCGCGCAGCGTGTTGATCTCGCCGTTGTGGCAGATCATGCGGAAGGGATGGGCCAGACGCCAGCTGGGGAAGGTGTTGGTGGAGAAGCGCTGATGCACCATGGCCAGGGCGCTGGTCATGCGCTGGTCGCTCAGTTCCTTGTAGAACACGCCCACCTGATCGGCCAGCAGCATGCCCTTATAGATCAGGGTGCGGGTCGACAGGGACGGAATGTAGAAATCGCGCTCCGAGCCCACCGGAGCCCGGTTGAACACCAGCTTGCGGATGACGAACAGCTTGCGCTCGAAGGCCTGCTGATCCTTGAGACCGGCGCCCATGCCGATGAAGATCATGCGCACCACGGGGACTGTCGGCAGCACGGAATGGCCCAGGCTGGAAGTGTCGGTGGGCACGTCGCGCCAGCCCAGGACCACCTGGCCCTCGGCGCGGATCAGGGACTCGAAATGCTCCTCGCAGGCCTTGCGGATGGCGGCGTCCTGGGGCAGAAACACGCAACCGGCGCCATAGGAGCCCTCGGGCGGCAGGGTGATGCCATTCGAAGCCGCTTCCTGGCGCAGGAAGGCATCGGGAAGCTGAATCAGGATTCCGGCGCCGTCACCGGCTTTCGGGTCGGCGCCGACGGCGCCGCGATGGGTGAGATTGACGAGAATCTCCAACCCGTCCCGCACGATGTCGTGAGACTTGCGGTTCTTGATATCGACAATGAAGCCGACACCACATGCGTCGTGCTCATGGCGAGGGTCGTAGAGGCCCTGTGCTTCCGGCAATCCGCTCATCTTCACCAGATTCCTTTTCGCCCCCGCGGAAACCTAGGATTTCCGAGGAAATATCAACACATCCGTCCCTATTTAAAGGCACGACATCCCTTGTCCGATCACACCGCCCGTGATCAGCCAAGCAGCCTTCATAAGACATTCCGGCGACTTCGCCAAGAGCAGGAAACATCATCGGCATCTCCGCGCGTTCCAACCACCGCGATTCGGCCAAGTTTCCCTTTCGTCGCGTGCACACTGACGGTATTGTCCGGACAGGTGGGACCAGCCGCATACATGGATGATGCGGATTGTTGAAGACAGGGGATCGCCCTCGAAACGCGAGGATGGGGACGCGAGTTTAAGGACGGCGACAATCATTATGAGTGACGATTTCGAACTTTTCGGCGACGAACCGACACCGCCCCCTTCCACCTGCGGCGCGACGCCCATCGGCGGTGGAGACCTGTTTTTCGACGACGATTCCGGGCCGACGGTGGACGCAGCTCCCACCATGAGCATGACAGAGCGCGTCGCCCTAAACCTGAAGCTGTTCTCGGTCACCCCCGAGGTCAGCGCCGCCCTCCGCGAAGCCTCCAGCCAAGTGGTTCGCGACATAGAAAATCTTGTGGCCGAGTCACTCGATTGGGTGCAGCAATTCCCCCCCTTCGGTGAAAAGCTGACCGACGACGCCAAGGCCACCCTGTCGGGCGTGCTGACGGAACATTGGCGCAATCTGTATCGCGGCGAATTCACCGCCGATTACAACGCCACCGCCCAGCAGCTGGGCTTCATGCTGGCCTATATGGATCTCGGCGCCTCGTGGTATCAGGCCATGGCGGCCGCCGGGTCCAGCCGCGCCCTCACCATCATCTTTCGCAACAAGCGGGGATCGGAAACCGTATCCTCCGCCCTTCAGCGGGTGGTGATGCTGGACCAGTCGGTGGTCACCCACGACTATTTCGCCGCCGCCACCCAGAACCGCGCCAAGGTGGCCCAGGACTTGGCCAGCGCCTTCGAGAAGTCCATCAAGAAGGTGGTGGAGGAAGTGGGCGCCATGGCGGTGGAGCTCAAGACCCATTCCGACGAGATGCTGCGCCGCCTGTCGCACATGGACTTCGAGACGGTGAACATGGCCGCCGCCGCCGAGGAAGCCTCGTACAGCGTCGACAATATCTCCAACAACACCAACCAACTGGCGACCTCCATCGGCCATATCCGCGACAATGTGGTCCGCACCTCGCAGGCGGCGGAACAGGCCGCCGATGCGGCGCGGGCCACCGATTCCGCCATGCGGCAAATGCTGGACGTGGCCAGCCGCATCGGCAAGATCGGCGAGACCATCGACACCATCGCCCGCCAAACCCGCATGCTGGCCCTGAACGCCACCATCGAGGCGGCGCGGGCTGGCGCGGCGGGCCGCGGCTTCGCCGTGGTCGCCCAGGAAATCAAGAACCTGTCCGAGCAGACCAGCCGCGCCACCAAGGAAATCGCTCATTCGGTCAGCGAGGCGGTCCAGGCCACCAGCGAAGCGGTCAACACCATCAACCGCACCGTCGACTCGGTGGCCGCCATCAACCAGGTGGCCACCGAAGTGCGCGAATCGGTGGAGGCCCAAACCGGCGCCACCTCGACCATTGCCGGTCATGTGGCCGAGGCGGCGGCGGGAGCCAAGGCGGTGACCTCCTCGGTCAACAGCGCCATCGAGGCGCTGGGCGTTTCCAGCAGCGCGGCCAGCGAGCTCAACCGCTCCGCCGATGCTCTGTCCGTCAAGGCCGCCATCATGCGCACCGAGGTGGATCAATATCTCGACCGTCTCCAGCATATGGAATAAGGCAGCAAGGGAGGAATCGGGCGGCCCATGACTGAATCCGTGCAAAAGCGACGCGAGATGCTGGCCAGCACCCCGCTGTTCTCCGCCATTCCCCCGACCCTGCTGGACGAACTGGCGGTCAAGGCCAAGAGCGTCAAGGTCGATGCCCGCGAGGTGCTGTTCTCCAAGGGCGATCCCGGCGACCGGCTGTATCTGGTGGCCAAGGGGTTGATCCGCATCGGCGTTCTGTCGGTGGAGGGCCGCGAGGTCACCTACGGCATGATCAAGCCGGGCGAGTTGTTCGGCGAGATCGCCGTGCTGGACGGGGGCGTGCGCTCGGCCGACGCCACCGCCATGGAGGCCAGCGAATTGCTGGCCCTGGAGCGCAAGGACGTCAACGCCTTCCTGCAACGCCACCCCATCCAGGCATTGCACCTTCTGACCGTGCTGTGCGACCGGGTGCGGCGTGCCGACGACCTTCTGGAAGACGTGGTCTTCCTGTCGCTGCCGTCGCGGTTGGCCAAGCATCTTCTCATGCTGAAATCCACCCTGGGGAGCCAGACCCAGGCCAAGGGCCCCAGCACCATCCGGCTGTCGCAGCAGGAAGTGGCCGACCATCTGGGCATCAGCCGCGAAAGCGTCAACAAGGTGCTGTCCAAATGGGAACAGGCGGGCATCGTCACCCTGGGGCGCGGTCAGATCACCTTGAACAAGACCCAGGCGCTGGACGATTTCGCCTCGCCGCCGTGAGTTCATTTCTTCTGTGAGCGTCTTCACAGACGCTCCCGGCGCCCCCATCTAGGATGCACCCGTCACATATTTCGAGAAGTCCGTCCCCTCCTCTGAACGAACGAACGGGACCGAGACGGGCCCGAGGGTGACTTTTGGGGCACTACCTCTGGGCAAAAGCCCCCCGGCGCCGTGCATGCGCCGGGGGCTTTTTCATGTTGGATGCGGGAAGGATGCCCGCGCCCCCCGTTTGGAGCGCGGCCGTCCCGGCCGCCAAAGGGTCATATGTTCCGCCCGTCGGGACCGTAGAGCTGCCGCGCCCGCTTCTCGAAGGACGACACCATCAGCTTGACCGCCTCATTGAACAGGGCGCCGATGACGGTCTGCAGCAGCTTGGATTTGAATTCGAAATCCACATAGAAGTCGATCTCGGTGCCGCCGTCTGGCTGGCGGCGGAAGATCCAGTGGTTGTTGAGATGATGGAACGGCCCCTCGGTATAGGTCACGTCCACCCGATCCGGCCCGTTGAGCGTGACCTTCGAGGTGAAGCGCTCGCGGATCAACTTGAAGCCGATCACCAGATCGGCAAAGAACACCTGGCCCTCGCGACGGCGGATGCGCGACGCCACGCACCACGGCAAGAATTCAGGATACTTCTCCACATCGGCCACCAACTGAAACAGCTGTTCCGGCGTATAGGGGAGGATGCGCTGTTCCGCGTGGGTGGGCATTCAGCCTTAAATCCGACGAGCCAATGAGTTCTTCATTGGCGAGGAGTTGCGGGGCGAGGAGTTGCGGGCAAGGCCCGGCGCCGCTCGTGCGGCGGGAGCCAAGGGAGCGGAGCGAGCGCCCGGCGATTGAGGGACAGGTGGATCACGTCAGTGTTCCACCGACATGACTGCGTCGTTGACGTTCGGCGCGCAATGCCTCGAAATCGCGGTCGGCGTGGTGGCTTGAGCGCGTCAGCGGCGTCGCCGCCACCATCAGGAACCCCTTGGCCTGGGCCACGGCGCGGTAATCGTCGAATTCCTCGGGCGTGACGAAACGGTCCACCGCCACATGCTTGAGGGTGGGCTGCAAATATTGGCCAATGGTCATGAAATCCACCCCGGCCGAGCGCATGTCATCCATCACCTGAAGCACTTCCACCCGCGTTTCCCCCAGGCCGACCATGATGCCGGACTTGGTGAAGATGGATGGGTCAGTCTGCCTGACCCTTTGCAGCAGACGCAGGGATTCGAAGTAGCGCGCGCCGGGCCGGATGCCAGGATAGAGGCGCGGCACCGTCTCCAGATTGTGATTGAAGACGTCGGGCTTGGCGCGCGCGATGACTTCCGGCCCGTCGCCCTTGTCGCGGAAATCGGGGGTCAGCACCTCGATGGTGCAGTCGGGCGTCAGGGCGCGGATGCGCTCGATGCAGGCGACGAACTGGGACGCGCCGCCATCGGCCAGATCGTCGCGATCCACCGAGGTGATGACCACATGCTTGAGCCCCATGGCCTTGACCGAGTCCGCCAGATTGTCGGGCTCGGCCTGATCGAGGGCGCCCTTGGGGTTGCCGGTCTTGACGTTGCAGAAGGCGCAGGCCCGGGTGCAGGTGTCGCCCAGGATCATGAAGGTGGCGTGCTTGTGCTTCCAGCATTCGCCGATATTGGGGCAGGCGGCCTCTTCGCAGACGGTGTGCAGGTTCTTGTCGCGCATCAGCCGACGCACCTCCGCCGCCTCTTCCGAGGTGGGGGCCTTGACCCGGATCCAGGCGGGCTTGCGCGGGCTGATCTGGTCCGGCTTGCGGGCTTTTTCCGGATGGCGGAGGGGCTGCGTGTCACTCATGGTTTGGATATCGTCCAGCATTGGGTGCAGGTCAAGGTTTTCTGAACCACGAAGGCGCAAAGGCACGAAGGAACACGAAGAAATCTTTGCGTCTTCTTCGTGCCCCTTCGTGCCTTCGTGGTGAAAATTGCCGATTTAGAAATGCACCGCCCGCCCATAGGCGTCCAGCACCGACTCATGCATCATTTCCGACAGGGTCGGATGCGGGAAGACGGTGTGCATCAGCTCGGCCTCGGTGGTTTCCAGGGTCTTGGCGACCACATAGCCCTGGATCAACTCGGTGACCTCGGCGCCGATCATATGGGCGCCCAGCAATTCGCCGGTCTTGGCGTCGAACACGGTCTTGACCATGCCCTCGGTCTCACCCAGGGCGATGGCCTTGCCGTTGGCCATGAAGGGGAAACGGCCGACCTTGACGTCATAGCCCTTGGCCTTGGCCTTGGCCTCCGACATGCCCACCGAGGCCACCTGGGGATGGCAATAGGTGCAGCCCGGAATCTTCATCATCTCGAGGGGGTGAACATTGGGCAGGCCCTTGATCTTCTCGACGCAGATGATGGCTTCGTGGCTGGCCTTGTGGGCAAGCCAGGGCGCGCCCGCGATGTCGCCGATGGCATAGATGCCCGGCTCGTCGGTGCGGCAATAGGGATCGGTGATGACGTGGGTCTTCTCCACCTTGATCTTGGTGGCTTCGAGGCCGATGTTTTCCACATTGCCGACGATGCCGATGGCGGTGATGACGCGGTCCACCACTACCTCATGGGTCTTGCCGCCCGCCTCGATGGTCACCGTGACATTGGCGGCACCCTTCTTGATGCCCTTGATATTGGCCGAGGTCAGGATCTTCATCCCCTGCTTCTCGAAGCTCTTCTGGGCCATGGCGCTGATCTCGGCGTCTTCCACCGGCAGGACGCGGTCCATGGCCTCGGCCACCGTGACCTGGGCGCCCAGCGCGTTGAAGAAGCTGGCGAATTCGATGCCGATGGCGCCCGAGCCGATCACCAGCAGGCTTTTCGGCATGGTGTCGGGCACCAGCGCTTCCTTATAGGTCCAGATGAACTTGCCGTCGGGCTCGAAGCCGGGCAGGACGCGGGCGCGAGCGCCGGTGGCCAGGATGATATGGGGAGCCGAGATGGTTTCCTTGCCCGCGATGGCGACCTTGCCGCCTCCGGCCAGCTTCGCCGTCCCGTCGATGACGGTCACCTTGTTCTTCTTGAGCAGATGCTTGACGCCGCCCTGCAACTGGGCCGAGACGCCGCGCGAACGCGCCACGATCTTGGCAAGATCGAATGTCGCGCCGGGCGCCGCCAGGCCATAGGACTCGGCATGCTGCATGTTGCGATAGATCTCGGCCGAGCGCAGCAGCGCCTTGGTGGGAATGCAGCCCCAGTTGAGGCAGATGCCGCCCAGATGCTCGCGCTCCACCAGCGCGGTCTTCATGCCCAGTTGGGCGGCGCGGATGGCGGCCACATAGCCGCCGGGGCCGCCGCCGATGACGATGAGGTCGAAGCTGTTATCGGCCATGGGAAGTCTCCTGAATGTCGTTTAGTCGGCAGCGCCGGGGAAGATGAGATTAAGGCGGCCCTCGATTTCGAGGTCATAGGCCTCGGCCAGCCGCCAGACATGCATGCCCAGCAATTCCCGGAAGGCCCCGAGCAACTGGAAGAACACGAAAGTGGGCATCTGGTAGCGCCGACCAGTCCGGCGGTCCCAGGAATCAGCCTCGGAAACATATTTGCGACAAGCCGAGCCGATGGCCGTCAGCAGGTCCAGACCCGGCGCGCCGGGCGGCAGCAACTCTGCGGTATCGGCCACCAGCCGCTTGGCGTCCACCACGGCGCGGTAGCAGCGCTCCTGCTCTTCCGGCAGGACGCCGCGATTGCAGAAGGCGGGATTGTTCTCGATCATGGCCACCAGTCCGGCCAGGGCCGACCGGTCGGCGGCGCTGCCCACCGGGAACGGCGTCGGCGTGAAGCCCGCCGGTCGCGGCAACTCCCTGATTCTCAGCCCCATGACACTGCCTCCCGCTCGTCTTTTCTTCAGGCGCCGATCAGCGGCCGCCATGCTTGTTCGAAGTTGAAATCCAGATCGTGCTCGGCCACGTAGTAATCGACGAAACTGTCGAAATCGCCGTATTCCACATTGATGAAGTTCTCGAAGGTCCGTGCCTTGGCGCGGTAAAGCCCCATGAGATCGAAGCTCCATCCCAGGGCGGAGCGAACCGCCGTCACCACGTCGCCTTCGTCCTTGCCGTCGAACAGGGCGCGCAGCCGCAGCCGATCGGCGCCCTCCTCCACCGGCTCTCCCAATTCCCAAGCCTCCATCATGAGGTCGAGATAAGGAAAGGCGGTGAAGGCCATCACGAATCCGGCGGCCCCATCGGCGCCGGTCAGATCCGCCGATTCCGGCATGCCGCGATAGCGCAGCACCCAGAAGCGGGCCATGGCGTCCACTTTTTCCAGCTCGTCGCGACCGGCGGTGCGGTAAAGGTCCAGCAACCGCTGTCCCCACTCCACCGCCTCTCCGCACAGCCGCGCCCCGATCATGGGGAAGCGGCCGTCGCGGAAATCGGATTTGAGGCTGTCGAAAGCGGCTTTCGCCGCGTTAAGACTCATTTATTCAGCCCCTCATTCGCCGGGCGCGCGCCTCCGCGCGCTTGGCTTTCCTTCGCTAAAGCTCCGGGGCGCGCAATGCGCCCGCGCTCGGGCAAGCCCTCGCTCATGTCCTGCCTCCTAAAGAAGCATGGACAGCGGATCTTCGATCAGCTTCTTGAAGGCGGACAGGAACTCGGCCCCCACCGCGCCATCGACCACCCGATGGTCCACCGACAGGGTGCAGGTCATCACCGTGGCGATGGCGAGGGCGCCGTTCTTGACCACCGGGCGCTGCTCGCCCGCTCCCACCGCCAGGATGCAGCCCTGGGGCGGGTTGATGATGGCGGCGAAATCCTTGATGCCGAACATGCCGAGATTGGAGATGGTGAAGCCGCCGCCCTGGAATTCCTCGGGCTTCAGCTTGCCGTCGCGGGCCTTGGCGGCCAGGGACTTCATCTCGTTGGAAATCTCGGCCAGGCCCTTGTGGTCGGCATGATGGACGATGGGGGTGATCAGGCCGGTGGGAGTCGCCACCGCGACGGACACATCCACGTCGGTATAGCGCTTGATGGCCTCGTCGCCCCAGGACGCATTGGCGGCGGGCACCTTCTTCAGGGCGAGCGCCACGGCGCGGACCACGAAGTCGTTGACCGACAGCTTATAGGCGTCGGACCGGCCGTTGAGGTCGGAACGAGTCTTCAGCAGGGCGTCCAACTCGCAATCGATGGACAGGTAGAAGTGCGGAATGGTGGATTTGGCCTCGGTCAGGCGGCGCGCGATGATCTTTCGCATGGAGGAGTTGGGAATCTCCTCGAAGGCGGGCTCGAACGGGCTGGCGGCGGCGGGCGCCGGAGCGGGCTTGGCGGCGGGCGCGGCGGCGGCAGGCGCGGCGACCGGGACCGGACCGGTCTTGATGGCGGCTTCCACGTCCGACTTCACGATACGGCCGTAGGGACCGGAGCCCTTGACCGCCTTAAGGTCGAGATTGGCGTCCTTGGCGATGCGCTTGGCCAGCGGACTGGCGACGACGCGATCACCGGCGCCCCCCTCACCCCCACCCCTCTCCCGCGAGGGGAGAGGGGCTTGGGGAGCGCGATCTCCCTCCTTCGCCCCTTGCGGGAGAGGGAGGGTTGGGGTGGGTGAGGGGGTTAGGATGGCCGAGGCATCCTCGCCGTCCAGCAACAGGACGGCGATGGGCTGGTTGACCTTGACCCCCGAGGTGCCGCCGGGAACCAGGATCTTGCCCATGATTCCCTCGTCGACGGCCTCGAACTCCATGGTCGCCTTATCGGTCTCGATCTCGCAGATGATGTCGCCGGACTTGACGGCATCGCCTTCGTTCTTGAGCCACTTGGCCAGATTTCCCTCGGTCATGGTCGGCGAGAGGGCGGGCATGAGAATTTGGACAGGCATCTTACATCCCCCCTCTTAACGGCGATAGCAGACGGAACGGGCGGCCTCGGCCACCTGCTCGGCTTGCGGCAGCGCCAGCTTTTCCAGATTGGCGGCATAGGGCATGGGCACGTCGGCGCCACAGACACGGACCACCGGAGCATCCAGCCAGTCGAAAGCCTGTTCCATCATCACGGCGGCGATTTCCGATCCGATACCGGCATAGGCCCAGCCCTCTTCCAGGCTGACGATGCGGTTGGTCTTCTGGACCGAGGCCACGATGGTGGCGGTGTCCAACGGACGGATGGTGCGCAGATTGATGACTTCCGCCTCGATGCCGTCGGCCTTCAGCAGCTCGGCGGCGTCGAGGGCGATCTGCACCATGCGCGAATAGGCGGTGATGGTGACGTGATTCCCGGCGCGCTCGATCTTGGCCCGCCCGATGGGCAGGACGAAATCGGGGTCGTCGGGCACATCGAAGCTCTGGCCGTAGAGCAGCTCGTTTTCCAGGAACACCACCGGATTGGGATCGCGGATGGCGGCCTTGAGCAGACCCTTGGCGTCGGCGGCGCTCCACGGCGCCACTACCTTCAAGCCGGGGCAATGGGCATACCACGAGGCGTAGTCCTGGCTGTGCTGGGCACCGACGCGGCTCGCCGCGCCGTTGGGACCACGGAAGACGATGGGACAGGTCAACTGGCCACCGGACATATACAGCGTCTTGGCGGCCGAGTTGATGACGTGGTCGATGGCCTGCATGGAGAAGTTCATGGTCATGAACTCGACGATGGGCTTGAGCCCGGCGTAACCGGCACCGCAGGCCAGACCGGCGAAGCCCATCTCGGTGATGGGGGTGTCGATCACCCGTTCGGCGCCGAATTCGTCCAGCAGACCCTGGCTGACCTTATAGGCGCCCTGATACTGGGCCACTTCCTCGCCCAGCAGGAACACCGACGGATCGGCCCGCATTTCCTCGGCCATGGCGTCGCGCAGGGCTTCACGCACCGTCTGACGCTTATAGCTGGCATAGACCTTCTCGTCGGCCACGGGCGGCGCCATGGGCGCGGCGGCGGGTGACGCGGCCACCGGAGCTGGCACGGCGAGTGCCACGGCCGGGGCCGGAGCGGCGGTGCTCAGGGAGGCGGCGTCCTCGCCCTCTTCCAGCAGCAGCGCGATGCAGGTGTTGACGGCGACGCCTTCGGTGCCGCCCGCCACCAGGATCTTGCCGATGGTGCCGTCCTCGACGGCCTCCATCTCCATGGTGGCCTTGTCGGTCTCGATTTCGGCCAGCACGTCGCCGGCCTTCACCCTATCGCCCTCGGCCTTGAGCCATTTGGCGAGCTTGCCCTCGGTCATGGTCGGCGACAGAGCGGGCATCAGAATTTGAATCGGCATTGGTTTTACCCCCCTCGCCTCAAGCTTCGATCAGCACGTCGGTCCACAGCTCGGACGGATCCGGCTCGGGACTGGTCTGCGAGAAATCGGCCGCCTCGGTGACGATGGCCTTGACCTCGCGGTCCAGCTCCTTCAGCCCGGCTTCGTCGATGAGACCATCGGCCAGCAGCTTGTCCTTCAGCTGGTCGATGGGATCGTGCTGTTCACGCATCTTGGTCACCTCCTCCTTGCTCCGGTACTTGGCCGGGTCGGACATGGAGTGGCCGCGATAGCGATAGGTGTTCATCTCGAGGATATAGGGCCCCTGGCCCGAGCGCGCGTGTTCCAGGGCGCGGGTGGCGGCCTCGCGCACCGCGATGATGCTCATGCCGTTGACCGCCTCGCCGGGAATGCCGTAGGCGGCGCCGCGCATGTACAGCTCCTGTCCGGCGGCGTGCCGGATGGTGGAGGTGCCCATGGCGTATTTGTTGTTCTCGATGACGAAGACAACGGGAAGCTTCCACAGCGACGCCATATTGAAGCTCTCATAGACTTGGCCCTGATTGACCGCGCCGTCGCCGCAATAGACATGCGCGACGCCGTTGTCCTTGGTGTATTTGTGGGCGAAGCCGAGACCGGTGCCCAGCGGCACCTGGGCGCCAACGATGCCGTGGCCGCCGTAGAAGCGGGCCTCGCGAGAGAACATGTGCATGGAACCGCCCTTGCCCCGCGAATAGCCGCCAGCGCGACCGGTCAGCTCGGCCATCACCCCCTTGGGGTCCATGCCGCAGACCAGCATATGGCCGTGGTCGCGATAGGAGGTGATGCAGGAATCCGTCGGACCCGCCGCCGCCTGCATGCCGACAACCACCGCTTCCTGGCCGATATAGAGGTGGCAGAAGCCATTGATCAGCCCCATGCCGTAAAGCTGGCCCGCCTTCTCCTCGAAGCGGCGGATCATCAGCATCTCGCGGTAATAGCGGATGAGTTCCTCGGAGGTCGGCTCGACCACCCCCCGTTCCTTTTTCTTGGCAGCCATAGGTTCCTCCCACGGACCCGTTTCATCGAACTGACGGGATAGGTAAACCACCCTTCCCTATTTTGCAAGCTGATTTTCACAATAAAACCGTTGTGCTGCAACGCACTCGCGGTAATTAATCGCCAACTAGTTAATTGCGAGCGAATACCGCACTGCAACATTAGACCGTGCTTTAGCACCGCCCGAGCAAACGACGCCCGGCACAACGCCAAAGGCCCCAACAGATGTGGGGCGTCACGCTGAATATGGAAAGGGGAGAGCCGATGAAATTACGACTTCGGCACCAGGGGAAGAAAAGCGCGATGGATCCGTAGGCAGGCGTCTTGCACATCGCAGATATCGCGATGACGGCACCCCTCCGAATCGCCGACCAGCCGCCCCACGACGGAAAAATCACCGCCGTTGATGGCAGACAACACCGAACGAATTCGCGTGGGCAAGCAATTCGCGTCCCGGTTCACCGAACACCACCGCAAGTTATCGATCAATCAGAAGGTATCATCACCCCTATTTCGGGCAATCGGGTAAAGACCTTATGGGGGATCGAATGCGGGCTTTCGCTGACTACAAGGCGCGCTTGCGGTCGAACACGACCACTTCGCCATCACGGCCCATATTGAGCATGATGCGCGCCCGCTCTTCCAGCATATCGGGATCCAGATGATCGGGCCGCAGCAGCAGCACCCGATGCTCCATCTCCTGACGCTCGGATGAAATCTTGGCCAGCCGCATCTCGGCTTCCAGGATTTCATTATTGAGCCGGACATAGGCCAGCACGCCGCGATCACCCTCGACAGTGTGATAAGCGAAATAGGTCACGGCACAAAGCCCGATCAACGGACCAGCAAAATGACCACAGCGGCGGCGAAGTTCTTGTAACATGAGCGGATGGAATCACACCCCGATTCCCGCCGTCAATATGTCAAGACACCAGAGATTCACTTTTTTGGTTCATGAGTCATCACTGTTGCAGAAATGACTCACAATTCGGTGACTTGTGTGAGGAACCTCACAATTTCACTGTGAACGTTATGTGAACATGGGTGTTGGGACTTTAACAGGCGGTAGCCCCCAGGCCGCAGAATATCAGACGCCCCCCTCAATGCCCCCCATGGGACTGATTGTGCAGGCGATCCATCCAGGCCAGCAGGACACCGGAAACAACAAACGCCATGTAGATTCCGACCATCCAGCCAAGATCTTCCTTGCTCTGCTTTTCAAGATCCATGAAGGCCTTGAGGAGGTGGATCCCTGAAATAGCGACGATCGAGGCGATCAGCTTGATTTTGAGTGCGCTGAAATCAACCTTTCCCAGCCAATCCGGACGATCCTCGCTGTCACCGGTATCGATCTTCGAAACAAAACTTTCGTAGCCCGAGAAGATCACGATCATCAAAAGATTTCCCGCAAGGGAAAGGTCAATGAAGGACAGCATCATCAAGATGGTCTGGTTCTCGTTCATCTCCAGAACATGCGGAAGCACGTGCAGGAACTCCTGCATGAACTTGATCAGAAGCATGATTACGGCGCCGATCAGGCCGAGATAGAACGGCGCCAGCAACCAGCGGCTTGCGAAGATCACCTTCTCCAGCGTTCTTTCCACCATGGCCGACGATCCACTCCTAGAGGTATCCTGCAAGAAGTCTCACTCGCGCCCAAAATCACGTCCAGCAAAAATGAAAAAGGGGGCGGAATAGCCGCCCCCTTCTCTTTGATGGTCACCCCGCCCCATCAAGGGGACGGAGGAAGCATGGATGCTACCGGCGCATGATGGCCTTTCCGGCATAGCGGGCGCCCGCGCCCAGCTGTTCCTCGATGCGGATTAACTGGTTGTACTTGGCGATGCGATCGGAACGCGACAGCGAGCCGGTCTTGATCTGGCCGCAATTGGTGGCGACGGCGAGGTCGGCGATGGTGGAATCCTCGGTCTCGCCCGAACGGTGGCTCATGACGGCGGTGTAGCCCGCCTTATGGGCCATGTCGACGGCTTCCAGGGTCTCGGTCAAGGTGCCGATCTGGTTGACCTTGACCAGGATGGAATTGGCCAGGCCCTGGTCGATGCCCATGGACAGGCGGTTGGGATTGGTGACGAACAGATCGTCGCCGACGATCTGCACCTTGGCCCCCAGCGCCTCGGTCAGCAGGGCCCAGCCCTCCAGGTCGTCCTCGGCACAGCCGTCCTCGATGGAGATGATGGGGTACGCGTTCACCAGCTTGGTGTAGAACTTCACCAGGCCCTTCTGGTCGAAGGTCTTCTTGGCGCCTTCCATCACGTACTTGCCGCCCTTGAAGAACTCGGACGAAGCGGCGTCCAGGGCCAGCATGATATCCTCGCCCGGCTTGAAACCGGCGGTCTCGATGGACTTCATGATGAAGTCCAGCGCCATCTCGGCGCTCTTCAGGTTGGGGGCGAAGCCGCCCTCGTCGCCCACATTGGTGTTGTGACCGGCGTCCTTCAGGGTCTTCTTCAGGGCATGGAACACCTCGGCGCCCATGCGGATGGCGTCGGCGCAGGTGGGCGCGCCCACCGGCATGATCATGAATTCCTGGATGTCGATGGGATTGTCGGCATGGGCGCCGCCATTGATGATGTTCATCATGGGCACCGGCAGGATGGAGGCGAAAGCGCCGCCCACATAGCGGTAGAGCGGCAGCCCGGCTTCCTCGGCGGCGGCCTTGGCGGCGGCCAGCGAGACGCCCAGGATGGCGTTGGCGCCCAGGCGCGACTTGTTGGGGGTGCCGTCCAGGTCGATCATGGTCTTGTCGATCACCACCTGATCTTCCACGTCCATGCCGGACAGGGCGTCGTAGATCTCGCCGTTGACCGAATCCACCGCCTTCTGGACGCCCTTGCCGAGATAGCGGCCCTTGTCGCCATCGCGCAGTTCGCAGGCCTCGTGGACGCCGGTGGAGGCGCCGGACGGCACGGCGGCGCGGCCATAGGCGCCGGTCTCCAGCACCACGTCCACTTCGACGGTGGGATTGCCACGGGAATCAAGGATTTCGCGGGCGTGGATATCGATAATGGCGGTCATCGGAACTCTCCCCTGGGCGGAAACGAAGAAGGATCAGTCAATGGAGATGGGATAGCACTTGGCGGTGGCGTCGATCTTCATCAGCACCTCGATCAGGGCGGGCATGTCGGCCAGCCGGATCATGTTGGGGCCGTCCGACGGCGCCTTGTCGGGGTCGGGATGGGTTTCCACGAAGACACCGGCAACGCCGATGGAAACGGCGGCGCGGGCGAGAACCGGCGCCATGCGGCGATCACCACCCGAGGAATTCCCTTGGCCGCCCGGCGCCTGCACCGCATGGGTGGCGTCCATGATCACCGGCCAGCCGGTCTGGGCCATGATGGGCAGGGCGCGCATGTCGGTGACCAGATTGTTATAGCCGAAAGAGGCGCCGCGCTCGGTCAGCAGGATGCGCGAATTGCCGGTACTCTCGATCTTGGAGGCCACGTTGGCCATGTCCCACGGCGCCAGGAACTGGCCCTTCTTGACGTTGATGACCGCCCCGGTGCGCCCGGCGGCGACCAGAAGGTCGGTCTGGCGACACAGGAAGGCGGGGATTTGCAGCACGTCCACCGCCTCGGCGACGGCGACGCATTGTTCCTCGGTATGGACGTCGCTGAGCACCGGAATGCCCAGGGCCTGGCGGATCTCGGCGAAGATGGGCAGCGCCTTTTCCAGCCCGATGCCGCGCTTGCCCGCCAGCGAGGTGCGATTGGCCTTGTCGAAGGACGACTTGTAGATCAGCCCAATCCCGGCCGCCGTCGCCATCTCCTTCAGCGCGGTGGCGCATTCCAGGGCGTGCTGGCGGCTTTCCATCTGGCACGGCCCGGCGATGAGCACCAGGGGCAGATCGTTGCCGAGAACGATGTCCGGATGGACGGCGACATGATGACGGTTGGCGGTCATGGAAGACCTCACACCAGACGGGATTGACGGACCGCGGCAGCGATGAAGCTGGTGAACAGCGGATGTGGCTCGAACGGCTTGGACTTCAGTTCGGGATGGAACTGGACGCCCACGAACCACGGATGGGCGGGGAATTCGACGATCTCGGGCAGCACGCCGTCGGGCGACATGCCGGAAAACGACATGCCGGTCTTTTCCAGGGCGCCCTTGTATTCCAGATTGACCTCGAAGCGATGGCGGTGACGTTCGCTGATGTGGCCGACGCCATAGATCTCGCGCACCCGAGAGCCCTGTTTGAGGTCGCAGTCATAGGCGCCGAGGCGCATGGAGCCGCCGAGATCACCGGAGGAGGTGCGCTTTTCCAGGCTGTTGCCGCGCATCCATTCGGTCATCAGGCCGACCACCGCGTTGTCGCAGGGACCGAATTCGGTTGAGCTGGCGTCCTTGATCCCGGCCAGATTGCGCGCCGCCTCGATCACCGCCATCTGCATGCCGAAGCAGATGCCGAAATAGGGCACCCCGCGCTCGCGGGCGAAACGCACCGCTTCCACCTTGCCGAAGGCGCCGCGCTCGCCGAAGCCGCCGGGCACCAGGATGCCGTGGCAGGGTTCCAGATGCTGGACCACGTCGCCCTGCTCGAAGATCTGGCTGTCGATCCAGTTGAGACGGACCTTGACGTTGTTGGCGATGCCGCCGTGATGCAGCGCCTCGGCCAGCGACTTATAGCTGTCCAGCAGGCTGGTATACTTGCCCACCACCGCGATGGTGACCTCGCCCTCGGGCTGGCGGATACGGTCGACGATGGTGCTCCAGCGCTTGAGCGACGGCGCCGGGGCATCGAGACCGAAATGGCGGCACACCACACCATCCATGCCCTGTTCGTGATAGCTGATGGGCACCTGATAGATGCTGTCCACGTCCAGGGCGGCGATGACGGCGTCGGAGGCCACGTTGCAGAACAGGGCGATCTTGCGGCGTTCGCCTTCGGGGATTTCCCGGTCGCAACGGCACATCAGCATGTCGGGCTGGATGCCGACGCTCAGCAGTTCCTTGACCGAATGCTGGGTCGGCTTGGTCTTCAACTCACCGGCGGACGGGATATAGGGCACCAGGGTCAGATGCACGAACATCACCTTCTGGCGGCCCAACTCGTTGCCCAACTGGCGAATGGCTTCCAGGAAGGGCAAGCTTTCGATGTCGCCGACGGTGCCGCCGATCTCGCACAGACAGAAATCCTCGTCGGTGAGATCGCTCTTGATGAATTCCTTGATGGCGTCGGTGACGTGCGGGATCACCTGCACGGTGGCGCCCAGATAGTCGCCGCGCCGCTCCTTGGCGATCACGTTGGAATAGATCCGCCCGGTGGTGATGTTGTCGCTCTTGCGCGACGCCACGCCGGTAAAGCGCTCGTAATGGCCCAGATCCAGATCGGTCTCGGCGCCGTCGTCGGTGACATAGACCTCGCCGTGCTGATAGGGGCTCATGGTGCCCGGATCGACGTTGAGATAGGGGTCCAGCTTGCGCAGGCGGACCTTGAAGCCGCGCGCCTGCAACAAAGCACCCAGCGCCGCCGACGCCAGCCCCTTGCCCAAGGAAGAAACCACGCCGCCGGTGATGAAGATGAAGCGCGTCATCTGGCCTTAGCCCTTGATTCCTGGTTCCCCACGCGGATGCCGCCCATCAGGGACGGCCTCCCCCCATTCGTGCCGATTCCTAGCGCGCCAGCGGCGCGCTGGGCTCGGCCGGCGCGGCCGGAGCGGCGGGAGCCGCCACCGGAGCCACGTCGTTGATCTTATCAAAGGCGGAACCGCCGCCCGAGCGCGAATTGGCCAACAGCGACAGCGACAGGCTGGTGACGAAGAAGGTTCCGGCCAGGATGGCGGTGGTCCGCGTCAGCAGATTGCCAGCGGCGCGGCCGCTCATCAATCCGCCACCGGCGCTGCCACCGATTCCCAGCGCCCCGCCCTCGCTCCGCTGCAGCAGGATCACACCCACCAGCGAGATGGCGACGATGAGATGAATGGCGAGAATGATCGGAAAGACGTCCATGGCGCAACCACCGGAAAATTGGCCGCCCGAATGCGCGTCCCTATCGGAACCGCAGCCGGGCGATGAAAGAATGTTGGGGCGTTTTTAGACCCGACGGCGGAGGTTGGCTAGTGCAAAGTTGCCGCCGCCGGTAATTCCCTCTGCCGCCGAAAGAATGCGGGCGAGACGCCCGCGCTCCATGTAAATGATCCGGGGCGGAACGTTCCGAACGGGACTCGATTTCAGGGAGCGCGGGCGTCTCGCCCGAACTGGTCTTTGGAGCGCGGGCGTCCCGCCCGAACCGGTCTTTGGAGCGCGGGCGTCCCGCCCGCAGGGATCAACAACTCTCGGCAATGGCCCAGAAATCGGCCACCTTGAGGGCGGCGCCGCCGATCAGGCCGCCGTCGACGTCGGGCAGCGCCAGCAGTTCCTTGGCGTTGTCCGGCTTCATGGAACCGCCGTAGAGGATGCGCATGCGACCGGCGGTATCGGCACCCAGTTTCTGGACCAGTTCTGCCCGGATGGCGGCGTGAACCTCCTGTGCCTGGGCGGGGGTCGCCACCCGGCCGGTGCCGATGGCCCAGACCGGCTCGTAGGCGATGACGGTGTTGGTGGCGTTGGAGCCCTCGGGCAGCGAGCCCCGCAGCTGCGACCGGTTGATCTCGATGGTCTGACCGGCGTCGCGTTGGGCCAGGGTCTCGCCGATGCAGACGATGGCGATCATCCCGGCGGCCAGGGCGGCCTCGGCTTTGGCCTTGACCACCGCGTCGGTCTCGGCGTGGTCGGTGCGGCGCTCGGAATGGCCGACGATGACATAGGCACAGCCGAGATCGGCCAGGGCCACGGCGGCGGTATCGCCGGTATGGGCGCCACTGGCCTTGGCGTGGCAATCCTGGCCGCCCACCGCCAGGGCGGAACCGCCCACCGCCTCGGCCACCAGGGCCACCAGCGAGGTGGGAGGACAGACCAGCAGATCACAGGCGGGAGCGGGAGCGGTCTTCAGCTTGTCGACGATGCCCCTGGCCAGCGCCAGGCCGTCGGCCTTCAGCCCGTTCATCTTCCAATTGCCGGCGATCAGTTTGCGACGCGTGGTCATGTGGATGCTCCTCCCGAAAGTCCGACGCCCATATACCATCAGAACAAGCGGGGCGGAACCGATTCCAGGCGAAATGCGCGATTATCCCTTGCCGCCGGGCGGGTTGGCCAGGGCGCGTTCCACCAGGGCGGCCAGCAGGACCGGCGTTTCCAGCATGGCGTAGTGCCCGGCCTCGCGATCCGCCGAGACGGCGAAATTGGGGTAAAGCGGCGCGAACAGCTTGCGCACCGAGTCCTCGCGATAGAGCGGAATGTCGTGCTCGCCCACGATGGCGGTCAGCGGCGTGGGCAGGCCCTTGGCCTCGGCGGAGAAGTCGGTGCCGGTGAACATGCCGAGATAGCCCAGCATGGAGTCCCGCGTCGCCGCCTGGCGGGCGATGCCCAACTTGCGGTCCAGCCAGGCCGCCTCGTAGCGCTTGGCGGTGCGCGCCTCCATGGCCGCCCGGGCGGCCGCGTCGTCGTCGATCACCGCGATCAGACGCTTCAACCCCGCTTCGTCGGTCTTGAATCCCGAAGCGGGGACCGGCGAAATGGCCACCACGCTGATGACCCGCTCGCGGGCGATAAGGGCAAGATACTGGGCGATCATGCCCGACATGGAATGGCCCACCACATGGAAACGGGCATGGCCATAGCGATCCATCAGCGCCAGCACGTCGGCGGCGGCTTCCTTGACCGAATATTGCCCCGCCATCCCCTTGGACCAGCCGTATCCGCGCAGATCGGCGAAGGTGTAGGTGTAGCGATCCTCCGACAGATAGGGCAGCACCGGGTCGTAATTGACGTGATCGCCCAGCCATTCGTGCAGCACCACCACCGGCTCGGCTCCCCTGCCCCGCCGCGCATGGCCCAATCCATCGGCGCCGCCGACCATGGGTCCGGCGCAGGCGGCGACGGTGAGGACCGATCCGGCGGTCAAGAGGGCGCGGCGGCTGAGAATGGGACTGGTCATGACGGCCTCCATGGGAAAATCACCGGGCCAGCATGACCAAGCCTCAATCATAAGCAAAACGAGTTTTCAGGCGCATCATAATATACTATCGTAATTTCATGACCCATTCGCTGGATATCGACGGATTACGGGCCTTCGTGGCGGTGGTGGAGACCATGAGCTTTTCCAAGGCCGCCACCCGCGTCGGCCGCACCCAGTCGGGCGTCAGCCTGCAACTGGCGCGGCTGGAACGCGTGCTGGGCAAGGCCCTGCTGCTGCGACGCCAAGGGCGGGTGGACGGGCTGACCGAGGACGGCCGCACCTTGTTGCCCTTCGCCCGGCGCATGGTGGATCTCAATGAATCGGCGTGGCGGGCCATGACGGCTTCGGCGGTGACCGGGCGGGTTCGGCTGGGAGTCCCGGCCGATTTCCTCGACATGGACTTTCCCGATCTGCTGCGCCGTTTCCAGGCCGCCCATGGCGGGGTGGAATTGGACGTGGTCTCGGACGTATCCGACGTCTTGCGGGCCAAACTTCGCGACGGCGGTCTGGACGTGGCCTTCTTCAAGCGGGAGGCGGCGACGGGCGAAGGGGATGCGGTGGCGCGCCAGCAGTTGCGCTGGGTCGGCAACCGCGCCGCCAGCCCGGACCTCGATCAGCCGATTCCGCTGGTTCTGTTCCCCGAGTCCTGCGCCTACCGCCGGGCGGCATTGACGGCGCTGGAAGACGCCGGGCTGCGCTGGCGCATCGCCTTCACCTCCCCCTCGGCCGAAGGTGTCCGTGCCGCCATCGTCGCCGGTCTCGGGCTTGGCGTCTTGCCGAAAACCTGTCTGGACGGCGATGTGATGGACGTCGGCGGATCCGCCTTGCCGCCGCTGAGCGACGTCGAGGTGGCGGTCGCCTTCGCGCCCACCGCCGGGCCCGCCGCCCGCTTCCTGTCCGAGCATATCAGCCGCGGGCTGGGCCTGTAGCATCGAAAAGGGCGGAACCGCTGCCGGTTCCGCCCCAACGTCTTGGTACGAGCACCGTCTTCAGACCTGCGGCGACTTGGCCAGATAGACCGCCCGTTTCTTGAGCGAGCACGAGAAGGACAGCATGAAGCGCAGGGCTTCCTGGGTCTCCTTCTGCGACAGCATGCGCACGGTGCCCATGAGGCCGCCGCCGCCGCCGGGGATGTTGCAGGAGTCGATGGCGTCCTCCATGGCGCCCTTGGCTTCGTGCGCCAGGGTGGCCAGATCCTCGGTCCCTAGGTTGTTGGCCATGTGCTCGATGAAGGCGAAGGCCCGGTCCACCATGGAATCGGTGGCCGCCGAGCGCATGGCGTGAATCATGAACATGGCGTCGATCAGGGTTTGCAAGGCCCCGGTCCGATGCAGGGTGCCCAAGGCGTCAAGCAGGGTCATGATCCCGTCCTTGACGTCCGGGTCGTTCAGCTTGTCCACCACCTCCAGGGCATTGCCGGCGGTGGCGGTGACGCGCTCGACCATGCTGTCGGACAGGGCGTCGCGGACGCCCTGGGCCAGACGCGCCATTTCATCCACCTTGGGGATGTCGATCTTCGGGATATCGGTCATGACGCCCTCCCTACAGCAGGCCGCGAGCCGACAGCCAGTACAACCGGTTATAGGCCAGCTTGAACCAGTGGATCATCTGCGACGGCGGGCCGGGATTGGGCGGCGTGGTGTAGTTGAACCACACATAGGTGCCCGAACCCAAACCGGTTTCCACGAAGCAGAACACCTTGCCGTCGTATTCGCGGGCGAAGCGGTTTTCCTGGCAGAGCGACACCAGATTGTCGATGGTGACGTCGGCCTCGAAATGGGCGGTGGAGCCAGCCTTGGAGATGGGGATATTGGTGGTGTCGCCGACCACGAAGACATTGGTCGATCCCTCGCGATACAGGGTCTTGGTGTTGGTCGGCACCCAGCCGCCCTTACCCAAGCCCGAATCGTCGATCACCTGGGCGCCCTGATGGGGCGGAATGGTGATCAGCAGGTCATAGGGCAGCGTGCTGCCTTCCATGGAGGTGATGGTCTTCTTTTCCGGATCGACGCTTTCCGTATTGAAGAAGGTCTCGTATTTGATGCCGAGGCGGTCGAATTCCGGCTTGGCCCAATGGGCCACCGGCTCCAGCGCGTGGAGGCGGCCGATGGGATAGGTATAGGTCAGCTCGGTCTTCTCCCACAGGCCCTTGCCCTTGAGGAATTCCTGCAGCATGAAGGCGGCTTCCAGCGGCGCCACCGGGCATTTGTGGGGGGCGTTGACGTTGATGATGATCTTGCCGCCCTGGAAGTCGTTCAGAGCGTCGCGCAGCTTGCGGGCGCCGTCCAGATCGTAGAACCAATGGCCGCCTTCCTTCATGCCGGGAATGTTCTGCGGCATGATGCGCGAGCCGGACGCCAGCACCAGATAGTCGTATTTGAAGGTGCGGCCCGCCTCGGTGGTGACCTGATTCTTCTCCACGTCGATATGCTTGGCGGGATCGACGAAGAAGTTGACCCGCTTGTCCAGCACCTTGCGCTGGTCGCGGAACAGCTCCGCCTCGCGCATGCGGCCGAACGGCACGTAAAGCAGGCCGGGCTGATACATATGGGTCTCGGTGGTACCCAGCATGGTGATGTTGAGAGCGCCGGAACGCAACTCG
Source organism: Paramagnetospirillum kuznetsovii (assembly GCF_003284725.1). Taxonomy (GTDB): domain Bacteria; phylum Pseudomonadota; class Alphaproteobacteria; order Rhodospirillales; family Magnetospirillaceae; genus Phaeospirillum; species Phaeospirillum kuznetsovii. The sequence continues at coordinate 24,820 of NZ_PGTO01000004.1, read as the reverse complement.
CCACCCATCTGACGGCACAGGCCGTTGGCGACGATGGTGCCGGACAGACCGCCACCAACGATCAAAATGGTCTTGGACATGAACTCCCTCCCTCGGAAGCAATGATTTGGTCGTATTGAAAACGGCCGTCTGTGCGGCCTTAAGGGACGCCGCGAGGCGTCCCCTGAATTGCGGAAGCTAACTCTAACCCTACTTGGCCTTGCGCACCACCACGCTCCAATAGCCGTCGTGCTCGCTGGACTCGACCACGGCATGGCCGACCTTGGCGCACCAGGCGGGAATATCGGAAGCGGAGCCCTTGTCCGACGACCAGAGATCCACCTCGTCGCCGACGGCGGCGAGCTTCAGGGCGGCGATCAGTTCCATCAGCGGCCCTGGGCAGAATGCTCCGCGGGCGTCGATCTTCTGGCGTTCGGCCATGGTAGAGATCCTTCTTGCAGGTCGTTGGGTCAGATGGAGATGAGTTCGCCGGATTCGGCGTCGGCCAGGAACTTGGCCAGCCCCATGGGGCCGTCGAACAGATCCTCGGCGAGATGAGTATCGCAGTCCCAGTGCTTCAGATCGAGCACCAGGGAGCAGGCCCACATCTTCATCTCGCCCAGCATCTTGCCCTGGCTGAACAGCTCGATGGCGTCGGGCACGTTCTTGGTCATGAACAGCTCGTGGAAATGACCGCCCTGATAGCGCTGTTCGGCGCTTAGGCCGCGCTCGAACGGCAGCAGCGCGTTCATGGTGACGAAGACCTCGACCGGACGGTCGGAGACGGCGGCCACCGAGGCGATCATGGCGGCCAACTGGACTTTCTCGTGCTCGCCCGAGCACAGCATGATGTAGAGCGGCTTGACGGACATGGACTCCCCCGGGTTTGGTTTGAGGACCGGCTCTTAAATGACGACCGGCTTACCTTCGATTTTCATTATATACGCATTTTGTGAGGTTCGCCCGCAAGAGGATTTCGTCACCTCTTCGACCAAGGCCGTGACACTTCCGTGTTGCGGCCCCCCTCCCCCCCCCTTATGATGCCCGCTGCCTTGCAGAGTGGCCCCCAGGGGGGAGCGCCGCTCCGCTACCTTTTTCTCCGGGACTCCGTCGAATCCGATGCTGGACGTATTTCGCAAAGCCTCCAAGACCTGGGTGGTCAAGCTGCTGTTTGCCCTCCTGACCCTCAGCTTCGTGGCCTGGGGCGTCGGCGACGTCATCCGCGGCGGCGGCGGACGCGGCCCGGCCATCGAGGTGGGCAAGACCGCCATCTCGGCGGGCGAGGTCGTGACCGAGTTCAAACGAGAGGTGGAGCGCCTGCAGCCGCTGTTCGGCGGCAAGCTCACCGCCGAGGAAGCCCGCAAGATGGGCATCATGGACCGCACCATCGATTCGCTGATCGCCCGGACCCTGGTCGACGAGGCGGGCCGCTCGCTGGGCCTTGCCGCCAATGACGAGACCATCTTGCGCCGCATCGCGTCCAATCCCGCCTTCCGCAATGCCTCGGGTCAGTTCGACCGCGACACCTTCCGCAGTCGGCTCAGCCGGGTCGGCTATTCCGAGGACAGCTTCATGCGCTCGGAGCGGGTCGGCATGATCCGCAACCAGATGGCCGAAAGCGTGGCGGCGGGAATCGCCGCGCCGACCGCCATGGTCGATCCGCTGCTGCTCTGGCGCGAAGAGCGCCGGATCGCCGAGACCATGATCGTCCGCGACGATTCCGTGCCGCTGCCCGCCGCGCCGGAACCGGCGGTTCTCGATGCCTATTACAAGGACAACACCGCTCGCTTCATGGCGCCGGAATACCGGGCCTTGACGGTGCTGCTGCTGCGTCCCGCCGATGTGTCCGGCGGGGTCGAGGTCGACGAAATGATGGTCCGCGAGGCCTATCAACAGCGGCAGGAGGAGTTCAACACGCCCGAACGCCGTCATGTGACCCAGATCGTGCTGGAAAGCCAGTCCGCCGTGGCCAAGGCCGCCGACATGGTGACCGCCGGTCAGGGGCTGGACGCCATCGCCAAGGCGCTGGACAGCCAGATCATCGACCTGGGAAGCGTGGAAAAGCGCGATCTGCCCGACGGCCTCGCCGAGGCGGTCTACCGGCTGCCCGCCGGTGCCACCAGCCAGCCCATCAAGACTGAGTTGGGCTGGCATGTGGTCAAGGTCGATCAAATTCAGCCCGGCCGCCTGCGCCCCTGGACCGAGGTCAAGGGACAGCTCGAACAGGATCTGCGCCGCGAAAGGGCGCTGGACGGACTCTCCGAGCTTGCCAACAAGGTGGAAGACGCCCTGGGCGGCGGCGCCAGCCTGGAAGAGGCCGCCCAGCGCTTCAACCTGAAGCTGACCAAATTCCCGGTGGTCGATGCCCAGGGACGCGGCATCAACGGCAAGCCGGTGGCCGATCTGCCCAAATCGGATCAGTTCCTTGACGTGGCCTTCCACACCGATCAGAGCACGGAAAGCCCGCTGACCGAGGTTCCCAACAACGGCTACTTCCTGTTGCGGGTCGATGGCGTCACCGCGCCCGCGCCGCGCCCGCTGGCCGATATCAAGGCCGAGGTTCAGGCCAATTGGCAGGCGGAACGTCGCCACGAGCAGGCCCGCGCCAAGGCGGATAAGCTGGTCGAACGCCTGCGCGCCGGGGACAGCATGACCGCCGTCGCCCAGGCGGCCGGTTTGAAGGTGGAGACCTCCAAGCCCTTCTCGCGCGAGAGCACCGAGGGCACCATCTTGCCGCCGCCGCTGGCCGCCGAATTGTTCCGCGCCCAGACCGGCGGCGTGGCGCTCGGAACCTTGCAGGCCGGCACGTTGGTGGCAAGGCTGGCCAAGATCGTCCAATTCGATCCCAAAGCCAACCAGGCCGTCACCGAGGCCGCCCGCCGCCGTGTCTCCCAAGCGGTGGCCGGAGATATCACCGATCAGTACATCGCGGCCCTGAACGTCACTTTCGGGGTCAAGGTGGACCGTCCCCAGTTGACCCGCGAAGAATAGCCATGAGTCCGCAACCCGACTTTTCCGCCTTTGCCTCCGCCTATGAGTCGGGCAAGGCCCAGGTGGTGTGGCGGATTTTGGTTGCCGATCTGGAGACCCCGGTTTCCGCCTTCCTCAAGCTGGCCAACGGGCAGCCCAACGCCTTCTTGCTGGAATCGGTGGAAGGCGGTGCCGTGCGCGGCCGCTATTCCATCCTGGGCATGAAGCCCGATCTGATCTGGAAGTGCGAGGGCGACAAGGCCTGGATCAACCGCAATGCCCGCTCCAAGACGGGCGCCTTCGTCCCCTGCCCGGTCGCCGAGGCGTCGGGGGCGCTGGACAGCCTGCGCGCCCTGGTGGCTGAATGCGCCATCGACGCTCCAGCCCATCTGCCTCCCATGTCGGCAGGCCTGATCGGTTATATGAGCTATGACATGGTCCGGCTGGTGGAAACCCTGCCCGACGACAATCCCGATCCCATCAAGGTGCCCGACGGCATCTTCATGCGCCCCACCATCATGGCGGTGTTCGACAACGTCAACGGCACCCTGACCGCCGTCGCCTCCATCTGGCCGCGCCAGGGCATGGATGCCCAGGCCGCCTGGGATCTGGCCATGGAGCGCCTTGACCACGTGGTCGAGACCCTGGAATCACCCCTTCCCAACGCCTATGTGGGCGGAAGCCGCGACGATCACCAGCCGATCCCGGTGCCCGGCGTCTCGCCCGAGCATTACTGCGCCATGGTGGAGAAGGCACAGGACTACATCGCGGCGGGCGACATCTTCCAGGTGGTGCTGTCCCAGCGCCTGGCGGTGCCGTTCAAGCTGCCGCCGTTCTCGCTCTACCGCTCGCTGCGCCGCCTGAACCCCAGCCCCTTCCTGTTCTTCCTGGATTTCGGCGAGTTCCAGTTGGTGGGCTCCAGCCCGGAAATCCTCGTCCGCCTCCGGGACGACAAGGTCACCATCCGCCCCATCGCCGGTACCCGCCGTCGCGGCAAGACACCGGGCGAGGACGAGGAGCTGGCCGCCGATCTGCTGGCTGATCCCAAGGAACTGGCCGAACATCTTATGCTGCTGGACCTGGGCCGCAACGATGTGGGCCGCGTCGCCTCCATCGGCTCAGTCAAGGTCACCAAGAAGATGGGCGTCGAGTACTACTCCCACGTCATGCATATCGTCTCCAACGTGGAAGGCCAGATTCGACAGGGCTGCGACGCCATGGACGCGCTGATGGCGGGCTTCCCGGCCGGAACCACCTCGGGCGCTCCCAAGATCCGCGCCATGGAGATCATCGACGAGTTGGAGACCGAGCGCCGCTCGTTCTATGCCGGGGCCATCGGCTATTTCGACGGCAACGGCAACATGGACACCTGCATCGCGCTCCGGACCACCTTGATCAAGGACGGCACCATGTATGTCCAGGCGGGCGCCGGAATCGTCGCCGATTCGGTACCGCTGTCCGAGCATGAGGAATGCATGAACAAGGCCCGCGCCCTGGTCCGCGCCGCCGAGGACGCCATCGACTACACCCTGAGCAAGCAGTAGCGCGAATGCGGGCGAGACGCCCGCGCTCCGAGAGTGGCGCGCTGTTTGGAGCGCGGGCGTCTCGCCCGCATTCCATAAGAGTCGTTTCATCGGCCGAACGCCATGGGCCAGAGCGGCGTTCCCCCCTGAAAGGTCGATGCGATTTCATCGCGCAAAAGGTCTTGCCTTGGCGGACGCCTTGTGACAAGTTGCGATTAATTCTTATTTGCATATGGAGGGGATCATGGGCTTCGTCGATCATCAGACCTTGCGCTCCGGCACGCCGCTCACCGCATCGGACTACATCTGGCTGGCGGCCCTGGGCGCGGCCGAGCGTGGGCCGATCACCCTGGACTCCATCGCCTCGGCCGTGGAATCCCTTGCTGGCTGCCTTTGGCAACCGGTCTTCGAGGTCATCGCCGACAATGTCGATGAGATGGCGAAAGGCGGCTTTCTCGACGAGCAAGACGGCCGCATCATGCTGACCCCACCGGGTCGGTTTTGCCTTGCTCAATTGCTGGCCCGCCCGGTGCACGCGCCCCTCAGCGCCTTTGGCCAAGTGGGCGTCAGGTTGAAGATGGCCTTTCTCGACCTGTTGCCGAAACCGTCACGCCAACGCCAGATCCAAGCCCTGATCGTCGCCTATGAATGTGAAATCGCGTCGCGCTCGACCCGATGCGGCGCTTGGCCCCTGAGCGGCATGCTTGGGCGTGGGTGGCTGGACCACCAGATGGACACGCTGGAAGACAGCCTTCACCTTTTGCGCAAAAGTGCCCGGATGGAAGAGACCTAAGCCTTCCCCTCGAAACCGAAACCGGCTTCGTCCACCGCCTGCTTGACCTGGGCCTCGGTGGCGCCATCGACGGTCACCGCCGCCTTCCCGAGATCGATCACCACCTTGGCATCGGCCGACACCGCCTTGATGGCCGATTCCACCGAGCGGGCGCAACCGCCGCAGGTCATGCCGGTAACACGATAGGTCGCAGACATTTCAATCCTCCCTTTGAGTGACGAGAGCATCTTGAACCTTCCCACCAGGGGAAGGTCAAGCTAGCCGTTGGGCGACGATTTGATGATCGCGGAGACCGGAACCAGGACGAAACCCTTGGCCTCCAGACCGCCGATCCAACCCGACAGCGCCTCGATGGTGCCGTCATGGGGATGGCCGATGGCGATGGCGAAGCCGTGCTTGCGGGCATAGGCCTCGGTCTTGGCCAGTTGCGCCCGCACATGGATGACGCCCAGATCGTTGTCGAGAAAGACATGGCGGGTCGCGAAGGGCACGCCGAACTGGCGAGCCAACTCGCCGCCCACCGTCTTTTCCGAGGTCACCGAATCGATGAAGGCCAGACCTCGGCGGCGCAGTTCCGCCATGACCACTCGCATACCCGCCGCCTCGGAGGTAAAGCGGCTGCCCATATGATTGTTGATCGCCACATAGCCGTCGAAGCGCGACAGCCCCCAATCCAGACGGCGGCGGATCTCGTCGGGCGACTGATCCACTTCCAGCACTTCGGGGCCGGGATCATAGGTGGGGCTTTGCGGCTGCATGGGGACGTGAACCATCAGTTCATGGCCGTGCGAACGCGCGTCGGCGGTCTGACGCGCCAGATCATCGGCATAGGTCATGTAGGACAGGGTCAACGGGGCCTTCAGCGCGTTCACCCGCTCGCTGCGGCGGCGATCCACCCCCAGATCGTCGATGATGACGGCGATCATGGGACGCCCGTTCACCTTGGGCGAAGGCACCGCGTTGCGCAGCCAAACCGCCGCGCCCGCGGGCGGCAATTTGGCCGAGGGCGGCGGCACAGGCGTCGTCGGCCGGGTCACCACCACCACTTCGGATGCGTGGCCCAATTCCAGCGCCTCGGTGGAACCGGGGTCCGGGCGTGGCGGCGGCGGCTGGATCAGGGGGCGGGCATCGTCGGGCTCCTCGTCGCGAATCGGGCGCTCGGGGGGCGCCTCGGCCGCGATGACCGGCGCGGGAGCCTGTTCCACGCGGGCGGGCGCGGCGGGAGGCGGCGCCTTGCCCGACCAGCGGCCGACGGTGACGCCGAGGCCGACGCCCACCACCAGAACACCGACCATGAGCGAAATCAGCACCCAGGGGCGTTCCCACAGGGGCGTCTTGTGCCCCATCAGCATTCGCCTGACATCCTTGCGCCCCACGCGGCACTCCCACTGATCGGGTCAATCCCGGCGGGTTATAACCCTGGTCTGGGCCGGGCGCAAAGATTCACTCCGCGAACTGCTCGGCGCCGATGATGCCGATCTTGGTCAGGCCCAGATGCTGCGCCTCGGCCAGAACCATGGCCACATGCCGGTAGGCGGCGTCCTTGTGCGGGCGCAGGTGCAATTCCGGCTGATCGGCCATGGCCGCCACCTCGCGCAGACGGGCCTCCAAATCCTCGCGCCCGGCCAAGGCCGCGCCGTTCCATTGGATGACGCCGTCGGCATTGACGTCGATGCGCATGACCATCGGCAGCTGATCGGCCACCGGCGGCGGACCGTTGGGCAGATTCAGCTTCACCGCATGGGTCTGGATTGGAATGGTGATGATCAACATGATCAACAGCACCAGCATCACGTCGATCAGCGGCGTGGTGTTGATGTCGATCATCACCTCCGGCTCATCCTTGCCCGATCCGAGATTGATGGACATGGCTCAGCCTCCCCGATCCGGCGGCTGGGTGATGAATCCCAGCTTGACGATTCCGGCGCGCTGAAGGGCCGCGACCACCCGGCCCACCGGCTCGTAGCGCGCCTCCTGATCACCCCGCACATGGATCTCGGGCTGCGGCGTCAGGGCGGCGGCGGCTCGCGCCCGCTCCAAAAGATCGTGACCGTCCCGAACCCGCTCTTGGTTCCAATAGACCTCGCCCTGCCGGTCGATGGCGACGGTGACGTTCCGCGGCTCGGTCTGGGTCGGCTGGTTGGTCTCGCGCGGCAGATCGATGGGCACCGTATGGGTCACCACCGGAATGGTGATCAGGAAGATGATCAGCAGCACCAGCATCACGTCCACCAAGGGCGTGGTGTTGATGGTCGCCATCATCTCGTCGTCGTCCCGAGGGGCATTGAACGCCATGGCTCAGGCCCTACCCGCCAGCAGCACCGCATGGAGGTCGGAACCGAAGGCGCGCACCTTGTCGGCCGCCAGCTTGTTGCGGCGGACCAGCAGGTTGTAGCCCAGCACCGCAGGCACCGCCACGGCCAGACCCAGGGCGGTCATGATCAGGGCCTCGCCCACTGGTCCCGCCACCTTGTCGATGGCCGCCTGGCCCGCGATGCCAATGGCGGTCAGGGCGTGGTAGATACCCCAGACGGTGCCGAACAGCCCAACGAAGGGCGCGGTGGAACCGATGGTCGCCAATACCGCCAGCCCGCCCTGGAGATCGCCGACAATCTCGTCCACGGCGCGCTGGATGGACATGGTCACCCAGGTGTGCAGGTCGATCTTCTCGGTCAGCGAGCCTTCGTGATGGCGCGCCGAATCGATGCCGGTGGTGGCGATGAAGCGGAACGGGCTGTCCTCCTTCAGAGCGGCGACGCCCGCCGCGACGGAATCGGCTTTCCAGAATCCACCCCCTGCCGCCTTGGCCGCCCGCATCAGCCGGACTTGCTCCAACAGCTTGGTGATCAGGATGTACCAGGTGGCCATGGACATGATGACCAGGATGATCAGGGTCGAACGCGACACGATGTCGCCCTGGGCCCACAACGCATCGAGGCCATAGGGATTGTCCACGATCTGCTTGGCGACCGGGGCCGCGTCGCCCACATGGTTGGCCCAGGCTCGGGCGCCGACGAAGGACGTCATGGTCGCCGCGACGGCCAGGCGAGTGAGAAGCGACATGGTGATTTCTCCGGGTTTGAAACTCAATTCAGCTTCCAGACATAGCGCATGCGGGCCCAGGACCGCTCGGGCCTGCCGTCCACGGTTCCGGGCCTGAACTGGCACAGCGACAGGGCCTGGACGGCCGCTTCGTCCAGCCTGGAATAGCCGCTGGAGGCATCGACGCTGCTGTCGAGCACCGATCCATCCACGTCGATGAGGAATTTCAGGGTCACCGCCCCGCTTTCCCCGTTGCGACGCGAGACCGCCGGGTATTGCGGCGGACGGCAGGTACGAGAAGCGTCCAAGGCGGCGGCGGAGCGAACCCCTTCCACCGCTGGCCGGGCCGGTGCGACGACCACCGGTTCAGGTTCCGTCGGCTTGATCTCGGTCACCGCCGTAATGGCGTTCTGCACCGGCTGGGCCACGCGGATTTCAGGCGGTGGAACATAGGCAGGCTTGGGCGGCGGCGCGGCCTTTGGCGGCGGCGGCGGCGGCGGCTCCACCTTGGGCGGCGCCGGTGGCTTGATCTCGACGATGATCTTGGTCTCGAGCGGCTGGCGCAGCACCTCGACCACCTTGTGCCCCAGCCCGTTGACCAGGGCGTAGACCACCCCGGCATGCAGCAAGACCACCATCGCCAGACCGGTGATGCGCGACGATGACCGCTGATGCCGGGCCTGATACATGGCTAGAGCTTCATCTTCATTTCGGCGATGAATGTCCGCTGCGGGAAGGGGTGGTATTCCCAGTACTTGGCGTTATTGACATTGTCGATGCCGATGGCGCCTTCAAGGTTTTCATTATGCTTGTAGCGGGCCCGCACATCCATCACGAAGAAGCGGTCGAAGGCGCCGTAGACATGGCCGACATAATCGGTGTTGTCCAAGGTCGTGGTCATCTTGCCCTGATAACGGGCGGCGCCGGTCAACGCCCATTCCTCGGTGGGGCGATAGGTGGCGACCATGGTGGCTTTCATATCGGGGATGTTGGGCACCCGCTTGCCCACCACTTGGGTACCGCCGCTCCAGGTGGGGTCGCGAATGATCTTGGCGTCCAGATAGGTGAAGCTGCCCTGAAGGTCGAAGCCGTCGAACACCAGATTGCGCTGCTCGGCCGCCAGTTCGAAGCCGCGATTCCGTATCTGGTCCACGTTCTGGTTATAAGAGGTGGAAACACCGTTGAGGAAGGAATTCTGCGCAATGATGGCCTTGGCCACGTCCTCTTGGAAGAAGGACAATCGGACCTTGCCGTCGCCGACACCGCCTTCGAGGGCCAGTTCATAGCTGGTCTCCCGTTCGGGGCGGAGAACCGAATTCGGAATGACCTGGCTGGTTCCGGACCCAGCCACGAAATACAATTCCGAAACCGTGGGAAAGCGGGTGGCGCGGCCGACCGAGCCGGTCACAGACCATTGCGGCACGAATTCCCACGACAGCGAACCCTTTGGCGAAAACGCGGTGGCATCGCGGCCTGGCTGAATGCTGCTGAGCCCATTGGTGGTGGCGTTGTAGCCGTCGAATGCGGTCCAGGACTCGTAGCGGCCGCCCAATGTCGCCCGGAATCCAGGCGCGAAGGCCCAGGACTCCTGCACCCAACCCGCCGAGGTCTGGGTGTTGCCGCGACCGTCGGACAGCTTGCCGGTGACATTGTTTTCCGAGTTCCAGTTGCGCAGGCCGTAGACCGTGGCGACGAGAATATAGCGGTCGTAATGGGCGCCGAAGCTGACCTCGTGGTCGCCGCCCTTGCCCTCGGGCCGCCAGATACCCTTGAGATCCACCGTCGACCAATTGGTGCCGTCCATATGCGTGGACTGCCCTCGGTCTGAAAAAGTGTTTCCCACCACCGTCGACGGCGCGGCTTGACGATCATGGTCGTATTGGACATGGGTCGCCACCGCGTCGAAATCCCAGAAGCCCTTGGTGTCCGACTTCAGCGAGAGCGCGTGCGAGGTCTGGGCCTGTTCCAGCTTATAGTTGGAAGACGCAAAACCGGAGACATTGCCCAGTGTCGAAACACCGTTTGAATCCTTCAGATAGGACTCCACCCGCGAACGGCCGTTATTCTGCCAAAAGCCGAATGTATAGGCCGCCCGAAGCTCCGGGGTGAAGTCATAGGCCATCTTGGCCTTCAGCGTGTCCATCTCGGTCTGCAACAAACCGCCGACGCCCACCACATTGGCGGGGGCGCCGGATTTGTTCTTGGCGACGATGGTGCCGCTGACGGCACCGGTGGGCGTCGTGCTCGACCCGTTGGTGATCATGGTCAGAGGTTGGCTTTGGCTGTGGGCGGTATTGCCGCTAAGGAAGAACGAGAAATTGCCGAGCCGATTGCCGATCGTGGCACTGGTCTGGTCGGTGCGATAGAGATCCCGCGTATTGTAAAGCGAGAACGGCTGCAATGATTCGGTCTGCTTGAAGCTGGCTTCCAACTTGTCGGGCATGCGGGTGGCGATCTGCAGCACGCCGCCCATGGCATTGCCGGGATGCTGGGCGGCGAAGGGGCCATAGACCATATCGACCCGCTCGATTTCCTCTGGCGCCACCATCCCCCAGCGGGGACCGCCACGGGAATTGTCATTGGCGATCAAGGCCGAGATCAGCACGTCATCGGCGAAGACCAGGGTGCGGGCGCTGGAACTGTAGCCCCAAGTCCGCGTCATCAGGATGGACTGGGTATCGCCGTTGTTGCGCTTGCGCACGCCGAGGCTCGGCATGTATTTGACCGCGTCCTCGGTATCCATGACGTTGACGGTATCGGCCAGCCGTTCCGCCGTGACGCCGACGGTGGTGTTGGGCAGCTTGTACTTTTCCAGCGGACTGGCGCTGTCGCGCACCACCATGTCGGGCAGCATTTGCTCGGCCTCGTCGGCGACGGCGAGGCTTGGAGTCACCGCCAGCATGGAAAGCAGCGCGCAGGCGGCGGTCGATGCCCGCAAGCGGGCAATCAGGGGAGGTTGGGTGATCATGACATGTCCTCGACGGTGATTTCACAGACGCTGGAACCGGCCGGGAGAGAGTCCCGGCGGCCAGTACGGTTAGATGGTCTGGGAAAAGGCGGGAGGACCGCGCGCGAAAGCGAAATCACGCCGTTCGCCCAATGGGCCGATATGGTCCATCGGACGAACCACGACTGCCACCCCGGCCATGGGAGCGGCGGGAACGGACTCGTCGAGGTTGATGGCATGGCCGCCCACCAGCGGCAGGCAGAAGATGCAATGGTTGACGGCGGCGCCATCGCCATCGGCGAGCGGAGCACCGTTTGCTCCGCCATCATGGCACAGCGAGGCGTTAAGGTCGGCTTCGAGGGCGGTGGCGTGCCCCAAGCCGACCAAGCCGGTGAACGGCATCAGCAGTTGCAGCGAGAGGGCGAGCAGCAGCAGACGAATGACGCAAAGCCACTTGGCCCGCACCGCCCGCATCAATCCGCTATGGGCAGAACCCATCACTCTCATGGTCGATCGCTCTTGCATTCGGCCTGCGACTGGGGCGCACTATCAGGGATTCGCCTTGGCGGTGTCAATCACGCACACAATATGCATCATTTCTAATAAATATATTTAAGATCAATGAGTTGCCGCCAGTTCATTTGAACCGAGGCCCGTTCTTCTGTATGAGGTCTTGCAATACTCGTCCCCGGAGCACGCCATGATCCGCCTTGCCATTCTTCTCGCCGCCGGGCTGCTGGCGGCCCCGGCCCCGGCCTCGGCCCATGACGGGCACGAGGCCAAGCCCGCCGCCCAGCCCAAATGCGCCGAGGTCTCGTTGCGCTGCGCCAAGTCGGCGACACCGGCCTTTGGGGCCGACGGGCGCATGTGGATCATTTGGTCGGCCGCGGGCCGGGTCTATGTTTCGGCTTCGGCCGACAAAGGCGCCAGCTTCGCCGCCCCGGTCGCCGTCTCCGATCCGGCCGAGGCCATGGACGACAACGGCGAGGCACGGCCAAAGCTGCTGGCGACCAGGAGCGGCGCCCTGGTGGCGATCTATGCCCAGCGGATGGACAACCGCTACAACGGCAAGGTCTTCTTCACCCGCTCCACCGACGGCGGCCACAGCTTCGCCAAGCCCCAGCCCATGCTGGACGGCATCGGACAGCGCTTCGAGACCTTGGTGCAAGCGCCGTCCGGCCGCATCACCGCCGCCTGGCTCGACACCCGCAACCGGATCGCCGCCAAGGCCGCCGGCCAGGACTACAACGATACCGGCGTGGCGCTGGCATGGTCCGACGACGACGGGGCCAGCTTCACCGGCAAGGCCATCAAGGCCGATTACGCCTGCGACTGCTGCCGTCTCGCCATGGCCTTGGACAGGGACGGCACCCCGCTGCTGGCATGGCGCCATGTGTTCGGCCGCAATCTGCGCGACCATGTGGTGGCGAAAGTCAAGGATGACGCGCCCCTAGCCCCCAAGCGGGTGTCCGAGGACGACTGGGCCATCGACGCCTGCCCGCGCCACGGCCCTTCGCTCGGCGTCGGGGCGGACGGCGCCTGGAATATCGTCTGGTTCACCGGCGGCAAGCGCCGTCAGGGCCTGTTCTTCGCCCGTTCGGATGATGAGGGCGCGAGCTTCTCGGAGCCCCAGGGGTTCGGCGCGGCGAACCGGCTGGCGTCGCATCCCCAGGTTCTCGCCCGCGACGGCCGGGTATGGCGGGCCTGGAAGGAATTCGACGGCACCACCACCGCCATCCAGACGCAGTCCTCGGCCGATCAGGGCAAGACCTGGGACGCGCCACGACAAGCCGCCGCCACCAATGACGCCTCCGACCATCCGCTTTTGGTCAGCGATGGCACCGTGACCTATCTGTCCTGGCTGACCAGGGACGAAGGCTACCGCCTGGTGGCGCTGCCATGAGAGGCGGCATCCTCGTCGTCCTGCTGTGGCTTCTGGCGGCGTTTCCGTCCCAGGCGGCCGAGACCAGGCCCTTCGTCAAGGGCACCTACGCCGAATTGGTCAAGGCCCATGCCGGCCGCCCGCTGGTGGTTCATTTCTGGTCGCTGACCTGCGCCCCCTGCCTCGCCGATCTGCCCCAATGGCCCAAACTGCAAAAGCGGTTGAGCTTTGATCTGGTGCTGGTCAGTACCGATCCGCATAATCAAGCCCCCGCCCTGGCCGCCCGGCTCAAGCGGGCCGGATTGGCCGATTTTCCCAGCTACGCCTTCGCCGATTCCTTCACCGAGCGCCTGATGTTCGAAGCGGCGCCCGACTGGCGAGGAGAATTGCCGCGCACCCATCTGATCTCGGCTGCGGGCGATACCACCGCCATATTGGGAACCGTGGATGAAATGATCCTGCGCGACAAGTTGCATAGGCACTAGCCTGCCAACCGCCGTACCGTTACATTGCCGTGGATTTAACTTGATCTATGGCCCCAAACGCATGACGCCAAGAAGTAGCAACCGGACTATCGCCATCATCGGAACGCTAATTGTCACGGTGATAATTAGTTTGGGAGCGGCGGAAATTTACACCGATCGCCAGAGAACCATCGAATCTGCATTCGATCGTTTGGAGAATTTGGCGCGAATTGCTGACGAGAGTGTTTCCGGACGACTGCACCTCGTCGATCTCCTTTTGCAAGACATGGATGTGGAGGCCCGATCAGCCGACACCGCCGCGGAGGTGGAAAACCTGTTGGCCCAAATGAAAGGCCGGACGGCGTCGCTGCCTGGCCTTCGGAACCTATCCATCAGCGACCATGCCGGACGCATGATATACAGCACCTTGCCGGAACTGATTGGCTTTGACGCCAGCAAGCGACCTTATTTCATCGGCCACCAGACGAACCAAGACAGCCGAAGACTGCACATCAATGGCCCGATTCTCGCATCCACCGGCCAAGTCCTCCTGTTCGCGTCGCGCTCCAAGGAGACCATCGACGGAAAGTGGGACGGCGTTACCGTCGCGGCCCTCCAGCCTGAATACTTCGCCGAAACGCTTCGCTCGATTCAGCCGCAGCCCGACGGCATCGCGACCCTCATCAGCTATGACGGCACCATCATTGCCCGCTCGCCCCGGCACGAGGAGTTCAGCGGCCGCAATATCGGCAAGGCCCCGGCGACCATGGCCCATCGCCAATCGGGCGAACGGGTCAGCCGTTCAAAGGTCGTCACCACCACCGACCATGTGAGCCGTCTAATCGTCAACCGCACCATGGACTTCCCCGAATTGGTGCTGGCGGTGGGCTGGGGCGAGGACGAAGTCCTGGTCGAATGGCGGCGCACCGCATTGATCAAGGGCGCTATCCTGAGCCTGTTGGCTTTGGGCGCGGCCTTGGTCCTGCTCCGCTTTTCCCGACATGAACAGGAGTTGCAGCGCAGCCAGCGTTTCATTTCAGGTATTGCCGACGCCATGCCGGGCATGGTGGCCTATTGGGGGCAGGATCTGCGGTGCCGCTTCGCCAACAAGCCTTACCTGGAATGGTTCGGCAAGGCGCCCTCGGCCATTCTTGGCAAGACCATGCTGGACCTAATGGGCGAGCGTTTGTTCGCCATGAACGAGCCCTATATCCGGGGCGCCCAGGCCGGGCAGCGGCAACAGTTCGAACGCACCCTGACCAAGGCCAATGGCGAGATCGGCTATACCTGGGCCCACTACATCCCGGATGTGGCCACGGACGGGACTGTAAGCGGCTTTTTCGTCTTGGTCACCGACATTACCCCATTGAAGGCGGCGGAACTGAAGGCGCGCGACTTGTCCAAGCGCCTGGGCCTCGCCACCAAGGCGGGCGGCATCGGTGTATGGGAGTATGATCTGGCGGGCGGCGGCCTCATTTGGGATGACCGAATGCACGAGATCTACGGTCTGCCGCGCTCGGAGGAAAACCCAAACTACGAGCATTGGCGATCCGCGATTCATCCCGCCGATCTGGAGGTGGCGGAGTTTGGCATGGCCGCCGCCATTCGGGGCGACAAGGATTTCGACACCGAGTTCCGAATCCTGCGCGCCGATGGCGAGATTCGCCATATTCATGCCGCCGCCATGGTGGAGCGGGACGAGGGTGGCACGGCCAAGACCATGATCGGCGTCAATTGGGATGTCACCAACATCCGCCGCAACGAGAAGGCGCTGGTCGCCGCCACCGGCGAGGCGGAGCGCGCCAATCGCGCCAAAAGCGAATTCCTCGCCAATATGAGCCACGAGATCCGCACGCCGCTGAATGCGATCCTGGGCCTTACCCATCTGATGGAGCGCGGCGATCTCACCGCCGAGCAGCGCGATTTCGCCGCCAAAATTCGCCAGTCCGGCCGCTCGCTGCTGTCGATCATCAACGACATCCTTGATTTCTCAAAGGTCGAGGCCGGACGGCTGGAATTGGAAAAGGCGGATTTCCGTCTCGCCGATCTGCTGGACGCCATCGCCACCATCATGACGGTCAATGCCGGAACCAAGGATCTGGAACTCTTGATCCATCGGGCGCCCGATGTCGCCAACGATTTTTGTGGCGACTCGCTGCGCTTGCAGCAGGTGTTGATCAACTTGATCGGCAACGCCATCAAGTTCACCGAGTCCGGCGAGGTCGTCCTGCGGATCGAGTTGGAAAGCACCAGGGACAGAACAGTGACGTTGCGCTTTACCGTCGCCGATACCGGCATCGGCATTCCCCGCGACAAACTGGACAATCTGTTCGACGCCTTTTCCCAGGCCGACAGTTCCACCACCCGCCGCTACGGCGGTTCGGGCTTGGGGCTGGCCATTTGCAAGCGGCTGGTGGAACTGATGGGCGGCCGCATCGGAGTGGCCAGCGAAATCGGCCGTGGCAGCACCTTCTGGTTCACGGTGCCGTTGGAGACCGCCAAGCCGGTACCGGTAGCGGCAAGCCTACAGCATCTGGAAGTCCTGATCGCCGATGATCACGACGTGGCCCGCACCGTCATCGCCGAGACTGCCCAATCCCTCGGCTGGCGCCCCGACGTGGTGGGATCGGGGCAGGACGCGGTCATGAAGGCCCAGGATCGTCTTCGGGATGCCGACCCTTTCGACGTCCTGATCCTGGATTGGAAAATGCCGGACATGGACGGTTTGGCCGTGACCCGGGCACTTCGGGATAGCTCCGGGCTTGCCTCGTCACCCATCGTCGTCATGGTCACCGCGGGCAATCGGGAAGATCTCCTTCATTCGCCCGGCGCCGAACTGGTGGACGCCATCCTGGTCAAGCCCATCACCGGATCGTCGCTGTTCAACGCCGTATCCGACGCCCGGGCCCGCCGGTTGGACGGCGGCACGACAAACATGATCACGCCCCTCACCCCTGGAGAAGGCCCCCGCCTTATGGGCCTGCGAATTCTGGTGGTGGAGGACAACGCCATCAATCAGGACGTGGCCCGCCGAGTGCTGGAATTGGAAGGCGCCTCGGTGACCCTGGCCTCGGACGGCCAGGAAGCGGTGGATCGGCTGGCCAGAACCCCCAATGCCTTCGAGATCGTCCTGATGGATATCCAGATGCCCGGCCTGGATGGCTACGAGGCGACCGCGCGAATTCGTCAGGACTTGGGCCTGAGCGATCTGCCCATCCTCGCCTTGTCGGCGGGCGCGCTGAGTGCGGAACGGAGGCGGGCCCAGGTGGCGGGAATGAACGACTTCATCGCCAAGCCGTTCGATCCCGACCTGATGATCGCCTGCATCCTGCGCTACGCGAATCCGCCCCCGGCGGGTGATGTCAAGAGCGGCGCACCGAAGGCGGTGGACATCAGCGGCTTTCCCGATATCCCCGGCATCGACACCCACCAGGCATCGCTGCGATTGGGCTCCGATGGCGGACTGTTCCGCTCGCTGCTGAATAGGGTGGTCGAGCAATTCGCCGACGAGGCGACCCGAATACGCGCCGATTTGGCAAGTGGCGACGACGAGGCGGCGGCGCGGCGGCTCCACACCCTGCGCGGCGCCCTCGGCAATGTGGCCGCTATCCGTGCCGCCAAACTGGCCTCGGAGACGGAAGCCGCCGTCAAGGATGGCAAGACATCGCGGATTTCGCCCCTGCTGGACGATCTGGAACGCTCGCTCGGGGGGCTCGTCGCCGCCATCGGGCAGGCTCTATCCGCCCCGCCGCCCCAAGGTGCCGCGTCGGCCGCGCCCGCCACCCGATCGGATATGGAACAGTTGACCAGTATACTCGAACAGCGCAGCATGGCCGCGCTGGATCTGTTCGACCGGCTGCGCCCGGGGCTCGACGCGAGCTTGGCGGCGACACTTGCTCCCTTGGTGGAAAAGCTGAAATTCGATGATGCCGCCGCGTGGTTGAAGCAGTGGCTGGGGACCAAGGACAATGCATAAGAAACCTGACGCTCCCGCTAGGGTACTGATCGTCGATGACGATCCCGGCACCATCAGGCTTCTCGGCAAGATCATCGAGGATTTCGGCGATATCTTCTTCGCCACCAGCGGCGCCGAAGCCCTGGCCATGGTCCGCGAGCGACAGCCCGATCTCATGCTGCTGGACGCCGAGATGCCCGATATGACCGGGTTCGAAGTCTGCGAGACCATCAAGCGCGACCCGATCTTCGCAGACCTTCCCATCCTTTTCGTCAGCGCTCATACGGATATGGAAAGCGAGACCAAGGCACTGGAGTTGGGCGCGGTGGACTTCATCTCCAAGCCTCCCAGCCCGCCCGTGGTCAGGGCGCGGGTCAGGACTCACCTGAATCTCAAGCTGCGGACCGATCAGTTGCACCGGCTGGCCTCGGTGGACGGATTGACCGGCATCGCCAACCGCCGGAGCTTCGATACCACGTTGGAAGAGGAATGGCGCCGTACCTGCCGAGCCAAGACGCCGCTTTGCCTGCTGCTGATCGATGTGGATCACTTCAAGCGCTATAACGACCATTACGGCCATCAGGCGGGCGACCAATGCCTGCGGACCATTGCCGCCGCCCTGGCGGGATGCCTGCACCGTCCCGGCGATTTGCTGGCCCGCTACGGCGGCGAGGAATTCGCCGCCGTGCTTCCCGCCTGCTCCCTGGACGATGCCGCCAAACTGGCGGAAAAGATGCGCCAAGCCGTCGCCGCGCTTCACCTGCCGCACGCGGCGTCGGAGACGGGAGCGGAGGTTTCCATCAGCCTGGGGGCGGCGACGCTGAGCCTGGGCTGCCAAACCAAGGGAAGCGACTACCCGACCTGGTCGGGCGCCTGCCCCGATTCCCAGGATTGCCACGGCGGCATCGCCGCATTGATCGCGGCGGCCGACGCGGGGCTGTATCGCGCCAAGGCCGCCGGACGCAACCGGGTGGTTCTGGCCGCTTCAGCGGCCTAGCACGGCGCCCAGATCCATGGCCGACGGCTGGGACAGCGCCCCCGAGCGGGTGGCCGAGGCCATGCCCAAGGGAATCGCCGCCGCCATCAGGGGCGTGATCGCGGCGGCGACGCCCAGCTCTCCCCGCGACGGGATCACCGCGACATTGATGGCGACCAGGCGCAACTGACCGCCGACCCAGGCGAACACCGGCCCGCCGGATTCGCCCTGCACCGCGTCGCAATCGTGGAACAGCACGCCGGTCATGGGCTGCTCGGTCAGATGACAACCCAGATGGGCCAGCGGCACGAAAGCCTTGTCCTTGCCGTAGCCCGCCACCGCTACCGTCATGCCGACCTTGGGCTCAGCCAGGGCGACCCAGCCGATATCGTCGCCCACCGGCTCCTCCAGTTCCAACAGCGCCCAATCATCCGCCCGCGTGGCCAGGGACTGCTGTTCTGTGGTGAAGATCCATTTGGGGGCGGGATGCAGCGCCCTAACCTTGGAGGCACGCAGAAACTCGCCCCGGTCATAGCCCGCCACGAAGGTATAGGCGGTCACCGGCATGGGGCGCTGGGTGCGGTTGTTCCACAGGCAATGGGCGGCGGTCGCCACCAGCCGGGGCCCGATCAGGGTGCCGCTGCAATGACCGCCCTGGCCGTTGTTCAGGCGTCCCACCGCGCTCCACGGAAATTCGGTGGCGGCCACCCGCACCCGCTGATCCTCCGGCCCCTTGATGCCGTGCAGTTCCTTTTGGAAGCGTTGTTCCGGTCCCGCCTCGGCCGCAAACGCCGCCAGACAGAGGATTATCGCCAGCACAATCCTCATAGCCCCATCCTTTGGCGAATGGCCTCGGCCACCTGGGCGGCGGCATCGAGGCGCGGCCGGTCCCAGGACTCCAGGCCTGCCGCCCGCTCCAGCGGCTTGGCGACGCCCAGCCGATAAAGATCGACGTGCAGCCGGGCATGCTTCGGAGCGACCCAGCCGGGCGGGGCCCAGATGAAGACCGGAGCCGGTGCGGCACAGGCCTCGCAGCACATGGAGACGGAATCGCCCGTCACCACGATGGTGTCGGCCAAGGCGAGGAAGCCGAAATACGGATTCTCACCCTCTTGGCCATAGAGATGCAGCCAGCGCGGTTCTGCCAGGCAATCGGCCAGAACCCGGCTTTGCTCGTCACCGGTGCGGCGACTGGTGGTCAGCAGGACCGAGCCGCCGCCCGCCAAGGCGGCCACCGTCTCGCCCAAATCGCGGGCCATCTCCACCGAAAAGGGCCGTTTGCGGGTGGCGCCGCCGACGATCACCGCGATCCAGGGGCGCGGCAGATGGGCGAAGGGCGCCCGCCATTTGGCCGCCTCGGACTCCAACCGCTGCGGCGTCACCCGGTGGGGCGCTCCCATCATCTCGATCACATTGGCGGCGGGCTTGGGCCGGTCATGGGCGGGAATCGCGATCAGGTCGAAATCGTCGCGGCCGGGAAAACCGGGGTCCATGATCTGGGCCAGGAAGGCACCCGAGCGTCGCTTGATCCAGCGGGCGACCGGCGCGGTGCGGCGACCGGCGGCGATCACCAGCCTTGGCCAGGGCGGCGCCAAGGCGGCTCGGCTGTCCGCTTTAAGGCCAATCAACCCGGCGCCGCGCAAGGCATTGGGCAGCGCCCCCAGCCGGTCATAGCGAATGGTCTTGATCGCGAAGGGCAGCCCCAGCGCCTCGGCCACCCCCAGGCACTGGCTGACATTGCCGACGCGGTCGTCGGCGAGAACCCATATTTCGGCGCGGGGGCTATCGGCGGTCATGCCGGTAGGCTCCGACAACCGGACCGGCTTTGCAACCGTATTTGTGGACGCGGCGGCCATAACCCCCTATATTTGGCGGTGAACCGAATCGAAAGCGCCCGCATGTTCGCCGACCACACATTGACCCCGAAGGAAGCCGTGCGCCTGTGCGCGCTGGGCACCATCGCGTCGCGGCCCATGCGCTACAGCGAGCTGGCCGGATCGGTGCGCCACTTCACCAGCCGCATCATGGGCCCATCGCTCGATCTGATGGGAACCTCCATCGAATTGCTGCGCTACGAAGGCCTGGTGGAGGCCATCGCGGGCAAGGGCATGGAAGACGATGCCCAGCTGACCATTTCCGCCGCCGGACGCCGCGAGCTGCACAGCCTGCTGACGGCGCGGCTGCGTCCCGCCAGCGACCTGTCCAAGCTGGTCATGGCGCTGAAGATCCGCTTTCTCGACCTGCTGGAGCCTGCCGAGCGGCGCGAACAGATCGACCTGCTGATGAGTGGGGTCGAGAGCGAGCTGGCCCGGCTGATGGACCTGCGCGACGCCAATGCCCAGGAAGACGGCCAAAACGGCGCCCTGGCCTCCTGGCTGGACCACGACATCTCGTTGTTGCAAAGCCGGCTGGACTGGCTGGAAGCCTTCTGCGCAAAGCTGTGAGCGAGGATCCCGCCCTTCCGGGACTCGCCGAGGCCGCGCCCGTCGTTAAGGCCAATCACAAAGGGCATCGCGAAAGGCTGCGCACCCGCTTCATGGAAGCGCCCGCCGCCCTGCCCGATTATGAATTGCTGGAACTGCTGCTGGGCTTGGCCATTCCGCAAAAGGACGTCAAGCCGCTGTCCAAGGCGCTGATCGCCCGCTTCGGCAGCTTCGCCGACGTCATCACCGCCGATCTCGACGACCTGCGCGGGGTGGACGGCATCGGCGAGGTGGCCGCCGCCGGCCTGAAGGTGGTCCGTGAGGCCGCCATTCGCCTCGCCCGCGCCCCGGTGCTCAACTCGTCGGTCATCTCCAGCTGGGACGCCCTGCTGGATTATTGCCGCACCGCCATGACCACCCTGCCGTCCGAACAGTTCCGCCTGCTGTTCCTCGACCGCAAGAACGTGCTGATCGCCGACGAGCTCCAGCAGACCGGCACCATCGACCATACGCCGCTCTACCCGCGCGAGGTGGTCAAGCGCGCCCTGGCCCTGCATGCCTCGGCGGTGATCATGGTGCACAACCATCCTTCCGGCGACCCGCAGCCGTCCCGCGCCGATATCGACGTGACCAAGGCGGTGAAGACCGCCCTGGCGGCGGTGGGCGTCTCCGTCCACGATCATGTGATCGTGGGGCGCAAGGGCCATGTCAGCTTCAAGGCCATGGGAATACTTTAAATAATGGCCTCAGTCGCCGGGGCGTTCGCGCCACGTGGCGCGCGCGCTCAACGCGCCAACTCCGGGATCATGACGGATGTCATGCTCCCGTCGGGCCAAGCCTATCCAGCCGTTCGCTGACCCTGGGCAGCCACAGATTGGCCAGCAGGGAGCAGACTTCCTCGCGGGCCGAGTGGTGGGACTTGGTCACTTCCATGCCGATGCCCGCCTGTGCCACATCCAGCACCGTCAGCCCCCACAGGAACATGTAGCGGTAGATCACCCGCTCGCCGAATCCCTCCGCCAGCCGAAAGCCCAGGACGCGCTGCATCTGGGGCAGCACGTCGGCCATCATCTGCTTGTTGCGATCCGCCAGGGCCGAAAGCCGCGAGCGGGTCACCACCCAGTCGATGCCGGACTTGTGCAGCTTGCGACGTTCCTGCCGCAGCTCCCAGACCAGATTGGAATAGACCCCCGCCCGCTTCAATTGACGGGTCACCGGATCCAATTGGCCCAGCAGATCCAAATCCAGCAGACTGTCGTTGATGGGAGTGATCAAGGTATCGGCATGGGTATGGGCGTGACGTGCCAGCGGCGCGTCGGCGCCGGGGCAGTCGATGATGATGAAGTCGGCGCCGCCCTGGGCCAATTCGGCCAAGGCCGCGTCCAGCGCGCCCTCTTCCTCGGCGACGGATTCGGTCTTCAGATTGCTCTCGGACGGACGGATCATGGCCATCTGCGGCATGGGCAAGTCAACGCCGCTGCGCTCGATCCAATCCAGCCGATTGGCGACATAGCGGCCCAGCGATTGCTGGCGGTGGTCAAGGTCGACGCACCCGACGCGAAATCCAAGCCGCAGCAGTCCCACCGCCAAATGCATGGCCACCGTGGTCTTGCCAGAGCCCCCCTTCTCGTTGCCGATCACCACCACATGGGCGCGTCCCGCCACCGAAGCCCCCTTTCCTAACGATCACATCCCTATGCTACACTATCGCCGCCGCGTAAACCCAAAGGATCGGGAACAGACGATGACCAGCACCGGCCTTCTCGTCGATGGCATCGACGACAGCGCGGCCTTACCCTTTTCGCCGTCGGGCCTTCACCTCCTAAGCGACATGAACTGCATCTGCTGGCGCCGAACCATGGCGGCTGATGGCACCATCTCCTATTCCTGGCTGTCCGACGCCGCCCTTGGAATTCTCGGGTTTCGTCCCGACCAGTTGCGCGCGAACGACAAGGGGGCATTGACGGTCATCCATTGGGCCGACCGCGATCTTCATGTGGAGGCCATCAAGGCGTCGGCCGTCACCCTGCTGCCCTATCGCGAGGCGTTCCGGGCCATCACCGCCTCGGGCGAGACCCGATGGCTGGACGGCACCGCCCATCCCCGGCGCGCCGCCGACGGCCGCATCATCTGGGACGGCGTGTGGATGGACGCCACCCAACGCATGCGAACCGAGGATCGGCAGCAGATGCTGATGGACAATGCCGAGGACTGCATCTTCGTCCTGACCGGCGATGAGGGAATTACATGGTCGAACGCGGCGGCCGAGCGCAATTTCGGCTATCTGAACGACGAATTGGCCGGGCGCTGTTTTCACGATCTAATATTAGGAGAGAACCGCCCTCCCTGTTCCTGCGAGCCCATGGACCTTTTGGAATCCCAGGGGAAAGACAACTCGGGCAGCCGCCAGGAAGTCATCGGCCGCCGCAGCGACGGTTCGACCTTTCCCTTCGAAATGACCGTCAGCGAAGTCCGCCGCGATGGCCGTTTGTCCCTGGTCGTCATCGGACGCGACATCAGCCGTCGGCGCGAGGCCGAGCGCCTGCTGGCGGAAAGCGAGCAGCGGCTGCGGGTGACCTTCGCCGCCGCCTCGCTGGGCATCGTCGTGCTGGATAAGGACGGCGTCATCCAGTTCTACAATCCCGCCTTCGAAAGCATGGCGGGCGATGGCTACGACGATCTGCTGGGCGTGAACATCCATGCCTTTGTCCCGGCCGAATCCATGCCGGTACCCTCGCGGCTGCCGCCCCCCGGCATGTCATTTTGCCTCGTCTGCCAGCCCTTGCTCGTCGATGGCAAGGAGCATCACTGGCGCCTGACCGGAACCCAGTTCCTCGCCGCCCCCGACAGCCAGGAACAATCCCTGCTGTACTTCATCGAGGATGTCACCGAAACCACCCGCATGAACCAGGAACGGCGCCAGTTGGAATTGCTGCTCCAGGAAGGCCATAAGCTGGAGGCATTGGGACGTTTGGCGGGTGGCATCGCCCACGAGCTCAACAACATGCTCGGGCCGATCCTGATGGGCGCCGAAATGGTGGCCCGCACCACCCAACTGGATCCCAAGAACGCCGATCGCGTCCAGCGCATCATCGAGGCGTCCAAGCACAGCCGCGATATCGTCCGCAATGTGCTGGCCTATTGCCGCAAGGAGACCAAGGCGCTCGGAATCATCGACTTGGCCGCCCTGTTCGAGGGCTTCGCCTCGCTCACCTCGACCATATTGCCGCCCAGCATCCTGGTGGAACTGCACCGCGAGATCGAAAGCGCCACGGTCATGGCCGATGCCGGGCAAATGCAACAGGTGCTGCTCAATCTCGCCATCAACGCCCGCGACGCCATGTTTGGCAGCGGCACGCTGAGCCTGTCGCTCCGTCTGATGCATCCCGAGGAGTTGCTTGCCCGGTTCCAGTCCATTCAACGCATGAGCAGCGGCCCGGCGCCAAACGCCAATCCCTTGGCAAGCCTGGATTTCGGCACCGATCATGTGGCGTTGGGGGTCGGCGACACCGGCACCGGCATGACCCCCGCGGTGGCGGCCAAGATCTTCGATCCCTTCTTCACCACCAAGCCCGTCGGCCAGGGCACCGGGCTGGGCCTGTCCATGGTTCAAGGCATCGTCAAGGCCATGGGCGGCGCCATCGTGGTCGACAGCGAGGTGGGGAAAGGCACCACCTTCCACGTCATCCTGCCGCAGGTCGGGCCGGATAAGGCTTAGGCTGCATCGACATTCAGGGAATCCGGCTGATATCGGGCAGGAACGTCTGTCCGGTAGGTATTTCGGCCACAGATGATGGGGTGGACGGCCCCTGCTCACCGGCGTCGCAATGCGCCAAAGTGGTCGTTGGAAACAGACCATAAAGAGG
>NZ_PGTO01000048.1 GCF_003284725.1 Paramagnetospirillum kuznetsovii | reverse complement strand
GCCGTCGAACATCCAGCGCGGCTCCAGGGCCATCAGGCCCAGGTCGGGACGGCGGCGCTTGCGGGTGAGCTGTCTCAAGATGACGCTCCGAACGAACCTGCCAGCCCAAGACTCCCGATCCGGCTGGCCATCTTGATCTGTTGGGTGAAGGCAAGCTTGCCCACGGGTTTGATGTGGCCAACTCGGTCCTGTGCCGGTCGCGAGGCTGCGTCGCCCTTGACGAGGTTGATGCGAACGGTGGCGATGGCTTCGCGGCCATCCTGGTCGCGTGCGACCACGCGGATCACCACGACGCCGTTGAGATCTGCCGGCGGTGTCCCGGCGAAGGCCCCGGTCTTGGGGTCGAAGGCCAGCCAGGGCGGCAGCGGCTGTCCATCAGCCTGCGCCGCCTTCAGCGTCACCACCGCGTCGGCCCGGGTATGGGCGAAGGTGTCCACCGGCAAGGCGAAGCTGACGCTTCCCGACACGGTCTCCTGGGCGACGGCAACTGGCCGAACCGCCAGTAGGGAATCGCCTCCGCCGGATCTCTGGCCCTGGGCGATCACCGGCACCCGGAAGGCCCCTCCATCCCCCGCCGACGCGGTCAGTTGTCCCGAGGCGGCGAAGGTCACCACCGCCGGGGCCTGGACGCCTCCGGCAACGGCGCTTGCGGCATTTCCGGCCCGGCCCGTATCACCGCCGATCACGCCCGTGGTGCTTACCGGGCCTGTCGCCACGACCGTTGCCGTTGGGGGCGGCAAATTGATCTGCGATATCGCTGCGGTGTCGTGAAACACGGTGACGACGGGTGTCGGCTGGCTGGCCGGGGCCTGGGCCGGGGCCGGGCCACCGGTGGGTGTCGATGGGGATGGGGCGGGTGTGGGCTGAGAGTTGTGGGTGGGGGAGTCGTCTTGTTGCGGTGGCGCATGCGCGGTGATGGACAAGGCCTGGGGGGTGGCCAGGACGTTGCCGCCGGCATCGCGAACCGACACGGTAACGGCATAGGCGGTGCCGGGGGTCAGGGTCTGGCCGGGGGCCACCTTCAGGACGTTGCCCGCCACCACGAAGCGGGCGGCATCGGCGCCGCCCAGGGTAAAGGTAAAGGTCTCGCCCGGAGTGGCATCGGTGACCGAGATGGTGCCGACCACCGATCCGGCCCCAGGCAGAACCTGTCCCGTCGGCGGCGTGCCGACGGCGAACCCAGCCACGGCAAGCGCGGTGGGGGCATGGGTGTCGATGGTCTTGCCGACGATCGGCGTCGTATAGGTGCTGGAATTGCCAAGGCCGTCCGCGACGGTGATGCTGGTGGCCAGAGCGCCGTTGACGACCTCCGTGGCGCCAGCACCCACGACGAAACTGGCCGTGCCGGTATGGGTGGCGGTGTTGTACGACCAGCCTGTCAGGGTCAAGCCGTCGATGGTTCCCGTCAGTCCGTAGGCGCCATGGCCGTCATGGGCATCGGTGACGATGGTGGCGGTGACCGTGTCACCCTGCTTGTAGGCGGCGGCATTCAGGGTAAGGCCGGTGATGGTCGGCGCCGTGTGATCAAGGGTGAAGGTCTGATCGCCCGCATGGGTGGCCGACAGTGCAATGGCCCCGGTCGCGCTTTGAATGGTGCCGATGCTGGACAGGTCAAGGCGCATCGTCCCGTCGCCGCCAAGGCCGATCACGCTGACGGTATAGGTGATGTGGTCGCCGCTATCGGTGACCGACGAGATGGTTCCGGCGGCACTTCCCGTGGAAGTCAGCGAGAAGTTGCCCAACGCCACATTGGCCGCGGCACCCGAGAAGGTGACGTCGTACTGGACCGAGGCGCCGCCGGTCAGGGCGGCTGCACCGCCATGACGGTTGATGGACGACACGTTCAGCGAGGGATTTCTGGCGGTGATGGTCAGCGCCTTGGTGAATGTATTGCCGCCGACATCAGCCACCCTGACAAAGATATTATAGATGGCGCCGTCAACCAGATCGGTGCCGCCCACCAGCAGGCTGCTGCCGCTGATGGTGAATTTGCCGTTATCCGTATCGTTGCTGCCGTTTCCTGCCACCAAGGTATAGGCGAAAGTGTCGCCGGTCGTGGCGTCGGTGGCCGACAGCGTGGCGGCATTGCCGTTGGCGGTGGGCAGGCAGGTGGAGCTGGACAGGGACAAATCGGTCGGGGCCTTGGCATCGATGGTCTTGGACGGGATGGCGGTGGTATAGGCCGCGCTGGCATTGCCGACAAAATCCGCGATGGTGATATTGGTGGCGACGCTGCCGTTGATCACCTCGGTCGTAGCGCCGGTGACGGTAAAACTGGCGGTGCCGATGCCGGTGCCGGTGTTATAGCTCCACCCACTCAGGGTCATGCCGTCGATGGTGCTGCCGGCCCCCAGGGTATAGGCGCCGTGCCCGTCATAGGCGGCGACGGGGGTGATGGTGGCGGTGACCGTGTCGCCCAGCTTGTAGGTGCCGGCATTCAGTGTGACGGTGGAAATGGCCGGGGCGGTGCGGTCGATGGTCTTGCCGGCAATTGCCGTGGTGTAGGCGGCGCTGTTGTTGCCGGCGGCGTCGGTCACGCGGATATTGGTCGCCAGGCTGGCGTTATAGACCTCGGTGGTGGCACTGGTGACGGTAAAGGTCGCGGTGCCGGAATTGGTGGCGGTGTTGTAGGTCCAGCCGCTGAGGGTCATGCCGTCGAGCGTGCTGCCGGCGGCCAGGGTATAGGCGCCGTTCCCGTCATAGGTACCGGTGGTGATGGTGGCGGTAACGGTGTCGCCCAGCTTATAGCGGCTGGCCGAGGTGGTTACGCTGGTGATGGTGGGAACGATATTGTCGAGAGTGACCGTCTGATCGCTGGTATGGGTACCTGAAAGGGCGGTGCCGCCGCTGACCGCCGTGATGCCTGACGTGTTGGTCAGATTCAGTCCCAGCGTGCCATTGGTCGCCCCGCTGGTGGTGACCACCCAGGTGATGCCGCCATCGGACGACGTGGCCCCGGTGATCGTGCCGCCGGTCTTGGTGCCCGACAAGGCGAACTTGGAGGCGGTTACGCCGGTTACCGCCTGGCTGAACACCACATCGAACTTGGCTGTCGAACTGTTGGTGACCGCCGGCGTGCTGGGATCGCGGTTGATCGAGACCACCGAAGGCTGTGTCAGGGCGGTGATGGTATAGGCCTTCGAGTAAGTGTTGCCGCCCAGGTCGGTGGTTTGCAGGGTGATCGAATAGGTACTGCCCGAAGTCAGGGTGACGCCGCTGGCGACCTTCAGGGTGGTGCCGGAAATCTGGAACTTGGCGGCATCCGTTCCCGAGATAGCATAGGTGAAGCTGTCCCCGGGGCTGCCATCAAGGGTGGTCAGCGCGCCGACCGTGCTGTTGGCCGCCATCAGCGTATTGGCGTGGGTGGTGGTGTCCTGGCCGGCGATGGTGATGTTGGTCGGCGCGCGGGCGTCGATGACGGTGGAAAGGACGCCGCTGACATATGGGGTGCTCATATTCCCCACGTAATCCGAGAATATCTGGATATAGATTGGCACGGTCCCGCCCATCACCTCGGTGGTGGAACTGGTCACCGTAAAGCTCGCGGTGCCGGTAAGGGTCGAAGTATTGTACGTCCA
The DNA here is from genome assembly GCF_003284725.1 of Paramagnetospirillum kuznetsovii. Classification (GTDB taxonomy): domain Bacteria; phylum Pseudomonadota; class Alphaproteobacteria; order Rhodospirillales; family Magnetospirillaceae; genus Phaeospirillum; species Phaeospirillum kuznetsovii. The sequence goes on along the minus strand of NZ_PGTO01000048.1, from coordinate 1,157 downwards.
CCCCGTCAAACTCTGCCCATCGACCAGACCAGCCTGCAGCCGATAGGCACCATATCCGTCATAGGCGCCGGTGGTGATGGTGACGGTGACGGTATCGCCCAGCTTGTAGCGGTTGGAGTTCAACGTCACGCTGGTGATGGTCGGAGGCGTGATGTCGACAATTGCCCCTTGGTCACAAGCATGGGTTCCGGCCATGGCCGTCCCGTCTGCCAGCGAGACAATGCCTGTCGTATCCGTAAGGTCGACAGCCAGGGTGCCGTCGCTGCGGGCGCCTTTAACCGTCACGGTCCAATTGCTGCCGTCCCCCCAGGTATCGACCACATTGCTGATATAGCCGCCGGTGCTGGTCCCGGAGAGCGAGAAATTATAATCGGCGACACCGCTGACCCCTTGGTCGAAATTCACCTGAAAATCGATCTCGTCGGCATTGGTAACATTCAGCACATTCCAAACAATGGCATTGATATTGGTGCAGGTCGGCGCATCCAGCAGATGGGTGTAGGTATTGCCCGGATCGAAGGGCGTGGCCGCAATATCGGCGGTCGATTTTTCCAAGATCCAGTTGCCGCCCACGGTGGCGGAACCGGTATTGTCGGCCGAAGCCGCCACATCGGCCCCGGTGGCGGTGGCCAGATCGGTGATGAATGTCTGGCCGTCCGCGCCTTTGGCCACGTCGCAGCCATAGAGCAGCAAATCGCCGCCGACCTTCAGTGAATGGCCGATTTCGGCCAATTCCGCCTGGGTGACAGCATTGGTCAGGCTGGCATCGGTGAGGGTGTCGCCGCCAATCCTGACGATCCCTTCCGCCCCGTGCGACAGGACGGAAATGCTGTCATAGCCCGCATGGGTCTCGGCCCATTTGGCCATCTGGGCCAGGCCACTCTTGGAACCGTCGATCTCCTCGATCTCGACGCCCGCCTTCACGGCGGCTTCCAGGGTCTTGTAATCGGCCACCGAGGTATCGACGAACACCACCTCCGTCTTGCCGTTATTCTGGGCGGAATCGGCGGCCCGTACCTCGACCGGCGCGGCGACGCTCGGAATCAGGGCGAGGGCCGCCGCATCCGGGGCGGCATGGGTGGCATCGACGGCGGCGGCGCCGTCGAACATCCAGCGCGGCTCCAGGGCCATCAGGCCCAGGTCGGGACGGCGGCGCT
>NZ_PGTO01000047.1:2500-5630 GCF_003284725.1 Paramagnetospirillum kuznetsovii | reverse complement strand
TGGTTGCGGGGGCAGGATTTGAACCTGCGACCTTCAGGTTATGAGCCTGACGAGCTACCGGGCTGCTCCACCCCGCGGAAAAGGAATACGCCGGCCTTTTGGGCCGGCGGTGTCGTCGTGATAGGTTGGTTTCCTTAGAAGACCTGGCAGCGACCTACTCTCCCATGCCTTAAGACATAGTACCATTGGCGCAGAGGGGTTTCACGGCCGAGTTCGGGATGGGATCGGGTGGGGGGCCCTCGCTATTACCACCAGGTCGTCTAAGGAAACCTGTTTTTTTCTGATCTTGTTTAGTATCCTCGTGCACTTTGCTTAAGTATTTCATGGTATCGGGTTTGCCGCTACGCATGGGTAATCAAGCCGATCGAGCGATTAGTACAGCTTAGCTTCACGTGTTACCACGCTTCCACATGCTGCCTATCAACGTGGTGGTCTTCCACGGCTCTGATAGGGAAACCTGGTTTTGAGGGGAGCTTCCCGCTTAGATGCATTCAGCGGTTATCTCGTCCATACATGGCTACCCGGCGATGCCGCTGGCGCGACAACCGGTACACTAGAGGTATGTCCATCCCGGTCCTCTCGTACTAGGGACAGGTCCTCTCAAGTTTCCAACACCCATGGTAGATAGGGACCGAACTGTCTCACGACGTTCTAAACCCAGCTCACGTACCACTTTAATCGGCGAACAGCCGAACCCTTGGGACCTGCTCCAGCCCCAGGATGTGATGAGCCGACATCGAGGTGCCAAACCTCCCCGTCGATGTGGACTCTTGGGGGAGATCAGCCTGTTATCCCCGGCGTACCTTTTATCCGTTGAGCGATGGCCCTTCCACTCGGGACCACCGGATCACTATGACCGACTTTCGTCTCTGTTCGACTTGTCTGTCTCACAGTCAGGCGGGCTTATGCCATTGCACTCGACAGCTGATTTCCGACCAGCCTGAGCCCACCATCGCGCGCCTCCGTTACTCTTTGGGAGGCGACCGCCCCAGTCAAACTACCCACCATGCAGGGTCCCGGCTCCGGGTTCACGGAGCGCGGTTAGATACCAGGAAGCAGAAGGGTGGTATTTCAAGGTTGCCTCCACGCAAGCTGGCGCCTGCGCTTCATAGGCTCCCACCTATCCTACACATCCACATCCTAGTACCACTGCAAAGTTGTAGTAAAGGTGCACGGGGTCTTTCCGTCTAGCCACGGGTACTCCGCATCTTCACGGAGAATTCAATTTCGCTGAGTTGATGTTGGAGACAGCGGGGAAGTCGTTACGCCATTCGTGCAGGTCGGAACTTACCCGACAAGGAATTTCGCTACCTTAGGACCGTTATAGTTACGGCCGCCGTTTACCGGGGCTTCAATTCAGAGCTTGCACCCCTCCTTTTAACCTTCCGGCACCGGGCAGGCGTCAGACCCTATACGTCGTCTTTCGACTTCGCAGAGCCCTGTGTTTTTAGTAAACAGTCGCCACCCCCTGGTCTGTGCCACCCCCCAAAGCTTGCGCTGAGAGAGGTACCCCTTATCCCGAAGTTACGGGGTCAATTTGCCTAGTTCCTTCAACATCATTCTCTCAAGCGCCTTGGTATACTCTACCAGTCCACCTGTGTCGGTTTCGGGTACGGTCTATACGCTGGAGTTATTTCCTGGACCCCCTTCACCGCACCTCCAATCCGATAAGGAGATACGATACACGGGAGTCGTCACTTCCAGCAGGCCCACGAATATTAACGTGGTTCCCATCGACTACGGCTTTCGCCCTCGCCTTAGGGGCCGGCTTACCCTGCGTGGATTAGCCTTGCGCAGGAACCCTTGGACTTTCGGCGACAGTGTTTCTCACACTGTTTGTCGCTACTTATGTCAGCATTCTCACTTCCGATACCTCCACCACAGCTCACGCGTATGGCTTCATCGGCTTACGGAACGCTCCGCTACCGCGTGCATTGCTGCACACCCGCAGCTTCGGTGCATGGCTTGAGCCCCGGTACATCTTCGGCGCGAGACAGCTATTAGACCAGTGAGCTATTACGCTTTCTTTAAAGGATGGCTGCTTCTAAGCCAACCTCCTGGTTGTTTTGGCCGTCTTACATCCTTTTCCACTTAGCCATGACTTGGGGACCTTAGCTGGCGGTCTGGGCTGTTTCCCTTTTGACGCCGGACCTTAGCACCCGACGTCTGTCTCCCGGATAGTACTCATCGGTATTCGGAGTTTGGTTAGGTTTGGTAGGTCTTTGGGACCCCCTAGCCCATCCAGTGCTCTACCCCCGATGGTATAAGTCCGAGGCGCTACCTAAATAGCTTTCGCGGAGAACCAGCTATTTCCGAGTTTGATTGGCCTTTCACCCCTAACCACAGGTCATCTCCGTCTTTTTCAACAGACGTGAGTTCGGTCCTCCAGTGGGTGTTACCCCACCTTCAACCTGCCCATGGCTAGATCACCCGGTTTCGGGTCTAATGCATGCAACTCGACGCCCTATTCAGACTCGCTTTCGCTACGCCTACGCCTACCGGCTTAAGCTTGCTGCATACACTAACTCGCTGACCCATTATACAAAAGGTACGCCGTCACCCCTTGAAGAGGCTCCGACTGCTTGTAGGCATTCCGTTTCAGGTTCTCTTTCACTCCCCTTGTCGGGGTGCTTTTCACCTTTCCCTCACGGTACTTGTTCGCTATCGGTCACTGAGGAGTACTTAGCCTTGGAGGGTGGTCCCCCCATGTTCAGACAGGATTTCACGTGTCCCGCCTTACTCGAGGCTGATGTGCGGTTTACTCCTACGGGGCTGTCACCCGCTATGGCGCTCCTTTCCAGAAGCTTCGGATTATGTACACACCAGCACTGGGCTGGTCCGCGTTCGCTCGCCACTACTAGCGGAGTCTCGGTTGATGTCCTTTCCTCGGGCTACTTAGATGTTTCAGTTCGCCCGGTTCGCCTCCTTCACCTATGTATTCAGTGAAGGATCACCTTACGGTGGGGTTTCCCCATTCAGAAATCCACGGATCAAAGCCTGCTCGCGGCTCCCCGTGGCTTATCGCAGCGTGCCACGTCTTTCATCGCCTCTCAGTGCCAAGGCATCCACGAAATGCCCTTTTGACGCTTGATCACTCCATACGTAGGGGCAAGCCCGACGCATGAAATTC
>NZ_PGTO01000046.1 GCF_003284725.1 Paramagnetospirillum kuznetsovii | reverse complement strand
CGAAAGCTGAAGCTGGCATCGCCGATGGTGAGGTCGAAATGCTTGGCCATCTTGTGGCGATGGAGGACCTCGCCGACGGGTCATCGCAGGCCGGACCTGACCCAGATGCGTTATTTTGACGGATCGAGGCGGATGATCGTTCGGGTTGGACTGAGGAAACGTTGAATCGATGCGGCCCCCGGTGGCCCACTCAGGCAAGGGCTTCTGCGCGTTGGCTCGTGCGGTTGAGGCGGTGGTGAGGCTCAATCCATCCGAAGCGGGCGTCAAGCCAGTCGATAGGGATGGACGGCAAGATGGAAATCGATCAGCCGGCTGTCATGCTCGATCAATACCTTTTCCGCGACGATCCCCGTTTTCGCCATTTCCTCGACGATGTCGGCCGCGCGCCATTGCGGTGGAATGATGATCACCTCGGCAGGATGGTCGAGCAGCCAATCGCGAAACCGGATTTCCTGGCCGGAGCCCGCAACGAAGGTGCCGATCTTTTTGACGTCGGAATCCACCACGATCGGAAAGCGCAGAGCGTCGACTCCATAGCGGCAGATGAAGGCTGCGGACTTGCCGGTCCCGCCCCAGATGGCCACCGTCTGCCCCGAGTCGTGCAAAGCCGCCAACTGCCCTTGAATAGTGTCGAGCGCCGCCTCGGCTTGCTCCCGGAAGGCGCCGGCGGCGTGGGCGGTGGCGACGGCGGCGTCCGGCGCGCCCAGGACGATGAAGCCATAGACGACTTCGCCGCCATAGCCGTGCCCGACCTCCAAGACGTCGGCGCCGCAGCGGCTTAGCATCCGGCTGAAGGACTGGGTGGTGAAGTGCGACGAATGTTCGTAATAAAAATCGACCGTCCGCCCGGTGGTCAGGGCGTTGTCGATGCACGGGGTCTCCAGATAGGTCAGCGGCCGCTGGCCTAGGCATTCAGCCGCGAAGGACACGCGCTGGAGGAACCCCAACGGATTGACCAGGTGTTCCAGGACATGACGGCTGACAATCAGATCCGGTTTCAGCTCTGCCAGTTGCGCCGTGTCGAACAGTTCGCGCCGTAGCTCGATTCTCGGTGAACAGTGCAACGAGCCGTTAGGGTCGAAGCCGATGTAGCGCCCCGCCGGCCGGCCCTCCGCCAACGCGGCCAGAAAGCTGCCGTCCCCGTGGCCGACTTCGACCACCACCGGCTGTTCGGGCAAGCGGTCCAGCATGGCGCGGCGGACGCCTTGGATGAATTCGGACCAGATGGCGCCGCTGTTGAACATCAGGTTGGGCTTTTCGGAATACGGCACCTCGTCGTATTCGAAGGCCATATTGAATATGTGGCCGCAATCGACGCAGCGCACGAAATCCAGCGGCAGTTTGGGAAGATTGCGGGCTATCTCGGCGCTAGATGGCCATGCAAGGGTGGCAAGCGGCTGCGACGGGCTGTCCAAGAACGGCACAGCCACATTATGACCGCAGGCCGAGCAGATTGCCGAGCGCAAGGCGGGGATCCTCTTCATTGCTTGGTCACCGTTTGTTTGCACCATGCCTGCCACATGCCATGATAGGCGTCTTCGAGGTTGCGGGCAAAGCGTTTCCCGTCACACAGCGGCGACGCTACCATGGACGGCCGCAGCGCCGCGCGCAATTCGCCAAGGAAGTCTAGATTGGCGGCCAGTCCCGAGGCCAGGGCGACATAGGCGGCGACATCGGGAGCCACCAATTCAGACAGGCCGGCGGCGGCCTGGATGCTCTCGCTGACGCGGCCGACCCAGCGGTCGCCGCGTAGCGTGACCACCGGCACCCCCATCCATAGGGCCTCGGCCGTGGTCGTGCCGCCGCCGTAGGGGAGAGGGTCGAGGGCGACATCGACGCGGTTGTAACTGCGCAGCAGCGCTTGGCGGGGTTCCGGCCCTTCGATGGTCACGCGGTCGGGGTCGATGCCGTAGGTGGCGAATCGCGACCTCAGCGAGGCGCACAACGCGTCGTCGTCGAATTCGAAAGATTTTAGGAGCAGCGTCGAAACCGGCGCGGCGTGTAACACTGCGGACCACAGTGCGATCGTTTCTGGACTGATTTTGCTCAACCGGTTGAAGCAGCCGAAGGTGACCGAGCCAGTCTGTCGTGCCGGCGGCTCTTCCACGGCGATATCGAACGGGGGCTGCTCGAAGCACAAATAGCTGTCGGGCAGGCGCCAGACCGTTTCGCTGAAATTGCCTTCTTCGCCCTCAGGTATCACGAAGCGGTCGGCCAGGATGTAGTCCATGGCGGCCAAACCGGTGGTGCCAAAATACCCCAACCACGTCGCCTGCACCGGCGCCGCACGGCGGGCGAACATTGGCAGGCGGTTATACGGCGTGAGACCAGACAGGTCGACCAGCACGTCGATTGCGTCCTGGCGAATCAGCGCTGACGCCATATCGTCGGATAATCCGATCAGACTACGCCACCGGTCGGCTCCTTGTTGCAGACGGACGGTCACGTCGTCGACCCTCGCGGAGGTGGTGTAGCAGGTCACCTCGACGCGCTGGCGGTCATGGGCGGGGAGGACGGCGCCGAGGAAAAATCCCACCGGGTGGGCATGTAAATCACCGGACACATATCCGACGCGTAACGGCCGAGTTCGGGCGCGGTCGTTGTCGAAGATTGGGGCAGGATCAGCCCGTTCGTGTAGCCGTGCCCAGGCACGGGCGATGGATAGCATCTCGGCGCCGGTGACGGCTGTGGAATAATGCGCGGTCATGCAGAGAGTCGACAGCGCGGCGGCGTGGTCCGGTCGAATGGCGAGGGCGCGGCGGCAGGCGTCCAATGATTCGTCGATTCGTCCCGTTAATTGCAAGCCCGCGCCCAGATTGGCGAGGGCGGCGGCGTGGTCCGGTCGGATGGCGAGGGCGCGGCGGCAGGCCGCCACCGAGTCGATCATCTTGCCCTGCTTCATCAAGGCGCTGCCCAGGTTGGACAGTGTGTCAGCGTCGTCGGGATGGAGGGCGAGACTCTAGCGATAGGCGGCGATCGCCTCGTCTAGCCGGCCTTGCGCTTCAATGGCCACGCCCAGGTTGCAATAGGCGGGGGCGGACCCAGGAACCAAGGCCAACACCCGGCGATAAGCCGCGATCGCGTCGGTCAGCCGTCCTGCATGGTGATGCTGAAGTGCCTCGGCGACGAGCTGTTGGACGCTGGGCCCCGCTGACTGAGGGGCTGAGCCTGTTGCCTTCTTCGCTTGCGTACGACGCTGTTTGCGATTCAACGGCATTACCACCCCTTCAAGAGAACGAGAGGAAGATAGTCCGACTAGTAAAGCCCGGCAATCGAGTTCTCGGGGCACCAATGGCCGCACTAAGTCTTCTAACAATTGCGCCGCTCGCGAGCGTCTCTTCCTGGCACCCAGGGGCCACAGCGGACGTCCCCCGAGTGGCCGCTTTCGGTTCCCCTTGCTTATGTCGGTTTTCTGTTCTTATGGGCAGACTATGATTATGGGAAGTAAGCTGACGCGGGGTGGTGGCGACCGCCTGTCTGGCAGGCGGTTTTCAGAACCCGAGCCCTGATTCTGCTTCCCATAATGCTGCCGCCCTACAGGGCATCCTGTAAGGAGCGCAGCATGCTGACAGACTATTTCATATCGCCGCCGACTTTGGAGCGTTATCGCTCGGGACTGGTCGGCGCACATCTGGATGCGTTCACCGAGTGGCTTGATGAGCAAGGCTATCGCCGGGTTTGTATTCGCCGCCATGTACGAGAGGTTATCCATTTTGCCGCCTGGGCCAAGGCAGTGGGAATCCCCGTCGAGGGATTAAATCGAGACGCGTTGGATCGACTGCATCGTGATCTCACCCGACAGGAACGACTGCGCTCTCGCAACGGTGATCATCTGCATCTCTATCAAAGCGCTCGCGTATTCGTCGGCTTTTTTGAAGCGACCGGTGTTGTCCGTGGATCGATGCCCGCTCCGACCACGCCGTCTCCGTCCGAGCGGCTTTGGAGCGAGTTCACTGAATGGATGCGAGCGCAACGCGGAACGATGAGCAGTACGCTCATCAGTTATCGCTTACCCATTTCGGCGTTGCTGCAGAATCTGGGGACCGATCCCCAGACCTTTACGGCCGAAAGACTGCGGCATTTCCTGCTTTCTCAGGTAAAGCCACGCAAGACGCTCGGCTTCGCAACGCCGAACGAGGAATTCGCAAAGTTGGTCGCGAAGTTGGACGACACGAACGACGTGTCAAATGGCGGTGTTCGTTACGGAACTTGAATCCGCCCTCTGTTTGGGGTAGTGGCCCCCATGACACGGCGATGCAGCATTTCCTGGAAGGCATGGAAGATTCGTTGCATCTGGGGGCGCTTGTAGGGGAAAACGTCTTCTGGGTCCATGGCGTGAACGATCATCGCCGTGCCCACCTCGAATATGAACAATCTGCCATCGGTGGTCTCCGCGCAGTCTATGGCGAAATAGTCTAGATTAAGGCAGTCTACCAATGCCTTGAAAGCGACAGCGTGACGTTTGGCAAAGTCACTATCAAAGGTCGTGAATGCCTTGGCTTCCTCGTCCCGCTTTTCCGCACTTTCGTACATACCTGCGTTAAGGTAATGGACCATCCAGTTACTCGATACCGCCATATGGCAGACATAAGGGCAGCCATCAATAACGACGATCCGGTATTTCCGGAACATCCCTCCCTGGCTACGATAATCGATAAAACTAGATAAGTAATACTCATCAGCGGGATGGGCCAAGAGATATGAAGCGATAGCCGCAGGTTCGTCGAGCTTCTCAAGCCCTATGCCAGCATGGGAGTCCAGAGGACGAACGATAATCGGGAATTTGGCACCAGGCAGCACTTCGCTCAGTGCCACTTGGCCAAGCCCTAATTGCATCAACTCTGGAGGCACGGCTCGGATCGTCGATGGAATGAAGATCCCCGGTGCCTCGGCCAGCAAGGAGCTTACGCTGTCACGCGAGAGGTTTAAGACACTGCGGGGATCATTGATCGGGCACGGCCACCGATCGGTAGAACCCGATATGCACTCAAGTATTTCGTGGCTATCGTCTGATTCTCCCACGATAACCATGACTACATCATGGTCGGGGGTGATTTCTGGAAAAACTGTGCCCGGTACGATATAGAGAATATCGAGGCAAATGTCAGAGTCTTCCAACAGAAATTGTATCGGACTGTTCGCCATCAGATTTCCTGGCGCGGCAAGAGCCAGGAGCCGAATGCTGGTATCGCGATGACACGGGTCTCGGTAGATCCGTTGTTGGCAGAAAGCGTGACTCTGATAGAGTTTTGCACGCTCCTCCTGCCCCCACAGTATGTGGATTGTTGCCAAATCCATCATAGCGGCCGTATCACTGGCATCCGCATCTATCCGAGCATTTAGTTCGAGGGCTAGAGGCATCATGTTTTCGCCCCTAAAAGCCATGCCCGTCAGCTTCGCCATTCCGTAGGAGAGTTGCGGCCAGTGGCGGCCCGTCGATTCTTCTCCATCATTAGTAACAAATGCGAAATGTTTATCGCCCAATTTTGATTCTCCTGTCCGTTATTAATGTAATTACTATCGGGAGGCTTGGCTCTCAAGCTCTGTCATCGCTCGTTAAGCTGAGGCCTGTGCCATGGATCTGCAGGTGCCATTTTGTACTTTGGGTCTAAGAGTCTGAATCTGAATCGGTCTGATTGCATTACCCCCGAGCCAATCGCCGCATGATGAGTTTGACGCTGGCG
>NZ_PGTO01000045.1 GCF_003284725.1 Paramagnetospirillum kuznetsovii | reverse complement strand
TGACGGTCTGTGCCATGACCACAGACTCGCACGGCGCAGATCGATTGTGAATCCTGTGTTTGCGTCAGTGCACTAGGATCACGGGCTTGACGAACTTGGTTCCATAGCGGCCGATAACGATGTTTACCCGAAGAACGGTACTTACTGGACTATTCGGACTTACAGCCGCGGCCGCAGGTGTGGTGAGCAGGCCGACGAATGCTGTGGCGGCTAAATCTGGGGGTAAGCTGGATGCCGTGATCGACATCAGTCACTCAACGACCGTCAACGACTTCCGACTGGCTCGGCAGCGAAGCAACATCCTCGGGGTAATTCACAAGGCCAGTGAAGGCGGCGACTGGCGCGATCCCCTGTATGTCAAACGGCGGGCCGAGGCCGAAGCGGTCGGCCTGCTCTGGGGCGCCTATCATTTTGGGACCCATGAATATTCCGGCGCCGACCAGGCGGCAATGTTCCTCAATGCGGCACGACCGGGGCCCTCTACGCTGATGGCCTTGGACCTCGAGTTCAACGAACAGAACCCGTCCAACACCATGCGCCTGCGGCAAGCCGAAGAATTTGTGAAATCGATTGTTGCCACCACCGGTCGACACCCAATGATTTACACCACTGCGGCCTGGGCAGACGGCGAACCGATGGGGCATCCACAATACAGGCTGGGCGGCCGGATCAGTGAGCATTCCATCTTGGCGAATTGCCCCCTCTGGCTCGCCGATTACCGCTTCGAACCCCAATTGCCCAGCGCCTGGCGCGGCAAGGGATGGCATTTCTGGCAATATGCCGGTGATACCGACGATGGTGGCCCTCGAGGTCATAGGGTCCGGAGTGTTTCAGGCGTAGTTCGATGCGATCGCAATCTCTTCAAGGGTGACGCGACCATGCTCCACAAATTCTGGACAGCGTCTGCTGGGAACGGGCCAACCAGACGAAAAGCTTGAGCAAGAGGGAATCCCCATGCGTTCTTTCGCCATCCTGCTGTTCCTGGCTGGAGCATTGCACCTGTTTTTGCAGGTGCCCATTATCATCGCTGGCTGCGGAGCGCTGGCTCTATGGGTACTGTGGAAATTAAAGTGGGTGATCCTTGGCATCCTTGGTCTTGAGATGCTGTTTGGTGGCGGCGATAGCGGATCGGATGCGTGACGCTGAACGATGATCCCCTGGTGAGCACGATCTCGCCCGGCGCGCGTCAACGATTTTGAGACAGCGTTCCGATCAGTTTAAGCAGCCAACTTCCCCGAGTTTTCAGGCGGGTTGATCCAGGCGGCGGTGGGGAGCGCCGGGGCCTGAGGTGCGATCCGGACGAAGCGGTTTGGGTGGCGACCACTCTTACCCAAATCAATCGGCCAGCCTGCTTCGACAAGCTTCTTCATCGCTCGCGATACGTGGGCCTCATGGAGACCTATGACCTCGGCCAGCGCGGCGGCATGCAGAACTTGGGCATCTGTCATGGGCAGCCGATCGTAAGATCGGGCTGTCTATGGCGAGTAGGTATCGAAAAACACCTTGTCCTCGGTCATGATGTGACGAACCAGCCATTTGGAGAGATAGAACACCATTTCAGCTGAAACATCGACGTCTGCAGAAAGTTGTTCCTCAAATTTTACCATCTGCGCCGCGAACTGGCGGTGCTGCTCCAAATGGAAGGCCATGAGCTTGTAACCCTGATGCTTGGTGAATATCGCTTCCTCACGGTCGAAGTGATATTTGGCGTAATCGCGCAGTCCACCTAGTATACCCTTCGCCATTTCGCTTGCTTTATGGTCTCTGACGGCCACCTCTAGGGCATGGAGATAGTCAAAAAGGGTTTTATGGTCTTCGTCTATCTCTGCAAAACCCGTGGATAATTTATCGCTCCACCCCAGCCTATCCATCAGATTCTCCAATGATCTCGAACATATTCACCAGCACGGGAAGAGAAACTTTCCGCCGTTTATTAGCAGTCCCGCCCGTTTGACTGCTTCCACTGCCCGACCGGTTTGGCAGTGTGGCTCGTTAGGAAAGGGACGAATTTACGGTCTTCACCTAGGATATGGGTCACCAGCCAATTCTGGATCAGTTGGAATAGACGCTGGGCATCGACTTTCTCGCCCCGCTCGATATCCGATACTCGCCAACGAGGAGCTTCAACGCCGCTCTGAGAACAGCGCCTCGATTGTTCGCCAAACAACGGCAAGGCATAACTAATCCAAGAAATGGCCATCATTCGCAATCAATCGCCCCCACAGATCACCGATTGAGGATATCGGCCACCTCCTGGAGTTGCTTGTCAAAGCGCAGCAGGAAGAAGCCCTGATAAGCCAAATCGGACGGGATGAAGTACGACCCACCGGCTCCGTTAGCGATGAAGAACTTGTAGAACGATGCGCCGGACCGCAACGAGACGAGCATATTCTGCCAGTGCGCTTCGGCCCCCTTGGCGACGATTACGTCGTGGAAATCTTCCCCGAGGGCATTAAGGATCACATAGTAGGCGTACATGCGGCCCTTGGTGGCGAAGAACACCTGACTGGATCGGCCGTCGAAATAGCCGCCATTGCTCGACAGGACCCGACGCTGGTTGTCGGTGAGACGCTGCTTTTCGGCTTCGGTGAAGTCGTCAGGCGACAGCACCGTCAATTCGATGGTGCCAGACTGGCTGCCCATGTCCTTGCCGACCTTGATCAGGAAGTCGGACAGGCTGCTGGCGATCTTGTCATACTTGGCCTGTCCGTGGGCGAGACGCCGGTTGTAGTCATCCAGGTTCCCGATGCCGTCCCGGTATTGTGAGACGGCACTCGGCAGCATGAAGGCGGTCGGGTCATAATTGAGCAACCCTTTGGCCGCAACAAGGTTCGGGTCCGCTTCACCCGACCCTCTCTCGCGGCCGAGGAAATCGGTCATCTGGGTGGCCCATTGCGCCACCGCATACTGGATGCCCTTCTGGTAGGCGATCATGTTGCTGCTGTGGGCGATGGGGTAGAACCACAGCTTGTTGGGTGCCCAATGCTGGGTTTCAAGATCCATCAGTGTCGCCGCCATGGTGACGGCTTTGCTGCCGCCCTCGACCGCATGCTGCGGAGAAGGCTTTAGACTGGGGTCATCGTCGATACGGTATTCATAGATGAACAGCGCAAAGAAGATGGCCACAGCAGCGGCTATCCCGCCGATTGCCAGTTTGGCGATGATGCCTGCATCGACGAACCAGTCGATGAGAGCGTCCTTGATATCGCCGATTTTGGTTTTCAGCGCCTTCAGCGGTGCCATCATCATCGAGACATCCTCTTGCTCATTTGTAGGAATATGGGGTGCTAAATGGGCAGCGCCACACTCCAGAAGCGTGGATCAGTCAAGACCCCGGCAGCGATGGTCATCGAGCCGTTTATCCGGCTGTCGTCCTGAAGACGTGCGTGGAGAATGCCATCGACAGCGATGCTGAGATTGACGACCTGCCAGATTTTTCCGTGCGGTTCACCGACCTTGATAAAGCGGTCGCCGCTTTGAACATGCGGTATCAATTTCTTGGTCATGTTCGCTGCCGCCAAACAAATGCTGCACTGCGACATAGCCTACAGGGTGGAGCCCGAAAAGCAAGGGAGCCGAACAGTTATGCACTGACCGGCGAGGGGAAAGCGCTATAAGCCGTCCCAGACGCAAATGTGCGAATATATCTGGTGCGTCGTGATATCCTGTAGCCTCTTCATGGAAGGGGTGGTCATGTCCAAGGGCGAACAGAAGACCAATCGCGAGAAGAAGAAGCCGAAAGTCGTGAAGCCGAAGCCCATCGCGGCGGCACCATCGACCAAAGGCACGCAACCGACCACGACCAAGGCAAAGTAAGCGCGTCATTCCGGATGGGCTTCTGGAAGCCTGCGCTTCCGGTGCAAACTCAGGCTGAGGACGGGGTGGAACGTCGCCCCCCAGGGCTGCCATTCCCTTCCTCGCCACCACGGCGTCCCAAACCGAGGCAATCAGCAGCGAGAGCAGGACTGACGCGCGCGAATGGCTGGAACTCCAAACTGACCCCGACGACGATCCACCCCATATTGCGGGATCGTCATCGTGTGATTAAGCCGAGGCGGTTTGAGATTGCCGCCACTGAATGACCCTGTTGCCCCTGCCCGTCTTTCGCCATTTTCCAGGCTCAACCTCCTTGACGAAGCCAAGCCGGGCACATTCTTCAGAAAGCCACGCACGTGCTTCAGCCAAATCCCAGGTGTCGGGGTGGGCGGTAAGAAGCCAGAGAACTTGATCTCGGTTCACTTCAAGCATGGCACCCTCCGGGCGATGGCAGCCACTGAACTCTATCAGGCAAGCTTTGATGTTTGCATCAGTGCCGTCGCGCTCCCTCCACCAAGTCGCGTGCCAAGCTTTCGCCGCCCGTGACGCCCGCCCTCATGGCGACACAGAGGGCTGCCAGCGTAGGGCTGAGAGATGCGGTGTACCAACAAGTCGCCCAGTTGCACGACTCGGTGGGCCGAGATCTTGGTGGCGAAGGCGAGAGGCGAGAGGCGAGATGGTAACGACAGCCCCGCCTTGACCTCAGAGCGGCTCAGTATTACAATAATTGTCATAACGTAATACGGAGGGGTCGCTATGGCGCTCCCAGTTCAGTCGATCAGGGCCATGCCTGAGCATCGTGACGTGCTGCAGGCCGTCGCAGATCTGTTAAAGCAGGGCAAAGAACGCGATCTGAGGGATCTGATCGCCAACATCGAGAACCGGCCCGTCGGTGGATTCAAGAGTGCAGATGCGGCTCTTGCGTTTATGCGCGATCGCCTTGTGGCGTCCTTGCGGCCGAGGATGATTTGGCTGTTCGGAAGTCGTGCTCGCGGCGATGCTCGACAAGACAGTGATTTCGATATCATGGTTGTCTTGCCTGATGGTCTAGATAAAGCGGCATACACACATCACAATGTTGCGTCTCCACTGGTAGCATGCGGCATCCCTTATGATATAGTTCCATGCGCCTGGAGCGATTACATTGTAGATAAGGACAATGTCGGCACATTTGTCGCTAAGATTATTTCAGAAGGAAAACTTCTATACCAGGATGTCTCACTGCGAAGGAGCAAGCAATGAGCACGTTACTTGTTCTGTCGTTCTTACAGCTTGCGAAAGATGACCTGGCGGTGTCGAAGGCCCTCAGGGATAGCTTCCCTCGCCATTCAGCCTTCCATCTCGAACAAGCCGCGGAAAAGCTAGTGAAGGCGGTGCTGGCCGCCGAGGGGCATAATCTCAACGACAAAAAATTTCACCATCACAACATCGCAAGAATGATCAACGATGGGCTGTTGGATTCTCACGAATGGCGTGCCGATCTTATGGCCTTTGACGAATTTACGTCCTACGCCACGTTGACGAGATACCCGTCGACCGGCTTTCTTCCCACGGGCCCTGAAAACGCGGCGCTGAACGACGGTATTGAAAAAGTCGCCGCGCTAATCGAGCCTATCGAAGAATGGTGCAACGAGAAGCTTGGGCAGAAATAAGTCGCCACTGATCAGCCGAGGAAGCGCCAGGCCGTTCATGCCACGCCGCATGTGGGTGCGGCCGACCGCCAGCCAGACCCGGACATTGCTCGGAACCGGGATCATCGCCGTTCCAGAACGTCGAGAACCCGCCGCAGCGTCGCGGTAGCGGCATCACCGCCGACACGAATACGATAGCCGCTGGCCAGCTCAATCTCGATCCGATCATCCGGTGAGATTGGAGGCGCGAGCGACGCCACCTCCCCCGTCAGCACCACCGGCACCAAGGCCGGCGTCATCGTGTCGAGCCCGGGCGGACCAAAGAGCTTCCGCCAGCCGAAGAGTTGATTGGCGTTGACCTCATAGCGTCGCGCCACTGCCGCGACCGAGGCTCCTGGCTCGAACGTCGCCGCGACGATCTCCCGTTTCAGCGGTTCCGGCCACGACCGGTTCCGGCGCCGAACCACCGAACTTCTGTCCATAACCGAATTTGTGGACACATCCGCCACCACCAACGCCAATCAGGCTGGCAGAATCTCAGAGCACGGGCAGCCTGAACAGGCGGTCGTCACCGGGGGGATACCACTCCGGCGCGATGCCGAGGAGTTCGAAGGCGCGTTTCTGGGTCGGGGTCGGCCTCGAGGTGAGGGTGAAGACGTAATTCTCGTTGAGCGGCGTGGTGGCCTGGATGCGGCAGTAGGTGGCCAAGTCGCCGAG
>NZ_PGTO01000044.1 GCF_003284725.1 Paramagnetospirillum kuznetsovii | reverse complement strand
CCGAAATCGAAGCCCCTCCGGGGCTCCGAGCCCGGCCCCATTGCTCAACCCGCGCCAGACGGCGTAACTTTAGTCGGGACTCTACCCATGGCTGGATGAAAGTTCCACGGCAGGTCAGGATGGCCACGTCGCCGCGTTCGACCGTTTCGGTGGCCTGCCTGTGTCGATCCTCTACGACAACACGACACTGGCGGTAGCCAAGATTCTCGGCGACGGCAAGCGGAAGCGGACGAGGGCCTTCACCGAGTTGCAGTCCCACTACCTGTTCACGGATCGCTTTGGGCGCCCTGGCAAGGGCAATGACAAGGGCAAGGTCGAGGGGTTGGTCGGCTACGCCCGGCGCAACTGGATGGTGCCCAAACCGGTGGCCGCTGATTTCGACGCACTCAATGCCATGTTGCTGGCTCGCAGTCTGGAGCACCATGGCGACGTGCTGCGGGGCCACCACCAGACCATAGGTGAGCGGCTGGCTGCTGATCTTGCCATCTTCCGTCCATTGCCTGCCGCCCCCTTCGAGCCGTGCGACAAACGCCCCGGCCGGGTCAGCTCGCTCAGCCTGGTGCGCTACCGCTGCAACGACTATTCGGTGCCGACCCAGTTCGGTCACCGCGAGGTGTTGGTGAAGGGGTTTGTCGATGAGGTGGTGATTGCCCACGGCAACGAGGTGATCGCCCGTCATCCCCGGTCATACGACAGTGCCGACTTCGTGTTCGATCCCCTGCATTATCTCGCCCTGCTGGAGCAGAAGACCGGCGCACTGGACCAAGCCGCTCCACTCCAAGGATGGCAATTGCCCGATGTATTCGCCGAGTTGCGCCGCCTGCTGGAAGCCCGTATGGACAAACGTGGCCGACGGGAGTTCGTTCAGGTTCTGCGACTGCTGGAGGTCTTCCCGCTGGCACCGGTGACGGCGGCGATCAGGGATGCCATCGAGCGTGGCGCCATCGCCTTCGATGCCATCAAGCACCTGACCTTATGCCGGATCGAGCGGCGTCCGCCGCGACTGGATCTGTCGGCCTATCCCTTCCTGCCCGGCGCGGAGGTCAAGACCACCGCCGCCGCCGATTACATGGCCTTGCTGGGAGAAGCGGCATGACGACATCAGCCGAGACGGCTCTGCCGCAGGTTCTGCTGGCTCATCACCTGAAAACCCTCAAGCTGCCGACCTTTCTGCGCGAATACGACAAGCAGGCCCAGCTCTGCGCTGCCGAGGGCGTCGACCATCCCCGCTATCTGCTGCGGCTGGCCGAGTTGGAACTGATCGAGCGGGAACGACGGACGGTCGAGCGCCGCATCCGAGAGGCCCGGTTCCCAGCGGTCAAATCGCTCGACAGCTTCGACTTCACCGCCATCCCGTCGCTCAACAAGATGCTGGTCCTCGATCTGGCGCGTTGCGACTACATCACCCGGCGCGAAAACGTCATCGCGCTGGGCAATTCCGGCACCGGCAAGACGCACACGGCCCTAGCCCTTGGGCTGGCGGCCTGCCAGCACGGCTTCTCGGTCGGGTTCACCACTGCGGCCGGACTGGTCAGCCAGATGATGGAGGCCCGCGATGAGAAGCGTCTGCTCAAGCTCCAGAGCCAGATCCAAGCGTACAAGCTGCTCATCATTGATGAACTGGGCTACGTGCCACTGTCGCCCACCGGCGCCGAACTGCTGTTCGAGGCGTTCAGCCAACGCTACGAACGCGGCTCCACCATCGTCACCTCGAACCTGCCATTCGACGAGTGGACTTCGGTGTTTGGCTCGGAACGCCTGACCGGTGCACTGCTCGACCGCCTCACCCATCACGTCCACATTCTGGAGATGAACGGCGAGAGCTACCGTCTCGCGCATTCCAAAGCACGACGACGGAAGGCCGCTTCTGCCGGATCAACCACACCACCGGACATCATCGATCCCGACACCGGCGAGATCATCACCCCCTGACGACCACGGGAAATCGGCGGCCGAAAATGCGAAGGGGGGCCGATCGGCCCCCCTTCGCATTTCCCCCATCCCAACCACCGAGTGGCTCCCTTTTGCTCCGGCGCGGTGGCTCCCTTTCTCTCCGGCGTTGACAATTCCCAGTTCAAGTGAGAGGTCCGACATGATTCCAGCCAGAATTGAGGGAAAAGCTGTGCTCGGCGGCTTTTCAACCTTGATGACCGCCAGCCTTGAAAGCAGTGGCGTTGGCAAATTGTCAGAGTTGTTTGCCGCCAACATCCAATTTACGTGGCGAAGGTCTACGTTGCGACATAAGCATTCATCGTGCCATTGGCGTGCCCCTTCTGGCTCCAACAGAGTTAGCAGCACGTCGATAACCCGACCGTTGTGGTTGCTCGCGCTTGCTTTCTCCACCTCATCGACCAGGATTAACGGATTCGCCATTTCGGACTCACGGACGCTTCGGACGATCGCGGAAGGAGTTGCTGTGCCCCAGCCCTTTGAGGTGCCAGCGATATCGCGGGAATCGGAGCTTCCTCCCAAGTTAATCGTGCGCAATGAAAGGCCGACGAGTTCGGCAACCCTGCGGGCAAACCTGGATTTTCCAATGCCAGGTTGGCCAACCAGCAGCATTGGCCTGAATTTGAACCATTGAGGACCAGCGCGCAGGTGGTGGAGACGGAGATCATCGCAAATCCGATCAATGACGGCATTCATCCACGGGAATTCAGCCTTCAGATCCTGGTGAATGCGATCAGGGGTAATCTGCCCACCACCCAGAGGTAACGGCATGGACAGCCTGTTCCAATAGCTGGCCTCGTCGCGCTTTTCGCGGCTCATGGAGGAGCGGATGTCGAGCGGAACCTGCATTACCACTACGGATGCTACATCCGCTGCAGGACTGGTGGGGCTGTCATCCGACACAGCGGTGCTTTCAATCTTCTCCAGCTTTTGGCGGGCACGTCCCAGGATCGCCGTCAGCGATTCGTTGGCGCTTCGATCTTGTTCGGCGAGGGCGACGGCATCACGGAACTGGTCCCGTGCCGCCCACTCCAAAGATAGACGTTGAGCGCGACGTCGGTCCCGGCGCCATTGCCCAATCTCTTCCCTCTGATGGGCGTTTCGAAGGTGTTTCGGAATTTGCAATACCTCTCTGCTTGGAGGGGCGATGTGCGCTGCCCATGTGGCAAGCCCCTGTGCCAGCATTCCCCGAGATAATGGATGCTCGGTTTGGGAATGCCATCGATGTTGAGACAGCAGCACTCCGGCCAGTACAATGGTCATGCGGAGGTCGAAGATCGCGCCCTTGTTGTCGGCGGGCGATTCCGGCATCGAGGCAATGATCGGCAGTAGAAGTGACATATCGCCGCTGCGTAGCCCCGTGATGGCGTTGGCCATTTCTGGAACGGAGAAGTGGGCATTACCCAGGGCCCCGCGGATCAACTCGGCGGCGGCAGCGGAAACCTTCCGGTCGTCAAGGAGGTGACGAGGGCCAAGTTTGCGCCAAAGATGTAGCGTCGAAATCGCATCAAGTGGAGGCAAGAGTGGCGGAGAAGGTACGGGCGGGAAGGAAGGATCATCCATTTTGGCAAACCTCAGGTGTCTGCGCCTGGGGGGCGCATTGCAAATGATTGGATTAATTTGAAAAGAAGATGGGCTAGGACGCGGTCTGGCTGGTCCAGCTATTCGCGATCATGAGGTCTGAAATGCCCCGCAAACGGGCTTCGGCTTGGGCCATTTCAACCCATGCCAGCCAGCGGTTCTCCAGGCCAAACTGCCCTTCTCCCAAGATGATCGACATCGACCGCTTGGTGGCACCGTGACAACCGCCACCAAGAGTGATCCAGCGGTATCCGCCGGTAGCATCCAGGCCCAAGTGCAGGCCAAAAAACTTCAAGCTGGGGGCCTTCTCACCGAGGCTAACGTTCAACATGTCGAACAGTTCGGCAGGTGTGGGAGCGCGGAGCGGTACATTTTCATCCGGGTGGTCGGATAGCCATCGGGCCAGAAGTGCGAGAACCGGCCTGGCCTGTTCATTCAAGGTGTTTTTCAGACTCCCCCAGGAGGGCATCGAGAGACCGAAGGCCCAAAGCATGTCATTGACTGAAAGGTTGATCTGCTCAGGCAGGTTGCGGATATCGGCGTGGGTGACAGGACGGGCAGTATTCATTTGAGGCGTTCCTTTTTGGACTAAGCGGCAATGGAGAGAGTGGAGGTTATCTGTTCTGTCAGGGTGGCCATCGCACGACGGCCATCGGTTCCCGACAGCATCGGCAAAGGCGGGTTGTCGGGGTTGGAGAAGGCGTAGCCAAGGATCATCGGGTAGCTGAGCGATGCATAAGGGATGACGATCACCCGCATGACGCGGCCATTCAGCATTTCCGTAATGCGTGCACCATTAGTTGCGCCAGCCTCGAACGCATTCAGCGTTCCGTGGACACTCCAGGCCCCAACATCGCAACGCAACGGATAGCGGTCCTCAGTAACCGCGACTTCGGGGTAGATGACGCTGTCCGGCATCAGCGCAATTGCCAGCAGGTGGAGGTGAACGATCAGCCGACGGTGGCTTGGACTGTGGCGGCCGCGCTGCGAAATCAGCAACAGCCGATCAATCTCCTGATCGCTGATCTTCGGCAAATAAGGAAGAGCAATGTCCTCAACCACAATCCGCCCATCATGGAGGCTCTGGGAAAGGCCCCTGCAGTCGCCGTTCCGCATATTGCCGGGGAGCTGACGGTGCAGAACCGAGGCCAGCATGGTGGAACTGCTATGGGCCAGCATGGCCGCCCGAGGCAGAAAGTTTGATGGTGCACGGGCGGCGATAGGGCCGAGGGGGAGGTGAGGTTGAAATGGCATTGCGGTGGGGCTCCAAATCGATCTAACCTCAATACAATATATTGGCGCTAGGCTAACGTCAATTAAATATATTGAGGTTGATCCAAATGACCCCAGCCCAATGCCGAGCTGCCCGTGCGATGCTCGGTTGGTCGCAAGACAAACTGGCAGGCGAAGCCAAAGTGGCTAAACAAACTTTGGCGGATTTCGAGCGAGGAGCACGGACACCCTATCCACGAACCCTTGCAGACATCCTTAAGGCGCTTGAGGTTGCCGGTGTGGGGCTAGTTGATGATGAATTGGGAGTTGGAGTAAGGCTTTCCCGCCGTTAACGATCCCAAGGTACCGACTTCTTCGGTGGTGCTCGGCTAGGGAATCAGGAGGAGGGACAAGAATTTCCCTCGCAATTCACGCGAGGTGGTAACGCGTTACTGCCCTGGCGTTCCCAATCCAGGCCCGTGGTGACGCGTTACCAGTGCTGAGGTCGCGTGGAAAATTCTGTTCTACTATTAATTATTTTCAATAGTGTTCCTACGGGGTGGTCTGAGTTGCGGTCACATGTGTGATGATTTTTGATATTTACCGTTTGGAGTGGTTTTGAGCGTTACTGACCTGTTCCCGAACTTGTTACCGCTCAGAGATAGAGGCCCATCTAGTTTTGATGCCCGAAATGGGCGGTTCTGGTTGCTTTCGGTATCGAGCGGCCATCTCCAATGGCGTGTTGCCGAGGCTGGTGTGAAGCCGCACATAGTTGTAATCATCCTTCCAGGCCGCCAGGACGGCCCTGGCGTGGTTCAATGAGGTGAACAGCGTCTCTTTGAGACATTCGTCGCGCAGCCTACCGTTGAAGCTTTCGATGAAAGCGTTCTGGGCGGCTTACCCGGCACGATGTAATGCCATTCGCCCCGGCGTTCCTGGCACCAGCGCAGGATGGCCAAGTATTATCGTCAGGCTCCTTTGTCATCCCTCGTCGCCAGAGCACTGGTTACTATGATATCAAGCTAACTGCCTTCCCTGGTGAATGGGCGCGGCCAGAAGAAGAGCCGAATGAGGTCACGGCACAGTCACCCTTTCCGATCCGCCTCCTTTTGAGGAATTCCAGCATGCGTTCCATTTTCAGGTTGGCCTCCGCGGCCACGCTTGCGCTTTACAGCACGGGATGGGCAGCCAATGTCGAGCGCCGCGCATCCGTGAGCGACACAGTAATCGCAGACGATGGGCGGCTCGATGGTTCCGAAAGGATGGCTCGCCAGACAAAGTCCCCCGACGTCTTGGAGGTGCAGCGGCGTCTTCGCAAATTGGGCTACTCAGTTGGACCTCTCGACGGTCTTCTGGGTCAGAAGACCCGCAAGGCCATTAACGCCTATCTAGCGGAGCGAGGATTGCCTCCCGCGGGGTGGATTTCTCCTAGCCTGATCACCGAATTGGAAGACGTCTCAAAATTGCCACCGACCTCGGATGAGGGGCGCTCGAGACATACAGGGCACTCTATTGTTCACGATAGTTTGCGAGAGACCGATCCCGAGAAAGTGAGGGTGGTTCAGCGCCGCCTAAAGGAACTTGGGTATTATGCCGGCCAGGTTGACGGGGTGGTCGAGACGCGGCTTGCCGAGGCCATCAAGGCCTACCAGAGCGCGTCCGGCATGCCGATCACTGGGTGGATATTTCCAGATCTTGTCGCTGAGTTGGGGGCGCCCGCTAAAGTGACGGAAGCGACTGTTCCCGAGCCTGAACTGCCGGCCACCAAGACATGGGGCGCCAGGGATGTCGTGGGAAAGTCTTTGCATGCCATTCCCGGCGACAAACTGGGAGCGGTGGCGGACGTGGTCATCGGCAGTGATGGCTCAGTTGTAGGGCTGGTCGCGGCCATTGTTGACTATTACGGCTACCGCCAGGGCAAGACTCTGATCTCCTGGAGCCAAATGATGCCGTCCGTCGGACGGCCGGTGATCATTCTTCCCCTTTCGGCAGATCAGGCACGCCTAATTCGTCGCGATCCCCCTATCTTTGAACTTGCCGAAGGCCAGATGCTTGCAAGCAAATTGACCGGCGCCAACGCCCGGATGGCCGGTCGTCGCTGGGGTAAGGTCGTTGATGCCGTTTTCCTTCAGACGGGGAAAATGGATCATCTGATCGTCTTGGACCGGGATGAGGAAAAGCAGACCATACCGGCCGCCAAAGCCACTCTGATCCCAGCGGACGATGCCGTGGAGATCTACGTGCCAGAGCCGGTCGGGCAGTTTGAGACTGGCGCATCGTAAGGTAATGCTTAAAAAAGCCGCTGGAGGCCACTCAACTGGGAGGCGCTTGTCGCCATTATTTCAAGGGATATCCCCGTTACCGTTCCCCTTGAAATACAAGCCCACTCACATGGCGAGTGTTTCAGTTGAAGGCGTCGATGATTGTCAGCACGCGGATGTGTCGGTCGTCATTAAGTTGGTCGGGCATGAAGTCCATGGCCCAGACGTGGTTGGGCTGTGCCACTGCGCCTCTGTCCTTCCCCTGAATTTGGCGGACAAACCTCTTCGATCGGCGCACTTTCTTCCGCTTGACGGAGGATGAGCACGATCCGACTGTCATTGAACTTCCGCTGTTTCATAGCCGATCCTTTTCAGCAGTCAGGTCTCTCAAGTCGAATCGAGAGTTTTTCGCATAAATAGGTAAAGTTTTCCGGAAGCCGCTTATCTGGAATTTCTAAGGGGGCTCTAAAACAGTTATTCAAATTTTGTCGTCATTTTAATCGCATATATAAATTTGTTACATTTTGTTTGTAATTGGCACCTCAGAACAAACACAATGCGTTACGATTCTCTTCAATCTGGCCCAATAAGATGGTAATATCCCAAAGGGATGATGTGGGTGAGTGCTTCGGCTGCCTCCGGCAGGGGGCGGCGGAGAGGGGGGTGTTATGGCGGAAGATGCAGGCGCGGTTGCTCAGGCGGCACAGCACGGAGCCGATGACAGAACACTGCTTGACGATCTCACCGTCTTAGCGCAGCCAGGAGGGCAGTCGCTGCAGTCCGGCGAGGCGCGGCAGGCCCAAGATGAGGAAAAGGGCGGCGGCATCAACGAGCTGGCCGCCATCCAACAGGGAACCCCTGACTTGGCGGCCGCCTTCGTCGCTGTCGTGCCCGATCAAGCCGGGGCCGCCAACGGGGGCGATAAGGTCGCTGCCGCGGCCGCTCCCCAGGGCCAAGGCGTCGATGCCATAGACAATGCCAAGCCGATCGGTCCGGAAAATACCACAAGAGCCGATGGCTCGTCCGCGGTCAGCCCCTTGACGCTGCCGACGCTGGAAAATTCCAGTCGTGGCGAGGCCGCGGCCGCCAAGTCAGTGCAGACCGCAGAGGATCCGCCCCCAAACGTCGTGGCTCCCGCGCCTGCTCCCACGGTTGTCGCGCCACAGTCCCAGACGGTCGTTTCCACTGTTGACCAGACTGTGACGCCGTCGGCTCCTGAAAAGGCGGCCTCGACGGCGAAGGCCGATGATGTGGTGATTCCACAAGCCCATGTCGGCGCTCCCAACGTCGTCGTTTCCGACGTGACCGGCAATGAAGACGATGCCATCGCGCTGACCATCAAGGTCTCGGCCAGCGATGCCGGGGACTCCGTGTCCCAGATCATGATCTATGGCGTGCCCACAGGCGGCATTTTGAATCACGGGAACCAAAATGCCGACGGCAGTTGGACCCTGACCACATCCGATCTCAACGGTCTGACTTTGACGCCGCCGCATGATTTTGGCGGGACCATCAGTCTTGAGGTCTCGGCCTCTGCCACCGATTCCGGCTTGTCCGCCAGTTCGGGACGGATGGAGTTCGACGTTTCCGTCCTGCGGGTGGCCGACGCCCCAAGCCTCACCCTGAACCAAGCGCGGGGCAACGAGGACGCCGCCATCGCGCTCGACATCTCGCCTCATCTCAGCGATACAGACGGCTCGGAAAGCATTTCGGCGGTCACCATTACCGGCGTGCCCAGTGGCGCGACGCTGAATCACGGCGTTCACAATGCCGACGGCAGTTGGACTCTGTCCTCGGCCGACTTGGCCGGGCTGAAGATCACGCCCGCCACCAACGACGCCCATGACTTCACCCTGACGGTGACCGCCACCTCGACAGAACAGGCCGGAGACCCCAACCCCATTGCCGTCGGCCGGGAAAGCGCGACCTCGGCTCCGGTGACCTTGTCGGTCACGGTGGACGCGACAGCCCATACGCCCGCCTTGGTTCAGACGGCCCCCGCGTCAGGCAATGAGGACAGCCGCATCAACCTGAATCTGACCGAAGCGCTGACGGCGTCCAATGAAAGCCTGACCCTGACGGTCTCGGGCGTGCCCACCGGATCGCATTTCTACGCCTCGGCCATCGGCGGCGCGGCCATCGGCCACGACAATGGCGACGGCAGTTGGAGCTTCACCAGTGCCGAGGTGGCCCAAGCCCAAGG
>NZ_PGTO01000043.1 GCF_003284725.1 Paramagnetospirillum kuznetsovii | reverse complement strand
ATCCCCCACGCCCGCGACATCCGCCTGTTCGTCAGCCCGGCGCCCGCCGTCGCGGCAAGGGCCTGAGCAAGAGAGGGTACGGCCCGCGCCAAGGGCGGCGGGCCGTTATAATTCTATCACAGAAGGGTCAGACCCGGCGGGGGCGGGCGGCGGCGGATCCGTAGATCAGGCCGGCCATCAATCCGACGGCGACGGCGGCCCCCAGAGGCCCACCAGCCAGGGTGCCCAGACCGACACCGGCCATCTTGCCCATGGTCAGGAAGCCCGCGGCCTTGGCGGTTCCCGCCGCCACGGCGCCACCGGCGCCAGCGACGGTGGAACGAACAACCGTGCGGGATCCGGCGGAAGAAGAGAAGGTGGCGGCTTGACGGCTCATGGGGCATCCCCTCAACTGTGATTGCGAACAACTCGCATCCATAGGAAGCCGCAATTGCCACTCATTGTCAATGGGTATTCGCATCGCTCCCGCTGAGAATGATTCGTGGGGACGTGGTCGGCCGTAAGGCGTCCGCGCCGATCAAACGGCGTAAGCCAAGGGTTCCGGAGGAACCCGCCCGGCGCCTGTGGGCCTCGGCGATCGGTTTCGATCACCGAGATTTGGTCTCAGTCTGCCGCCTCGTCGGTCGTCAGGGGGATTCCGAACAGCTCGAGTCGGTGGCCCACGACCCGGTAGCCGTAGCGTGTGGCGATCGCTTTTTGCAGGGCCTCGATCTCTTCGCTGGTGAATTCGATGACCTTCCCGGTTTTCAGATCGATCAGGTGATCGTGATGGTCGTCATCCGCTTCTTCGTAACGGGCGCGGCCATCGCCGAAATCATGCCGCTTCAAGATGGCGGTTTCCTCGAACAGCCGCACGGTGCGATAGACCGTGGCGATGCTGATATGAGGATCGATCTGGGCCGCGCGGCGGTAGACTTCCTCCACATCCGGGTGGTCGGCGGACTCGGATAGGACGCGGGCGATGACCCGGCGCTGGCCCGTCATTTTCATGTTCTTGTCGATGCAGCGCTGTTCGATGCGAGAAATCATGGCTGTCTTATCCGAATATTCCTGCCGGTTCAGTGGGGAACGGTACCATCACGGGGGCCATTGGAAAAGCGCGATAGCTCAACCGCGCGTTTTGCCGCCGCCGTGGTCATATGGTGTCCTGTTGTGCCGCGCCGGGGGCTGTCAGCGAGCCGATGATCTGGCATTGGGCGACCACCTGTCCGCAGCAATTCTTCATCGCCCTTAATTCGTCGCGCAACAAGGTGAGATCGGCGATTTTCCGTTCCACCTCGTCAAGATGGAGGGCGACCATCCGATCGGCGCCTTCGCAGGGCGCATCGGGCCGTTCGGCCAGAGTCAGCAGGGCACGGATGGAATCGATGGAAAAGCCCAGATCCCGGCCCCGGCGAATGAAACGGAGCCACTGGAGATGGCGGTCCTCATATTGACGAAAGCCACCCTGGCTTCGTGTCGGCGGCGGCAGCAGCCCGATCTTCTCGTAATAGCGGATGGTTTCGATGTTGACGCCGGTCTGTCGGCTGAGGCCGCCGATATTGAAGGGCTGAAGCGTCATGATTTTCCGTTGACTCTGTAGTGGCTCCAGGGTCCATGCTCCCCTTGTATTGGGGGATTGTCCAGCGCGAACACGGGCCGCTTCGAAGGAGTTCGGGTCATGTCGGAAGCCAAGCCTTGCTGTACCAGCACATGTTGCGGTGGCGGCGCGTCAGCTGTTCTTCCCCCGGTCCTCCCCGCTGGGTTTCCCTCTGCGGCGGTTCCGCCATCCAAGGCGGCTAAGTCCCGGGCCTTCCGCATCACCGGCATGTGCTGCGTCGAGGAGGTGCGGACGCTGAAGGCGGTTGTCGGTCCGCTGGCCGGGGGGGACGAGCGTCTGAGTTTCGATCTGCTCAACGGCAAGATGACCGTCCCGGCGGACATTGACGGCGATGCGGTGATCGCCGCCGTTTCACGCACGGGAATGGAGGCGAAGCCGTGGGAATGCACCAGCGTGGCCGAACGCGACAAGGCCAATTCCCGGCGCCAGTTGCTTCAGGCGGTTCTGGCGGGGCTCAGCGGTGGCGCTGCGCTGCTGGGGCAGATCCTCGGCCAAGCGTTCCAAGCCCCGCTCCCCGGCCAGATGGCCGAGGCCGTGGCCGTGGCGGTGGGGTTGTGGATGGTGCTGCCCAAGGCGCTGCATGCCGTTCGCTCGCTTCGACCGGACATGAATTTGTTGATGAGCGTGGCGGTCTTCGGCGCCATGGCGCAGGGAGACTGGATGGAAGCAGCCACGGTTTCGGCGCTGTTCGCGCTGTCCCTGGCGCTGGAAAGCTGGAGCGCCGAGCGCGCCCGCCGGGCCGTCGCCGCGCTGATGGACCTCACCCCGCCCATGGCGCGGGTAAAGGAGGCCGACGGAGACGAAGCCCTGGCGGCGCCGGAGGAAGTGCCCGTGGGGGCCGTCTTCGTCGTACTGCCGGGCGAGCGCATTCCCCTGGACGGCCGTGTCCTGGTGGGCGAAAGCATGGTGGATCAGGCGCCGATCACCGGAGAAAGCGTGCCGGTGCTGAAAAGCGTGGGCATGGAGGTGTTCGCGGGCACCATCAATGCCGACGGCGTCTTGGAGGTGGAAAACCTCAAACTGGCCGGGGAAACCACCCTGGCCAAGGTGGCCCGATTGGTAGAGGAGGCCCAGGGCAAGCGATCCAAGGTGGAGCGCTGGGTCGATCGTTTCTCGGCGATCTATACCCCTGTCGTTCTGGCCGGTGCCGTGGCGGTGGCGATGCTGCCGCCGCTGGCGCTCGGTCTGGACTGGTCCGAATGGATCTATCGCTCCTTGGTGCTGCTGGTCATTTCATGCCCCTGCGCCCTGGTGATCTCGACGCCTTTGACGGTGGTGGCCGCCATGGCCTCGGCGGCGCGGGCCGGTGTGCTGGTCAAGGGCGGGGAATATCTTGAAACGGCGTCACGGCTGTCCGCCATCGCCTTCGACAAGACGGGAACCGTGACCTTGGGCCGCCCCACCGTCGAGCGGGTGATGGCGTTGGACGGTGGCGACGAGGGCACGATCTTGCGCCTTGCGACGGCGCTGGAGGCGCGCAGCACCCACCCCCTGGGCCGAGCCATCCTCGATCACGCCGCGGCCGGAGGCATTGCTCCGACCCCGGCCGAATCCATCCAGTCCCTGCCCGGCAAGGGGATTTGCGGGATCCTCGACGGCAAGACGGTGTGGCTGGGCTCCCATCGTTACGCGGTGGAGCGGGGCGCCGAGACACCAGCCGTGCGCGACGCGGCCCTGGCCTTGGCGGAAAGCGGGCGATCGGTGGTGGCGGTGGGCGATGACACCGGGGTGCGTGGACTGATCGCTCTGTCCGATCCCATTCGTCCGGAAGCCGCGACGGCACTGGCGGCGTTGCGCCAAGCCGGGATACGCAAGCTGATCATGCTGACCGGAGACAACACCGCCACCGGCGAGCGAGTGGCCGCCGCCCTGGGCTTCGACCTCGTCCTGGCGGAACTGTTGCCCGAGGACAAAGGCGAGGCCATGGACGATCTCGCCCGGCAATTCGGAACCGTCGCCATGGTGGGCGATGGCGTCAACGATGCTCCCGCGATGGCCCGCTCGTCCCTGGGCATCGCCATGGGAGCCGCCGGAACCGATACCGCCATCGAAACCTCGGATCTGGCGCTGATGTCCGACGATCTGACCCGGTTGGCCTGGCTGATCGGCCATTCCCGCCGGATGATGAAGGTCATTCGCCAGAATATCGCTTTCGCCATCGCGCTGAAGGCGGTGTTCATGGTCCTGGCGATTTTGGACATGGCGACCCTGTGGGGAGCCATCGCGGCGGATATGGGGGCGGCCCTTCTGGTGGTCTTCAATGGATTGCGCTTGTTGAAGGCGACCGCTGCTCCGAGGTCCGAGGAAGACACGGGGCTATCCTCTCCGTCGAAGGCCTTCGATCAAAGGCTTGCCTAGACCATCATGCGTCATGTGTGGACGCTCGATGCTTGTCTTATGAATCTCCCCGCCGTGTCCGGTCTTTTGGAGGGCTACGACACGTGGTACATATTGGTTAAGTGTCGATCAATTGACCGCCAACAAGTTGAAAGTGTAACAGATATGTTTCCACGAATCCGAAGGGCACTAGTCGTTGATGACGCCAAGCCGATGCGGCAATTGATCAGAATCGCTCTGGGCTCCTTCCATTGCCGCGATGTCATCGAGGTGGAGGATGGCACTCTCGCATTCGGTGCCGCCAATATCGTCAGTCTTGAAGACGGCGAATTGAAAGATGGCAGCACTGACATCGTTTTTCTTGACTGGATGATGCCCATGCTCGACGGCATCGCCTGCACCAAACTGATCCGTTCGGGTGGCCTTGACGGCTTTGATGCCGAAGTTCCAATCGTCATGGTCACGGCCAGGACGGAAGATGAATGCGAGAGAGCCGCTTTGGATGCGGGCGTCACCGTCTTTGTCAGGAAGCCCGTCTCACTTCGCTCGCTTTCCGCCGCAATCGCTGAGGCCCTGACGAAGACATCGCAGAAGATACGGGCGTAGATGCCCCTTTAGACAGGGGGGATTGCCACGCGAACGGCCGAGACCGGCTTTGCCGGGAATGTGATCAGAGGGCGTCAGTATAACAAATATACAATCATGAACCGTAATGCTGTTTTGCTATTCCTCAGCAATGTCAAGGTTCCGCAAAGACGCCGCTGATCCAAGCTCAATTTCCATGACTTTCGCGGCCACCTTATTTGCCTCGAAGGCCGCGGTTTTCGCGGTGGCACTCATGGCGTCCAATCCACCGATTACCGCAGCCAAGCTTGCGACCCGGCCCGTTTGTCGCCGCAATACATCCCCGATTCCAAGGGGGATGCCCTGCTTGCCCGACAAAATATCACCGCAGAACTGGATGATCTTTTTTGCAGCAGTCTCGGCCAGCGAATCCGCACTTTTCGTAAGTGCGTGCCGTATCTCGCCCAGTCTCTTAAGTTGAAAATTAGAGCATCCACTCACCTGCACCCGCGAGTCCGCAAGCTCCATAAGGTTGATCAATCTCTCGGTCGACTTTGAGACGTCATGCATAATTATTTTTTTATGATAATCATCTGTCGTTGAACTGGTCTGAAGGTCAGTATTCATAATTCTTGCGGCCAACTGATACGCATTTTCGATCACGATGCCAGTTTGCTTATGAATGGTCTCGATGCCGACAGCATCATCATATTCGCCATTCATCTTGGCGATCATGATGCGGTCAATGCTAACAATATGCGTGACAAGCCAATTATATATTAGAAAAAATAACTTCTCGCTTCCGCCGTCCTTATGAAGATTGTCGCGATCGATTCCATCAAGCTTTTCAACGAAGCTCGCATGAATTCTCTTGTGTTTGTCTCTTTCGTCATAATCAAAGGAGTCCATGAGAGACTCCTCATGTTTAAAATGCATCTTCACATAATCTGAAAGAGCGTCATGAACGTCATCGACCGCCTTGTTTTCATATTCCGCACTTGAGGTCGAGCCAAGTATCTTTAGAAAATCAATAATTTTCCGGTGCTGATCATCGATGTCATCCCGGCCCGTGGCAATCGCCGTAGACCATCCGATCTCAGCCTTCATATCGACCGAAGATGAAGGAGGAGGTGCCTCTTCGGGGGGGGCTTGCCGCTTGGCCCGCCGCTGATCGGCGGAAGGAGCAATCACAGGAGAGCCTTCTTGACGGCGGGTCAGGGTATCATCCGCCCGTCTAAACGGCCCCTTGTAGCCCTTCATGATGGCAGAGCGTCTGTCCGGCCCATGGAAGCCCGACGAGGAAATAAAAGCCTTCTGCGACGTCATCGCAGCCGTGATCGCAAGTTGCAGCGAATGTCGGGTTATGGGCAGGGTGAGCGAAGCGGATATGCCCGCGTCTCTCGCCGCGATTAGCTCATCGGCGGTCCACTGGTTATCCAGGGCGATTATGGGAAGGTATTGGGGGGGCGGACCTTCGCCCCAGCGGACATGCTTCAAAATCGTTAGATGCCCCGTTCCCCCAAGTTTGTCGCACAGGATGATATTTATATTTAATGCATTCCCACGCTCGAGGTGTAGCATTGTATGACTAATGTCTTTTGTTTCTTCTTGGACTGCAAAGCCACACTCCCGCATCACGGAAACAATAAGCCTTCTGGTTGCCGTGTTTCCAATAGCAACGAGTGCATTCACGTCAAATGAGGATGATGCCGTGATTGCCATATGCGGTGTCTGCCTACAACTTACCAGAACGATTCTTTAGGACCTGGAACAGAAACTTTGACAAATCTCTTGGATTGAAAGGCTTCTTCAATGCTCCCGTTGCGCCGATCGCCATGGACTTGGCCATTAGGTCATTGTCATCCGTGGCCGAAAATATAATCACAGGGATACAGGAGATATAGTTCTTTTGGCTGGCCCTAATCGCCCCTACAACGGAAAATCCGTCCATTGGCTCCATGTTTAAGTCCGTTATTATGATGTCCGGGACGGGATCGCTGAATGCCAGTTGAAGCCCCTCAATTGCATCGGATGCCTCAAGTACGACGGAAGCCCCCATTACGTTCAACAACTTGACCAACAGTGCTCTACTTGTCGCATCGTCATCAATGACGAGCGCCGCCATATCCGAAGACGGTAGGCGGAACAATTTCTGTTCACCATCAGGTTCTGGGCATTCATTCGAGGGAGCCACCCACTCCCGCAAATTCGTATCAAACTTTTTCACATGTCCAATAAGCCATGTCTTTAGAAACTCGTTTAATTCTGAAATGGATTTCTCATTAAGCGGCCGCGATTTCGTAACAAAATATGCCCTGGCAATATCCTGAACCTGTTCCAGCAGTGCCTTGTGTTCGTGAAAATGCATATTTTGGTAAGGATACATGCACTCCCGCTGAATTTTCTCTTCCCTGGCGAAGTGCTCTCGACCATAAGAAAGCAATGCCTTCAGTGTTTCATGCATCAACTTCTCATTGTTTATCGATGCAGAGTGGTCGTTAAACTCATTAATGATATCTATAAGTCGCTGATGATCAGTATCAATGACAGGGTGCCCGATACGAAGATCATCAGTTAGTTCAAGCATATATATATCTCCTATGAGTTCATTTCCGGGCTCGGATTCTATCGCAAGATAGGTCGTCTGGCGTTCATCGACAGCATGAGGCCCGCGGCGGTTTCTCTAGCGGGCCAACGGACCATCACCACCGATCCGCCGGGGGTATCTACTGGACCGCCCTGGCGATGGCCGAGCAGATCGGCATCGGGCACCAAGCGTTAGATTGCGTCCACTGTCAGCACAAATAAATACTACGTATGCGCTTAACAAAAGTGGCGGTAACGCCCTAAAATGATGATCGTCATTGTGACGAATAATTCCCCAACGGAATCAATTGCTCATATATTTCGGGAGTAACAATTGGTGAGTTAATAATTTCTGTACTCTTTTGGTTTTGCTGAAAATACTCTCGTTCCTTAAATCCTGTAAGCATCGCAAGATACTTCCATGGCAGCTTTCTGATTTCAGAATTAAATTTCGCAGCGGATTCATTGTATGTCACCCTGTTGTTGGCTATCCTTTCTTCCATTTCAACCAAGGATGACATCGTTAATTTGTATGATTTTACGGATTTAATATCCGGATAGCTTTCTGAATACGCCATGATCTTTCCGTATGCAGCGCCATATCCGTCTTTGGATAAGGTTTCGTCAAGCCTCAATATGTCATTTTTTATTGCACTATTTGATGCGACGTCCGCGCGCATATCCGTCCCATGGTTAAAGACAGAACTTTCAAGTGCGGCGTGATTAACTGTTAACTTAATCAAGTTACCAAATAAATTATTTCTTCGTTGAATCTGGACCTCAAAATTAGACCTTTTTGATTGAGCGTCCTCGCGCATTGTCAGGAATTCATTGTACCGAATGAGCGACAATGCAAACACTGCGAGAACAGTGAGCGCGGAAAGCACCCGAAAAATATATCTGAATTGCAGTCTCATTGTGCCCTTTTTGACTCAAGCCGATATTAGTCCGGATTTTCCAGATTGACAGCCCAACTTTCCTTTGTTGGCGGCAGAATAGTCTGTTCTTGACCCAATCGGAAGGCTGAATGACATGACGGCGGCATCCGCTACGGCATGGTGGCCGCCTCGATCGCCATGACCACCGTCTGCGCCCCCAATCGATCGGGGACGCCGGGCACGCTCACGGCTTGGTCGAGATGGCGGTTCCAGATCGAATCTTATGCCACGTCCCGATGAGTCTTTTTCATCGGGACGTGGCATATGGGCTGGCGAATTCTCTATGAAAATATGAATTCGGCGGGATCAGAGCGAGGAGGTTCCAACGGACAGAACCTGGGAATCGGCCAGATCGACCTGAAGGCGGGTCAGGAGCGTGATGATCTCTCCGCTCAGGGCCAGGGCTTCCTCATACGCCTCGTCGGCCGTGCGCAGTCTTCCGTGATTAAGGGAAGAGATGACCTGGTCGACCTCCCGATGAAACTGCTTGTGGACGGTGTCCAGGTTTTTCAGCGCCGTGGTCGCGCCCAACTCTTTCATAGCGGTTCCGTGTATCCAGATGCCCAGGCTGCACTCGTCGCTCGGCTGGGCGCGCATGGCCTTGCCATGGCCCCGGAACGCCATTTGCAGATCGCGGATCCACTTCAGATGGACAAGCCGAGCGCCGGTGACGTTCAGGGTGTGGCGGCCGCTGCTGGCTTCGCCCAGGGTTTGAATGGAGATGATACTGTGGGGGCGCGGCCTGGGGAGCAGCGCCCGCGTCAGCCGGGACAGAATATCCTTGGGCTGGGGTCCGGTCATTGCCGCTTCGATGACATCCAGTTCCAGGGAGGTCAGCAGGAAGAGAATTTCACCACTCAGCTTGCGGACGGCGGCCATGGTCTCGGCGGCGCGTTCGGGCTTGCCTGCCGCGCAGGCCGACAACGTCTCCTCGGCCATGTGATGAAAGCGCTTATGGGCGGTTTTCAACTGCCAGACCGCCCCCAACTTGCCATAGCGACCAAGGCCGGTGCCGTAAATCCAGGTGCCCAGATCGCAATCTTCGTGCCCTTTCAACGGCTCGTCCGGTCCTTCTCCGTTCACGGCCTTTTCCAGATCGGCTTCCCAGCGAAGATGGGAAAGTCGGGCGGCGTTGACGTCAAGTTCGGTTGCGATCATCGAATTCTGTCCTTGAAAGCCCGTGATGCCTGTCTCGTGGCCACGTTCCTCCTGTATATTGGGCGCGGTGGCGGGCTATCACTGACAATTGTCAGCGGATTGGTGGATTGGCGCCAAACCCGCATCACGCGGCAGGGCCGTAATCCGGCGGCAGCCATCGCGGTCATGCTGGCGGGCCGGGTCATTTTTGACAATCCGCCCCGGGCAATGGCATCATGACTTTCGCCGCCGATGCGGGGTTCATTCCGGTCGGGCTACGCGGCGCCACTCAATCGAGGCCAGCAGCACGGAGACCAGGTCGCACCTTTCCGCAACACGCAGGGGGAGCGCGACAGACAGTGGAAAGATCGCCCCATGTGCGCCGAATACATGCCAGCCCAACCATCAAGCAGCCGACGAAGCTGGGAGGATCTCCGCACACTCGAGCGTGACTATTTTCTGCTGGCGGCATTCGGCGGCCCGTCCGAATGGCAGCCCGTCATGGAAAACCTTGATCTTGACCGGGTAGAGGCTGCGCGTATCGCCAATGCCATGTCCCCCCTGGCCCAGCCGCCCAAGTCAATCGAGGAGCGCAGTCAGCGAGAGCAGGACGCATTGACATTCCTGGCCAATCGCCCTTTGGGCTCGGCACTGAAGGAGGCGATGGGGCGACGTGACGGAAGTCTGGAGATGCCCCTAGAAGAGTCGGCGGCGCAGTTCCGGGCGAGAGATGGGGCGCCATCCGAGGTTCGAACCGGCGCTTTCTATCATCCCACCAATGAGGTGCGGCCTCGATATGGCCATGAAGGCCAGGGGCCGCGCGGTGGCGTTACGGCGACCTTGAACGCGGCACTTAAAGCCGCGCGCAATGCCAGCTATCACATGTCACGCACCCTCTCCGGAGGGGCGAAAAGGCACCTCCTGCCTCGCATCGAAGCCATTGGCGTCGCCATTCGGAAGGGCGCGGGGGAGATGATCAGCGCCGTAGCGACCCGCCAGGGAAGAGCGAGCGTGAACCCGCTCATGAGTATGGCCGCCGAGAACAGCGCCGGTATCACGCCCACTTCAGATCAGGATCTACGGGAAGCATCGGTCGAACGCTGGCGCCAAATGGGAGAAACCATTAAGGCCATGACCGTTGCTTCTGCTCTGCGCGGCTACCCGCCCGCTCTCGAATTCGTCCGGATCATCGCACCGGACATCGGGCCTTCCGATGATTCGAGGATACGGGTTTCCCTAAGACGCTATCGCCACATACAACGCGCTCTTAAGCGCGGCGATTCTCTATTCTACCGGGCCTATCGATGGGCTCTTCCGCCCGAAGGCTGATGGGGGGATTACCCTCCGCCCGTCATTCTGCTGACCCGGAGTGTCAGGATCGTCGGGCACTCAATAGTCGGGGACTGACCTGCCGTGGGAATCCTCCTCCAGTCTGAAGTAGAGTCCGGCCCTGACAAGGACGGACGAGATGAAGCGCAGCA
>NZ_PGTO01000042.1 GCF_003284725.1 Paramagnetospirillum kuznetsovii | reverse complement strand
TGCTGCGCTTCATCTCGTCCGTCCTTGTCAGGGCCGGACTCTACTTCAGACTGGAGGAGGATTCCCACGGCAGGTCACAGGTCATCAGCTGAATGCAACGCCAGAGGATGAGTATCATCTCGTGATGATGGCCGAAGGATGAGGGCAGTCTGATCCCAAGCTTGATCCTGTCGGAGAATGGCATTGGCTTCATCCTCAGGATGCCATCAAGCGTTCGTCTGATCAGGATCGTCAGCTTCAGGCGACTGCCTATCGGATTCTAACTGACACAATCACACTGTAGATTGACCAACTACAAGCGCCCCCCCTTCGAAACAGAAGACGAATACCGTGCCTCCATGGGGCGTTTGCTCGATCAAAACCTGACCATATGATCCTAGATCGCCTTTTTCAGAAGGTCATGTGGTGCATTTTTTCAGCCGAACGGCAACGGCAAGCCCCAGATTTCCGATCAGGCTGAGTCCCAACAGGGTGCGTAACAACCATCCTTCGTGGATGGAGCTTCCCATGAATGGATCAGGAGGGGCGATTGCTGTTCGCCCTCCATCTACCGGAACCGTCGCGGTGGACACATGCCCCATGCCGTCATCGGCGGTGACGGTCCACGGCCCATCGCGATCCGGGATGAAGGCGAAGCGTCCAGAAGGATCGGTTCGGCCAGTCTGGAAGGTGTTGGCGTCTCCCGGTGCCTGAACGGTGATGGCGGCATAGGACATGGGTTCGTCGGTGGTGTAGCGGAACTCAACCACCGACGCCCCAGCATTGACGCTCCAGACGACGCCATGCGCCCAGGCCGGGCCTGCGGCGAGCAGCGACAGAAGGATGATCAGACGCTTCATGATCTGACGCGGAACTCCATGATGATGCGCCCCCGGCGCACCGACTGCCCGGTATCGGGGACGAACTGCCAGCGGGCCAGTGCCGTCTTTGTCGCCTCTTCAAACAGCCGTGAGGGTTGAGCCTGGACGATCTGGATGTCGGCGACCGTACCGGCGGCAGTGACGCCAAATTCCGGGGTTACCGCCCCCTCGATCCGTCGCAACAACGCGTGGGGCGGATAAGTTGGGTCCACCTTGATCAGCGGAACCAGATGTTCGGCAGCAGGGCGTGACGGGACCGCCGGTGCGTGAGTTGAGACGGCGCTTTCTTGCTCGACGTTCCCCACCATCTCGGACGGCTTGTCGGTCCCTTCCCGCGAGGTTTCCGTCGAGACTGCCACCGGGGTGGATTTTGGGCTCGGTTTGCTGGTGGTTCGGCGGGGTTGCTCCGCCCGAAGCTGGGGCTGCACTGGCGCGGGCGTCTGGACTGCCTGCGGTTCCGGGGCTGGTGGCGGTGGTTGTTCCCATTGAACCTCCAGCACCATCGGCTCCGGCTCTTGGTGAACCGCACCGAAGCCCCAGCCTAGCAACACCACCGCAAAGCACAGATGCAGCATCGCCGAAATCAGTGCCGGGGCGAGGCGACCAGACAAGGATGTGGCGGCGGGCGGTGATTGCCCCTCCGGCACGTCCAGCGTCATGGCCGCCATCCCCATGCTTAAGGGGCCGAGGCGAAGGTCAGCGTTGCCGCCAGCATGTCCTCGGTCGCCAGATCGGGAACGCTGCCGGGTACCCGATGCACGACGGTCAGGACCGTCTGAGTGACGGCGGGTTCGATCTCGGCAATACCGCCCGCATCAGCCTTGGCCTTCTTCGGCTGGTCGGTCTTGGTCTTGCCGTCGCCGATCTCCACCTCGGCACCGGCCAGGGGCTTACCGGCATAATCCACCCGCACCTTCAGGCGCTCGCCCGGCTTCAGGCGGAAGGGGTCGGCCAAGGGCACGATCTCCAGCCTTTGACCAACCGCCTGGGTCATGCCGTCGCCGGGCAGCAGCAGCTTGGCGAATTTCTGCGACCACATGCTTTTGAGCGCATCGGGCAGGTTGCGCCGGTTGGTATTGCGGTAGCCCTGGGTGGTCTGCGCCCAGAAGCCATTGTCGTAGCGGGCCGCAACCACCGATGCCGCCTTGGGCAGCGGCGCGGCCAGGATGGCATCGGTCACGGTCACTTCGCCCAGCAGTGAGGCGGCCTTGCCATTGGCGACGGCGGACAGGTCGAACAAACGCGCCTTGTCGGGCTGGGAGAAGTCGGCGGGATGACCGTAATGGACCTCCACCCGGCCAGGACCGGCGGTCAGCCAGATGTCGTGGGCACTTGCCGGAGCGGTAATGGCGGCTAGAATTGCGGCGATGGTTGCGCGTTTGATCATGATCGGCCTCACTGGAATCTATAGCTGACGCCGACCAAGCCGGTGAACGCGGCCTGGGGGCTGGTGGCGATGACGCCGCTGCTGGCGGTGGCGATCTCGGCATACCGGTCGCCGGGATAGGCGATGGCCTCGGCGAACAGGCCCAAGCCGCCCCGGAAGCCGTAATTCACCTTGGCCTCGATCACCGGATAGGACTTGGCGTAGGTCTGCCAGCCATTTTGGTCCACGATGGCCTGATGGCCGTAATACTGCCAATAGAGCGTCCCGCTCAGAGTATCGCCGTCGTTGACCTTCTGGCTCGCCTCCAATCCGGCGGTGATGGAATAGACCGGGACATTGGAGATGTCCTTGTAACCGGGCCGGTTCAGCAGCTTGGCGTTGACGGGGCTGTAGCTGGCGAACAGGGCCAAGGATTGGTCGGCATCCTTAAGCACATAGGTACGGCCCTCGAAATCGACGCCCTTGCGCTCCGACTTGCCCAGGTTGGTGAAGGCCCCACCCGGCGGCTGGTAGATTTCGCTGTCCTGCTTGGTGGTCCACCCGGCGATGCGCAGGGTGGAACTGGCCGGAAGCCGCAGCAGCATACCGGCTTCGCGGCTGTAGATCTTCTGCGCTCCGATGAACGGATTGCTGATCAACTCGTCAACGGCGTTGGGAGTACGGAAGCCCTCACCGTAATTGACGAACAGGTCGAGGGCGTCGATGGGGGTCACCGTGGCCCCGATCTTGGGACTGAACACCTCGCCACCCGCCACCGGCGAACTTGCCGGCGTCAGCTTGTTGGTCAGGTCGATGTCGTAGCGGTCGTAACGGGTGCCGCCGGTCAGCTTCAGCCAGGACAGCGGCTTGACCTGGACCTGGACATAGGCGGCGGCGTCGGTCTGGGTGAAGTCGGCGTTGATGGTCACCGCACCCTGGCGGCGACTGAAGGTATTGGCCTTGTTGGACGACACGAAGTCGGCCCGGAGGTCGGCCCCCATCATCAACTGAGACTGCATCCCGATCACGTCGCCGGTCCAGACCTTGCGGCCATTGGCCCCGGTCACCTCGCGGCGGTCATGGATGGCGGTCTGCTGGCCACTGGTATAGCTGGTGGAATAGCGGGTCGCCTCCTCGTGATCGACGTAGGCGTTGATGGTGAGGTCGTTATCGGGTTGGCCGGTCACCCAGTTGAGGACCACCATCTGCTGGTCCTTCTTGCCGCCGTCGGTGGGGTTCAGCGACGAGGTGGCGGAAATCTGGCCGCTCTGGATGCGGTCGCGGCGGATGTAGCCCGGCGCATGCCATTCACCGCCATAGGCTTGCAGCTTGGCGGTCAGAGTGCCGTCACCCGCCGTCGCCACGGTACCCTTGGCCATGGCGTTGTAGCGGTCCCAATCCGAGTTGGAGCGATAGCCATCGGTATGATACGCCTCGGCGGCCAGATAGGGAGTGATGCCGCTTCCGGCAATCGCGCCGCTCTGACTGAAGGTGGCGAGGCCGCGCGCGGTGCCGTAGGAGCCACCGGACACGCCGACGCTGGGTGCGGCCTCGGACTGCTTGGTGACGATGTTCACCGCGCCCGCGATGTTGGCTTGGCCGTATTCCGGGCTGAACGGGCCGCGGATCACCTCCACCCGCTCGATGCTCTCGGGCAGGATGAAGTTGAGGTCGGCATAGTTGGGGGTATGCAGGTTGGACACCGAGTTCACCGGCATGCCATCGACGGTGTAGGAGATGTCGCGACCATGCTGGCTGGTCTGGAAGCCGCGCATGCCGATACCGTAGCCGATGCCTCCCTGGCCGAAATTGGAGACGATCATTCCCGCCACCGGGCGGAAGATATCCACGTAATGGGCGAGTGGGCGGCGTTTGATCTCTTCCGCCCCGATCACGGTGGTCGAGGCCGGAAGGGCTTCCGGTGCAGCGGTCACCATGGACTGGGACGACGGCTGGCCGACCACCGTCACGGTACCCAAAGACGTCGGCGACGGTATCGCCTGAGCCCAGGCCGCCTCACCCGCAAAAAGCACAAACAACCCCGCTCCGGCAAGCGCGAACGCCTGCCGGTCAATTCCGACCTTGATCATCTCAATCCCCTGTCAGCGAACTCAAAAAGATTATGCGACTTCGTGTTGAGGTTGAGAGTAGCGCCCCGAAATGGGGGAGGCAATAGGCAATGAGTCGGTATGGCGGAGCCCTCAGGGACGGCTCGTCCCCGCCGCCAGATAAAGCGCGAAGCACAGCCCCAGAATCACCAGCAGCAGGGCGTTGAACAGGCCCCGCCAGCCACCACCGGCCCGCCGGAGATCGAGGAAATGATCCAGCACTTGGCGGGCCTTGATGAAGCTGGCGATCAGCGCCACCGCCACGGCGAGCAGGCTCGACCGCTGCCCACTTCCGCCAGTCAGTGCCGCTCCGACCGAAAGAACGGTCAGACCGACGAGGACGGCCCAGGCGCGCAGCAGACGACGGCCCCAGAGGCGAGAGTCTTCATGGGTCATCGCAGCAGATACACCAGAGGGAACAGGATCAGCCAGATCAGATCGACCATGTGCCAAAAGGCGGCGCCGGTCTCCAGATTCTCCACCGAATTCTTCCAGCCGACGATGCCCAGCACGATGATCCCCATCATCACATGGGCGGCATGAAAGCCGGTCATCAGATAGAACAGGGTCCAAAAGCCATTGGTCTCGATGCCGAAGCCCTGGGCGGCCTTGTCGGCGTATTCCACGCCCTTGATGACAAGGAAGCAGGCGCCCAGCGCCGCCGCTCCCGCCAGCCACCAGCGCGATTCCGCAACCTTCGAGGTCGAGCGGGCCAAGACGGCGCGGGCCGCCAGATAGCCGCTGGTCACCAGGATCAGGGTATTGGCGCCGCCCAGGGGGATGGACAGGCTGGTCTGACCGGCGAGGACCATCTCGGGATGCAGCAACCGCACCACGGCGAAGCCGACGAACAGGGCGCCGAAAACCAGCAACTCGCCCAGGATCAGAACCCACATCAGCGGATTGCCGGG
This sequence comes from Paramagnetospirillum kuznetsovii, assembly GCF_003284725.1. GTDB lineage: Bacteria > Pseudomonadota > Alphaproteobacteria > Rhodospirillales > Magnetospirillaceae > Phaeospirillum > Phaeospirillum kuznetsovii. The sequence continues at coordinate 6,482 of NZ_PGTO01000042.1, read as the reverse complement.
CAGTTCAGACAGAACGCCCCAATCGGCGGGCGCGTCGCTCATGCCGCCAACTGCCGGTAAATCTTGGGCAGGGCCGCCGAGAGATGGGCGAGATGGCCGACGATGGCGTAATGGCCGCGCCCGAACAGATGGGGGAAATAGCCCTGGGCCTTGCGGTCGATGGTGATGCCGAACACGGCAAGGCCCTTGGCGCGGGCCTCCAGCACCGATTTCCGCGTATCCTCGACGCCGTAGCGGCCTTCGTAATGGTCCACGTCGTTGGGCTTGCCGTCGGTCAGCACCAGCAGCAGGCGATGACGCTCGGGCCGCTCTTCCAGCCGCCCGGCGGCATAGCGGATGGCGGCGCCGATGCGGGTGTAATAGCCGGGACGGATGGCGCCGATACGCCGCATGGCCTTGTCGGCGAAGGGTTCACCGAAGTCCTTGACCACATCGACCTTGACCCAGTCGCGCTTGCGCGAGGTGAAGGTGGCCACCGCGAAGGGATCGCCGCAGGCGGCGAGGCCGTGGCCGAGTACCGCCAGGGCCTCCTTCTCCACATCCAGAACCCGGCGATTGTCGATCCAGGCATCGGATGACAGCGAGGCATCCACCAGCACCATCACCGCCAGATCGCGGTCCTGGGCGCGGTGCTGTTGCCAGACCCGGTCCGAGCCATTGCCGCTGGCCCGGAGGTCTGACCGGGCGCGGACCAGGGCGTCCATGTCGAGATCCTGGCCATCGGCCTGGGCACGCAGCAGCACGGGGCGGGTGCGCAGCGCCTCGAACTGGCGCCTGACCGCGCGGATGCGGCGCTTTGCATCGGCATCGGGCACCCAATCCTCGCCCTCCTCGGTGGCCGGTCCCACCAGCACCGAGCAATGATCCGCATGATGGGATTGGATGCGGTAATCCCATTCGGGCAGCAGGAAGGTGCCGGTGAGGCGGCTGGTATCGGTGGCCGAGGGCGGCAGGTCCAGGTCGAATTTCAGCTTGGTCGCCGCCTTGCGCGAATGCTGGGCCAGGGTGATGGTGTCCATGTCCTCGGCGGCCTTCCTGGCCTCTTCCTCGTCGGTATCGTCGGAAGCGCGGTTGACGTTGACCATGTCGGCCATGGCCAGGATCTTCTCGAAGCGATTGAGAATCAGCGAGTCCTTACGGTCGGCATTGTCCTCGTCCCGGCGTTCGGCCTTGCGCCTTGCTTCGTCCTCGGAGTCTTCCTCCTCCTTGCCGCCCGGTTGGGGCTCTACGTCCTCGCGGGGCAGGGTGGCGAAGCTCCCCGGCAGGGCCTCGCCCCACAGCGGTACCGGAAGGAACGGGCAATAATCGAGCGACGCCTTGGCCTCCAAGTCCGGCAGCAGCGAGGCGGGATCGGTCAGCACGGCGACGACCATGGCCTCGACCTGGGCCTCGGCGCCGGACAGGCCGCGCTGGGGCCGAGCCTCCATCAAGGCGGCGCACAGCGCGCGGTGCCGTTGGATCAGGCCGGGAAAGCGGGCGAGGGCGGCCCTGGTCGCCCGTTGCGCCATCTGAATCCGCGCCAGATCGGCTTGCAGCGGCTCGGGCGGCAGCGGGGTCGGCTCCAGCACCGCGAAATAGGCGGCCAGCCAGAAATAAAAATCGCGGTTCAGCCCGGCATCGGCGAACAGGGAGATGACCGGCGGCAGCGACAGGCTGGTCTCGTCCCGGCTGGCGGTGGTCAGGCGTTCGGCCTCCATGCCGATGCGCTGCTTGAAGCTGAGGCGATGGCCGGATTCGCGGGCCGCCGCCGAGGTGATCTGAACGCCGCGATCGCCGCCCAGGCCACGAAAGAACACCGCCAGACGCGGACGCACGGAATCCAGGGTCACCGCCGCCTGGGGGTGGGACGGCCAGGTGGCCTTCTCACCCACCCAGCGATGCCACAGGGTTCCGACCCGCTCCTCCAGTTCCAGGAAGGACAGCCAGTTCATCCGAAGATCGCCTTGGCCACCTCTTCCAGCCCGGCCTTGACCTCTGGGTCGTCGGACAGAGGCTCGATCATGGTGACCTGGACGGCCTCGCGGATGCCCAGACCGGCTTGCAGCAAGGTGGCGCAATAGACCAGCAGGCGGGTGGAAACCCCTTCCTCCAGATCGAGGCCCTTCAGGGCGCGCAGTCGCTGGGCCAGCAGGATCAGGGGCTGGACCCGGCCTTCTTCCAGGCCGGATTCCTCGGCCACCACCTTGCGTTCCAGATCCGGGGCGGGGAAGTCGAATTCGATGGCGACGAAGCGCTGGCGGGTGGACGGCTTCAACTGCTTCAAGACGTTCTGGTAGCCGGGGTTGTAGGACGCCACCAGCATGAATTCGGGGGGCGCGCTCAGCATCTCGCCGGTGCGCTCCAGGGGCAGGATACGGCGGTCGTCGGTCAGCGGGTGCAAGACCACCGTCACATCCTTGCGGGCTTCGACCACCTCGTCGAGATAACAGATGCCGCCGGTGCGCACCGCGCTGGTCAGCGGCCCATCGGCCCAGACCGTATCGCCGCCCTTCAGCAGGTAACGCCCGGTCAGGTCGGCGGCGGTGAGATCGTCATGGCAGGACACGGTAAACAGCGAACGACCAAGCTTGGCCGCCATATGGGCCACGAAGCGGGTCTTGCCGCAGCCGGTGGGGCCTTTCAGCAGCAAGGGCAAATGATGCCGCCAGGCCAGTTCGAACAGACCGCATTCATTGCCTTGGGGCAGGTAGAAGGGCAAGGACTCGGACATGAAAAACTCCACAAGAAATAGGGGCGGCCACCAGTGATGGCCGCCCCTCTCTCACTTACTCGGCGGGCTGGGCGGCGACGCGCCCGGCCTGCTTGACGCTGCCCGGAACGGCCAGCGACCACACGATCAGGACGACGCCGACGAAGGTGACCACACCCGCGCCAAGACGCATCCAGTAGAACAGGCCCAACTGCTCCTGCACCTCCATGAAGCCCATGCCCATCACCCGCTGGAGATGGCTCTGCACCACTCCGGCGAAGGTCAGGGCGAAGGTCATGAAGGTCACGCCCGACGAGGTGATCCAGAAACCCCACATGTTGAGCATCTGGTTGTAGGGCTCACGCTTCAGCAGATTGGGCATGGCATAGGTGAACATGGCCAGATTGACCATGACATAGGCGCCGTAGAAGGCCAAATGGCCGTGCGCCGCCGTCACCTGGGTGCCGTGGGTGATGTAGTTGACCGGAGCCAGGGTATGGAGGAAGCCCCACACACCGGCGCCGAAGAAGGCGAACACCGAGCAGCCCAGCGACCACAGCAAGGCGGCCTTGTTGGGATGGTTGCGGCCACCCTTCCACACCATCATGAAGGTGAAGACCACCATGGCGAAGAACGGCGCCACTTCCAGGGTCGAGAACACCGAGCCGATCCACTGCCAGTAACCGGGGGTGCCGATCCAGTAGTAATGGTGGCCGGTCCCCAGGATGCCCGAGAACAGGGCCAGGCCGATGATGACATACAGCCACTTCTCGACCACTTCGCGGTCGACGCCGGTCAGCTTGATCATCAGGAAGGCCAGGATGGAGGCCATGACCAGCTCCCAGACGCCCTCGACCCACAGATGGACGACCCACCACCAGAACATCTTGTCCAGGATCAGGTTCGACGGGTTGTACAGCGAGAACAGGAAGAAGATGGCGATGCCCCACAGGCCCAGCAGCAGGACATTGGTGATGGCCGTCTTGCGGCCCTTCAGCACCGTCATGGAGATGTTGAACAGGAACATCAGCGCCACGACGACGATGGCCAGCTTGATCCACAGCGGCTGTTCCAGGAACTCGCGGCCCTCATGGATGTGGAACAGATAGCCGATTACGGCGGCGGCGGCCCCGATCAGGAACAGCCAGAACTGGACGATGGCCAGCTTGGGACTGTACAGCTCGGTTTCCGCCTCTTCCGGGATCAGGTAATAGGCGGCGCCGAAGAAGCCCATCAGCAACCACACGATCAGGGCGTTGGTGTGGATCATGCGGGCGATGTTGAACGGCAGCAATTCGGACAGCGTGTTGGGTATCACCACGATGGTGCCGATGATCAGGCCGAACAGCACCTGGGCGACAAACAGGGCGAGCGCTCCGGCGATGTAGTAGAGCGCGACTTTTTGTGATTCGTACTTCATTTATCTTCCTCCCCCGCTTTAGCCGGAAACCTTGGGCGGCCAGTTCTGGGTGTTGACTTCGCTGGTCCACTTGAAGAAATCGACAAGGTCGTCCAATTCCTTCTCGGAAATATCGAAATGTGGCATCTGGCGACGCCCTTCGATGCCGGTGGGCATGCTCTTGATCCAGTTCTTGATGCCGTCGCGGGCCGTCGCAGCGTCCTCGCGGCCGCCATAGCGCACCCAGACATTGCCCAGCTCGGGGGCGAAATAGGCGCCCTCGCCCATGATGGTGTGGCAGTCGATGCAGGCGTGCTTTTCCCACACATGCTTGCCCGCCGCCACGGAAGGCGTGACGGGATGGGTGGCGGACATCTCGTTGACGGTGCTGACGCTATGTCCCACCAATCCAACAAAGACGACGAAGAAAAAGACGGTGCCGCCATAGAATATGTTTCGGGCGGCTGCTTTGGTTAAGACTTCCGACATTGCGCTCCTCCGGTTCAAACGTTTCGGAAATTCCGATAGGCGGCCCGCTGCCTTTGCTGGGCCGTACTCCCGTCCTGGGTGGCGACTCCGAGTTCCCCCTCGATGAGGCCACGAAGGGCGGAAATATCGTTGACGACGATGGTGTTGCGGTTGCGCCGCTCGACCCCGGCTTCCGCCAGACGGGTCAAGGAGCGGGCGAAATGGGCGGGCGTCATGCCCAACTGTCCGGCGATGGCCTTCTTGGGAATGTCGAGAACAAAAGAGTGGTCGGCCCCGGCCTGCTCCGCCTGCTCCAACAGGAAAGCGGCCAGCCGCTGCACCCCGGTCAGGCAGCGCTGGGCCATCAGGGCGTTGGCCAGGGTCTGGCTGCTGGCGGCGACCAGAGAGAGAAAGGCGTGGGACAGCCCACCATGGCTTTCCAGGGCCACCAGCATGGCGGATCGGGGAATGCCGACCACCAGGGCGCCGGTCAGAGCCTCGGCGGCGAAGATGTGCCGTCCGTTGAACAGATCGGCCGCCCCCAGGATGGCCGGGGCATGGACGCCATCGACGATGACCCCATCCGGGCCGTGCAGGATGACGTCGCCCCGCATCACCACGTAAAGGGTGTCCACCACCTCCTGGGCGGCAAACAGGCCGGTGGTCTCGGTGACATGCAGCACCTGGGCACCGAGCAGCAGGCGATCGAGGCTGTCGGGAGGCAGTTGATCGAAGGGAGAAATATCGGCCAGACGATCAAGCGCCACCCGGTCGGGACGCCGTCGCGGCCAGCGCCCGCCCCCTATGGGTGGGGCGCCCTTGCCGACGGATGCCATGGCATCTTCCAATCTCATGATCCGTGTTCCTTCCAAGGGGCTACACGACGAACCACTCCCGGCACGCCCTGATGGCGCGGCACGGATGATGGCGGGGCGTGGAAACCCGGTCACATTCGCAAGGCGAGAAACGCTCAGGCGATGGACGGGGGCGCGCGGGAAGGACCGTCACCCGGAAGGCGACGCGACACGGCAAGAACCTGGGAATGGGACCATGGCCCGGCATCGGGACCAAGCCGCATGGGGGCGGCGATCTGACCGCCCTGGTCGGAGACCAGTTGATATGAGGCGGGGAAGCAGAATTGGCAGAAGCAATCCGAAGCAGTGCCCTGGACCGGAGTGCCGCTTTCCTTGGAGCAGACGGACTGGGCAAGATCGGCCAGAAAGCGGTCCGCGATACCATCGGTGGACTGGGCGACGGCAATTCCCGCCATCCCGCCGCCGCTTCCCCTGACCACCGCATTGGTCACCACCTGCGTCACCAATCCGGCAAGCAGCAGGCAGACCAAAAGGGCGTTTCTGAGCAACGGGCGCTTCATGCCGGTTCCGTCCAGCAGGCCCCTCCCAGTGAGGCGCCTCGCCGGACACATTACGCCGCGGCACGTGCCATGCTTTGATTTCGGTCAAGCCGAAAGACAAGGAAAAATCATATCGAGCTTCGTTTCGTTGATTTTGGTAAAGCTTTGAAGCACACTTATATACAGATCTCAACAGACATAGAGCTAGGTTGGTATGTGATGAATCGATTTCGCTTTTGAATAAGATGTTGTCGTTGATATAACTCATACATTAGAACTATCCATAGCTAGATACATTTAGGATACTTGTGAATATGCCGCACATGACGACCCGCCAGACCACCGCCCCAGACCCCGAGTTGATTCGGGCAGGCCGCCTTGCGGTCGGCCTGGCCGGGCTTGTCGCCCTGGCCCTGGCGGTCATTGTCGGGGTTCATTCCGTGGGATCGGGCCCGCCTCAGGGCGGCGACGTGGCGGAAACCCTGGTGAGGCACGGATGATGGGGTGGACGGCCCCTGCTCACCGGCGTCGCAATGCGCCAAAGTGGTCGTTGGAAACAGACCATAAAGAGG
>NZ_PGTO01000041.1 GCF_003284725.1 Paramagnetospirillum kuznetsovii | reverse complement strand
GGACACGACAATGGCTGAGGCAATCTTGATCGAAACCGAAAACGCCCCCTGTGGCTGCCGCTCCTATCTGATGGCGGCGCTGTCCTATCTCAGCGTCTTGTGCTTCGTTCCGCTTCTGGTGGATCGGGACGACGAATTCGTTTACTTCCACGCCAAGCAGGGGCTGGTGATCTGGATGTGGGGCGTTTTGGCGCTGTTCGCGCTGCATGTTCCCGTTCTGGGGAAGTGGATTTTCGGTTTCTCGTCCATGGGGGTTCTGGTGTTCTCCCTTCTCGGACTGGTTTCCGTGGTGTTCCAGCGGGCCTGGAAGCTGCCGCTGATCAGCTGGGTCGCCGACCGGATCTGATCCTCGGACCCGACGATGCGCATCCCGACGTCTCGCTTCGGCGGGCGTCGGGATGTTTCTTTTCGGGAGCCCCGCTGGCCGTTTCGCGGCCCTTAATAATGGCTTGCCAAAAAGGTCGGCGATCATGAAGATCGCGCCAGCGGGCCTGCCTGCCCGGTCGGCGGCGGCGCAGCCAGTGGAAGCGGAGCCTTATGGATAGCACCGAAAAAGAACAGTCGAAGGGCGGATACCGCCCCGCCCGACGCCGGGACGGCGGCGGCCAGGTGGTGGTTCTGTATCTGGCCGTGATCCTGGTGGGCGGTGTGCTGGCCTGGCCCTGGCTGGCGCCGCGTCTCGGCGGTCTTCCCGGTCCCTGGGCCAAATGGCTGGGAGGCGAGACGGGCTCCATGGCCGCCGCCCCGCGACCGGCCAGCCTGGACGAACGGGTGGAGATGCTGGAAGCCTCTCTGGGGCCTTTGGCCATGCGGCTGGCGGAGACGGACCAGCGGTTGGTGATGCTTGAAGTCGTGATCCGCAAGCTGGAGCAGGAACCGCGCAAGGAGGCCGCCGCCCCCGCCGATCAGGCGCAGTTGGCGCGTCTGTCCGCCGAGATGGCCGCCATCAAGGGCGATCTGGACATGGTCCGCAAGCTGGCGGCCGACGAAGGGGGCGCCACCAAGCTGTCCAGCGCGGTGGAAAAGGCGGAAGCGGCTTTTCGCCGCATTGCCGAACGCCGTGACCGCGCGCCCTTGTTCCTGGCCGCGCTGGGACAACTGCGGGAAGCGGTGGATCGGGGCATGCCCTATCCCGCCCAATTGAAGGCGGCCCTGGCCCTGGCCGAGAAAAGCGGTGCCGACAAGCTGGCGCCGCTGGCCATTGGGGCGGGGACCGGTGTGGTTTCCCGCGTGGCCCTGGCCGAGAACTTCCGCATGACCGCCGCTTCGGCGCGCAGGCTCGAAGCCGCCGCCGAAACCGGCTGGATTCCTGCCGATATCCGGCATTGGCTGGGATCGGCGGTGATGGTCCGGCGGGCTGAAAGCAGCAATGAAGGCCTCGACGGCGCCTTGAACAGCGCCGCCCGGCTGCTGGCGGGCGGCGATCTGGCCGGAGCGGTCACGGTGCTGCGCCATGCCGAAGGCCCCGGTACGGCGGCGATCCTGCCCTGGCTGGAAGCGGCGGAACTGCGTCTGACCGTGGACGCGGTGTTGTCTGAACTGTCGGCGATGGTCATGACCGTCGCCGCGTCTCGGGACGAGTGACCCATGCTGCTGCGCCTCATTGTCCTTTTGATCTTCATGTCACCGGTGGTTCTGGCCACCTTGTGGTTTTCGGATAATGCCGGAATGGTGCAGGTGGAATGGCTGGGCTGGCATGTGGACACCAATGTCCCCGTGCTTCTCGGTACCCTGCTGGCGGTTTTCATGGTGTTTTCCGGTTTGGCGCGGCTGTCGGCGCTGGTGGCCGATCTGCCGACCAAGCTGGGCAAGTCGCGACAGGCCCGTGGACGGGAAAAGGGGATGCTTGCCCTTTTGGCGGCGCTGGACGCGGCCGAAAGCGGCGATATCGGCGACGGCCGCCGCCTCGGCGCCGAGGCGGCCCGGCTGTTGGACAGTCCCGAGCTTGCCGCCCGTCTGGACCGGTTGATGCCGCGCTCCACCACGCCTCCGGTGGTGCCGCCCCGGCCAGAACAGCCCCGGCGCGAACAGCACCGGTCCGAACCGCCCAAGGGGCGTTTGTTCGCGAAGAAGCCGTCCGCCCCGCCGGTCGTCGAAAGAAAGCCGCCGCCGCCCATTCCTGCCGTCGTCGTCGAGGCTCCCGTCGTTCCGGCCGAGCCCAGCGCCGAGGATGTGGCCACCTTTGCCGCCAAACTCCGAGATGGAGCGTGGGAGGCGGCCCAGGCCTGCATCGACGCCACCCTTTCCGCCGGACGGCTGTCGCCGATCCTGGCCGCCCGTTGGCGGGCCGTGGTGCTGGAAGGCCAGGCCTGCCTGGAAGGCCTGGACGACCCCGCCCGTCCCTTGCGGCTGGCGCGCGAGGCCTTGGCCGCCGATCCGGGCTTTCTTCCGGCTGCTCTGCATGTCCTTCGGCTTGACGTGGCCGAGGGGCGCCGGGCCGAGGCCGAAGCGGTCCTGGCCGCGATCTGGCGGACCGCCCCCGCCCGGATTTTGCTGGAAACCTGCGCGCCGCTGTGGCGCGACGAGGATGCCGACAGCCGCTTGAGGCGGTTCGAGGCCCTGGCGGAACTGGCTCCCCATGATCCCGACGGCCACCTCGCCGCCGGAGAAGCGGCCGTCGCCGTCGCCAAATGGGGCGTCGCCCGCCGTCACCTCATGGCGGCGTTGAAGATCGCGCCCGATGCGCTGGGATGTCGGCTCATGGCCGAGATCGAGGACAAGGAGCCGGGCGGATCGGAACGGGCCGAAATCTGGCGCCGCCGAGAACGCGAGGCTCCGGCCGCGCCCGCCTGGGTCTGCGCCTCCTGCGGCGCGATCTCGGAATCGTGGGCGCCTTGTTGTTCGGCCTGCGCCGCCGGGGCCGCCATCCAATGGACGCGCCCGGCTCACAAGCCGGAAAATCCGCCCGTCCCCGAACATGTTCCGCCGTTGGCGGAGGCTCCGCCCGCTCCCGTCGAGCCTAGCGCTGCGCCAGCGTCGTAACCGTGTAGATGGCCAATCCCACCAGGCCGCCGACCACGGTGCCGTTGATGCGGATATACTGAAGATCCTTGCCCACGTGGCTTTCCAGCTTCTCGATCAGGAACGGGGTGCGCCAGCGCATGACCAGATCGGTGATCAGCGAGCCGATCAGTTCGCGCCGGGGCACCAGCAGGGCTTCGGTGGCGTCGCGCAGCCAGCGGTTCAAGGTCGCCCGCATGGCGGTGTCGTGCTCCAGCCGCTGGCCGATTTCGCGCAGGCCGTTTTCAATCAGCAACTCCATGGTCTCGGCCTCTTCCATCAAGTGGTCGTAGGCGCTGCTTCCCAACTGACGGAGATAGGTCTCCAGGGCCGGGTCGTCGAGAACCTGCACCTTGGCGTCCTCGATCCGCTGGGCGAAATGCGGTGAATTGGTCATGCCGTCGATGGTTTCGTGGACGAAGAGTTCAAATTTCAGCCGCCAGGGATGGTCGTGGGCGGTCAATTCCCCCAGTGATCCGTCGATGCCGTGGGTGACGCCCTGGGCGATCTGGGTCTCCACCCACAGTGGCAGCCATTCCGGACACTCCTTGGCGACCTTGGCGCGGATGAAGGAACGGTTCTGGGCGACGAAGGAGCGGGCCTCCGTCACCAGATGATCCAAGATGGCGTGGTGATAGCCGCGCTCCACCATGTAGGACAAGATGTCGGCCATGCGCGGGGCCGTGATGGCGGTGTCGACCACCTTGCGCAGGCCGCCGCCGATGGTTCCGCGCCACCGCTGCTCGCCGATTGTGTCGATGATGGGGGGGAGCGATCCGGCGATCCGGGCGGCGATCATGGCCGCCGTCTCCGGTTGGGCCAGCCAACGCCCCAGACGTCCGGCCGTATCAAGTTCCTCCAGCCGCTGGGCCAGCGCCTGCGATGCCAGCAGGTTGTCGGCGACGAACCGGCCGATGGCGGCGGCGATCCGGCCGTGATTGCGGGGAATGACGGCGGTGTGGGGGATCGGAAGACCAAATGGATGGCGAAACAGGGCGGTGACCGCGAACCAATCGGCGATGCCGCCGACCAGGGCGGCTTCGGTGAAGGCTCGGACCGGCGCCAGCCACGGCCAGGTTCGCTCCCCCCAAACGGAGAATGCGAACACAGCGGAGATCAAGGCAAGCAAAGCCGTAGCATAAGTACGCATGCGGGAAAGTCCGGCATGTTGCGTTCGATTATCGTTATCTTCCGGCAAAGAGGGCATCTGATCCGAATCCGAGGGCGGCGGCAGGTAAGTGTAACTTTTTGTTTCGAGCATATGCACGGAATCCGCTGAAGTCGGCGGAATGCGGGGTACCTTCGTATGAACCCTGTGTTTATGTGTTGTCAACCGCCCCCGACTCGCTGCTATAGTCCGATCGAATCGGAGGTGACGGGTGTCTCGAGTGGAAGCGGCCGCGGCAGAAGTTGAAGTGCACCAACGCAACGCCCTTTATTTGCTATCGGCGTTGTGCATGGTTTTCATGACGCTGGTGGTTGCTATTCAGCCGCTGTTTTTGCGAAACATTCTTAATATCTCCTTCGAAACCGCCGGCGCCGTCAATGCCAATGTGCAGGTCGTGACCGAGGTTCTGGATCTCTTCATCTTCGCCTATCTCGGCTATCTGTCGGATCGGATCGGACGGGTCAGGATCATCGTGGCCGGGTTTCTGGTCGCCGCCGTCGGCGCGGTGATCGCGCCGCTCAGCCCCTGGATCGGCGGCGCCTCCATCGGCGCGCTGGTCGTCTATTACGTTTCGCGGGTCATCATGTCGGCGGGCAGCGGCGCGGTATGGCCGCAACTGTCGGCCCTGGCCGGGGATTTCAGCGATGACGGCACCCGGGCGCGCCTGATGTCCAACACCGCGTTCATGATGGCCTTCGGGGTAACCCTGGTCTACGCCATCTTGATGCAGATCCCGGCCCATGCGGGCATCGCCGTGACCATGCTGCTGACGGCGGCGGTTTCCCTGGCCGGTGCCTGGCTGGCGGGGAAATTCCTGGTGGATGTCGCTCCGCGCACGCAAGAAACCTCGGTTCCCTGGCGGGCGGTCTGGAACTTGGTGCAGGCGGAGCCCCGCCTGCGTCTGGCTTTCGCCAGTTCCCTGTTCGCCCGCAGCGACATGGTGTTCGTCGGGCTCTTTCTCATGCTGTGGTTTATCTACTTCGCCGATCTGATCAAGGTCGGGCAGGCCGAGGCGGCGGCGCGGGCCGGAATGCTGATTGGCCTGATGGGGGCCGTGGTCATGCTCTCGATCCCGGTCTGGCGGTCATTTATCGAACGGTTTGGCCGCATTCAGGCGGTTCTGCTGGGAATGGTGCTGTCCGCCCTGGGTTTCATAATGCTGGGTTTCATTGTCAATCCGTTCGATTGGTTCATGGTGCTGCCCATCTTGTTGATTGCGTCCGGGCAGGCCGGTTGTTTTGTGGCGCCACAAATATTAACCGTTGATTACGCGCCTAGGGATTTGCTTGGGTCGGTGCTTGGTGCATTCAATGTTATTGGGTGTGTGGGTATTATTTTTTTTGTTCAGGTTGGTGGGCTTTTATTTGATTATATAGGTCCGCCGGCACCTTTTGTCTTTACTGGCGTTGGAAACTTGATTATATCGGCGTATGCATTGCGCCTGCTGAAACGCGAGGCGCGTGACGGCGGCGGAGGCGACGCCCCAGGGGACGACGGGGTGGCGTAGCGCCATTCGCTCTGCATCAAGACTGGAGTAACGTTTATGCCAAGCGTGATTTTCGGACTGCTGGCGCTTGCCCTCGGATTGCTGGGGGTGACGGCATGGTGGTGGTCGGTGACCGAGTTTCTGCGCGGAGCAGTGCCGGTGGCCCTGATCATCCTTGGCTTGGTCGCGCTGGCCGCCGGGGTGCAATCCGTGCGGTTGCCTCGTTCCAACAAGGGGACCGCTTCAGACCCTGACATCGATGGTTGATGGCCATGTTCAATGGTGACGTAGAAGACGGCGGGCGCGGCGATGCTTCCTGCGGCAAGGATCTGAAGCGCTATCTGATGCTCATGGGCGTGGTCGCCCTGGTCGTCCTGTTTGGCGCCTTCATTTACCGGCAGTCCTCGGGCGGTCTTCGTCTCGGCGCCATGCTGGAGCAGATGGGGCGGGGCACCGGCCATGCCGTCAATGTTCCGGTACAACAGGGCGGGGTTCCGGCACAGCAGGGCGGGCCGTCGGTCGCCGCCAATCCGGCCATGTCGGTTCCGGCTGGCGCCCGCGTGGCGCCGCCCTCGGCCGCCGGTGCCATCGCGACCATGCCCCCCATGGTGGATTTCGGACCGGCTCCCATTGGGGCCGGGGGGCCGTTCTCGAGCGTCGTCACCTTGCTGCGCAACAGCGTTGTCGCCGTTACCGCGTCTTCGGCCAACGGGCAGGCCATGCCCGACCCCTTGGGCCTGGCCAATCCTGACGGACTGCCCCATTTCGCCAATCCCGCCACACGGTCGGTGGAAAACATCGGTACCGGCGTGATCGTGCGCAACGACGGCTTCATCGTCACCAACTATCACGTGGTGCGCGGCGCCAATTCGGTGTTCGTCACCGTGCAGGACGACGTGGGTTCGACCCGCTATGCCGCCGAAATCATCAAGATGGACGAGGCTCTGGATCTCGCCCTGCTGAAGGTGGCCGCCAAGACGCCGTTGACCGCCGCCGTTCTGGGCGACAGCGACGGGGTGCGGGTCGCCGACGAAGTGATCGCCATCGGGACTCCCTTCGGTCTGGACATGACCGTCAGCCGGGGCATCATTTCCGCCAAGCGCAAGTCCATGGTGATCGAGGGCGTGACCCATTCCAACCTGCTGCAGACCGACGCCGCCATCAATCAGGGCAATTCCGGCGGTCCGCTGGTGATTTCCAACGGGACGGTGGTCGGCATCAATACCGCCATCTACACCCCCAACGGCGCCTTTGCCGGAATCGGCTTCGCCGTGCCCAGCAATCAGGCCCGCCTGTTCATCTTGGATGAAGTGGGCTGGCTGCCGACCTCCACCGCCGAGGGCGCGTCCATGGGCCTGGTGGCCATGCAGCGCCCCATGGGTGGTGGCGTGGGCGCGGCGGGTCCGGCCATTCTCGCCGGGACTCCGGCGCCCCACACCGATGGTCGGCAGAACATGGATTGCACCACCTGCCACGATCTGATTCCGGCCGGAAACGGACCGCAGGCGCCGATGATGCCCATCGCCGCCCCGATTCCGCCGCCGCCGATCCCCATGGGTGCCGTTTCGCCCCATACCGACGGCCGTCAGAAGATGAACTGCGCCAACTGCCATCAGATGTTGGGGGGCGCCGCGCCCATCGCCGCGCCGGGGCCCGGCGGGGGGGCTTACCGCTTCGCGCAGCCGCCGGGAAGCTTGGCCATCAATATCCAGGGGCCGCGCGGCGGGCAGTCGGCCGCCGCCGGAACCGGTCGGGTCACGCTTTTGGGCGCCGCCCTGACTCCCATGTCGCAGCGCCTTGGCGCCCAGACCGGTGTAACGGCCGGACGCGGAGTGTTCATCTCCGGCGTCACGCCCAATACTCCGGCGGCGACGGCTGGGCTGCGGCCGGGCGACGTCTTGCTCAAGGTGGACGGCCGTCCCGTCCGCCTGCCGGAGGAAGTCTTCGCCATCATGTCCGAGATGCATGCCGGACGTTCGGTGCGGCTCGGTGTCCTGCGCGACGGCGATGTGCGTAACATGACCCTGGTCGCCGGACCCGCCGGTCTGGCCGCCGCGGCGGTCCAGGCTCCGGCCGCGGTCGACATGGCTCAGCCGCCCATGGGCGGTATGGCCCCCGTCACACCCGGCATGGCCGCGATTCCCGGTGCTCCGGCCGCCCTGCCGAAGCCTCCGACCGAGTTCAACTGGTTGGGCATGGAGATCGAAACCTTCCAGGCGCCGCGTCCGATCACCGGCGTGCCCGGTGCCGTACCGGTTCCCGGAGCCAAGGGGGCCCAGGTGGCCGAGGTTCTTGTCGGATCACGGGCCGCCGTGGCGGGGCTCCAGGCCAACGACCTCATCCTCGAGGTCAATAATCGGCCGGTGGCCGGTCCGGCTCGTCTCGACGCCGCCATTAAGGGGGCGACGAATGCCGGGCAGCAGATATTGCTGAAGGTCAACCGCAATGGCCAAGAGTTCTGGATTGTCCTTTGATGGTGGAGCGGGATAATGGCGACTAACCGGCGAGATCGCGACAAGGGCGACGAGAGCCAAGGCGAAGGCCTGCTGGTGGGCGGTGGGTTTGCTTCGGAGCCGGAAATCGTCTCGGTGACGGTCCATCCCTCGCCGACTTTGGCCGCGTCGCCAAAGCCGGCGCAGCAAGGCGATATTTGGGTCAGTTTGCTGGAAAGCTCGCCCTGGTCGTCAAATCACGGCGGCCGGATCGAGGCGGTTCAACCGGCCCCGGCTCCCGCCCGCCCCGCGGAATCCTCGTCGGTCGGCGATCTGGTCAGCCGTTGGTCGCAGCCGATCTGGCGGACTCCCCGCCGCGAGGAAGAGGTCGAGACGACCTCGGAGAGCAATATCGTCATCGAGGTGGAGGCCCCCCCCCAGGCGATCACTCCGGATGTCACCGTGTCCGTCTCCGATCTGATGATCGAGGTTCAGCCGGTCCAGGCCCCCGAAGACGACGCGGTGGCGTCGGAGACACTGGCCGACAGCTTGGCTCGGCTGAGCGGTTTGGCCGAGGGTATGATTCCCGACGAGTCCGTGCCTGCCGAAGAATTCTCCTTGGTGGTCGAATCCGAGCCACTGGTGGTTGAGCCGGAGATCGTGTCGGCGGAAGCCGTGGCCGAGCTGGAGCCCGAAGCGCTGGTGATCGAAGCCGAGCCGGATATGGCGGTTGCGGCGGACGTCGCGCCCGAGCCCGAAGCACCGGAAGAGGTTGCGGTTGAAGTCGAGCCCGAGCCGGAGCCCGAAGCGCCGGAAGAGGCTGTTTTCGAACCCGAAGTGCTGGTGGTCGAGCCCGAGCCCGAAGCGCCGGAAGAGGTTGCGGCCGAAGTCGAGCCCGAGCCCGAGCCCGAAGCGCCGGAAGAGGCGGTTGACGAACCGGAAATCGAAATCGCCGCGCAATCCGAGACAGCTCCCGCCCCGGCGGCCAATTCCAGCCTTTCCGAACTGATGCTGGCGGCCGCGGCCATGACCCCGGTTTTGGCCTCTCCTCCTTCCGTCGCCCCGGCGGCCAAGCCCGTCCGCGAGCCAGCGAAGAAGAAGAAGGCCGCACCGGTCAGGACGAAGGCCGTCGCGGTTCAGGAAGTTCCCGTCGAAGATCTTCTCGGCGGAATTTTCGGGATCGCCGGTTCGGCGGTGCGTGGGGTCTTCAACCTTGGTGCCGAGGTCGTCGGCGGCGTCGTCGGTGGCGTGGTCAAGGGGGGGCGTGCCATCGGGGACAGCGTCGTCTCCGGGGCGCGTCGGCTGACGGGATCCGCCGGGGAAAGTTGCGGGGACTGCTCCACGTCGCAATGCGACGCGGTGGGCAAGAAAAAATAGCCGACAGCCGTGATTTGGTCATTTAGCACGCGAACGGAGTGACAAAAATGAGTGAAGGTGAAGGCCAGGCCAAGAACAGGTTGTTCCTTGGCATCGACCTTGGGACTTCCCATACTGCGGTGATGTCGAGCCGGGGCAAGAAGTTCCTGCTGAAGTCGGTGGTTGGATATCCGAAGGATGTCATCGGTTTGAAGCTGCTCGGCCGCCCCTATGTGGTCGGCGACGAGGCTTTCGAGATGCGCTCCTACCTGGATATCCGCTATCCGCTTCAGGACGGGGTGCTCAGCGAGATCAGCGATCGCGACATCGAAGTGGCGCGCCATCTGTTGACCCATGTGGTGAAGTCGGCGGAGCCCGGCCCCAACGACGAGATCTGCGCCGTCATCGGCGTGCCGGCGCGGGCATCGGCGGCCAACAAAGCGCTACTGCTCAAGATGGCCCAGGAAGTGGTTCATACCGCCCTGGTGGTGTCCGAGCCGTTCATGGTCGGCTACGGCCTGGACAAGCTGATCAACACCATCATCGTCGATATCGGCGCCGGAACCACGGATATCTGCGCCCTGAAGGGCACCGTTCCCGGTCCCGAGGATCAGGTCACCCTGACCAAGGCCGGCAATTATGTGGATGAGCGGCTCCAGAACGCCATCTTGGAACGTCATCCCGAACTGCAGATGAACGTGAATGTCGCCTGCGCGGTGAAGGAGCAGTTCTCCTTCGTCGGCACTCCCACCGAGGTTGCCTCGTTCGAGTTCCGCGCCGCAGGCAAGCCCGTGCGCGCCGACGTGACCGAACCGGTGAAGGTCGCCTGCGAGGCGTTGTTGCCCGACATCATCGAAAGCATCGAGACGCTGCTGCGTTCGTTCCAGCCCGAATATCAGGCGACCGTGCTGCAAAACATCGTGTTCGCCGGTGGCGGCTCGCGCATTCGCGGATTGGCGTCATACGTCAAGGAGAAGCTGCGTCCCTTCGGCGACGCGGAAGTAACCTGCGTCAAGGATCCCACGTTCGACGGTTGCCGGGGCGCCTTGCGTCTGGCGGAAGAGCTACCGCCGCAGTATTGGCGTCAGCTTGGAGACGTCTCCGGCCCATGACGGCGGGAGAGGTCGATATGCGGGCCCGGGATATGCGGCAGTCTAGGACAGTGGCATGGTAAGATTGATCGGATTGTTGGCGTTCGGGGGGGCGGTCGTGCTGTTGGCGTCGTCCAACGCGCATATGGTCGAAACCCGCCTGGGACCACTGGCGATGATCGCACCGCATTTTGTGGTCCTGGCCATAACTTTTTTTCTTGGTTTCGCCATCGGCATCGTCTCTGTGCTGGCCAGCGTCATGAAGCGGCGTAAGCAGAAGACGCCGGGGAAGAGCATCGTCATCAAGCGCTGAATCTCTTCGCTTGTGTTGAGGCGAGGCCAAGCCAGGGCTTTGGAGTGAGTAAGGATGAGGAAGAGCGGTTGCACAGTCTGCAGCAGGAGCATCGGCTGGGTCGGCTTGGCTGTAAACACCGTACTCATGGTCATGAAGGCGTTTGTCGGTCTGATCGGCGGATCGCAGGCCATGCTCGCCGACGCCATGTATTCGCTGAAGGACATGCTGAATGCGCTGATGGTGGTCATCGGGACCACCATTTCCAGCAAGCCTCTTGACGCGGAGCATCCCTACGGCCACGGCAAGGTCGAATTCATTCTGTCCATGGTGGTCAGTGTCGTCTTCATCGGACTGACCGGCTATCTGCTGGTTCACGCCGTCCAGATCCTGCTGGATGAAAGCATGCACCGCACCCCGCATCTGATCGTGCTGTGGGCGGCGCTGGTTTCGGTCGGCGTCAATGTGGCCATGTATTTCTACTCCCGCTGCGTCGCCATCGAGACCAACAGCCCCATCATCAAGACCATGGCCAAGCATCATCATGGCGACGCCACCGCTTCGGGGGCCGTGGCGCTGGGCATCATTGGCGCCCATTACCTCAGCATGCCGTGGATCGATCCGGCGGTCGCCCTGTGGGAAACCATCGACCTGCTGCTGCTGGGCAAGGTCGTCTTCATGGATGCCTATCGCGGCCTGATGGACCATACGGCGGGCGAGGCGGTGCAGAACCGCATCGTGGATACGGCGGAGCAGGTTCCCGGTGTGCGCGGCGTGATCCATCTGCGCGCCCGCTATGTGGGCCAAGACATCTGGGCCGACATGATCATCGGCGTCGATCCCGAGCACACGGTGGAGCAGGCCCACGAGATTTGCGAGGCGGTTCAGGCCGCGGTCTGCGGCAAGATGCGCCGCATCGAATCGCTACATGTCAGCGCCGAGGCGCGGGAAGCCGGAGATACCAGCAAGCCCACCTTCTCGGAAGAGCCGCTGACTTACGACGAGGTCATGCTGTCCAAGGTAGATAACTAGGTGATCGGATTTCTCACCCTTGCCGTGTTCGTCGCGACGTTCGCCGTTATCTATCGGTGGGCCGAGGGCAGCCATCTGGCCGTTTTGGCCGGGGCGGCGGCATTGGTGGTGATCGGAACGATCAGCGGCACATACACGCCGGTCATGGCGTTACGCTCCGTTTATTTCGAGACCCTGGCCCTGATCTTCGGCATGGCGGCCATTTCCGCCCTCCTGGCACGGTCCGGCGTCTATGCCTATCTGGCGGCGGGAACGGCGGAACTGTCGCAGGGCCAAGGACGCTGGGTTTTGGTGATGATGGCGCTGGTGACCTATGGGATTTCGTTGGCCAGCAACTCCTTGGTGACGGTGGCGGTGGTGGTCCCGGTGACCCTGACCGTGTGCTTTCGCACCGGCATCGATCCGGTTCCGGTCATCATCGCCGAGATCGTCGCCGCCAATTTGGGCGGGTCGTCCACCATGATCGGCGATTTCCCCAACATGATTCTGGCCTCGGCCGGCAAGCTTCACTTCAATGATTTCATCGCCGGGATGATGCCCGCCTGCCTGATCTTGCTGGCGGTCATGCTGGTCTTCTTCGAGCGGCGTCTTGGGGATTGGAAAAGCGTGGAAATTCCCGTGGATCCGGCTTGGGTCCGGGGCGAGGCGTTGCGCCATCGCGATATCGACCGCCGCCTTTTGCGCTATGGATTGATCATTTTCGGCATCACCGTCGCCGGGTTGATCCTGGCTGGGCCGCTGAAGGTTCGGCCGGGCTGGATCGCCTTTGTGGCGGGCCTTACGGCGCTGGGACTGGGCCGCTTCAAGGACGACGAGTTCTTCACGGCCTGCGGCGGCACCGATATCTTGTTCTACGGTGGCCTGTTCGTGATGGTGGGAGCGCTGACCTCGGTGGGCGTTCTCGACTGGGCGGTAAACTGGCTCGAAGGCATCACCGCCGCCCATGACCGCGTCCGCGCCATCCTTTTGATGTGGATGGCCGCCGCCGTCACCATTTTCGTGGGGGGCGGCACCTCGGCGGCGGTCTTCGCCCCGGTGGCGGCGACGCTTCGCTTGGATGGGGACGGCCAGGCGGCCTGGTGGGCCCTGGCGCTGGGCATCATGGCGGGTTCGGTGGCGGCGCTGCCGGGCGCCACGGCGGGCTCCCTGGCCATGACTCAATATTCCGGCTTCGTGAAGCGGCATCCGGAACTGGCATCCGCCGCCGCCGCCGGTCTGCAATTCACCCATCGGGAATATGTCCGTTGGGGCATGCCGCTGATGGGAATCTTCCTGGTGCTGGCGACCGTGTATATCGCTGTTCTCGCAGGATGAGACATGACGACAGGAACCCGAATGAACGTGGAACACAGCCATGATTGAAGTCGGCGAGACCATGGGCGATCTGCCCACCAACAAGATCGTCTTTTGCGAACGGTCGTGGAAGACGCCTGTCTCGATCCTGGCCTTCTTGATCTTCGTGACCTTCGCCTGGGGGATCTATCTCCTCGACCATTACGACGAGGACGATAATTTCCACGGGGCCGAC
>NZ_PGTO01000040.1 GCF_003284725.1 Paramagnetospirillum kuznetsovii | reverse complement strand
GAACAGATTGCCGCGCTGATGGGCCACGCCTCCATGGAGACGGCTACGACCCATTATGGTCGGCGGAGCGCCGGCCGATCCCAGGTGCTGCCGGGACTGGCTACCGTCATTGGCATCCCCAGTGAGGCCAATGTGCTGGCCGTCCGTGCGAGGCACGCCTCCACGTTGTCGACGGAGGCGGCACCCGACGAACCGAATATGGGAGGCCCGTAGAAAACCATTACCAAGCGTAATGGCAACCGGAAACGCCCAGAATCCACCTTTCAACTTGGTGGACGACCATGACACGCACCCGTCAAACCGAAGACTGGCACAAGCGCGTCGCTATCCATCTTGTGGCTACCAGTTGCCGCGATCTTGGCTGCGAGCCATCTGAAATCACTGTCACTACCATGGCTGATTGGATGATCCGGCCACCTCTAACCGCCGCTCAGGACGAAAATCATTGCGGACCTATGTCGACGATTTGATAGGGTGCTTGGTGCGATGGCATGCCCAACGGGCTAGCTCTATTACGTCGTCACATTGGCAGGGAGCGCGGCACCGACGACAGCCCTGGTGCCGCCAGCCTTCGTTATACCTGCCAACCGAAACTAAAGTATGGTATGTTCGTAGTGGGAATGACGGCGGTCATTTGTTTCGCCCTGGGATGGGAAAACCGCATGCTGACGAATTGGGTCTCACGAGTCATGCTTACGCTTGGCATTTTGGCATTTGGCACGCCCGTAGCTCTGGCCGAGGACGCGCCGATCAAACTGATTATTCTGCCTTACGCGAACACGGTGAGCATCATGAAGGTTCACCAGCCTCTGCGTCTGTTCCTGCAGGAGAGGCTGGGGCGTCCCGTGGAAATGTTCACATCAGCTGACTTCTCAGGACATTTCGACCAAATTCGCCAGGGCAACTTCGACGTGGCGATCACCGGCCCCCATTTTGGGGCTTGGGCCGTCGATAATGGCCACAAGCCACTGTTGCGGTATTCCCCGACTCTCACCCCAGTTCTCGCCATTGCCAAGGGTGGCGAGGTGAAGAAGGTGGCAGACCTGAAGGGCAGGACGGTAGCCCTGTCCAATCGCATTAGCACTTCGTCCTTGGCTGGAGAGAAGTGGTTGGCCGATCAAGGTATGATTGCAGGCCGTGATTACGTTGTACGTGCCAGCCCGACTCACACGGCTGCCATCATGGCCGTAAGCATGGGGGAAGTAGACGCGGCCATCACGACCCATACCCCAATCCATCAGGCGCCAGAGGATGTTCGAAACAAGCTGACGGTGCTCGAAAGCCCCTATCACGCTCCGCATCTGTTTACCATTGCCAACGGACATCTTGATCCGGCCATGATCGCGTCCCTGCGTGAGGCCCTTCTCCGATTTGAAGCATCTGAGGCCGGAAAAACATTCTTTAACGAAACGGGCTACAAGGGCTATGCCCCACTGACCCCGGAGGACGTGGAATCTATGCGTCCGATCGTAGCGCTGTTTCTGCCGCACATAGACGGAAAACCGTGAAGCCTCTGATCAATGGTCTCGAGCGCTTCCGCAACTCCCTGCGCTTTCGATTGATCGTCGGCAGCGTTCTGGTTGAGGTGGTGATGCTGGCCGTGATGATCGGCAACACCCTCCGTCAGGCTGATCTGCACATGGGAGAGTTGACCCGTGCTCGTTCGAAGGAGATGGCGGAGACCTTCTCCGTTGCGCTTGCCCCCCCGTTGGCCGCCCAGGATTTGGCCAGTCTGCGCAGTCTGGTCGATCGCCTAGCCTCCTTGCCCGACGTCACTTATTTGACAGTCACCGACCGTCAGGGGCGGCCGCTTTCGGCTGCGGGGCATCAGCCGGAAATACTGCCGGAGCCTGATCAAGAACCGAAAAGTGATGCGGGTCAGTTGCATGCGCGAGCCGATCTGGAACTGTTCGGACAGATTTATGGGCGCGTTAATTTTGGCCTGTCATTGGAGGCACTGCGCCGCGCCGAAGACAGTCTGCTGCGGCAGGGCCTAGCCATCGCCGTAGCTGAGATCTTGCTGAGTGTACTGGCGCTGTTTTCCATCACGCTGATCCTTACCCAGCGACTGGACTTACTGACACGGGCCAGCGTCCGCCTCGCCGCTGGTGATTACGAGGCTGTCGTCGGCAGCAAGGGTAACGATGAGGTGGCGATGCTGTCAGCGGCATTTAATGCCATGAGCCAAGCTGTCCGCGAGCAGTTCCGAAGGCTGGACGATAATGCAGTGGTGCTCCGGCGTTCCAATGCCGAATTGTCGCGAATGGCGGAGGTCATGGCACATCATCTCCAGGAGCCATTGCGCCGCGTAGTGAGCTATGCCCAATTACTGGAGCGGCGCCTTGGTGAGCGCCAAGAACCCGACGTGCGTGACTGTCTGGGGTTCATCGTTGACGGTGCTTTGCGCATGCGCCGCCTATTGTCCGACCTGCAAGCCTATCTCGCTGTTGATATTGATCCTCGTGCCCATGGGCGAATGGTCAATCTGGAACAATGTGCGCAACAGGCCGTCGCCAAACTTATGCCTGTTTGCAACAAAATGGGCGGATGGGTGGATGTCGGCCCCCTGCCCAGTATGGTCGGCAATGGGAATCAGCTTCGCGCTGTTTTCCAGCACCTGATCGAGAATGCCCTTGAACATGCCGGTCCGGATGAGCGCCCCTTGATCCGCATTTCGGCGACCCGGGCTGATGGTCACCATGTTGTGTCAGTTAGCGACAATGGACCTGGCATTCCCGCCGAATATCACAAGCGCGTCTTTTCCTTATTCGAGCGGCTGGAGGCTGATACACAGGGAACCGGGGTCGGATTGGCTATGGTCCGCAAGATCGTCGAAAGCCATGGAGGTACGGCCTGGGCGGAGGACAATCATCCAACTGGCCTGACGATCTGCTTCAGTTTGCCGATGGATGTGATCGATGAACCGCGAGTAGGCGGGGCATCCCGTGGTGCCAACCGGGGACCGGAGACCGATCAGGAACTGCAACGCATGGCCGCGCGGATGGCCCGTTCGGAAGAACGCTATCGTCTCCTTCTCAAGACCGCCAGCGATGGCATCCACGTCTTGGATTCGCACGGAAACCTATTGGAAGCCTCGGATTCCTTTCGTGAGATGCTGGGGTACAGTCAAGAGGAGACGTTGCCGCATAATGCCGCCGACTGGGACGCACAATTTTCCGCCGAAGATTTGGCCGACCATTTGCTTCCCCAAATGCTGAATGGACCTCTGGTCTTTCAAACCCGTCACCGGCGTCGAGATGGGGGCTTCATCGACGTCGAAATCAACTCTCGACCGGTCGAGGTCGACGGCATTCTCTACATTTATGGCTCATCCCGCTCTATTACAGAGCGAAAACGCGCTGAGGCTGAACTACGCGCGGCTAATGCCCGACTTCGTTTGGTTCTTGAAACCGCTGCGGAAGGTATTTTCGGACTGGATGACGAGAGCCGTATCAGTTTCGCCAACCCTGCGGCGGCCAGTCTTCTAGGATGGCCATCGCCCAATGCCTTCTCGGCGCGCAAGTCTTCCGAGGCTATTGGCCATTTTCTGGCAGATGGCCATGGTTGCGAACATGGCGTCTGCTCGATCCGCCAGACACTGGAAGACGGCAAAATCCGCCGGGTGTCTAATGAGTGGTTTTCCGGATCCTCGGGGCACCGTATTCCCGTGGAGTATGTTGTCGCTCCCGTGATGGTCGATGACATTCCGGTTGGCGCGGTCGTCGTGTTTCGCGATATTAACGATCGCCATGCCCTCGAAGATGATCTTCGCCGAGCGGAGTTACTGCTGCGCTCGGCCATCGATACCATTGACGAGGCCTTTGTCATCTATGATGCCGACGATCGCCTCTTTATGTGTAATGAGCGCTACAGAGCCACCTACGCAGCATCAGCGCCTGCCCTGGAAGTCGGCAATACCTTCGAGGCTATTCTCCGCTATGGGCTCGAACACAGGCAGTATATCCAGGCGATCGGTCGTGAAGAGGAATGGCTGGCAGAGAGACTGGCCCAACATCGTCGAGCGGATACCAACGTCATTCAGCCCCTCTCAGATGGTCGTTGGCTCCGCATCATTGAACGGCGGACGCCTGAGGAATTCATTGTTGGATTCAGGGTAGACGTTACCGACCTCATAAAGGCACAGAAAGACGCAGAAAAGGCGGCCACGGCCATCAAGGAGAGCGAGGAAAACTTCCGCCTGATGTTTATCGATGCACCAGACGCATACTTGATCCTGGATATGGAAACAGGCTGCTTCTGCGCATGCAATCATGCGACCGAACGCATGTTGAGAGGACGGCGGGACCAAATTGAGGGATTGCCTCCGGATGCTTTGTCTCCGCCCTATCAGCCTGATGGCCGAACGTCAACCGAAGCGGCCGCTGAGAAAATCACGACCGCCATTGAAGTCGGATTTAACCGATTTGAATGGCTCCATCGGCGCCTTGACGGCAAAGATTTCTGGGCTGAGGTCATGGTCACAATTGGAACTTATCGTCAACGACAAGCGCTGTATGTCACCTGGCGAGAAATTGACGATATCGTTGCCGCCCGACAGGCTCTAGATGAAGCCAACACAGCACTAATGAGATCCAACGCCGAGTTGGAGCACTTTGCCTACGCTGCTTCGCATGATCTTCGCCAACCGTTGCGCATGGTCAGTTCCTATCTGTCGCTTCTCAGCAAGCGTATGGCGGGACGCCTCAGCGAAGACGAAAGCCAGTTCATCGGGTTCGCCGTGGATGGTGCTCAACGAATGGACCATATGATTACTGATCTACTCAATTACTCTCGCATCGGGCGAAACATGCCCAAACCCGACGAAGTACCACTCGAACAGCCGTTGAAACAAGCTATCGATAACCTTGAAATGGCTATCCGAGATACAGAAGCCACGATTTTGTACCCTGAGACCTTGCCGACCATAAGTGGGCACGAGTCGCAGTTGGAGCGCCTATTTCAAAATCTGATCAGCAATGCGCTGAAGTTCATCCCACCGGGCAGGCCCCCTAGGATCACGATTGAATGTCACGAAAGGACGATGGAATGGATCGTTGCAGTTTCTGATAACGGTATCGGCATTGCGGCGAAAAGCATAGATCGGCTTTTCACGGTATTTCAGCGATTGGTCAGTCATGACCAGTATCAAGGCACCGGTATCGGACTCGCATCGTGCCGTAAGATAGTAGAACATCATGGCGGCCGGATTTGGGTCGAATCCGAGGAGGGCGTCGGTTCAACATTCCTGTTTGCCCTGCCAAAAGCCAATAAATCCCTATTGCATTAAAAGCAGCCTCGATTGGACGGGAAGCGACCGGCCATCGGCATATGCCGTAGGTCATGGAAAATCTTGCGCGCAGCTCGGCATTTCGGCAATCACAGCCTTGATGTCGGCCACCAGATCAGCGTCGGGTAATCGCCCACGCCCGCTACGCCGTCTTCCAGATGGCCGAGGTCGCCGTGCCGCGCGATCGTTCCGACGCATCCTCGACATGATCGACGATCTTCGACCACGAGAACCAGCGCCATGCTGACGGCCGGGAGCGCTGGCACGAAGCGGGAGACAGGCGAAGTGTGCCCGCGATCCAACAAAATGGTCCGGAATCGAGACGTTGGGGCTGATCATGATGGTTGGGGCGGTGATTTTGCTGCGGTGGTGGGTATCACCGCCCCATCCAGCCTTCCGGATGGGCTGAGATCGGTCTATTCTGGTGTCGATCACGGGTGGATGGGTCGCCCATATGGGAAGTCTGAGTTGATGATTGTCCCGCTTTTTGAAAAGGTGCGCGACCACAGTGCGATAAAAAAATTGATTCAACGTGGAAGGTTTGACAAAAATAGAGCTGTGGGTTTGGGGTTCCCATGGATTTGCTTTGGCGGGACTCCCCTTTTTCATGCTTCAAATCATTTACGCCAGCGCAACGGTCGCGCCCATGAGTGACGACGAACTCGGGGCCCTGCTGGCGCAGTCGCGCGACAAGAACGCGCATGACGACATCACCGGCCTACTGGTTTACGAAAATGGCTCGTTTCTGCAGGTGATCGAGGGGCTGGAGGACAGGGTAAGTCCATTGTTTGACCGCATTAAGCTGGACCCGCGCCATAACCGCGTTCGGCTGCTCCCCACCAAGAATGTTGCGGAGCGAGAATTCGGCGACTGGGTGATGGCCTATGCCCGCCCCCATGGCGCGGCCGATGCCGATGACGGTTATCTGGACTATGCAACCGACGATCAACTGGGCTTCGACACCTCGGAAGCCGGTCATTTACTGAGCCTGTTCCGGGATGGTCTGCTGCGTCAGGGCCAGAATGAAATGACTGGAATGGTAACCGTTACCTTCAAGGCAAGACGCGCCAATGTGGGCGTCAGGCAGCAAAATTGGCCGGGCGTTGGCCATCGCTGCGCCCGATATCACGGTTGGCGTGGTCACCCAAGCTGGCGACCGCATTAATTACAACCTGCACCGCGACATGGAAAAGGGCGAAGCTGAACTGTTTTAGCGGAAGCCCGAGCCAGGGGCGACAAGCGTATTGGGGGAATTGGGGTTGAGAAATTTTCCAGGAGACGTGACTGCTTTCCAGCATGGGGATACCCCGTGCGAACGCGAAGCCATCCATGCTCCAGGCGCCATCCAGGGCCACGCCACCTTATTATGCGTCGATCCGGACACGCTGGCGGTGTTGGGCATGACCGAGAATGTGGGCGCCATCCTGCCCCATGCGGCGTTGACAAGGCATCGGCCAAGGCTGAATCACTTTCTGACTCCGCAGATATGCGATCTGGTCGTGGCTGCGCTGAAGGACGGCCGCCTTAACCGTCAGGGGCTCACCTTGAAATTAGCGATGGATCTGGTGCCGCCCCATGGCGGCGAGGTTTTCATCCACCACCACCATGATGTGATTTTCTGCGAGATCGAGGCGCGCGACACGCCAGACCTGCCGCCGACCGAGCCGATCGATACGCTTCAGGATATTCTGGTTCAAATCCGTGACAGCGCCAGCTTCAACCAGTTGGTCTCGGTGGTGGCTGATAGCGTCCGCAAATTCACCGGCATGGAGCGGGTGCTTGTCTATCGCTTCGACCGAGACGGCCATGGCGAGGTCATCGGCGAAAGCCTGGCATCGGGATTCGAGGAAAGCTTCTTGGGCTTTCATTTTCCCGCTGACGACATCCCACCCCAGGCCAGAGCGCTTTATGCCATCAGCCCGCTGCGCTATACGCCGGAGCGCGATTACACGCCGGTGCTGATTTCGCCCGCGACGAATCCAAAAACCGGCCAGCCATTCGATCTCAGCCTCTGCCGTTGCCGCAGCGTTTCTCCCATTCACGCCATCTATCAGAAAAATTTGGGCGTAGATGGCTCCATGTCCATTTCGGTGATCGACGACGGTCATTTGTGGGGCTTGATAGTTTGTCATCATCGCCAGCCATGCCGTGTCAGTATGTCGGCGCGCCGACGGGTGCTGTCGGTGGCCAATGCTTTCAGCATGCGGTTGCACGCCACCGAGACGACGGAGGAAAAAGAGGCCCGCGCCCTCCATGTCAGCCTCCATGCCCGCCTGTTGGAGCAGATCGCCGGTGCTGATGATTTCGTCGCACCGCTGGTGGACGGCAATGTGAAGCTAACCGACATCTTCTTTGCCTCGAGCGGGGCCGCCGTGGTCTATGACGAGGGCGCGGGGCGGCCCAAGGAAGTCCGCACGGTGGGCTTGGCACCCTCGGCGGATGCGGTCGTCCGACTGGCGGAATATTGCCGACAGCACCTGGATCAAGGGGTCTATGCCTGCGATTGCATTTCTCGCAAATTGCCGGAATTCGAGCGCTTTACCGCCGAGGCCAGCGGCGTGCTGGGCATTTCCGTGGGCGACCAGGCACAACACATGATCCTGTGGTTCCGCCCGGAAATTGTAAAAACCACCGTTTGGGGCGGGGCCACACCATCGGCAGTAGCCGATCATAAGCAGCAGGGAAACTATTTCCCGCGCCAATCCTTCGAACGCTGGGTGGTCGAGCGGCGGGGGTATTCCCGGCCATGGACCCATTGGAAAATCGATATCGCCCGCAGTCTGCGCACGGCGCTCAACGACGTCATCCTGCGCCAATTGCGGACCATCCGATCCTTGAATGAACGCCTGACCGAAAGCGACAAGGCCAAGTCTCGTTTTCTCGCTCATATGAGCCACGAATTGCGCACTCCGTTAAACGCTATCTTGGGGTTCTCGGAAGCCATCATGTTTGGGATCTACGGTTCCATATCCGACAATCAGCGGGAAAGCACCGGGCATATCCACACGGCGGCCCAGCACCTGCTCAGCATGATCAACGACATCCTGGATCTCTCGAAGGTCGAGGCGGGGCGGATGGAACTCTCCCGCGTGGAGCTGGATCTCGACAAGACCATTCGCGAGGCGGTCCAGCTCATGGGCTCGCTTATTCAGGAATCCGGCATCACCCTGGAGTTTAAGCGGCCCGAATCGCTGACCGTGTTGCACACCGACCGCCGAGCCTTGATCCAGATGGTCATGAATCTGGTCTCCAACGCCGTCAAATTCACGCCCTCCGGCGGACGCATCACCATCGAGCTTGTGGAGGAACTGGCCGGTGGGGTGACGCTGGCGGTCAGCGACACCGGTCAGGGTATCCCCGCGCACCTGTTGCAACATGTGCTGGAACCGTTCCGGCAGGCCGATCAAAACATGGCGCTCGCCCGCAAGGGAACCGGCCTGGGCTTGCCCTTGGTCAAGTCCCTGATGGAGGTGCAGGGCGGCACCTTGTCGCTGAGCAGTGAATTGGAGATCGGAACCACCGTGCGGCTGCATTTCCCAAGGGAGGCCTCGGCCCGTGAGTGAGGTGGAAGCTGTCTGCGCCGTGTTGCGCCGGGCCACCCATGATTTGCATGAACGCTTGGAACGCTTGCCGGTCATGGCGCCGTTGACCGCCGGATGCGTCAGTGCTCCGCAGTACCTGCGAGCTCTCGCCCGGCTATACGGTTTCTACGCCCCCATGGAGGCGGTCCTGTTCGGCGACACTCTTCCGGACAGCATGGGCGTGCGGCCCAAAAGCCCGGCCTTGCTTCGCGATCTGTCGGCCCTGGGGCTGAGTGGCGACGCCATTACGACATTGCCGCACTGTACCCGGCTTCCGGCATTGTCTGACCCCAGCCAACGGCTTGGCGCCCTTTACGTCCTGGAGGGAGCCACTTTGGGGGGGCGCGTCGTCCTGAGGCGCATCGCCGATAGTTTGGGCGAGCTTACGCATACGGCGACCAATTTCCATGGCTTTCATGGCGACGAGGTCGGGCCGTGGTGGAAGTACTTTCAAGCAGAATTGACCGAACGTCTAAGGGATCAGCCGAGCATCGCCCATGCCACCCACGGCGCGACCGCCACCTTCGACTCCTTGGGCGCATGGCTTGAGGCTTAAAGACCTAAGACCATTCTCTGTCATTGATTTCCGCTCAGCCTTGATTTGCGACATAGTAGAACTAGTTGACAAAATCTGACGTAAGAGTCCTTCGGCAGATTCCCACGGCTCGGCTGATGTGCGAGTCTTCGGAATGCGCGAAGGAATCATCGTCGAGGTGAGCGCCGCCGACCGCAATCGCCTGGAGGCGCTGGTGGCGGATCGCAACAGCCCGCAGAAGTACGTCTGGCGAGCGCGGATCGTGCTGCTGACTGCCGACGGCCAGGGGACCGTCGAGATCATGCGTCGGACCGGCAAGAGCAAGACGGCGGTCTGGCGCTGGCAAGAGCGATTCATGCAGGAGGGGGTTGACGGTCTGCTGCGGGACAAGACCCGGCCGTCGCGTATCCCCGCCCTCGCTGCCGAGGTGGCCGAGCAGGTGGTGACGCTGACCATCACCACCGATCCGCCGGGGAAAGTCACCCACTGGACCGCCCCGGCGATGGCCGAGCATGTCGGCATCAGCGTCAGTTCGGTCCAGCGCATCTGGCGCACCCATGGTCTCCAGCCGCACCGCTGGCGTCAATTCAAGCTGTCCAATGCCCCGCAGTCGCCGCCAAGGTTCGCGACGTCGTCGGCCTCTACGTCGATCCTCCGGCCCATGCCATTGTCCTGTCGGTGGACGAGAAGAGCCAGATCCAGGCGCTCGACCGCACTCAGCCAGGCCTGCCGCTCAAGAAGGGGCGCTGCCAGACCATGACCCACGACGACAAGCGCAATGGCACTACCACGCTGTTCGCCGCTCTCGACGTGCTGGAGGGCAAGGTCATCGGCAAATGCATGCAGCGCCATCGTGCATCAGGAATTCATCCGTTTTCTCAATCCCATCGAGGCGGCCATCCCGGCGGGCAGGGTGATCCACGTCATCCTCGACAATTACGCCACCCACAAGCATCCCAAGGTGCGGAAGTGGCTGGATCGGCATCCCCGCTTCATCTTTCACTTCACGCCGACATCGGCGTCCTGGCTAAACGCGGTCGATGGCTTCTTTGCCAAGCTGACCAAACAGCGCCTCAAGCGTGGCGTGTTCCACTCGCTCGTCGACCTTCAGGCCGCCATCAATCGCTTCCCGGCCGAGACCAACGAAAACCCCCGCCCCTTCAACTGGACTGCCGATCCAGACCGGATCATTGCAGCCGTCAAGCGGGGGCATCAAGCGTTAGATTCTGTCCACTAGCTAGGTCAGATCAGGGCGGAAGCATTAATGGATGTTCAGCACATCTCCATCGCACTTTGTTCACAGATGCGGCAAAACTCATTTACAAACTTATGGTATAGGCCCATCGGGTATAGCCAAAGGAGCTTCTTGATGAGCCTTACCACCATTCGCAGCAAATTATCTGCTTTGGCCATTGCCGTAACATTGGCACTTGGCGCAATCAGTGTCGCGTGGTGGGCCGCGTTCGCGGAACTTAAAGTCAATGGGCCAACATATGGCCGTGTCGTGCAAGTGAAGGATTTGGTGGCTGACATTCTGCCACCGCCAGAATACATCCTGGAATCATATCTGGAAGCATCGCAGGCATTAAGCGCCGAAGCCGCCGAAATGTCCGCGCACAAGGACGCCATGATGCGGCTGCGGAAGGATTTTGATGATCGGCACGAATTTTGGAAAAGCCAGTCGCTTGATGCATCAGTGCGCGACGGCCTGCTCGTTGAGGCATATGCGCCAGCTGTGCGTTTTTATGACCGCGCCTTTACCGCATTTTTTCCCGCGCTAGAACGCGGCGACCGCGCTGCCGCGACGGCTATATTTAAAGAGATGCGTGGAGTTTATGCAAATCACCGCGCCGCGATTGATAAACTTGTAGCCGCCTCGGACTCTTTTTCGAAGAGTGTTGAGGCCGCAGCCGCTGACCATGAGAGCGGTTACAAGTCTCTGGTTACGCTTGTGACGATGCTTTCATCCGTTTTCGCATTGGCTGTTTTACTAGCAATGGCCAAGAGCATTGCCGCTCCGATGGCTAAAATGACGTCCATCATGTCCTCTCTGTCCACGGGGGACAGTTCCGTCTCCGTACCGGAACAGACAAGAAGTGATGAGATTGGCGTGATGGCCCGTGGACTTGAAGCTCTGCGCAAGGTCGTTGAAAACTCTTATCGTCTTAACAATCTCGTGGAAGATCAACCGGCTGCAATTATTTTATGCACACCGGACATGAAGGTCAGCTACCTCAATAAAGCGGCAAAAATAATCCTGGAGAGAATGCAGCAAGGGTCAAAGAAAGATATGTCGAATATCATTGGTCGGAGCATTCTTGATTTTCACGATCACCCAGAAGGGGTAAAAAAGATTGTTTCTAGCGTAGATAACCTTCCGTTCTCCGGAAAATTTTCGATGGCGGGTGTCACAATTGAGAATGTTGTTGATGTCGTCCGAGATAAGGCCGGTAACGTGGTCGGAACAATGCTCAGTTGGAAGGATGTCACGGATTACATCAAGCTGGCTGAAACGTTCGAGCAGCAGGTCAAGGTAGCCGCACAGGCCGTATCCGCCGCCTGCACTCAACTTAGCAATGCCGCCGAGACCATGAACACCACCGCGCAGGAAACCAAGGCCGAGGGCAGCGAAGTCGCTGCCGCCTCCATGCAGGCAACCGGAAATGTCCAAGCCGTTGCGTCCGCTGCCGAGGAGCTTGCTGCATCGGTGAGCGAAATCACACGACAAGTTGCAAATTCAGCCAGTCTTGCCCGCAGCACTGCCGAGGAAGCAAAGAGGACCGGGGCGACGCTTGCGACATTGGAGCAGTCTGCGGGCAAAATCAGCGAAGTCGTGGGCATGATCAACGACATTGCCAGCCAGACCAACCTCCTTGCCTTGAATGCCACCATCGAGGCAGCCCGCGCTGGCGAGGCTGGCAAAGGTTTTGCCGTGGTCGCCAACGAGGTCAAGGGGCTGGCAAACCAGACAGCACGGGCGACGGACGAAATCGCTATTCAGATGCGGCAAATGCAGGAAATCACCAAGGAAACGGTACTGGCCATCCAGCAGATTATCGACATGATCGCCGAAATTGACACCAGCTCGGCAAACGTTGCAGCTGCGGTTGAGCAGCAAGGAGCTGCAACCAGCGAAATAAGCCGGAGCGTTCAATCTGCCGCAGCTGGAACCACGCAGGTGTCTGCCAGCATTATTAAGGTGGTCGAAGGCGCCGAGATCACGGGACGCAATGCAGGGGATGTCCGCAGCAGCGTGCAAGACCTCGCCAGCCAAGCCCACTCTTTGGAGACGGGTGTAAATGACTTCCTTGAGCAGATGCGGAAATAAGAGCAGGTCGGGAAATGGGCGACACTGACATTGTTTCCGTGGAGAGACTCACCGAAGGTGCAGCCGCTCTCCTGAACCAGTTGGCCTCGGCAAGGCGCGACGTGATTTTGCTTCGTCATCGCCTTCAAACCATAGGTCGATTAACGCCATCTGCCGTTGCCGATCTTGCTCGGGCAGACGAGGAGTTCCGCGTCTCTATCGAAAGAGTGAGGGCGATCTGTGATCTCCAGGTGGATACCGTCACAAAGATCAATTCTCTTCCAGAGGATGACGCGTAGTCATGCAAAGTAAAAAAAATATTGAGACATTAGATCTCTCACACCGGGATCGCTTTGTCGCTGCCTACAAAATGTACGCAAGTGGTGTAGAGGATATCTCTTCATTTTTTGCAGAAGATGAAGCTGATGCATCTCACAGATCAATTGCGTCGATTGTTGACGATGAATTTGCTCATGCTATGCATGGTTTCTCAATAAAATCAATTATGCTTGGCGGCTATCACGGCCTAACTCAAGATGAAGCAGTAGTAATTAGCGAATTTTTTGATGAGTATTCTTTTGCTGAAATCAAAAATGATGATGCATTAACGGCCCTTTCAAAAATTCTGGAAGCAGCCCCATTGCAAAATAATGCCAATAAGTGTTTTGACAAAAATTTATTAGGTAGCGCGTTAGGATTAGATGACTTCGGCATTGAAATTGGCGCAGCACTAACGCAAGACGATAATATAAGTAACAAAGATATAATAGATATTATTGATTGCGAAAAGGCCGAGCACTCAATAATAAAAGAAAACTATTATCAAATGAAATCGCTATGCGGAAGTTACTTTGATAGGCCAAAAATATTTAATGTGGCTCACGGATTTCTTTCTTCTGTCAGGTCTCATTTTGAGCACGAAGAACTACTTATACAGAAGTTCGACGGTATAAATTTTGAAAATCACTGCGCTGAGCATATTGATATAATCTTGGCTATTTCCATTTTGATTGATGAAATCCAGGTGACCATCATTGCGGAGGGGTTGTTTGCACGAAAACTAAAATCTATTGAAGACCGCATAATGATGCATGCATCATCTATGGATGCAGCGCTCATGAATGCCATACTTATAGGTCATTAATTTTCAAGATATACTTGATTATTTTATGCGTATATTACGCATATTTGTCGTACAGAACTTGCTGTGACGACCAGGGCTGTTCAACGCTAACGTTGTGACCGCCGGAGCGGCCTGATGTCGGGCAAAAAAGACGATTCCCTTGGCGCGTTTTGTCTGAATCCATAATGGGCTGTCAATCGGCGTCGAAAAATGCCCCCCTTTACCCCCCGAATCGGCGTGCAATTTTGCCCCCCCTTTTTGACAGGGCGGCGGGTTGTCCAGGTAGTCCATGCAATGCGCGACATTCCTCAGAGCCATAGACAAAGAAAAACCCGCAGAAGCTAGGCTTTCTGCGGGCTTTGTCTATCGTCTTGGTTGCGGGGGCAGGCAACCAGCGTTACTTGCACTTCGATTGGGCTCCTCTCAACGCCACTCTTTTGTCCGAGTAACGGGAGGAGAACACCATGACACGCACCCGTCAAACCGAAGACCGGTACACGCTCATCTCAAACCGTCTTGTAGCCGCCAGTTGTCGTGACCTTGACTGCCCGCCATCTGAGATCACTGCGACGACAATGGCTGACTGGATGATCAGGAACAAGGCCGGATGGTCGTCTTCCACTTGGCGGCAGTATCGTGCTGCGGTCAGCTTCGCTTTCGGTTCTCAGATATCGGCCCTCCTTCAGCAGGGCGACCTGCCCGCTTCGGCCCAACGCGGTCTTCAGACGTCCGGCATGAAGGAAAAGCGTCTCCCACCAGCTGATCTGAAGAAAATCCTCGACCACCTTCTTGAGCGGATCAATGCCACAAACAAACACCATGAAAACGACCTGTCGCCCAACTTCCTCGCAGTTCTGCTCCTGCTCTGCGGCACGATCGCAGGCCTTCGCCCCGGTGAATGGCCGTCGGTGAATCTCTGGC
>NZ_PGTO01000003.1 GCF_003284725.1 Paramagnetospirillum kuznetsovii | reverse complement strand
CCTTGGCTTCCGCCGCACGAGCGGCGCGGCCCTTTGGGCCTAACCAAGGCTCGATGAGGCAATCTCATCGAGCCTTGCTATTAAGTCTATAGCCCCTCGTCACGGAACGGCCGCGACAAGAGAGCCCGGATGGCGTCGTCCAGGCTGACGCCCTTGTTGATCACCGCGTCGACGCCGGCGCAGATGGGCATCTCGACACCCATGCGCGCCGCCATGTCCATGACGGCGCCCGCGGTGGTGACGCCCTCGGTGACCGAGCGGCGCTCGCCCAGGATGTCGCCCAGGCTGCGTCCCTGTCCCAAGGCGAAGCCCAAGGAGTAGTTGCGCGATTGGGTGGAGGATGCGGTCAAGATCAGATCGCCCAGTCCCGACAAGCCCATCAAGGTGTCGGGACGGCCGCCCTTGGCCATGGCCAGACGGGTCAACTCGGCCAGTCCTCGGGTGATCAGCGATGCGCGGGCATTGTCGCCCAGGCCGCGCCCCTCGACGATGCCGCAGGCGATGGCCAGCACATTCTTGACGGCGCCGCCCACCTGCGAGCCCACCATGTCGTCGGACAGATAGGGGCGGAAGCTGGCGGTGCCCAGCGCATCCACCAGCTTCTGGCCCAGGGCGCGGTCGGCGCAGGCAAGGGTGATGGCGGTGGGCAGCCCACGCGCCACCTCGATGGCGAAAGTAGGACCGGACAGCACGGCCGGGACCGCGTCGGGCAGTTCCGCCTCCACCGCATCCTGCATCAGGGCGCAGGTGGACAGTTCGATGCCCTTGGCGCAGATGACGGCGGGCACGCCCTTGCGCCAATGGGGCGCCAAGGCGCGGCAGGCGGCCCGCAGATGCTGGGCGGGGGCCACCAGCAGGACCGCGTCGGCCCGGGCGACCTCGGCGTAATCCTGGGTGGCGCGGATGGCGGGGTCCAGCGAGACGCCGGGCAGGAAGTCGGAATTGACATGGGCGGTGTTGACCTGCTCCACCACCCCGTCCTCGCGGGCCCACAGCACCACGTCGCGACCGGCGCGCCGCGCCGTCAGCGCCAGTGCCGTTCCCCATGCTCCTCCGCCGACAACGCCGATGGTCTTCATGTATCCCCCGTCTCTGGAGCATCCGGTTTACCCTGTCGCCGGGGCGCGGGCAAGCAGCGCGGCCTTGCGGCGGGAATTGGGGCGGGCGCCACTACAGAATTCAAGGCCTCTCTCCCTGTTAAGTCGAATGGGAAGCGCAACTTAAGAGCCGGAGAGTATAACTATCGTATGCAAGATATCGTCGGGGTAGTTCGTCCTTGCATATACGTAGCTTTACTGCCAGACTCTCGACGTTGGTATGGGGATTACGGGGATCGAAGTATGGGCGAGGGCAAGGTGGCTCCTTCTGGAAGGGAGCGGTCGTTTTCTACCGATGAGTTGATTGTGAGCAAGACCGACCCCAAGGGTCGCCTGACTTATGTCAATGATGTTTTTCTGAAGGTCAGCGGGTTCACCGAGCCGGAATTGACGGGGCAGGCCCATTCAATTATCCGCCATCCGGAAATGCCGCGATGCATCTTCAAGTTGCTGTGGGACACCATCTCCAGCGGTAAGGAATTGTTCGCCTATGTGAATAACATGGCGAAGAACGGCGATAACTACTGGGTGTTCGCCCATGTCACCCCCAATTTCGATGCCAATCACCAGATCATCGGCTACCACTCCAACCGCAGGGTTCCGGAACCGGACGCCCTTGGCGTCGTGAAGCCCCTCTATGCCAAGCTGTTGGCCGAGGAAAGCCGTCATCAGGATCGCAAGGCCGGTCTCGATGCATCATGGGCCATGCTGCAAAAGGCGGTGGCCGATGCCGGTTTCGACAGCTATGACCGCATGGTCTTCGCTATCACCCCCGAACGCTGACCGGAGCCACAGCCATGGAAAAAACTCTGCATTCCGAGGCACGGAGCGTCCTGATCGCGGTGCTGGTTCCGGCCGTCGTTTGTCTGGCCGCCGTGGTGGCGGCCCTGTTGTCGGGCGGCTCCGTCCTGGCCCTCGGCGTGGCGGTGCTCGCCTCGCTGGCCTCCATCGGCGTGGCCCTTCAGATCGGCGCGAAGCTGAGCGGCGTGGCCGATGACCTGAGCGGCGCCAACCGCGTGCTGGGCCGGGCATCGGCCGGGGATATCAACGTCCGCGTCCTCAATATTCGTCGCAATGATGAAATCGGCGCCTTGCTGCGCAACGTCAACCGCCTGCTGGACTTGGCGGAAGCCTTCGGCAAGGAGGCCTTCGCCGCCGTGGAGTCCGCCAACCACCGCAAATATTTCCGGCGTATCGTCACCACCGGCTTGCGCGGTGATTTCACGCTTTACGCCAAGACCATCAATGCTTCGCTCAAGCTGATGGAGACCCGCGACGCCGAATTCGTCGCCTTCGCCAATAACGAGGTCAAGGGCGTGGCCAACGCCGTGGCGGCCGCGTCCACGGAGTTGGAGGCCTCGTCGGGGGCCATGTCCGCTCAAGCCACTGATACCACCCGTCAGGCCATGACGGTGGCCGCCGCCGCCGAGCAGGCCTCGGTCAATGTTCAGGCGGTCGCCTCGGCGGTGGAGGAGTTCTCGTCCTCCATCCAGGAAATCAGTGCCCAGGTCAATCGGGCCGCCGCCGTGGCGTCGGAAGCCGCTGGCGTGGCGGCCCGCACGGATTCCACCGTGCGTGGCCTGGCCGATGCCGCCAACCGCATCGGCGACATCGTCAGCCTGATCAACGACATCGCGTCCCAGACCAATCTTCTGGCGCTCAACGCCACCATCGAGGCGGCGCGGGCCGGTGAAGCGGGCAAGGGCTTCGCCGTTGTGGCCAACGAGGTCAAGAATCTCGCCAACCAGACGGCAAGGGCCACCGACGACATTACGTCGCAGGTCGCGCAAATCCAGGGTGTCGCCGCCGAGGCCATCTCGGCCATCGAGGAGATTTCCCGCACCGTGTCCCAGATCGAGGAAGCGTCCTCGGCGGTGGCGGGCGCGGTGGAGGAGCAGAACTCCGTTACCCTGGAAATCGCCCGCAATGTCTCCGAGGCGGCGTCCGGCGCGGCATCGGTGTCGTCGGCCATCATCACCGTCCAGGCGACGGCGGCGGAAGCCACCGAATCGGCGGAACAGGTGGCGGCCGCCGCAGCCGAACTGTCGCAGCAATCCGAAACGCTCAGCCGCGAGGTGGATGGATTCATCGCCAGGATCGCAGCGTCTGGCTGACCTGCGTCGGGTTCTCTTGACGCTCGCACGGCAGCTTTCTAGAGTGTTCCAACCCGTCGGGGGAAGCCCCGCCGGGAACGGAGGTTGCTCCGTCTTTTGAATTCGACAAGGAACTTGCCTATGAAGAACGTGACCGACTCCTCGTTCGATGCCGATGTGCTGAAGGCCGCCGGTCCGGTTCTGGTTGATTTCTGGGCCGAATGGTGCGGCCCGTGCCGCCAGATCGCGCCGGCCCTCGAGGAACTCGCCAAGGATCTTGGGGCCAAGATCACCGTCGCCAAGATCAATATCGACGAAAACCCAGGAACGCCCGGCAAGTATGGCGTGCGCGGCATTCCCACCCTGATGATCTTCAAGGACGGCCAAGTCGCCGCCACTAAGATCGGCGCCCTGCCCAAGAGCAAGCTCTACGAGTGGGTTGAAGCCAGCATCTGATTTCAGGTTGCCGTTCGATGCCGAGCCCCGCCACAAGCGGGGCTCGCTGCGTTGGTGGGAGCCGCTGAGGAATCATAACTTTCCGAGGTATGAAATGGCGGTATTCAGCGAACAGGATCGCAAGCATCTACTCGACTATCTTCGGCAGTCGTTCGACGACGACAATGCGGCCGACATGGAGTGCTTTGCGCAGAACTTCCTTCACAACGGTAAAGTATGGGATTTATTGGCTGAACATTTCCCGGCGGCCAGCGCCTCGATTGTAAAGTCGGCGATGATGGAGGCATATGCCGATTGGAGCCAAGACCGCCCGACCGTCACAACGCATTAACAATGTATTGTCCGTATTATCATAACGCTATGACGGAGTATTACATTAGTCACAAATAATGTGTGGCGAATATTGCATTGCGACGATAGCGTGCCATGGATGCCGCGACGCTGGAGATGGTGTTGACCGCCCATGACGAAACCGTCCAGGATGCCCAGGCGGGTGGACATTCCAATGATGTCGTCCAATCCGAGGGCATGACGGCGGCCCGGTGCGCGGTCGAAACGGTCACCCCAAGGGCTCGATTGGCCGCTGCCTAACGGATCGATGATGACACCTGCCGAGACCCAAGCCTTGATCGACCAACTCAAAGAAGAGCGCAATCGTCTCGACCAGCAATTGGACGACGCCCTGCATACCTTCGCCGAGTATGAAGAGGGCATGAATGTGCGTTGGCAAACCGCCGATGCCAACGGCCGCCAGGATCTGATGGCCGAGCGTTCCCGCGTGGAAGAGGAATTGGGCATCGTCACCATCGTGTTGCGCCTGGACGAGATCCGTGAGGCGCTCGACGCGGCGGAAGCATCCAGGCTCGGCTGAATCGCCTTTTGTGGAAAGCGGCCGGGACGCCTGCGCTCCGGGGTGAGAGGCCCGTTGGGAGCGCGGGCGTCCCGCCCGCCCAGAGCTCATTGGGGGGCCGTCGTCGCAGCAATGGCCTTGGACCTTGCCCGCGTCTCGTGCCACAGTGCCGACAGCCCATGTGGGAATTCGCCATCTGCCATGATCATCGAAACCCAACCTCCTGAATCCTCGTTTTCACGGGCGGTCTATACCGAGATCCGCCCCGCCATACCCCGGGGGCAGTGGCCGAGCGACGCCCTGCGAGCCACCTTCGTGGGGGCGCCGGATGGGTTGTCGCTGACGGCGACCTTCGAAGGCCTGCCTCCCGCTGCCGCTCAGGTGGCCTCGCAGGTGGTGGCACGTGCCAAGGTCGATCTGGTGCTGGCCTCCCCGGTGGCCTATCTGGCCGCTGTCGTGGTGCGGGCGCGGCGTTGGCGCGACACTTTTCTTTATTTTCTGCTGCCGGTTCTATTCGCCATCCCGCTGATGGCACCCCTCGGCAATGTGGCCATGCGCATCAGCATGGGATTGTGCATCGTCAACACAATCGCCCTGCTGGGAACCCATGCTCGGCTGTTGCAGGCCAGAAGCGCCCTTAATAGCGCCCGCTTCGTCGCCCTAATCCCGACGCCCGGCCTCAGAATACGCGTGCCGACGGGAACGCCGCTGCACCCGCAGACATAGCGCCGACCCTGGTTGGGAGTTACGTCTTTACGGCCCCCGCGAGGGCGGGCGAGACGCCCGCGCTCCGACTGGGGCGCTATCCTCGGAGCGCGGCCGTCCCGGCCGCATTCCACGAGAGCCGTTTTATGGGCCGAACGGTATCATACCGAAATCCAAACCGCGGTCAGATCGTCGTCGAAGCGCCAGCCGCCATCGCGCAGCGCCTGCACGTCCGCGTCCAGATCGCCAGCGCAGCGTTGGCTGAAAAGCCTGACGCCCTCCTCGCCCAGCAATTCCCCGCTTGGATCGACGGCCTCGCTCAGTCCATCGCTGTACAGCAAGATGGCATCGCCGGGACGAAACGGAATGTCGATGTCGCGATAGACGGCGCCGGCCACAAGGGCGAGCGGGTGGGAATGCTCGGTGATCATGTGGGTGAGGCCATCGCCATCCACACGGATCGGCGACGGCGCCCCGGCACATGACAGGGTGACCTTGCGTTCCGCCATGTCAAAGACGGCGCAGGTCATGGTGGCCAACTGGCCGCGCTGCAATACCGTCAACAACCGCTTGTTCATGCGCTCCAGCACCGCGGACGGATCGAGGGGCGTTCCGGCCTTCTTCTTGCGCATCATCAGATGCAGGCGGAAGGTGTTGATGGCGGCGGGCACGCCATGTCCGGTGAAATCGGCCAGATAGACCCCAAAGCGCTTTTCGTCGATGGGGATCACATCCCACAGATCGCCGCCGACCTCGTCGGAGCTTTGAAACAGGGATGCCAGCCTTATGCCGTAGGTCCGTTCGATCTCGGCGATGCGATCGGCCTTGGGCAGCAAGGCCCGTTGCATGGACTGGGCGGCGGCGATGTCGCGGCTCATGCGGCTTTGATATTGCCGCAAGCTGGTGACCAGCAGTCGCGACCGCAGATGGACCGAGGCCCGCGCCATGAATTCCCGCCGGTCGATGGGCTTGGTCACGTAATCCGAGGCCCCCGCGTCGAAAGCCCGCGCCCGCTCGTCGGCCTCGTGCAGGGCGGTGGCGACCAGGACCGGGATCTCGCCATGGATCGGATCGGCGCGCAGGCGGGCCAAGAACTCGAATCCGTCCATGCGCGGCATCATGATGTCCAGGATGATCAAATCCGGCGGCGCCGCCGCCACCTTGTCCAAGCCGTCGATTCCGTCCACCGCCGCCTCGATCCGGCCCACGCCCATGGCTTCGAGCATGACGGCGATGAGCTGGCGATTCATCGCGTTGTCCTCGACCACCAGCACATGGCATTGGTCGAATCCGACGGCTGCATCATGCTGCGTCATGGATCCTCCTTCATGATCTATTATGCACGAGGCTGGTCAGACGGCTACAACCATGCTTCATTATTGGATCGTTCAGGGGTAAAGCGCGGACAATGGAAGAGCACCCGGAATTCACCGCGATGGCCAAACGGCTGGGAGATCGGGTCAAGAGGTTCCGGGCCCGACGCGGCATGTCGCGCAAGGATCTGTCCCAGCACGCCAGCATTTCCGAACGCTATCTGGCCCAGTTGGAAAGCGGTCAGGCCAATGTCAGCTACAACATCCTGTGGCTGCTGGCCCAGGCCATGGACCTGCCCATCTGCGAATTGATCGAACCCGACGCCGAGGGACACCATCCCGATCTGGCCCTGGCGCGCAAATTCATGGAATCTCTGACGCCGGACCAGCAGTCCGAGGCCTATGTGATCTTGCGCCAGTCCTTCAAGCGCGGGCTGAAACTGTCGCGCCGGGTGGCGCTGGTGGGGCTGCGCGGCGCGGGCAAGACCACCCTGGGCGAAAAGCTGGCCGAGCGCTACGGCGTGCCCTTCGTGCGGGTAACCTCGGTGATCGAGCAGATCGCTGGCATGGACATGACCGAGATCCTGCTGTCCATGGGCCAGAAGGGCTATCGCAAGCTGGAATTCAGCGCCCTGGAGACCACCCTGGCCAGCCATGCCAGCATGGTGCTGGAAGCCGGCGGCTCGCTGGTATCGGAATCGGCCACCTACGACCTGTTGCTGCAATCCTCCTTCACGGTCTGGCTGCAGGCCTCGCCCGAGGAACATATGCGCCGGGTCATGAGCCAAGGCGACCTGCGCCCCATCGAGGGCCAGGGCCAGGCGGCCATGGAGGATCTGAAATCCATCCTGGACGCGCGCCGCCACCTTTACGGCCGGGCCGACGCTGTGCTCAGCACCTCGGGCAAGACCTGGGAAGAAAGCCTGGAAGAACTGTCGCGGCTGGCGGCTCCCCATCTGGGGCTGTAACCCATTCTCGTCGTCATTCCGGCACAGGCGGGAATCCATGGTTCCGCACGACGGTGGACTCCCGCTTTCGCGGGAGTGACGCGGAAAGAGGAGTCGTCACTCACGCTATTGTGCACTATAGTGCATGTCATCATGCCCCCTCGCGACCTGCTCATCGAACATCTGCATAACCTCCAAGACCGGCACGGCGGGCTGTACCCCGCCCATCTGTCCGCCTTGGCGGCCGAGTTCCGCCTGTCACTGTCCGAGGTGATGGAGACCGCCAGTTTCTACGCCCATTTCCGCCTGCTGAAGGACGGCGAGGCCGCACCCTCCGCCGTGGTCCGGGTGTGCGGCAGCCCCAGTTGCGTCCTGCGCGGTGCGGAACAGTTGAAAGCCACGATTCCCGGGGCGGTGGATGCCCCCTGCCTGGGCCTGTGCGATCATGCCCCGGCGGCGCTGGTCAGTCGGGTGCCGGTGCGAGAGGCCACGGTGGAATCGGTGATGGCGGCGCTGATGGTCACCCCACCCCCGCCTCGTTCCTCGCAAAGCCCCTCCCCCTTGTGGGGAGGGGTTGGGGTGGGGGACCGCCCCCGCGACGCCATCCTCGCCGAATTGGAAGCCTCCGGCCTGCGCGGCATGGGCGGCGCCGGATTCCCGGTGGCGCGCAAATGGCGCACGGTGGCCGCCCAGCCCGGCCCGCGCCTGGTGGTGGTCAATGCCGACGAGGGCGAGCCCGGCACCTTCAAGGACCGGCATTTCCTCGACACCGCCATGGACAGGGTGCTGGACGGCGCGCTCGCCGCCGCCTGGGCCATCGAGGCCGAGGCCATCTATATTTATCTCCGCGACGAATATCCCGACCTGCATGACACGCTGGACGCCGCCATCGCGGCGCTGCCGCCGGGCACGGTGCCTGTCCACCTCCGCCGGGGCGCCGGAGCCTATGTCTGCGGCGAGGAATCGGCGCTGATCGAAAGTCTGGAAGGCAAGCGCGGCCTGCCTCGCCAGCGGCCGCCCTACGTGGCCGAGGTCGGGCTGTTCGGCCGCCCCACCTTGGTTAATAACGTCGAGACGCTCTACTGGGTGTCACGCATCCTGGAAGACGGCGCGGAGAGCTTCGCCAAGCACGGCCGTAACGGCCAGAAGGGCCTGCGCAGCTATTCGGTCTCGGGCCGGGTGAAGATCCCCGGCGTCAAGATCGCCCCCAATGGGGTCACCATCACCGAATTGATCGAGGAATTCTGCGGCGGCATGGAGGACGGCCACCATTTGGCCGCCTATCTGCCGGGCGGCGCCTCGGGCGGCTTCCTGCCCGCCCATCTCCAGCCGCCCCTGGCCTTCGGCTGCATCGAGGAGCATGGCGGCTTCATCGGCTCGGCCGCCGTGATCGTGCTGTCGCAGGCCGACGATCTGCGGGCCGTCGCCTTGAACCTCGCCCGCTTCTTCGCCCATGAAAGCTGCGGCCAGTGCACGCCGTGCCGGGTGGGAACGGCGCGGGCAGCGGAGATATTGGAACAACCCCATTGGGACAAACCCCTGCTGGACGACCTGTCCCATGTCATGCGCCAGGCCTCCATCTGCGGCCTGGGCCAGGCCGCCCCCAATGTGTGGCAAAGCCTGCTGCGCCACTTCCCCGAGGTGACGGCATGACCCGCTTCATCCTCGACGGGGCCGAGGTCGAGGCCCGCGACGGCGAGACCATCTGGGACGCCGCCAAGCGACTGGGCCATGTCATTCCCCATCTCTGCCACGCCGACCGCAAGGGGTTCGAGCCCGACGGCAATTGCCGCGCCTGCGTCGTCGCCATCGACGGTGAGCGGGCGCTTGCGGCGTCGTGCCGCCGACGTCCCACCGAGGGCATGAATGTGGTCACCATGGGCGAGCGGGTGGAACGGGCGCGGCGCATGGTGTTCGAACTGCTGTGGGCGGATCAGCCCGAAGGCACCCATTTTCGCCGCATGGCCGAGACGGTGGGGGTGAACGGCAGCCGGTTTAGCGGGCGGGGCGCCCGCGCTCCCGATTTCTCGCACCCCGCCATGGCGGTGCGGCTGGACGCCTGCATCCACTGCACCTTATGCATCCGCGCCTGCCGCGACGTCCAGGGCAACGACGTCATCGGCATGGCCCATCGCGGCGCCCACAGCCGCGTCGTCTTCGATC
This sequence comes from Paramagnetospirillum kuznetsovii, assembly GCF_003284725.1. Lineage (GTDB taxonomy): Bacteria > Pseudomonadota > Alphaproteobacteria > Rhodospirillales > Magnetospirillaceae > Phaeospirillum > Phaeospirillum kuznetsovii. Next base: position 371,514 of record NZ_PGTO01000003.1, on the reverse strand, counting down.
TCGACAGCCCCATGGGGCAAAGCTCCTGCGTCGGCTGCGGCGAATGCGTCCAGGCCTGTCCCACCGGCGCTTTGCTGCCCAAATCCAATCAGGCCCCCGAACGCAGCGTCGAGTCCCTGTGTCCCTATTGCGGCGTCGGCTGTCAGGTCACCTATCAGGTGGCGGGCGGCATCATCGTCGGGGCCGAGGGCCGCGACGGAATCGCCAATGAACAACGCCTGTGCGTCAAGGGCCGCTTCGGCTTCGATTACGGCCGCCATCGCCACCGCCTGACCACGCCGCTGATCCGCAAGACGGGGGCGCCCAAGGAGCCGCTGGATCCGGCCAATCCGCTGACCCATTTCCGCGAGGCGTCGTGGGACGAGGCATTGGACTTCGCCGCCGCCGGGCTGAGGCGGCAGATGAATTCCGACGAGCCTCGCTCGGAGGCAAGGCCAACGGCCGCCGCGCCCGCCCGGCGATTGAGGGACAGCAAATTAGCCGGGCTGGGTTCGGCCAAGGGCTCCAACGAGGAGGCCTATCTGTTCCAGAAGCTGGTGCGCACCGGCTTTCGAACCAACAATGTGGATCACTGCACCCGGCTGTGCCATGCCTCCTCGGTCGCCGCCCTGCTGGAAGGCATCGGCTCGGGCGCGGTGACCGCCCCGGTCGCCGAGGTCGCCAATGCCGAGGTGATCGTGGTGATCGGCGCCAATCCGTCGGCCAATCATCCGGTGGCCGCCAGCTTCATCAAGAACGCGGTGCGCAAGGGCGCCACGCTGGTGGTGATCGACCCGCGCGGCCAGGCGCTGGACCGCTTCGCCACACATAGTCTCCGTTTCAAGTCGGGCACCGACGTGGCCCTGCTCAACGCCCTGCTGCATGTGATCGTGGCGGAAGGCCTCACCGACACGGATTTCGTGGCGGCGCGCACCACCGGCTTCGAGCAACTGGCCGAGCACGTCATGGCCTATGCCCCCGAGGTCATGGCGCCGGTCTGCGGCATTGCCGCCGAGACCATCCGCGACGTGGCCCGCCTGTTCGCTAAGGCCCGGTCCGCCATGATCCTGTGGGGGATGGGAATTTCCCAGCACAGCCACGGCACCGACAATTCCCGCTGCCTGATCGCCCTGGCCATGCTATGCGGCCATGTGGGCAAGCCCGGCAGCGGGCTGCATCCCCTGCGCGGCCAGAACAATGTCCAGGGCGCCTCGGACGCCGGGCTGATTCCCATGATGCTGCCCGACTACAAGCGGGTCGGCGAGGACGAGCACCGCCACCGTTTCGAGCAGGCCTGGGGGGTGGAGCTCGATCCCAATCCCGGCCTGACGGTGGTCGAGATGATGCACGCCGCCCAGGCGGGTCGGCTGCGCGCCATGTATGTCATGGGCGAGAACCCCGCCATGTCCGACCCCGATCTGTCCCACGCCCGCGAGGCCTTGGCGAGCCTGGATCATCTGGTGGTCCAGGACATCTTCCTGACCGAGACCGCCATGCTGGCCGACGTGGTGCTGCCCGCCGGAATTTTCGCCGAGAAGACCGGCAGCTTCACCAATACCGACCGCCATGTCCAGATGGGCCGCCAGGTGCTGGACCCGCCCGGCCAGGCCCGCCAGGATCTGTGGATCATCCAGGAACTGGCCAATCGGCTGGGGCTGGACTGGCACTATGACGGGCCGCGAGAGGTCTTCGCCGAGATGGCGACGCTGATGCCCTCGCTGGCCGGGATCACCTGGGACAGGCTGGAGGCCGAAGGCGGCATCACCACGCCCGCCGGTAAGGCCATCCTGTTCGACGACCGCTTCCCCACCGCCGACGGCAAGGCGCGATTGGTTACCGCCTCGGGCATCGCGCCTGCGGAAAGTGTCGATGCCGATTACCCCTTCATCCTGACCACCGGCCGGGTGCTGGAACACTGGCATACCGGCTCCATGACCCGGCGCTCCCAGGTGCTGGACCAACTGCGCCCCCAGGCGGAAATCACCGTCAATCCCGACGACCTTGCCGGGCTTGGCGTGGCGGATGGTGGCGGGCTGCGCATGGAAAGCCGTCGCGGCGCCATCACGGCGGCCGCCAAGGCGGACCCGAGACTGCCGCGCGGATTGGTGTTCATGGCCTTCTGCTACGCCGAGGCCGCCGCCAACATGCTGACCAATCCGGTGCTGGACCCGGTGGCTAAGATTCCCGAGCTCAAGGTCTCCGCCGTCCGCCTTCATGCATTATAATGCTTCTAAGACATGATTTGCGGTGTTATAGTTCCGGAAGATTGAGGGGCGTCTTTTCCCGTCTTTTTCGTCACCCCCGCGAAAGCGGGGGTCCATGGTGTCGCACGGACGATCCGGCAGGCATGGATTCCCGCCTACGCGGGAATGACGGACAGGGGATCGCCAACCGACAGGAGATGCACCGTGTCCAAATCCGCATTCCAGGCGCTGGTGGCCCAGATCACCACCACCATTGCCGGTCAGCCGGTCACACCCGACCTGAAGGGCGTCCTTCAGGCCAAGTTCCCCCCCGAGGGCACGGTGTTCAAATCCATCGAGGCCGCCTGCCATCAGGCCATCAAGGACGGCTGGATGTGCGAGCGCGAGCATGGCGGCATCAAATACGGCCGGGTGGTGGAGGCGACGCCGGACCTGGCCGGGTATTCCATCGACGTGGTTCATATGAAGGATGTGGCGGGGCCGCATCACCGCCATCCCGACGGCGAGATCGACATGGTGATGCCCATCACGCCGACCGCCAAGTTCGACGGCTCGCCCAAGGGCTGGGTGGTCTATGGGCCGGACAGCGCCCACCGCCCCACGGTCACCGAGGGCGAGGCGCTGGTGCTGTATCTGCTGCCCGGCGGCAAGATCGACTTCACCCGGAACAAGTAATCCCATGTGGCGCCAGCACACCCACGGCCAGATCGACCTGGGCGACCAGCATCTGGAATACAAATGGCTGCATCCCACCGTGGAGGGGCGGCCGACCCTGGTTCTGCTGCACGAAGGCCTGGGCTGCGTCGCCATCTGGAAGGGCTTCCCCGAGAAGCTGGCCGAGGCCACCGGCTGCGGTGTCTTCGTCTATTCGCGGCGCGGCTACGGCAAGTCGTCTCCCGTCGATCTGCCGCGCCCTCTCACCTATATGCATCACGAAGCCCTGGACGTGTTGCCCCGCCTGCTGGAAAACCTGGATTTGGGCAGCGTGATCCTGATCGGCCATTCCGACGGCGCCTCCATCAGTCTGGTCCATGCGGGCGGCACTCCGGCCAAGACGGTCAAGGGCGTCGTCGCCCTGGCACCCCATGTGATGAACGAGGAGATCTGCGTCGCCTCCATCCGCCAGGCCAAGATCGCCTATGAGACCGGCGATTTGCGGGCGCGCTTGGCGCCGCTGCACCACGACAACGTGGACTGCGCCTTCTGGGGCTGGAACGGCGCCTGGCTGGACCCGGATTTCATGCACTGGAACCTGGAGGAATACCTGCCCGGCATCAAAGTGCCGGTCATGGTCATCCAGGGTCGCGACGACGAATACGGCAGCCATGTCCAGTACGACTCCATCAAGGCCAAATGTGGCGGCCCGACGGAAGTGGTGCTGCTGGACCGCTGCCGCCACTCCCCCCACAAGGATCAGCCCGACGCGACGCTTTCCGCCATCACCCGCTTCGTCGCCGCCATTGCCCCCCACCCCAACCCCTCCCCACGAGGGGGAGGGGCTTGACGCTAAGGCTCCCCTCCCCTTGATGGGGAGGGGTCGGGGGTGGGGTGAAGCCACCGCACTGTCTTATGAGGAACGCTCCCATGATCAGACTTCAAAGCTATTTGGCCGGACGCTGGCAGGACGGCAACGGGCCGGGAACCAAGCTGGTCGATCCGGTGACGGCCGAGACCCTGGCCAGTGCATCGGGCGACGGGCTGAACATGGCCGAGGCGCTGGACCATGCCCGCGCCAAGGGTGGCCCTGCCTTGCGGGCTTTGACTTTTGCAGGGCGCGCCGCCCTGATCAACGAGGTCGCGGGCGTGCTGACCGAGAACCGCGAGCGCTACAACGCGCTGTCGCTGGCCAATAGCGGCACCACCGCCCATGACACCATGCTGGACGTGGATGGTGGCATCGGCACCCTCAAATACTACGCCTCCATCGGGCGCAAGCTGGGCGAGGTCCACACCCTGGCGGAAGCCGGCATCGAGCAGATGAACAAGGACGAGAATTTCCGCGGCATGCATCTGTGGACCACCGTCCGGGGCGTCGCCGTCCATATCAACGCCTTCAACTTCCCGTCCTGGGGTCTGTGGGAAAAGGCCGCCGTCGCCCTGCTGGCGGGCGTTCCCTTCCTGGCCAAGCCCGCTACCGCCACCGCCCTGGTGGCCTACGAGATGTTCAAGGACGTCATCGCCAAGGGCGTGCTTCCCGAAGGCGCCGCCTCGCTGCTGTGCGGCGGCGGTCGCGACCTGATGGAGCATCTGAAGCCGGGCGATCTGGTGTCCTTCACCGGCTCGGCCGACACCGCCTTGATGCTGCGCTCGCACCCCAATGTGCAGGCATCGAACATCCGTTTCGCGGTGGAAGCCGACAGTCTGAATCTCTGCGCCCTGGGGCCGGATGCCGGGCCGGACAGCGTCGAATTCGGCGCCTTCGTCAAGGAAGTGACCCGCGAACTGACCATCAAGTCGGGCCAGAAATGCACCGCCATCCGTCGCATCCTGGTCCCGCGCGAGCGCGTCGAGGCGGTGATCGCCGCGCTGTCCGCCTCCCTCGCCAAGATCAAGCAGGGAGATCCTCGCGACGAGTCCGTCCGCATGGGGCCGCTGGTCAATGCGTCGCAGACCCAGGCCGCCCTGGACGGGCTCGCCCAGTTGAAGGCCGAGGCCCGCGTGGTGGTCGGCGGCGGCGAGGCCAAGGGCTGCTTCCTGCCCGCCACCGTGCTGCTGTGCGACCAGCCCATGACCGGCAAGGCGGTGCATGAAATCGAGGTGTTCGGCCCCGTCGCCACCCTGATGCCCTATGACTCGGTGGATCAGGCCATCGCCCTGGCCCACAAGGGCGGCGGCTCGCTGGCCGCCTCGGTGTTCTCCGGCGATGCCGGGTTCAACGCCACTTTCGTTCCCGCCATCGCCACCGCCCACGGACGGGTGCAGGTGGTGGACGCGGTGGTGGCGGGCGGCCATACCGGCCACGGTGTCGTCATGCCCCATTGCATCCACGGCGGCCCCGGCCGCGCCGGTGGCGGCGAGGAGTTGGGCGGCCTGCGCGGCCTGCGCTTCTACATGCAGCGCACCGCCATCCAGGCCAATAAGGCGACCTTGGACGCATTCATCGCCAAATCCGCCACTGTGTCCTTGTAAAAGCCTGGGCAAGGCTCCTCCTGGTAGCCGACGGCGCTTCTCGCGCGCCGTCGGCTGGGGTATCGTTGCTTCGCGGGATGGGAGAAATCGGCTGGTCGAGGCAGAAAGGGCATTCCATGTTCAATAACCTGAAAATCTCTGGGAGATTGAGTGTCCTGATCGCGGTCGGCATGGTCGGTACCATTGTTCTGGCCATCTTCAGTCTGGCGCAATTGCGCGGCACCATGCTCGAGGATCGCAAGCTCGTGGTGCGCCAGATGGTTGAGGCGGCAAACACGCTTGCCGGGCATTATCGCCAACTGGCCGAGAGCGGCGCCCTGACCGAAGACGTGGCGAAGGATCAGGCCAAGGCCGCCATCCGCGCCATCCGCTATGGCGATGGCAATTACCTGTTCGCCTATGACAGCACGGGGCTGATCCAGATCAACGGCGGCGACAAGACCAAGGAAGGCCACAACCGCATCGATGACAAGGATCCGGGCGGCAAGGCCTATGCCCGCGAGATGATCCGGCAGGCGCTGGCCGGGGGCGGCTACACGGAATATCTATCCGCCCGCAAGGGCAATGACCGGACCTTGCCGAAAATCTCCTACAGCAGTCATTACAAGCCATGGGACTGGGTCATTGCCACTGGCGTCTACGTGGACGACGTGGATGATGCGTTCTATTCCCACCTGATGGCGGTGGGGAGCGTGATCATCGTCGTCATCGGGCTGATGATGGCGCTGTCTCTTCGTCTGGGGGCCAGTATCACCCGTCCCATCACCCATATGACCACCGCCATGGGCGCTATGGCCGACGGGAATCTTGCCGTCTCCATTCCCGTCACCGGCAATACGGATGAAATCGGGGCCATGGCGCGGGCCATGGCCGTGTTCAAGGACGGACTGATCCGCGCCAATCAACTGGCGGCGGCGCAGGAGGCGGAGCAGACCGCCCGGGAAGCCCGGGCCAGGACCATCGAGTCCCTGACCAAGGAATTCGACAGTCATTCCTCCATGGTCCTCGAAACCGTCACCCGCGCGTCGACCCAACTTCAAGCCACGGCCCAGGCCATGTCCGTCACGGCGGAACAGACCAATCGGCGGGTCGCCACCGTCTCCGTCGCCACCGAGGAGGCCTCGGTCAGCGTCCAAACCGTGGCCAGCGCCGCCGAGCAGTTATCGGCGTCCAGCCTCGAGATCGGGCGTCAGGTGGAACAGTCCAGCCGGATTTCCCAGGCGGCCTCGGACGACGCCAACCGCACCAGCGCCACCGTGCAGGGACTGGCCGAGAGCTCGGCCAAGATCGGGGCGGTGGTCAGCCTGATCAACGACATCGCGTCCCAGACCAATCTGCTGGCGCTCAACGCCACCATCGAGGCGGCACGGGCGGGCGAAGCGGGCAAGGGATTCGCCGTGGTCGCCAACGAGGTCAAGCATCTGGCCAATCAGACGGCGCGGGCCACCGAGGAAATCAGTTCGCAAATCGGCGCGGTTCAGGCCGCGACCCTGGAAGCGGTGGAGGCCATTTCGGGCATCGTCGGCCGCATCGAGGAGATCAACCACATCGCCGGGGCTATTTCTTCCGCCGTGGATGAACAATCCGCCGCCACCGCCGAGATCGCCCGCAACGTGCAACGGACCGCCGAGGGAACCCGCCAGATTTCCACCAACATCCAAGGCGTGACCCAGGCGGCGGAAGAAACCAGCGGCGCCGCCGGTCAAGTCCTGGCCTCGGCCCATTCCCTGGCCAAGGAAGCCGGCGATCTGAAGACGGTGGTGGGCGGATTCCTGACCGGCGTGCGGACGGCCTGACCCCCCGGAATAGACAACGCCCCCGAGCCTCGCGGCCCGGGGGCGTCCTTCCCTTTCCGATCAGTAGATGTCGTGCAGGGTGTTGTAGACGTTGAACTTGCCCGTCGGCGTGATCAGGCGGGGATCCTTGATCACCGACTTCAGCTTGCGGGTCTTGTCGTCCACCACCACGATGGCCGAGACCTTGTCCTTGGCGTTCCACACCGAAATCCACACTTCGTCGCCGGCCTTGTTGTATTCCGGCTGGACCACGCGGGGGGCACCGTCCTTGATGCCGGCCCATTTGGCGATGGGCAGGATCTCGGCGGGCTTATCCAGGTTCCTTGTGTCGAACACGGCGATGCTGGCCGCCATCTCCGGATCGGGGTTCAGCGGGGTGTCGACCCACAGATTGGCCGACTTGGGATGGGTCTTGAGGAACAGCGACCCGCCGCCCTGGCCGGTCAGGCTGGCGACCTTGGTCCAGGCCTGCTTGGGATGGCCCTTGGGGTCGGTGCCGATCAGGGCCACCGTCTCGTCGCCGAGATGGCCGGTCGCCCAGACCGGGCCGAACTTGGGATGGACGAAATTGGTGCCACGACCGGGATGCGGCGTGGCGCCGACCTCGACCATGCCCACCAGCTTGTCGTCCTTGGTGTCGACCACCGCGATCTTGTTGCGGGCGTTGGCGGCGACCAGGAAATAGCGCTTGGACGCGTCGAAGCCGCCATCATGCAGGAAGCGCTCGGCCTCGATGGTGGTGACGCGCAGATTCTTGATGTCGGAATAGTCCACCAGCAGGATGTGGCCGGTCTCCTTCACATTGACCACGAATTCCGGCTTGAAGTGCGAGGCCACGATGGAGGCGACGCGGGGTTCCGGGTGGTATTCCTGCTTGTCGGTGGTCATGCCGCGGGTGGAGACGATCTTCTTCGGCTCCAGGGTATTGCCGTCCATGATGACGTATTGCGGCGGCCAATAGGCGCCGGCGATGGCGAATTTGTCCTCGAAGCCCTTGAACTTGGAGGTCTCCACCGAGCGGGCCTCCATGCCGATCTTGATCTCGGCGACGGTATCTGGCTTTTCCATCCACAGATCGATCAGGTTGATCTTGGCGTCGCGGCCGATGACGTAGAGATAGCGGCCCGAGGCGGAAATGCGCGAGATGTGGACGGCATAGCCGGTCTTGATGATGGTGACGATCTCCTTGGACGCACCGTCGATCAGGGCGATCTCGCCGGAATCGCGCAAGGTCACCGAGAACAGGTTTTCCAGCGCCAGATTGTTCATCTGCTTCTTGGGGCGACGATCCTCGGGAATGATCACCTTCCAGGTCGACTGAATCTGCTCCATGCCGAATTCGGGCGGCTGCGGCGGGTCGTTCAGCAGGTAATTGGCCATCAGATCCACCTCGGCCTCGCTCAACTGGCCGGAGGTTCCCCAATTGGGCATGCCAGCCGCCGAGCCGTAGGTGATGAAGGCCTTCAGCGCGTCGAAGCCACGTTCGCGGGTGATGTCGGTGGTCAGCGGCTTGCCGGTGGCGCCCTTGCGCAGAACGCCGTGACAGCCGGCGCAGCGCTCGAAATAGATCTGCTTGGCCTTGTCGAACTGGGCGGCGGTCAGGACGGGAGCGGGCAGCGCCCCAGGCTGCTGCATGGGCGCGCCCTTGAGCACGTCGCCGCTGGTCTCGTATTGCTGGCCGGCGCCATGGGCTGGCTTGTCCTCGGCCTTGGCCGAAGCCGCCCAGACGACCGTGGCGGCCGCCATCAAAATCGTGGTCGTTTTCATGGAATTCCCTCTTCGCAAGTGATCCGCCGGTTGTTCCGGTCTTTCAAAGAAAGAAACCATATTCGCAGTAAGGAGAACTTGGCAAGAAGACTAACTATATTTGACATTTATCAATATGACAAATATCAATATTCCGATGTCGCTGATTTTGCAGTTTTAAATTATTGTCATTTTGTATTGATATTCATCAATGCGCCAAAACAAAAGCCACGCCCCATGGCGGGGCGTGGCTTCATGGCCGTGCGAGTGGCCAAGCCTTAGGAAAGGCTAGGCCTTGGCGGCGGCGATGGCGGCGTCGTAATTGGGCTCGTCGGCGATTTCGGCGACCAATTGGGTATAGGCGACCTTGCCGCCCTTGATCACCACCACGGCGCGGGCCAGCAGACCGGCCAGCGGGCCGTCGACGATCTTGACGCCATAGCGCTCGCCGAAGCCCTTGTCGCGCATGTCGGAGACCGACTTGACCCGCTCCAGGCCCTCGGCGCCGCAGAAGCGCTTGTGGGCGAAGGGCAGATCGGCAGACGCGCACAGCACGGTGACGCTGCCCAGCTTATCCAACTCGGCGTTGAAGCGGCGCACCGAGGCGGCGCAGGTGGGGGTGTCGATGCTGGGGAAGATATTCAGCACGACGGTCTGGCCCGTTACGGAGTCCAGCGAGACATCGGCCAGGTCGACTCCGGTCAGGGAGAAGGCCGGGGCGGCGGCGCCGACCGCCGGCAGGGTGCCGTTGGTGTTGATGGGATTGCCCTTGAGGGTGATGGTGGCCATTGGTCCAGCCTCTGATCTGGTGGATTGCGGAGCCGCGACTGTGCCGCAAGCCGCCGGGTCAGGCAACCTCTGGTTCATCAAATCGGCAGATGAAATGCTTATTCGCCGCGCCGCTTCATGGCCGACCACACGACCCAGGCCGTAATCGGCGGGGCGCAGATCAGCAAGATCCGGTTGAGAGCCACGGCAAACCCCCAACGTTCGCCGTCCAGCAACATGCGCTGCTTGCATTCATAGCGCTTCTGGAAACTGCCTTCGCAGGCCTTCATGCGCTCCTGCATGGCCTTCGACGTGTGGTTGTCGGTGATCTCTTCCGGCACGTCGCCGAAAAAAGCCCAACTGGAAACGCCGATCCACACAAGACAAACCAGTGTGACGAGTATGTCGCCGATCCGGCGTCTGCGGCGGGGATCGGACAAGCCTTCGGGAAAATAAAGTGACATCGGAGGCATTAACTCGGTTCCTTTGAACCGTGCAACCATAGCATGGCCGAGTTAAGGGGTGATTAAGGGGCTTATGCGGTATAGCCCCTAGGTCTCATTGTTTGCTATGTATTCGCCACGATACATTTCGTCGCAAATGGTTTGGGGCTCCGATGCCAGTTCGCACCAAGATCGTCACCCGGCTGACCGTCGGCTTCGCGGCCGTCATTCTGCTGACGGCGGTGATGGCGAATATGGCGGTCCGCACCATGTCGTCCATGGCGGAAATGGCCTCGGACATGTATGCCCACCCCTTCGCCGTGACCAACGCGCTGATGCATATTCGCGCCAATGTCAATTCCATGCGGGCGGACATGCTGACCCTGATGCGGGCAGACAGCAAGGCCGAGGTCGAACGCATCGCCGGGATGGCGGCGGCGGCCGATGCCGAGATCCATGCCGATATGGACATCATCGGCCGCCAGTATCTGGGGCCGCAGGACGATGTCCGGCGGTTGGAAGCCTCCCTGATGCTGTGGAAAGCCACCAGGGAACGCAATATCCTATTGGTGCGCGAAGGCCGGGCCGACGAGGCCATCGCCAATGCCCGCCAGACCGGGGCGCCGCAATATTCCGATCTGCGCCGCAATCTCGAGGAGATCTATAAATTCGCCTGGCGCAAGGCGTCGGAGTTCAACGCCCGCATCGAAGCCGAGCGCGAGGCCGCCTTGACCAACATCCTGATGGTCCTGGTGGCGTTGTCGGCATTGGGCCTGCTGACGGCACAACTGATCACCCGTTCCATCGCCGAGCCCTTGCGGCAATTGCGAACCTGCATGGGGCGGTTGGCGGAGGGCGATCTGGACGCCGAAGTTCCCAACCGCGAGGGCCGCAACGAAATGGCGGAGATGGCCCGCGCCGTTCAAGTGTTCAAGGAATCCGCCCAAAGACTGGACCGGCAGCGCTGGATCAAGGACGGCATCGCCCATTTGTCCTCCGCCGTCCAGTCCGCCGATACCCTGGAACAGTTTGGTCGGGTCGCGCTCGACGTGCTGGCGCCGCTGACCGATGCCGGTGTCGGACTGTTCCATGTCCGGTGCGACGACGGCGATCGCTTCGAACAGGTCGCCGCCTGGGGCGCCGACGGCAAGCGGAGATCCTTCCGGCCTGGCGAGGGACTTGCCGGTCAATGCGCCCAGTCGACAACCGCGATTCTGCGCGACCAACTGCCCGACGATTATATCCGCATCGGCTCCCTGCTTGGCGACGCCTCGCCCAGGGCGGCCCTCGCGGTGCCCATCGCCGCTCGCGGCCGGGTCATCGCCGTGGTGGAACTGGCCTCGTTCTCATCCTTTACCGATGCGCGCCGTGGCTTGGTGGAGGAGGCCGCCCAGGTGCTCGGCCTCAATCTGGAAATCCTCGAACGCAATCTGCGGACCCGCGACCTCCTGGCCAGGACGCAAGTCCAGGCGGAGGAGCTGCAAAGCTCGGAAGAGGAATTGCGTTCGCAAAGCGAGGCCCTGCAAAGCGCCAACGAGGAATTGCGCGCCTCGGAAGAGGAACTGCGCATGCAGCAAGAGGCATTGCAGGCCGCCAACGAGGAGCTCCGCCTGAAGACCGACGCCCTCGAGGATCGCGGCGAGGCACTGGAAGCCGCCCGCGCCGAGGCGGACCGCCGCGCCGTGGAACTGGATCAGGCCAGCCGCTACAAGTCGGAATTCCTCGCCAATATGAGCCACGAGCTGCGCACGCCGCTCAACAGCCTGCTGATCCTGTCCAAGAATCTGGCCGACAACGAAGAGGGCAATCTGACCGAGGATCAGGTGGAATCCGCCCGGGTGGTGCACGAAAGCGGCGCCAATCTGCTGGCCCTGATCAACGATATCCTGGATCTGTCCAAGGTCGAGGCCGGTAAGATGACCGTGGCGGCGACCGATATCGCGATGGAAGCCCTTGCCGCCAGTATCCGCCGCCGCTTCCTGCCGGTGGCCCAGGACAAGTCGCTGGACCTTACCATCGAAATCGCCCCCGACCTGCCCGCTCAATTTCGCGGCGACCGTGGCAAGATCGAACAGATCATCAATAATCTGGTGGGCAACGCCCTGAAATTCACCGCCAAGGGCGGCGTCACCGTGCGACTGTCCCATCCCGCCAAATCCCATTTGGCAAAGGCGGTTCCCGGTGCCGATCCCACGCTTTTCCTGGCCCTGTCGGTCACGGATACCGGAATCGGCATCGCCGAGGCAGACCTGACCCGCGTGTTCCGCGCCTTCGAACAGGTGGACGGCAGCAGTTCTCGCCAGTATGGCGGCACCGGCCTCGGCCTGACCATTTCGCGGCAGCTGGCGCGCCTGATGGGTGGCGATGTCTCCTTGAGCAGCCAGGTCGGCCAGGGCAGCAGCTTCACGCTTTTTGTCCCGCTGACCATCGGCGCGCCATGCAAGCCTTGCGCTCCGGCAGATGTGGAGCGTGATATCGAGGATGTGGCGAAGCGTCTTGCCACGATGAACGCAACCGCTGACCGCGACGCCGTGTTGCTGGTCATCGAGGACGACCCGGTCTTTCGGCGCATCGTCTGCGATTTGGCCGCCAAGCGGGGCTTCAAGACCATTTCCGCCGCCGACGGAACGGACGGCGTCGAAATGGCTCGCCGCAACCTGCCCACCGGCATCGTGCTCGACATCGGTTTGCCGGGGCTGGACGGTTGGGGCGTCATCGAGGCCTTGCGCCGCTCGCCCGAAACCGCCGACATCCCGGTCCATGTGGTCTCGGCCTCCGACGAACGTCTGCGCGCCCACCAAGCGGGGGCGGTGGGCTATCTCGCCAAGCCCGTGGCCAAGGAGCAGTTGGAGGAAGCCTTCGCGCGATTGGTCGCGACCACGCCCAAGGGCCGCCGACGGATATTGCTGGTCGATGGCGATCCCGCCGCCACCGACGCGGTGATCGCCATCTTGGGCAATCTCGATCTCGACATTCTGGCTTGCGCCAGCGGCGGCGCCGCCTTGGCCCTGCTTCAACGGCACAAATTCGACGGCGTGATCCTGGATCTTGCCCTGCCCGACATGAACGGCATCGATCTGCTGGAGCGGGCGGTGGCTGAAAAGATGGATCTGCCCGCCGTGATCGTCTATTCGGCGACCGAATTGTCCCAAGATGAGACCCTGCGCATCCGCGAGTTCACCGACAGCATCGTGATCCGGGGCGGCCGCTCGTCCGACCGCCTCGTGGACGAGGTGTCGCTGTTCCTCCACAGCGTCGAGGCGAAGGCGGCAAAGGAGGCTGCGGCGCCTGTCGTCCCCGCCGCGGCCAACCGGCGCTTGACCGGACGGACGATCCTGGTGGTCGATGACGATATGCGGAGCGCTTTTGCCCTGTCCAAGGTGCTGCGGACCAAGGGGCTGAAGGTGCTGATCGCCCAGGACGGCGCGAAGGCATTGACGCAACTGGCCGGCCAGGACAACATCGATTTGGTCTTGATGGATATCATGATGCCGGGCATGGATGGCTATCGGACCATGGCTGAAATCCGCAAGCAGGCCCGCTTCGCCAAGCTTCCCATCATCGCCCTGACCGCCAAGGCCATGGAAGGCGACAAGGCCAAATGCCTGGAGGCGGGGGCCAACGACTACATGGCCAAGCCGGTGGATGTGGAACGGCTCGTCTCCATGATGATGTCGCATATTCCGGAGAGCGCGAATGCCGTGGCGGTCTAACAGCATTCACAGTATCGAACTGGATTTGGTGCTGGACGTGCTGGCGCGCAGGCACGGCTATGACTTTCGCGGCTATGCCCGCGCCTCGCTGAAACGCCGGGTCTCGGGCCTGGCCCACAAGTTGGGCTGCGCCACCATCGCCGAATTGGTGCCGCGCATTCTCTACGACGACGCCCTGCTGCCGGAAGTCCTGGCGGGATTGTCGGTGCCGGTGACCGAGATGTTCCGCGATCCCCAGGTGTTCAAGGGTATCCGCGACCAGATCGCGCCGGTTCTCGCCACTTATCCCCGCATCAATATCTGGCAGGCGGGCTGCGCCACCGGCGAGGAGGTCTATTCGCTGGCTATTTTGTTGGCCGAGGCGGGCTTGCTGTCCAAGACCCAGATCTACGCCACCGACATCAACGACATGGCGCTGGCCAAGGCGGAGGAGGGCATCTTTCCCGTCAAGACGATCGAGAAATATTCGGAAAACTATCTGAAGGCGGGCGGAACCAAGGCGCTGGCGTCCTATTTCAGCCTGGGCTACGGCTACGCCAAGATCGATTCGGCCATCAAGGACCGCATCTCGTTCGCCCACCACAATCTGGTGTCCGACGGCGTGTTCTGCGAGGTCAATCTGGTGGTCTGCCGCAATGTGCTGATCTATTTCGACCGCCATCTTCAGGATCGGGTGCTGGGCTTGTTCGATTCCACCTTGTCGCGCAGCGGCTTCCTGTGCCTGGGCACCAAGGAGAACGTGGCCTTCACCCCGGCGGCGGCCCGGTTCGCCCCGGTGGATGCTCCGCTGCGGCTTTACAAGAAGCTGGCGGAATCGCCGTGAGTGCCCCCCAGCCTCCCCATGCTCCCATCCAAGCCGTCGTCATCGGCTGTTCCGCCGGGGGGCTGGAGGTGTTGCGGATGATCCTGCCCGCCCTGCCCGACGATTTTCCGGTTCCCATCATGGTGGTGGCGCATGTGGGCGCGGCAAGCGGCGGCTATCTGGAAGACGCCATTCGCCGCGACTGCAAAATGCCGGTGGTCGAAGCCGAGGAACGGCAGCCGGTGACGCCTGGCATCATCCATGTGGCGCCGCCGGATTATCATCTGATGGTCGAGGCCGACCACACCTTCTCGGTATCGACCGATCCCAAGGTTCATAACGCGCGCCCCTCCATCGACGTGCTTCTGATTTCAGCCGCCGAGGCCTGGGGAAGCGGTTTGGCGGCGGTGCTGCTGACCGGCGCCAATGCAGACGGCGCCGACGGCATGGCGGCGGTGAAGGCCGCGGGCGGCGTCTGTCTGGTCCAGGATCCCGCCACCGCCTTCGCCTCGGAAATGCCGACCGCCGCCATCGCGCGGGGCGCCGTTGATCGAATTCTGGTGCCCGGTCGCTTCGCGCCGGTGCTCGCCGCCTTATGCAACCCCAGCCGAACTGCCGAGTTGCCATGACCCCCTTGCGCCCCAAGATCCTGATCGTCGACGATCTGCCGTCCAATCTGTTGGCCATGCGCAAGGTGTTGGGCAAGGTCGACGCGCAATTGATCGAGGCCGGCAACGGCAACGACGCCCTGGCCCTATGCCTCGACCATGAATTCGCGCTGATCCTGCTGGACGTGGATATGCCGGGCATGGACGGCTACGAATTGGCGGAGCTGCTGCGCGGCGAGCCCCGTACCGCCCAGGTGCCGCTGATCTTCGTGACCGCCTCTTATTCCGACGAGTTGCACCGCAAGCGCGGCTATAGCGTCGGCGCGGTGGAGTACATCCAAAAGCCGGTGGACGATTTCATCTTGCGGTCCAAGGCCAATGTGTTCCTGGAACTCTATCTGTCGCGCAAGGGGCTCGAAGCGGAACTGGCCCGCTCGGAAGCCATGGCGGCCTCCCTGCGGGACAGCGAGGCCCGCCTTAGGATCAGCGAGCAGAAGTTCCGCAATCTGGTGGAAAACATTTCCGATCTGATCTGGGAGACCGACTCGGAGGGGCGGTTCACCTATGTCAGCCCCCGCTGCGGCCAATTGTTTGGCTGCCCGCCGGAAGACTTGCTGTCACGCCCGCTGCTCGAGCTTTGCCGTCCCGAGGATATCGCCCGCGTGCGCGCCGCCATGTCCGACGGAGTCGGACGCCTGGAACTGGCACTTGCGGCCGCCGACCGCCGATTGGTCCATACCGAGATCAGTATCACCCCCATCCTGGATACCCAAGGATTCGTGATCGGCCATCGCGGCATCACCCGCGACATCACCATCCGCAAGAGGGTCCGTGCCGAACTGGCGCAAAAGACCGCCGAGTTGGAACGCTCCAACGCCGATCTGGAACAGTTCGCCTATGTGGCCAGCCACGACCTGCGCGAGCCGCTGCGCATGGTCAACAGTTTCCTCGGCCTGCTGTCGCGACGCCTGGGCGACCAGTTGGACGACGAGGCCAAGGAATACATCACCTTCGCCATGGACGGCGCCCAGCGGATGGACCACCTGATCCGCGACCTTCTGGCCTATTCCCGCATCGGCCGCAGCCCATTGCCGGACGAGCCGATCCCGCTGGCCACGACCCTGGAGTCCGCTTTGGCCAACCTGACCGTGGCGGTGGAGGAAAGCGGCGCCATCGTGACCGTGCCCAAGGACATGCCGGAGCTTCGCGTTGACGACGTGGAATTCGTCCGACTGTTCCAGAACCTGATCGCCAATGCCATCAAGTACCGCCACCCCGACCGGCCTCCCCGCGTCGAAATCTCGGCCCAGCGCAAGGAGGCCGAATGGGAGTTCCGGGTCAGCGACAACGGACTGGGCATCGAATCCAAGTATTGTGAGCGGATCTTCCAGATCTTCCAACGCCTCCAGGGCCGCAATGAAGCCGAGGGCACCGGCATCGGCCTTGCCGTGTGCAAGCGCGTGGTGGGCCGCTATGGCGGCCGAATCTGGGTGGAATCAATTCCCGGAGAGGGAAGCGTCTTCTGCTTCACCATTCCCGATATTACCCTGTAGCAATACCTTGGTATTGGTTGTGTCATACCCTAAAGGGTATGCTGGCTAAATCAGCATTTGACCACCTATTTCCGCTAGTTTAGAAAAATTAGAACTTGTCATAAGAGGCTGGCGCTTGGGCGGCGCCAAAAGGCCCGGCAATCAAGTGGGCAGGGGATGGGACCATGCGGATTTCTATGCGTCTGCGACTGATCGTCGCAACGGCCCTTTGTGGTATTCTTACGGTTGTTGCCGCCAGCCTGATTCAGACCCGACAAGATCTTCTGGACGATCGCGAAGTCAAGACACGGCATATCGTCGAGGTCGGGACGTCTCTTCTGGCTTGGTTCGAGGATCAGGAACGCTCGGGCCGTATGAGCCGCGACGACGCCCAGGCCGCCGCGCTGTCCGCCATGGACCGCCTGCGCTACGAGGCAAGCGAGTATCTGTGGGTTCACCGCAGTGCCGATTCCGTCATGCTGGCCCACCCCAACCGCAAACTGGTGGGCACCGATATCAGCGGCATGAAGGACACCGACGGCAAGCTGTTCTTCCAGGACATGAACGCGGTGGTGAAGGCCAAGGGCGCCGGCTTCGTCTACTACGACTGGCCCAAGCCCGGCGGCACCGAACCGGTCAGAAAGCTATCCTATGTCCAGGGCTTCGCCCCTTGGGGCTGGGTGGTCGGCAGCGGAATCTACATCGACGACGTGGGAGCCGCCTTTCGCAATCGCGCCGTCGAGTTCGGGCTCGCCGCCCTGGTGATTCTGTCCGTGGTTTGGCTGATCGCCGCCCGGGTCGGGCGTGGCATCACCGGCCCCATGGGCGACGTCACCACAACCCTCGACCGGTTGACTCGGGATGACCGCACAGCGGAAATCCATCACACCGAACGCACCGACGAGATCGGCGCCCTGGCGCGCGGCCTGATGGTCTTTCGCAAGCATATCGAGGCCGCCGCCGAGGCCGCCGCCGAAAAGACCCGGCGTCAGGAGGCCGACACCGCTCGCCAGCGTCGCCTGGAACAGTTGGCCTCGGAATTCGACACCAAGGTTTCCGGCGTGATCAAGTCGGTCAGCGCCGCCGCCATCCAATTGCAGACCACCAGCCAGACCATGTCGGCGGTGGCGGAGCAAACCTCGCAGCAATCGGCCACCGTGGCCGCCGCCGCCAATCAGGCCGCCATGAGCGTGCAGACCGTGGCGGCCGCAACCGAGGAACTCCACGCCTCCGAGTCGGAAATCGCCCGTCAGGTGGATGTCTCGACCGCCTGCGCCAAGACCGCCGTGGACGAGGCCGGACGCGGCAGCGAAATCGTCGGCGGACTGACATCGGCGGCAAGCCGGATCGGCGAGGTGGTCAGCCTCATCAACGACATCGCCGCCCAGACCAATCTGCTGGCGCTGAACGCCACCATCGAGGCCGCCAGGGCGGGAGAGGCCGGTAAGGGCTTCGCCGTGGTCGCGGGCGAGGTCAAGACGCTGGCCAACCAGACGTCGCGGGCGACGGACGAGATCTCATCCCAGATTCTTCAGGTCCAGTCCGCCGCCGAGAACGCGGCCGACGCCATCGGCGCCATCGTGCGCACCATCACCGATATGGACAGCATTTCGGGAACCGTGGCGGAAGCCGTGGTCCAGCAAACCGCCGCCACTACCGAAATCGCCCGCAGCCTCGAGCAGGCCTCGGCCGGAACCAGCGAGGTCTCCAGCAATATCGCCGAGGTGAGCGAGGCGGCGCGACAGGCCGGGGCAACCGCCAACGACGTCCTGGCCGCCGCCGGTGAATTGACCGACCAGGCCGACGCGCTGCGTCGCGAGGTCGAGGGCTTCCTGGCCGCAATTAACGAAAATCGCGCGGCGGCGTGAGCGAAGATTACTGAGCCGCCCGCGACAGCACGAACAGTCCCTGGTCGGCGAACAGGTTGGCGATGCCGTCACAGCTGGGCAGCGGCAGCACCTTGCCCTCGCGGTCCAGCGGAATGCTCCTTTCCACCGTGATCCCCAGCCCGCGACACAGGCTGAGAAAGTCGCGGATGGTGCAGAAGTGGATGTTGGGCGTGTCGAACCATTCATAGGCCAGGGTGTCGGTCACCGGCATGGCGCCCCGGAACAGCAGATGCATGCGCACCCGCCAATGGCCGAAATTGGGAAACGACACGATGGCCCGCCGCCCGATGCGCAGCATATGGCTCAGCACCGTCTTGGGCTCGTAGGTCGCCTGCAGGGTCTGGCTGAGGATGACGTAGTCGAAGGCGCCGGACGGATAATCCTTCAGATCGGTGTCGGCATCGCCCTGGATCACCGACAAGCCGTGCGACACCGCCGCCGACACGCCCGCCATGGACAGTTCGATGCCACGCCCGTCCACATTCTTGGTCTTGCCCAGCCAGTCCAGCAGGGCGCCCTCGCCGCAGCCCACGTCCAGCACGCGGGAGCCGGGCTCCACCATGTCGGCGATCAGCTTCAGATCGACGCGCAGATTGCCGTTGCCGACCACCATCATCATTTGAACCGCGCTCCTTCGGAGCTGCTGGGCATCATCATTGGGAAGCACCCCCGCGACCAGGCAGGCCGCGATGGGCGGCGGCGCCGTTCAGAAAGCCGGTCAGGGTGGCATGGAATTCCGGCTCGTCCAGCAAGAAGGCGTCGTGGCCCTTGTCCGAGCGGATTTCCACGAAACTGACATTGGCCGCCACGGCGTTCAGGGCATGCACCACGGCGCGGCTTTCGGCGGTGGGAAACAGCCAGTCGCTGGTGAAGGAGACCACGCAGAAGCGGGTGCGGGTGCCGCGAAAGGCATTGGCCAGAACGCCGCCGTTTTCGGCCGCCAGATCGAAATAGTCCATGGCCCGCGTGATGTAGAGATAGGAATTGGCGTCGAACCGGTCGACGAAGGTCGACCCCTGGTGGCGCAGATAGCTTTCCACCTGGAAGTCGGCGTCGAAGCCATAGGCCACCGCCTCGCGGTTCTGCAGATTGCGCCCGAACTTCTGGTGCAGCGCCGGTTCCGACAGATAGGTGATATGAGCCGCCATGCGCGCCACCGCAAGGCCGCGATGGGGGCGCTTGCCCTCTAGGAGATAATTGCCGTCGCACCAATCGGGATCGGCGACGATGGCCTGGCGCCCCACTTCGTGGAAGGCGATGTTCTGGGCGGAATGGCGGGCGGCGGCCGCGATGGGGATGGCCGAGAACACCCGGTCGGGGTAGCTTTGCGCCCATTCCAGCACCTGCATGCCGCCCATGGAGCCGCCCACCACGCAAAACAGCTGGCCGATGCCCAGATGGTCGATCAGGCGGGCCTGGACCTGCACCATGTCGCCGATGGTGATGACGGGAAAGCCAAGGCCCCAGGGCTGGCCGGTGGCCGGATTGATCTCCATGGGGCCGGTGGTGCCCATGCAGCCGCCCAGCACATTGGAGCAGATCAGGAAATAGCGGTCGGTGTCGAACAGCCGTCCCGGCCCGACCAATTCGCTCCACCAGCCCGGCTTGCCGGTGATGGGGTGGGGATCGGCCACGTAGTGATCACCGGTCAGGGCGTGACAGATCAGGATGGCGTTGGACTTGTCGGCATTGAGCCGTCCATAGGTCTGATAGGCGACGGTGATCGGCCCGATCTCGACCCCGCAATCCAGCCGAATCGGCCGGTCGCGCCCCAATTCGACCTTGCGGTCGGGGGCGGCGGAACTGGACTCGGAAACGGGGTCGGACACGGTCATGGGCTCGCTTGGCAAAAGCGGGGAGAGGATTAGCTATGGTCGCGGGTCGGAACTGTCAATGTTTTCTTTGATTTCCGGGCGCTCCCGAACTACATCTAACCGTCTTGGATAGAGTTTTCGGATCGCAGACGAAACCCCATGAGCCAGGACAGCGCCAATCTCGACCAGCTTCGCCGGAAAATCGACTGTATCGACGAGTCGATTCACGACCTGTTGATGCAAAGATCGGATCTGGTCGCCCATATCGCCGCCGCAAAATCCGATAGCCGCGTCTCCCTGCGACCAGGGCGCGAGGCGAGCATTCTGCGCCGTCTTCTTGCCCGTCATTCTGGGGCCTTCCCAAAGATGGCGCTGGTGCGCATCTGGCGCGAGATCATGGGGGCGCTGGTCGCCCTGCAGGGCCCCTTCTCGGTGGCGGTGCACGCCGTCGGCCGCTCCACCAGCAGCGTCGAGCTGGCCCGCAATCATTTCGGCACCGTGGCGCCGCTGCACGCCTATCGCAGCGCCGGTCAGGTGGTGCGGGCCGTGGCCGACGGCCATGCTTCCGTCGGCGTGGTGCCCCTGACGCCCGGCACCGAGATCGCCGACGAGGCAGAGCCCTGGTGGGCCAGCCTGACCGTGGGCAGCGGCGAGCCGCCCCGCGTGGTCGCGCGGCTGCCCTTCGCCGTCGTGCTCCCCGCCAAGGGCTCGCCCGAGCCGCCCCAGGCCCTGGTCATCGCCTGCCGCGATCATGACGAGACCGGCGACGACCGCACTGTCCTGGTGCTGGAAACCGGCCCCGAGGTCAGTCGCGACCGCCTGCGCGCCGTGCTGTCGGCCGGCGGGCTGGAACCGGCGCAACTGCTGGCCATCTACCGCCACGGCGCGGTCTGGCTGCACATGGTGGAGATTCTCGGCCATGTCACCGCCGCCGACCCCCGGCTGGTGGCCTTGGTGGCTCCCAAGGATCCCATCAGCCATGTTTCGGTGATCGGCGGCTATGCCACCCCGCTGGCGGCCGAAGCCATTTCCTAATCCCGTCCTTCCCTTACGTCCATTCCAGGAGTCCAACCAGTGACCGCTCCCGCGCCCCGCCCCGGCATCATGGATATCCGCCCCTATGTGGGAGGCGAATCGGCCATCGAAGGCGTCAGCCGCACCATCAAGCTGTCGTCCAACGAAGGCGCCCTGGGGCCGAGCCCCAAGGCCATGGAGGCCATGAAGGCCATGGCCGGCGAAATCCACCGCTATCCCGACGGCGGCGCGGAAAGCCTGCGCATGGCCATCGGCGCCCGCTACGGCCTTGACCCCGCCCGTATCGTCTGTGGCGCCGGATCGGATGAACTGCTGGGCATTCTGTGCCGCGCCTATTCCGGCCCCGGCGACGAGGTGCTGTATTCGGCCCACGGCTTCCTGATGTACGCCATCGCCGCCAAGGCCTGTGGCGCCACTCCGGTGACCGCGCCGGAAGTGGATCTGACCGCCAATGTGGACAATCTGCTGAAGGCGGTGACGCCCAAGACCAAGATCGTCTTCCTGGCCAATCCCAACAACCCGACCGGCACCTATATCCCGGCCTCGGAAGTAGCCCGCCTGCGCGCCGGTCTGCCGCCCCACATCCTGCTGGTGATCGATGCCGCCTATGCCGAGTTCGTCTCGCGCAACGACTACACCGAAGGCAACGAACTGGTGGACGCGGGCGACAACACCATCGTCTGCCGCACCTTCTCCAAGATGTTCGCCCTGGGCGGCCTGCGCCTGGGCTGGGCCTATGGGCCGGAGAACATCATCGGCGTGCTGAACCGGGTGCGGAACCCCTTCAACGTGGGCTCGGCCGCCCTGGCCGCCGGACTGGCCGCCTTCGAGGACAAGGACTACGCCGAGCTGTGCAAGCGCCATAACGACTACTGGCTGCCCTGGCTGAGCGAGCAGGTGACCAAGCTGGGCCTGACCGTGGTCCCCTCGGTGGGCAACTTCATCCTGGTGCGCTTCCCGGCGGGCGAGGGCAAGGACGCCACCGCCGCCGACAAATTCCTGCGCTCCAAGGGGGTGATCGTGCGCGCCATGGGCGCTTACGGCCTGGGCGATTCGCTCCGTATCACCATCGGCACCGGCGAAGAAAATCAGATCGTGGTCGATACCCTGCGGGAGTTCGTCAAGGGATGAGCGAGGCACGGCCGAGCGCGGGCGCATTGCGCGCCCCGAAGCGAAGCGTAGGAGCCAAGGGTGCGCGAGCACCCGCCCGGCGCTTGAGGGACAAAATATGAGTTCTCCCCTGTTCAAGACGGTCTGTTTCATCGGCATCGGCCTGATCGGCTCGTCGCTGGCCCGCGCCGTCCGCAAGCACGGCTTGGCCGAAAAGCTGATCGCGCTGGATATCAGCGAGAAGGCGCGGACGGCGGCGCTGGCGCTGTCGGTGGTCGACCAGGCCACCGACGACCCGGCCCAGGCGATTCCCGAGGCCGACCTGATCGTCATCGGAGCGCCGGTGGGCGCCACCCAGGCGGTGGGCGAGGCCATCGGGCCATATCTGAAGGCGGGTGCCATCATCACCGATGTGGGCTCGGTCAAGCTGGCGGTGATCCGCGACCTGATGCCGTCTTTGCCCGATGGCGTCACATTCGTTCCCGGCCACCCCATCGCCGGTACCGAGCATTCCGGCCCGGAAAGCGGCTTCGCCGAGTTGTTCGAGGGCCGCTGGCAGATCCTGACCCCCTTGCCCGGCAGCGACCAAAAGGCCGTCGACAAGGTGGTGGCCCTGTGGAAGGGCGTCGGCTCGGAGGTGGAGATCATGGATCCCCATCACCACGACAAGGTACTGGCCATCACCTCGCATCTGCCGCACTTGATCGCTTATACCATCGTGGGCACCGCCAACGACCTGGAAGGCCATATGCAGCAAGAGGTGATCAAGTTCTCCGCCTCGGGCTTCCGCGACTTCACCCGTATCGCCGCATCGGACCCCATCATGTGGCGCGACGTCTTCCTGAATAACCGCGAGGCGGTCCTCGAAGTGCTGCAACGCTTCACCGAGGATCTGACGGCGCTGCAACGCTCCATCCGCTGGGGCGAGGGCGAGGTGCTGCAAAAGCGCTTCACCGAGACCCGCGCCATCCGCCGCGCCATCATCGACGCCAAACAGGCTTGAGCGGGCGGGACGCCCGCGCTCCGCACATAGTCTTGGAGCGCGGGCGTCCCGCCCGCCCCTAAGAGGACCGCCATGCGCAGCCACATCACCGGACTGGACCACGTCATCATCGCGGTGCGCGACCTGGACGCCGCCGCCGAGACCTTTCGGACCCTGGGCTTCACCCTGACGTCGCGGGGCAGCCACGCCGAATGGGGCACCGCCAATTATTGCGTCATGTTCGACAGTGATTATCTGGAGCTGCTGGCGGCGGCGGGCGAGGGTGGACCGGCCGACCGGGTTCGTGCCTTCACCGCCCAACGCGAAGGGCTGATGGGGCTGGTCTTCGCCACCGAGAACGCGGAGGCCGATTGTCTTCGCCTGGGGGTGGAGGCGCCGGGCAACCTGTCGCGGGCGGTGGCGACCGCCCAGGGTGCGACCATGGCCCGCTTCAAGGCCGCTCCGCTGCCGCCGGACACCACGCCGGGGGTGGGCTCGTTCCTGTGCCAGCATCTGACGCCCGAGATCCTGCGCCAGCCCGGCTGGACCGAGCATGCCAACGGCGCCCGCGCCGTCGCCTCCGTCACCGCCCTGGTGGCCGATCCCATCGGCTTGATGCCCGCCTGGGACAGCCTGATCGGACCGGCGGCCTCCACCGCCACCGACGAAACCGTGACCATTCACACCGGGAAGGGGCTGGTGTTCCTGTGTCGGCCCGAGGATCTCGACCAGTTGCACCCGGAAGCCGACGAGGAAGAACCGCCCGCGCCGCCCGCCATGGTCGCCATGACCATCAAGGTGGCCGACACCGAAGCCGCCGCCAGGGTTCTGAACGCCAACGGCGTCGCTTTCAGTCGCGACGCCGCCGGAACCATCCGCATCGCCCCATCCGAGGCCTGCGGCATCTTCATCGAGATGATTACTTCTTCTTGATCTTCGCCGCCTTGCCCAGGGCGGCTTCCAGGGCGTCGGCGACGGTGCGCATGACCTTGACGCGGGCGAGGTTCTTGGAATTGGCCTCGATCAGGGTCCAGGGCGCGTTGGAGGTCGAGGTGCGTTCCACCATGTCGTTGACCGCCTGCTCGTAGAGCCCCCAGCTTTCGCGGTTGCGCCAGTCCTCGTCGGTCAGCTTCCACTTCTTGTATTCGATCTGGCCGCGGGAATTGAACCGGGCCAATTGCTCCTCGGACGTGATGTGAAGCCAGAACTTGCACATGACGATGCCGTGCTGGGTCAGTTGCTCCTCGAAGTCGTTGATTTCGCCATAGGCGCGACGCCAGGCCTCCTCGGTGCAGAATCCTTCCACCCGTTCCACCAGCACCCGGCCATACCACGAACGGTCGAACACGGTGACGCGACCGGCGCGGGCCACATGGCGCCAGAACCGCCACAGATAATGCTGGGCGCGTTCTTCCTCGGTGGGGGCCGCGATGGGGATGACCTGATAGTCGCGGGCGTTCAGCGCATTGGTCAGGCGGCGGATGGTGCCGCCCTTGCCTGCGGCGTCCCAGCCTTCGAACACCAGGGCGGTGGAAACGCCCTTTTCCTTGGCCACGTGATAGAGATGGGCGAGCCTGGCCCGCTGTTCCTGCAGCGCCTTGGTGTAGTCGGGGCCTTCCAGCTTCTGGGTCATGTCCAACGAGGACAGGATCGAGGGCTGCGACACCAGGGCGTCGGGAGCCGCCGCCTTCTTGCCCTTGGCCGCCTTGCCCTTGATCTCGGCATTGACCTTCTTCACCGCTTCGCGATTGGCGAGATGCTTGGTGATGGCGTCCTTCAGGGCTTGCAGCACCACCGCCGAGCGATAGCGGGAATCGGCGCCCTCGACGATCTGCCAGGGCGCATGGCCCTTGCTGGTATGCATGATCAGCCGTTCGGCCGCCGAGGTGAATTTGTCGTAAAGACAGTAATGTTCCCAGTCGGTCTTGGTGACCTGCCACGCGGTCATGGGATCCTTTTCCAGGCCCTTCAGGCGCTTCTTCTGCGCCTTTTCCGACAGGTGCATCCAGAATTTGAGGATCAGGGCCCCTTCATCGGCCAAGGCCTTCTCGAAATGGACGATCTGTTCCAGATTTTCATCCAGTTCGGCCAGCGTCGTCTTGCCATAGACCCGATCCACCAGGGGACGATGATACCATGACGACAGGAACAGCCCGACCTTGCCCTTGGGCGGCAGGTCGCGCCAGTAGCGCCAGAATTCCGGCCGCTCCCGTTCCTCGTCCGACGGCTTGCCATAGGCCCGCGTCACGATCCAGCGCGGGTCCATCCATTCGTTGATCAGATTGACGGTCTCGTTCTTGCCCGCCCCATCCACACCGGCGAATAGCACGATGACGGGGAAATCCGCCTGACGCAGCTGCTGCTGCAAGGCCAGCAATTCGGTGCGCAATTCCGGCGCCATGGCGTCGAATTCGTCGCGCGATATCTTTCGCCCCAACTCGGCAGCTTCGAACATTGTTAAATCCCCCCTGATCCCAATCAACCCTGGGGAATGAGCGTAAGACGAATAATCGCAACCGGCAAGGCCGGGAGATATCGGCCGATCAAAGAAAAACCCCCGAGTTTCCTCGGGGGTGGATCTTGGTGGGGCCAGACGGAGGCGCCCCGTCTTGACACGCTCCCGTAAAGTGTACATATTTGTGGTAACTTTTCGAAGGGGCTCGCCATGCCGCAGGAGCAATATCGGGTCAGCATCAAGGAATTGCGGACCCATCTTTCCGACTATTTGGCGATGGCCCAACAGGGCCAGGAGGTGGTTGTCACCAACCATGGCCGGGCGATGGTCAAGCTGTGCCCGATGAAAAAGCTGCGGGTTCCGGGTGTCCTGAAGGGCAAGATTACCGCCCAACCCGCCGATGCATGGGAATTTCCCGCTGATCTCGCCGCGATCATGGAAGGCGAAATCGAGGAATGAAGGGTTACCTTCTCGACACCCACGCCCTGATCTGGTGGCTGATCGACGATGCCAGCCTGAACCTCGAGGCCCGCGCCATCATTGAAGACCCTGGCAATGAGATCTTCGCCAGCACGGCCTCCCTTTGGGAGATCGGCATCAAGTTCTCCACGGGGAAGATGATGGTTCATCCCTCGGTCATCGCCAAAGGAGTGGCTGAATCCGGCCTCATCCTCCTCAACGTGAAGGCACCGCACGCCATTGCGGTTGCCGACCTGCCATTCTTCGCCGACCATCGCGATCCATTCGATCGGCTGCTGGTCACCCAGGCGCAAACCGAGGATCTGGTCCTGATTACCAACGATCCGAAAATCATCGCCAATTACGATGTCCAAACGCTTTGCTGCGAAACGGCGCCAGTCTCCAAGCCGACGTTCTGATACCGCAGGCCCCAAACCCTGCCGCCAACCGCCTCGTGATTGGGTGGGTGCGGAGCAAGAAAAAGGGCTTAGCCATTTCTAGCTAAGCCCTTTTTTGTCTTGGTGGAGCCAGACGGAATCGAACCGACGACCTCTTGAATGCCATTCAAGCGCTCTCCCAACTGAGCTATGGCCCCGAAAACTTGGGTCCGACGGGTTTGGGGGGCCGTCGGTGGAGGCGGAACATATGGATTTAGGACGTGGCTGGCAAGCGAAAAAATTCGCTTCCGTCGCCGAAGGTCGAAGCTTAGACCTCGTCCCCGATTTCCTCGTCCATGTGCTCCATGACCTCGGCCATGTCGTCGTCGTCCTCGCCCAGGTCGGAGGCGTCCTCGATCAGGCCGCTTTCGTCATCCTCGGCGCCGTCGTCCTCGGCGGGCAGTGCATCCTCGTCATCATCGACCACCACAAGGTCATCGACCTCGATATCGGCGATGGCGGCATTGACCACCACCGGAGCCGCAGCCTTGGCTTCCGCCGCCGCCGCGCTGCCGCGACGGACCTTGAAGGTCACCTCGGGCTCGACGTTGGCGTTGCACTTCGGGCAGATGATGGGAGTGCGCGTCAGGTCATAGAAACGGCATCCGCAGCTCTGGCAGGTGCGCTTCTGTCCCCATTCCGGCTTGGCCACCTTCGGTCCTCCTGTAAAATATCGGGGCGAGCCCCGTTGTCCTGGGGGCCATTTGCCATGTTCCCCACCCCGTGTCAAAACGAAAAGTTACCTGCGGTGCAGCATGGAACGTGGGCCTATGACGCCGAAGCCGCCTGTGGTAGAGGTTCGGCCGATGCTGGCCCCAGCTTCGCCCTCGTCGGCGATTATTTTTCGGAGAGGTCATGGCGAAACCCCTGATTTCCAGTCGCGCCGCTCAGCTTGCCGGTTCGGCGCGGGTTCCGGGCGACAAATCCATCTCGCACCGGGCGCTGATGTTCGGCGCCCTGGCGGTGGGCGAAAGCACGGTCACCGGCCTGCTGGAAGGCGATGATGTGTTGCGCACCGCCGCCTGCATGCGCGCCCTGGGCGCCGAGGTCGAGCGTCTGCCCGATGGCTCGTGGCGTCTGTACGGCCGCGGTGTCGGCGGCTTGACCGAACCCACCGACGTGTTGGACATGGGCAATTCGGGCACGGGGGCGCGCCTGCTGATGGGGCTTGTCGCCAGCCATCCCTTCACCAGCTTCTTCACCGGCGACGCCAGCTTGCGCTCGCGGCCCATGCGCAGGGTGTCCGACCCGTTGAGCCGGATGGGGGCGCGCTTCGTCAGCCGCGATGGCGGCCGCCTGCCCATGGCGGTGGTGGGTGCCGAGCGCCCCACCCCCATCACCTACGAGCTTCCCGTCGCCTCGGCCCAGGTCAAGTCGGCCATCCTGCTGGCCGGTCTCAACACGCCGGGCGAGACCACCGTGATCGAGCGCGAAGCCACCCGCGACCACACCGAGCTGATGCTGCGCAATTTCGGCGCGACCGTCCGGGTCGAGGCCGCCGAGGGCGGCGGACTGGCCATCACCGTCACCGGTTATCCCGAACTGACGGGCCGCGCCGTGGTGGTTCCGGCCGATCCCAGCTCGGCCGCCTTCCCGACCGTGGCGGCCCTGCTGGTGGAAGGCTCCGAGATCCGGCTGCCCGGCGTCGGCATCAATCCGCTGCGCGCCGGCCTGTACCAGACCCTGCGCGACATGGGCGCCGACATCCGCTTCGACAACACCCGCGATCAGGCGGGCGAGCCGGTGGCCGATCTGGTGGTGCGCGCCTCCAGGCTGAAGGGCATCGACGTCCCGGCAGAACGCGCCCCTTCCATGATCGACGAATACCCCATCCTGGCGGTGGCGGCTTCCTTCGCCGAGGGCACCACCCGCATGAGCGGATTGGGCGAGTTGCGGGTCAAGGAAAGCGACCGCCTCGCCGCCATGGCACGCGGACTGGCCGCCTGCGGTGTCGCGGTGGAAGAAACCCAAGACACGTTGATCGTCCACGGCACCGGCCGCATCCCGGCGGGCGACGCCACCATCGCCACCCATTTCGATCACCGCATCGCCATGTCGTTCCTGGTCATGGGCATGGCCTCGGCCCGGCCCGTCGCGGTGGACGACGCCGAAGCCATCGACACCAGCTTCCCCAATTTCGTCGCGCTGATGAACGGGCTGGGGGGGAAGATCGGGGCGGCGGAATAAGGTCTTTAATTTCACCACGAAGGCATGAAGACACGAAGGAACACGAAGAAAGCATTGAGAATTTTTCTTCTTTTCCGCTTCGTGCCTTCGTGGTTAATACCGTCAATGAACCACGGACGATCCGATCCCATGACTATCATCGCCATCGACGGGCCGGCGGCGGCCGGCAAGGGGACACTGGCGCGGCGTCTTGCCGCCGAACTGGGCTTCGACTATCTGGACACCGGACTGATCTATCGCGCCGTGGGCATGAAGGTTGTTCGCGCCGGTCTCGACCCCACCGACGCGGCGACCGCCGAAAAGGCCGCCGATGAACTGGCCCCGGCCGATCTGCAAGCCGGTGACCTCCGCGACGATACCGCCGCCCAGGCGGCCTCCAAGGTCGCCGTCATTCCCGGCGTGCGCGCCGCCTTGCTGGCGTTCCAGCGCAAATTCGCCAGCCATCCGCCCATGGGCCAGGGCGCCATTCTGGACGGCCGCGACATCGGCACGGTGATCTGTCCCGACGCCAAGGTGAAGCTGTTCGTGACCGCTTCCGCCGAGAAAAGGGCGGAACGACGGCTGAAAGAGTTGCAGGACAAGGGCCTAGAGGCTATATACGGCACCGTCCTCGCCGATCTGAAGGAGCGCGACGAACGTGACCGCAACCGGTCCGTCGCCCCCTTGGTCCCGGCCGAGGGCGCTGTCGTGCTGGATACCTCCGATCTCGACGCCGATCAGGCTTTCGCCGCCGCGCTCGACATCGTAAGAACCCGCCGATAGCACAATGCGCTGAACCCGCGCCGCCTGGGCCCGTCCCGGGCGGTGGTTTATTTTTGGTCAAGACCGCCGGATACAACCGGCCGGCCCGTAAGATACGATCGAAAGGAACTCTCTCTAATGACCAATTCCGCTCTTGCCATGAACGAAGATTTCGCCTCCCTGCTGGATGAAACCCTGGGTGTCGGCGGCACGTTCGAAGGCCAAGTCATCACCGGCCTGATCGTCGAAGTCGATGGCGACTTCGCCGTGATCGACGTCGGCCTGAAGTCCGAGGGCCGTGTCCCTCTGAAGGAATTCGCGACCGCCGGTCGCACCGCCGACATCAAGGCCGGCGACAGCGTCGACGTCTTCGTCGAGCGCTACGAGGACCGCAACGGCGAAGTCGTTCTGTCCCGCGAGAAGGCCAAGCGCGAGGAAGCCTGGACCCTGCTGGAGAAGTCGTTCGAGGCGCAGCAGCGCGTCAACGGCGTGATCTTCGGCCGCGTCAAGGGCGGCTTCACCGTGGATCTGTCGGGCGCCGTCGCCTTCCTGCCCGGTTCGCAGGTGGACATCCGTCCGGTGCGCGACATCACCCCGCTGTTGGGCACCCCCCAGCCGTTCCAGATCCTCAAGATGGACCGTTCGCGCGGCAACATCGTGGTGTCCCGCCGCGCCGTGCTGGAAGAGACCCGCGCCGAGCAGCGCTCCGAGCTGATCGAGAACCTCAAGGAAGGCCAGATCCTCGAGGGCGTGGTCAAGAACATCACCGATTACGGTGCGTTCGTTGACCTGGGCGGCGTCGACGGCCTGCTGCACGTCACCGACATCGCCTGGAAGCGCATCAACCATCCGTCCGAGGCGCTGCATATCGGCCAGACCGTCAAGGTTCAGGTCATCCGCTTCAACTCCGAGACCCAGCGCATCAGCCTGGGCATCAAGCAGCTGGATGCCGATCCGTGGGAGGGCGTCGAGTCCAAGTACCCGGTCGACGCCAAGTTCACCGGCCGCGTCACCAACATCACCGACTACGGCGCCTTCGTGGAGCTGGAACCCGGTGTCGAGGGTCTGGTGCACGTCTCCGAGATGTCTTGGACCAAGAAGAACGTCCACCCCGGCAAGATCGTCTCCACTTCGCAGGAAGTCGAGGTCATGGTGCTGGACGTGGATCCGCAGAAGCGCCGCATCTCTCTCGGCCTGAAGCAGACCATGAACAATCCGTGGGAAGGCTTCCTGGACCGCTTCCCCCAGGGCACCCTGGTCGAAGGCGAGATCAAGAACATCACCGAGTTCGGCCTGTTCATCGGCCTGCCCGGCGATATCGACGGCATGGTCCACATGTCCGATCTCGATTGGGAGAAGTCGGGCGAAGCCGCCATTCAGGACTTCAAGAAGGGCGACATCGTCAAGGCCAAGGTTCTCGATGTGGACATCGAGAAGGAACGCATCAGCCTCGGCATCAAGCAGCTGTCCGATGATCCCTTCCAGAACGCCGTGGCGTCCATCAAGAAGGGCGACGTGGTCACCTGCACCGTGACCCAGGTCACCGAGAACGGTCTGGAAGTGGCCGTCGACGGCATGACCGGCTTCATCCGCAAGGGCGAGCTGTCCCGCGAACGCTCCGAGCAGCGCCCCGAGCGCTTCGCGGTCGGCGAGAAGCTGGACGCCAAGGTCACCGCCGTGGAAAAGGCCTCGCGCAAGATCACCCTGTCGGTGAAGGCCCGCGAAGTCGAGGAAGAGAAGCAGGCCATGGCCGATTACGGTTCGTCCGATTCGGGCGCCAGCCTGGGCGACATCCTGGGCGCCGCCATGCGCAAGGCCCAGGAAGACAAGTAGTCGTCCTGATTTGTTAGCGTAGGCGAAGGCTCGCATTCGAAAGAGTGCGGGCCTTCGTTCTGAGAGGTTCGACACGTGATCCAGCTCCTCGGCAACGCCGCCCTCCTCTACCTGCCCAGCGCCTATCAGGCCCTGGCGCTTGCCTGCCTCGTCGTGGTCGTCCTTGGCCTTGTGGCCATCGGTGCCGCCTTGGCGGGGCGCGATCGGCTCCCCGAAGCCGATCTGCTGGTGGGCTGGTCGGTGGTGGCGGGCATCGTCGTGGTGTTCGGTGGCTGGCTGGGTGTATCGCTGACCATCCTGTCGGCGGTCTCCCTGCTGCTGGCGCTGGGGTCGGCCCTTGTCTTATGGCGACGCCGCCAAGCCCCCCTGGATGGGGGCGTTCTCAGAATTCTGGTGTGGATGGTGCCCATCTTGGTGGCGACCGCCTCCATGGAGCCGTCCCAATGGGACGAGTTCTCCCAGTGGCTGCCCAATGCCCGCTATCTGACGCTGTTCGACACCTTTCCCGGTCCGGGAAATCCCCCCACCGACAGCGTCTTTCCCGCCTATCCTCCCGCCATGACGGTGATCTATCTGCTGTCCTCGCGGCTGGGCGGGCACTATTTCGACACCGTGGCGCCCTGGTTCAACCTTCTGCTGCTGGCCAGTTCCGCCCGTCTCGTGGTCCGTCTCTTCCGGGGCGATGACGGCGCCGGTTGGTCGGCCACCGCCTGGGGCGTTCTCGCCGTCACCGCCTTGGGCACCACCTTCGTTCCCAAGCTGGTCTTCAGCGGCTATGCCGATACCGCCACCGCCGTCGCGGTCGCGTTCTCGGCGATTCTGGGGCTTCAACTGCGCCAAGGCGGGGGGCGCGGCCTTCAATTCGCCGCCGTCTTCGCCCTGCTGCCCATGACCAAGCAGGGCAACTTCGCCCTGATGGCGTTGCTGCTGGGGGCGCTGGTTTTTGATTGCCTGCGTCACGGCGACGGGGTGACGCGCTTTGGCAAGCAGCTTGCGCTGACCATGGTGCCGGTGATCGTGGTGAGCCTGGCGTGGCGACTGCATGTGACCGCGGGCGTCGGGGAACTGTCGGTCCGCGCGGTGTCGGACTGGGAATGGGCTTTGCTGCCGGACATGCTGAACAGCATGGCCGGTGTCATCTTGTCCAAGGGCGGCTATTTCGGCGCGGGCTTTCTTTTAGTGGCCATCGCGGTGCTCGGATTGGGCAGACAGCGTCTGGTCACCCTCTTCGCCCTCTGCTTCCTCGGCTACAACATTTTCCTGTTGGTGGTGTATCTCGCCATTCTGGCCGGATACGAAAGCGCTCACGCCGCCTCGTACTGGCGCTATAACACCCATCTCGGAATGCTCGAGATGTTCGTCCTGACCCAGGTGATCGGCCAGCGGGTCGGCCGCCTTGGGGCAATCTCACTGGCCAGGCGGGCGGCCTTGGCGGTGGGCGGCTTGGCCGCGATCATCATTCCATTCGCCGCCGTCAAATATATCCGCTTCGATCGCAACCCCGCCAAGATGGACGCGCTGCGGGTCATCCGCGACATGGCGCCATTATTGCCGCCCGCCGCCCGCCTGACCGTGATCGACGCCCGAGGAACCGGGTTTTACGGCAATTTCACCAATTACCATCTGGGCTACGGCCAGCATGTGAGCCAGAATCTCTCCACCTTCAACACCGCTGAGCTGGCCAAGGTGCTGACCGAACATCGACCCGACTACATCTGGCTTCGCACCCAGAACCCAGAGGTCGCCCGTATCTTGGCGCAAGACCCCGATGCTTCGCATTTGCTGAAGGCCGAAGGCGACGGCTGGCGGGTGGTGAAGTCGTGGCCGTTCCCGCCCGGTATCGACCCGGCCGGGGAAAAGGACTGATCACCCCAACGCGCCTGATCACCCCAACGCGCCTGATCACCTTGACAAGGACGGGCTTTTCCAAAAGTCTGTGGCGTCGCGTCCCAGCCCCGGCAGGTCCATGAACATCGCCGTCCTGATTCCTTGCTATAACGAAGAACACGCCATCGAACAGGTGATCCGCGATTTCCGCGCCGCCCTGCCCCAGGCGGCGATCTATGTTTACGACAATAATTCCAAGGACCGCACCGTCGCGCTGGCCCGCGCCGCCGGAGCGGTCGTAAGGTTCGAGCCCTTGCAGGGCAAGGGCAATGTGGTGCGGCGCATGTTCTCCGACATCGAGGCCGACATCTATGTGATGGTAGACGGCGACGCCACCTATCACGCCCCCAGCGCCCCGGAACTGATCGCCCGCCTCGTGGACGAAAACCTCGACATGGTGGTGGGATCGCGCCTGCATACGGAGGAGGCGGGAGCCTTTCGCGCCGGGCACCAGTTGGGCAACCACATGCTGACCGGCTTCGTCGCCTGGCTGTTCGGTGATCGGTTCAAGGATATGCTGTCGGGCTACCGGGTGTTCTCGCGCCGCTTCGTCAAGTCGTTTCCGGCCATGTCGGCGGGATTCGAGACCGAGACAGAGCTGGTGGTGCACGCGCTGAGCCTGTCCATGCCGGTGGCTGAGATCGAGACGCCCTATTTCGCCCGCCCCGAGGGCTCGGTGTCCAAGCTGAACACCTATCGCGACGGCTGGCGAATCCTGGTGACCATCTTCAAGCTGTTGAAGCGTGAAAAGCCCTTGGCCCTGTTCGGTGCCGCCTTCGCGCTTTTATCGCTGTTGGCCGTTATCCTTGTCGAGCCGGTTTTCGCCACTTTCATGCAGACCGGGCTGGTACCGCGCTTTCCCACCGCGATCCTGGCCACCGGCATCATGATCCTGGCCTTTCTCAGCCTGACCGCGGGCATCATTTTGGATACCGTCACCCATGGCCGCCGCGAGGCGAAGCGGCTGGCCTATCTGTCATATGCCGCGCCGGGGCCGCGACCGCCCTCCGCCCCATGACCCAGATCGGCTTTTACCACCTGACGCGCCTGTCGCTGGATCAAGCCCTGCCTAAGCTGTTGGACAAGGCCCTGGCGGCGGGGCACCGGGCGGTGGTGCTGGCGGGATCGGCGGAACGGGTCGATGATCTGAACGAGCGCCTGTGGACCTTCGAGCCCGAGTCGTGGATTCCCCACGGCGCCGCCCGCGACGGCGATCCGGCGCTTCAGCCCATCTGGCTGACCGACCGCGACGAGAACCCCAACGAGGCGACCATTCTGGTGATGTGCGACGGTGCCCGTTCCGAGGCGGTGGAAGGCTTCGCCCGTTGCCTGGACCTGTTCGACGGCAACGACCCCGACGCGGTCCAAGCCGCCCGCGAGCGCTGGAAGGACTGGAAGGCCGCCGGTCATGAATTGGTTTATTACCAGCAGACCGAGCGCGGCGGCTGGGAGGAAAAGGCGCGGGGCTGATGGCTTAGCCAGCAGCCGTCGCTTGATGTGCCCCACAGGGCGGGCGGGACGCCCGCGCTCCACACAACGCGCTATTTACGGAGTGTGGCAGTCCCGGAAGCCGCCTCCATGGCCTTGGCCAGGTCGATGTCTTTCGCGGTGACTCCACCGGCATCGTGGGTGGACAAGGTTATCTGTACCTTGTTCCACACATTGGACCATTCTGGGTGGTGGTTCATGCGTTCGGCGGCCAGGGCGACCTCGGTCATGAAGGCGAAGGCCTTGGCGAAATCCTTGAAGACGAAGGTCTTGGCGATGGCGTCGCGGCCGTCGCACTCCGTCCATCCGGGCAATTGGGCCAAGGCGGCGGCGCGGGCCGGGCCGGTCAGTGTCTGGGTCATGGAAGCTCCTGGTCGCACACCAGACATGGGCTTTGCTGGCTTCGCCATCAAGGACAGGCTAAATTCTTTTCATGAGCAGAGTAATGCCCCACCACAGCACGCCCCCCAGCTGCGCCGATCTGGAAACCATCGCGGCGATCGCCTTCGCCGATATTCCAGAGGAACTGCGCCGCTATGCCGCCGATGTGATCATCCGGGTCGAGGACTTTCCCGACGACGATGTGGAACGCGAGATGGATCTGGAAAGTTCCTTCGACCTGCTTGGCCTGTATCGCGGCACCGCCATGGACATCCAGGCCTTTGGCGGCGCGCCCAGCGACGTGGACATGATCTTCCTCTACCGTCGCCCCATTCTCGACTACTGGTGCGAGACGGGAGAAGACCTGTCCTCGGTGGTCAAGCATGTGCTGATCCACGAGATCGGCCACCATTTCGGCCTGTCCGACGACGACATGGAGCGAATCGAGGACGAGGCGTGATGCGGATATCCGTCACCGCCGTCTTTGCCGCGTTGATCGTCCTAGGGCTGGCCGGTCCGGTCCTGGCGGCCAGTGAGTTGCGGATTCTGGCCCGTATCGGCAGCATTTCGCCCGAACTTCTGGGCAAGTTCGAACGCGAGACCAATCTTAGTGCCATCTTGGATGAGGCGCCCGACCATTCCGCCATGGTTGCCAAGCTGGCGGGCGGGCATTCCGGCTATGACATAACCTTTCCGCCCGATCACCAAGTGATGGGCTTGATCGAGCACGGGCTTCTGGAGCGAATATGGGCGGACCGACTGCCCGGATTTTGGAATATCGAGGATCCGTGGCGGTCGCGATCCTTCGATCCCCGCAACGAGTTCACCATCCCGCATCAGTGGGGAACCACCGCCTTCGCCGTGGATACCTCGGTTCACAAGGGCGACATCGACACGCTTCGCCTGCTGTTCGACCCGCCGCCCGACATCCTCGGCCATATCAAGATAATGGACGACGCCGACATGGTGCAGTTGGCGCTGCTGTATCTGGGCGAGCCCCGCTGCACGCTTGACGACGCCAAGCTGGAAAAGGCGGCGCGCCAACTGTCCCCCCTGCTGGCGGCGACCCCGCCGGTGCAGTCGGCCGGAATGGCGCAGTCGCTGGGCCGTGCGGATGTGGTGCTGGCGGTGACCCGCAATGGCGACGCCATGCGGGCGCGCGAAGGCCGTCCGACCTTGGCCTATGCCTATCCGCGTGAGGGCAATCTGGTGTGGACCGACGTCATCGCCATTCCGCGCAATCCGCCCAATCGCGCCAATGCCTTGAAGTTTCTCACCTTCATGCTGAAGCCGGAAAATGCGGCGTTGCAGTCCAACTACAACGGCTACGCCAATATGATTCGCGGCAGCGAGGCCCATATGCTGCCGCTGGTCTTGGGGGCGCCCGAACTGGTGGCCCCCTGGCCGGCCAAGGTCGGCTTTCTGGTCTCGTGTCGGGGCGAGGTCCAGCGTCGGCACGAGACCCTTTGGGCGGAGCTCAAGTCCCGCACTATCGACCTCGGCCCCCGTGACTAGAGCCGGATGGCTAGAGTCGGAACGCCATGTCGATGCATCGGCCGCCGCTGTCGAACCGAAGCTGGGCGCAGCAGCGATGAATGATGGCAAGGCCAAGTCCACCGGCGGCGACCGCGGGGATAGGCTCTGGCCCGATGGTCGGAGGCGTGAAGCCCGCCCCCATATCCTCGACCACAAAGGTAACGCCGTCATGGTGCGCCTTGGCCCGGATGGTGATGGGCAGGCAGGCTAGGGCGGGATCGGATTGGCGTTGTTCCATGGTGGCGGAAAAGATCCGCAATCCCTCCATGGTGGCGCGCAACGATCCGTCCAGGCCAAGATTTCCATGAATGACCGCGTT
Source organism: Paramagnetospirillum kuznetsovii (assembly GCF_003284725.1). Classification (GTDB taxonomy): domain Bacteria; phylum Pseudomonadota; class Alphaproteobacteria; order Rhodospirillales; family Magnetospirillaceae; genus Phaeospirillum; species Phaeospirillum kuznetsovii. The sequence continues at coordinate 334,241 of NZ_PGTO01000003.1, read as the reverse complement.
GCCGATGGCTTCTTGAAGCGCGCAGCGAATATCGGATTCCAGCGGTTGAAGGTGTTGGAACCGCTTCATCATGGCTCGCGCCACCGCGTCGGCCACGTCGAGACGAATGGCCGCCGCCGTCGAGACCCGCAACACCAGGTCGGCATCGGGCGGAATTTGGAATGCCGCATGCCCCTTACAGGCGACGTCGATCCAAACACCGACCGCCGCCTCCAGGAATTGCGCCAGGTCTTCGACCTTGCCGCTGTCGAAGGCGGAGAACGCCAATGGCCGTGCCGCCCCGCCATTGGCGTCGCGCATGGCATCGTCCAAGCGGGCCGCGACGACGGCATCGACCTCCGCATTGGTCATGGACATAGGGGCGGCGTTGCTCAACGGAACTCGAACAGCGTGTCGAAACTGGCGCGGCGCAATGTCTCGGACACCGCCCCCGTAGCGTTCCGGATCACGACTTTCAGCCCGGATACCTGCGCCGCGTCATAGACATGCACGAAGAGACTCATGCCGGTGGAGTCGATGAAGCTGAGACCGCCCAGATCGATATCGCAAATTCCAGAGCCCTTGGTGACCTGTTCGACGAACTGCGGAAACGTCGCCGAGTCGGCGAAGGTCAGTTTGCCGGACACCGAGACGTCGATCCGGTTGCCGTCGCGCTTGGTGGTGAATTGCATGACTGTTCTCTCCCGCGATCAGGCAGCACGGATATTGGTGAGGAACGCGTCCACCTGCTGGCGGAGCGCGGTGGCCCGTTCGGCGACGGTGCGCGCCGCCTCGAGGACGTCGTCGGCGGCGTGCCCGGTTTCCACCGCCGCCCGATTGACGCCGACCACGTTGGAACTGACCTCGTCGACGCCCAGCGAGACCTGCTGGACATTGTTGGCGATTTCCGAGGTCGCCGAATCCTGCTCGGAGACCGAGGATGAAATGCCGGTGGACAACTGGCTCATCTGCTCGATGATTCCGGTGATTTCCGTGATGGCGTCCACGGCGGCGCGGGTTTCAGTCTGGACCGAGCTGATCTGAGAGGTGATTTCATCGGTGGCGCGCGCCGTCTGGTTGGCCAGGTTCTTGACCTCGTTGGCGACGACGGCGAAACCCTTGCCGGCGTCGCCCGCGCGGGCGGCCTCGATGGTGGCGTTCAGCGCGAGAAGATTGGTCTGGCTGGCGATGTCGTTGATGAGATTGACCACCGCGCCGATCTTGAGCACCGCCTGCGACAATCCGCGCACCGATTGATTGGTTTCCTGCGCCCGGTGGCGGGCGCTTTCGGCGATATGGACCGAATCCGCCACCCGGTGATTGATGGCTTCCACCGAATCCGACAGATGGTCGGCGGCACCGGCCACGGTGCGCATATTGACCGCCATTTCCTCCACCGCCGCCGCCACCACGGTGGCCTGGTTGGAGGTTTCCTCGGCGGTGGCCGACATGGTCTGCGAGGTGGCTTCCAACTCGGTGGCGGATGCCGCCATGGTTTCCAGCACTTCCGCCACTTCGAAGTTGAATTGGCCCAAGATGCCGTCGATCACCTTGGCGCGGCGGTCCTTGGCTTCCTGTTCGACCTTCTGCTGAGAGGTCAATTGGTCGGCGCGCAACAATCCGGTGCGAAAGACCTCGACGGCACGGGCCATGGCGCCGATCTCGTCGTGACGGTCGGCGCCCTCCACCTCATGGGACGTGTCGCCCTTGGACAGCACGTCCATGGAGACGATGATCTTGCTGAGTGGGCCAGAGATATCGGCGGCGATCACCCAGGCGATGCCGATGCCAGCGGCCAGCAGGACGATGGTGCCGACGAGATAGGTGTAAAGTGCCCGTTCCGTCTCGGCGTGAATGGCGGCGGCCAGACCGATCAGTTCGGAGGCGACCTTGTCTTCCACCTGCTTGAACAGATCGATCTTCTTGGTGATGGCATCGAACCAGACGGGCGCTTCCACCTCGCCGGTGGTGCCGGAGAAGGGGCTGTCCATGGCGATGACGCGCATGCGATCGACCTCCTTGGCGGCGCCATCGGCCAAGGCGGCGCCCAGGGCCTGCTTCTGCTCCTCGGTGGCATAGATGGTATAGGTGGCGAAATATGTATCCTGCTGGGCGATCAACTGGGTGAACTTGCGGTGGATGGGGGCCTCGAACTTTTTGGCGCCGAATCCCCCCGACGCGGTGGCGCGCTCTTGCCCCGCCCGTTCCTTGCCGTGCAGCAGTTGGGTATAGGCCGTGATCGCCTTGGACAGGCGGACGTCGGAATCAACCACCGCCATCTGTTCGATGACCGCCAACAGCTTGCCGATGGTGGCGGTATAGAATCCGGCGGTCTCCTGCATGGTCAGCGACAGGCTGTCGATGGCGGCACGCTTGGCACCAAGTGCCTCAAGGCCGGGTTTGGCGCCCGCGATGGACGCTTTCAGACCGGCCGAGGTCTCGGAGGATTCGAATTTGCGCAGGGCCTCGGTCAGCGCCGCGAGGCGGGTGTCGGCGTCCTTGCGCTGGCCCGGCAGCCGGTCGGCGAACTTCGCGCCCTTGCTGCCGATGAACCCCACCGACATGCCGCGTTCCTTCTGGAGCTCATGCACCAGGGTTCCGATGGTCGGGCCAAGTCCGGCAAGCTCCTCGAGCTGGTTCATCTTCTTGGCGAAGGCGATCTTTTCAGACAGGCCGATCCCCGAGAAGACCAGCATCCCCAGAACCGGGATAAGAATGGCGATTCCAATTCTGGAACTGAGACTGAGATTTCGAAGAAGTGCTCTCATCATGAACTCCAGAGGATAAGCGTGCCCACCCATCCAGGTGCTTATCATGACCAAAAAAGAATGAAAAATACATGTTCTATTTGCTGGTCGCGCCCCGATCTTGACTGATTTCAAGCCTGCCTATGCAGGATGACTAATGGGAAAGCGCATTCACCATTTCTATCCGCCAGCCCTCGGCGGTGAAGTCCAGTCGAGTCAGGGACAGCGGATGAACGGCAAAGCGAAGGGCGGTGGCGGGCTCCAGATCCAGGGCCTGGGCCAGGGCGGCCCGAATGGTGCCGGCATGGACGATGGCCAGAATGTCGCGCCCCGATTGGGCTGACGACAGGCTTTGCAGTGCCGCCGAGACCCGCTGGATCATGGCGGCGAAGCTTTCTCCGCCCGGCGGCGCGGTTCCGGCCGGATCACGCCAGAAACTGGCGAGATCGGGATCCTTGACCGCTTCCAGGTCGCTCCAACTGCGTCCCTGCCAACGGCCGAAGTCCTGTTCCATCAAATCGGGCTCGATAATGGGAGGTGGCAGCAGCATTCCGGCGGTTTCCAAGGCCCCCGCCGTTTGGCGGCAGCGAATAAGGCCACTTTCCACCAACACGGGGTTGGACGGTATGATCTTCGTCAAGGCCCGGAAGGCGTCGTCCTCCGACGTGTCGCAGGCGACGTCGAGGCGGCCGTGAATGCGTCCGAACGGGCAGGGGACCGGCGCATGGCGCAACAGCCACCAGCGCGTGGCGCCGCTACCGCCGCTCATGCCCACACCATGGCGGCGGCCAGCAGAATGGCGATCTCGGCCGCTTGCTGCACGGCTCCCAGCACATCGCCGGTGAAACCGCCGAGGACGCGGCGCGCCACCATGACGACCGCCAGCGTGGCGACGATGGCAAGGATGGCGGCGGCCAGGGCGCCGCCCAATCCGATGCCGAGCGCCGCCACGGCCAATCCCAAACCGGCGGCGGTGGCCGCCACGGTGGCATCCGGCACTCCGGCGGCGGCGCCCAGTCCATCGGGCCGCACCGGAGGCATGATTTGCATGGCGGCGGGGATCATGGCCCGCGACAGGGCCGATGCGGCCATCAGCGCCCCGGCCATCCGCCAGCCGCCGGGGATGGCGGCAAGGGCGCCGACCCGCAGCCCGACCGAGAACAGCAGCGCCAGCACGCCGTAGGCGCCGATGCTGGACTGGCGCATCACCTCGAGCCGCTTGTCAATTCCGCCTCGCGCTCCCAGCCCATCCGCCAGATCGGCAAGGCCGTCCTCGTGCAGCGCCCCGGTGGCGAGGACCAGGGTAAGGATGGCCAGCAAGGCGGCGGGGAGGGGGGGAAGCAGCCATGTGGCAATGGCGCCCACCAGCCCCGCCAGCAGCCCCAGGCCAAGTCCGACCAACGGAAAGCAGCGCATGGCGGGCGCCAGACCGCCCGCGACCACGCCCGGATCGGGTAAGGGAATGCGGGTCATGAAGGAGGCCGCCAAATGCAGATCGGCCAGCCAACCGCTTGGCGGCGACGGCGGGGAAGGCGCCGGGGAAAGCGACGGAATGTCTGGTGACTTGCTCATCATCCTGGTTTATAGGACGGGCAGGGGAAGCCCGCAATATGTTGGGAGAGTATCCTTGAATTTTACTATTTCTAGCGTCGCGGATATTCGAGCCTTACTGGCCGAGATGCCGTCCCGCGATCTGGACGCGGTTGCCGCCTGGGGGGCTCGCGAGCCCCAATTGACCAAGCCGGCCGGGTCGTTGGGCCGGTTGGAAGACCTGTCCCAATGGCTGTCCGCTTGGCAAGGCCGCCATCCTCCGCGTCTGGCGACTCCCAGGGCCAGGGTCTTCGCCGGTAATCATGGTGTCGCCGCCTTGGGGGTGTCTGCTTTCCCCGCCGAGGTTACCCTTCAGATGGTGGCCAATTTTCGCCATGGTGGCGCCGCCATCAACCAGTTGTGCAAGGCGTTCGATGTCCAGTTGGACGTGGTTGCGCTGGACCTGGAACGTCCCAGCGCCGATTTCACCCAAGGGGCGGCCCTGAGCGAGGACGAGTTCGTCGCCGCCTTCGCCTCCGGCATGGAATCGGTTCCCGCCGATACCGACTTGCTGGTGATCGGAGAGATGGGGATCGGCAACACGACTCCGGCGGCGGCCGTGTCCTGCGCCCTGTTCGGCGGCGAGGCGGCGGACTGGACCGGGCGCGGCACCGGTGTCGAGGGCGGCGCATTGGCCCGCAAGATCGAGGTGGTGGCCGCCGGAGTCAAATTGCACCGGGGCAATCCGCCGCTGGACATTCTGCGCCGTCTGGGCGGTCGCGAATTGGCCGCCATGGCGGGCGCCGTGGTCGCGGCGCGGCTGGGTCGGGTGCCGGTCATGCTGGACGGCTATGTGACCACGGCGGCGGTCGCCGCCTTGGCGTTGGAGCGCGCCGACGCCCTGGACCATTGCATGGTCGGGCATGTGTCGGTGGAACCGGGGCATCTTCGCTTGATGGGCAAGCTGGGCAAGACGGCGCTGCTGGACCTGGGCATGCGCCTTGGCGAGGGCTCGGGGGCGGCGGTGGCGGTGGGTCTTGTCAAGGCGGCCGTCGCCTGCCATGTGGGAATGGCGACCTTCGCCGAGGCCGGTGTCAGCGACAAGGGCTAGCCTCCGGCCGGTCGCCGGACCATACTATTAGAGACGTATCTTTCGAGAGAGGCCGATATGCAGAGCCAGAAGCCGTTTTTCGATGACTTGGCCCGCGTCGCCAGCGGTGCCCTGGGTGCCCTGTCCGGTCTTCGCGCCGAGATGGAGGCCATGGTGCGCCAGCAGTTCGAGCGGGTCACCACGGGGCTGGACATGGTGCCGCGCGAGGAGTTCGAGGTGGTCCGCGCCATGGCCGCCAAGGCCCGCGAGCAGCAGGAAATCCTGGAAGAACGGGTCAAGGCGCTGGAGACGCGCCTCGCGGCCTCGGAGAAGCCCAAGACCCCAGCGTCCCCCAAGACTCCAGTGTCTCCCAAGCCGAAGGCCGCGCCCAAGCCCAAAGCCTAGAACGCCAGTTATCCACAAAAATTCACAAGTCGTTCGCAACTATTGCCTTGCGCCGATTCTGGTGGTGTGGTTGGCTACCCCTTGTGCGGATGAATGCTGTCGGGACACAAGGTTTTGATTCCGACCGGTATCCAGACAGTAGCCATGCCATGGAGGGCGCCGGCATGACATTGAACACCGCTTATCAAGATGAAGAGATCCAGGCCAATCCCATGGATATGGTCGAACAGATCGTCGCCGCCAATGATTGGGCCTTCGACCGCCGTAATGACGAGGAATTGGCCGCCGAGGTTCCCGGGCAGTGGTGCAATTACTCTTTGTACTTCGCCTGGCGCGAGGACATGGGCGCCATGCACTTCACCTGCGCCTTCGACATGAAGATCCCCGACGCCAAGCGCGGCCCGATCTACGAGTTGCTGGCGGTGATCAACGAGAAGCTTTGGCTGGGCCATTTCGGGTTGTGGGACGACGATGCGGTTCCCATGTTCCGCCACACCTCGCTGCTGCGGGGCGGTGCCGGGCTGTCGCCCGAACAATTGGAAGATCTGGTGGATCTGGCGGTCAGCGAGTGCGAGCGGTTTTATCCCGCCTTCCAGTTCGTCATCTGGGGTGGCAAGAGCGCCCGCGAGGCCGTCGCCGCTTCGCTGCTGGAGACCATGGGCGAGGCCTAAGCGCTCGCTCGATCATCCCTCTCGCGCGGGCAAGGCGCCCCGTCCATCATTGGAGCGCGGGCGTCTCGCCCGCTTGCCTGGGAACGGCGGTTGAAATTACTCTGTCGCCGTGCGTCATTCCCCGTGGAGCGTCTCATGACCAAGATCTTGCTGGTGGGCTGCGGCAAAATGGGCTCGGCCATGTTGTCGGGTTGGCTCGACCAGGGCATCACGGCGTCCGACGTGGTGGTGGTGGAACCCTCGCTGCCCAGCCTGGGCGTCGCCGTCGTCGCTTCTCCATGCGACATTGCGCCGGATTTCGCGCCCGACGTGGTGGTCCTTGCGGTCAAGCCGCAGGTCATGGCCGAGGCGCTGCCGCCCTATGCCCGCTTCGGCGCGGCGGTTTTCCTGTCCATCGCGGCGGGCAAGCCCATCGCTTTCTTTCGCACCCATCTCGGGGCCGACGCGGACCTCATCCGCGCCATGCCCAATACTCCGGCGGCGGTGCGCCGCGGCATCACCGTGTGCTGCGCCGGACCGGGGGTGAGCGCGGACCAGCGGGCTCTGTGCCAGTCCCTGCTGGAATCGGTGGGCGAGGTCGGCTGGGTCGAAGACGAGTCGCTGATGGACGCGGTCACCGCTGTCTCCGGCTCGGGGCCCGCCTATCTGTTCCTGCTGGCCGAAGCCATGGCGGCGGCTGGGCGCGCCCAGGGGCTGCCGGACGATCTGGCGGTGCGTCTTGCCCGCTCTACTGTCGCGGGCGCTGGGGAACTGCTGCGTCAGTCCTCTGAGAGCGCGGAACAATTGCGCAAGAACGTGACCAGTCCGGGCGGCACCACCGCCGCCGCCCTGGCGGTACTGATGGCCGACAATAACGGGCTTCCCGCGCTTATGGGCCAAGCTGTCGCCGCCGCCACCCGGCGCGGCAGGGAACTTGCGGGCTAGCAGTATATATATGCATCGTTAGTATAATTTTTATGACGGTGCTTGAGTCTGATTGACTCCTTCGCACTTGCGAGATTATGTTCGCTGCACCGCACAATGCCCCTCTCGGTTGGAGACGCCACCATGGCCGCCAAGCAGACTGAACAGTTTTTCGATTTCGACGTGAGCAAGTATCTCGGTGACTTCAAGGTTCCCGGCGTGGACGTCGAGACCATCGTCGCCAATCAGCGCAAGAACATCGAAGCCTTGACCCAGGCGAACAAGCTGGCCTTCGAGGGCCTGCAGAACGTCGTGAAGCGTCAGGTCGAGATCCTGCGTCAGACCATGGACGAAGTCGCCCAGGTCTCCAAGGACTTCGCCGAGCCCGGCTCCCCCCAGGACATGGCCGCCAAGCAGGCCGAGTATGCCAAGGACGCCTTCGAGAAGGCCCTCGGCAATGCCCGCGAGCTGTCCGAGATGATCGCCAAGGCGAACTCCGAGGCTTTCGACCTGCTGAACAAGCGCTTCACCCAGAGCCTCGACGAGGCCCGTGAGCTGTTCAAGAAGGCCGGCAAGAAGTAATCTTCTTACCGCATTTCGAGTGAACGAACGAACGGCCGTCCCTTGGGGCGGCCGTTTTGTTTTGTGTGGGATTTTCCTTGATCCGTCATGCGTGGGCTTGACCCATGGCTGTCCGGCTCAAATTCGGCGACACGATCCGTTGGCTGCCGAGGGTATTGACCACCAAGACACCAAGGCCACCAAGAGAGCGGAGCAAATGGCCAAGCCTCACTCGCTCGTCATGGCCGGGCGTGTCCCGGCCACCCACGCGGTTCCGCTTGAAAGTCTTTTGAGCCGATAATCCAGACGGATGGGCGTGGATAAGCACGGGCATGACGGAAGGCCAAAAACCGTGTCGTCCTCTTGGTGTCTTGGTGGTCAATCGGCTTTCGAGTCCCATACCGAAGGTGACGGCTTCAAATACAGGCAGACTCAGGCGCTCGATGAAACCAGGCCAATTTAAACCGGACAGCGTGGGACAAGCCCGGCCATGACGGAAAAGTGAGGGACGCACGTCTGCCGCGCCCCCGCCTGGACCTTTAGTGCGGCTAAATACGCAATCATGCACTGAAATGCGCATTTAGAACTTTTCAAACCCGCAAACATGCACTATAGTGCAGAAAGTCACCCCAACAAGGCGCTCAGCCCATGATCGATTTTCAAACCTCTCCCGATCGCTACCGCCACTGGAAGCTTGCCTTCGACGGCGCCGTCGCGACGCTCACCATGGATGTGGACCCCACCTCCACCCTGGCTCCCGGCTATGAGTTGAAGATGAACTCCTACGACCTGGGCGTGGATATCGAGTTGTACGACGCCGTCCAGCGGCTGCGCTTCGAACATCCCGAGGTGCGCACCGTGGTGATGGCCTCGGCCAATCCGAAGATCTTCTGCGCGGGCGCCAATATCAAGATGCTGGGCGTGTCCAGTCATGGCCATAAGGTCAACTTCTGCAAGTTCACCAACGAGACCCGCAATTCCATCGAGGATGCGTCGGACAATTCGAAGCAGAAGTACCTCTGCGCCGTGACCGGCACCGCTGCCGGCGGCGGCTACGAACTGGCCCTGGCCACCGACTACATCATGATGGTCGATGACGGCAACACAGCGGTCTCGCTGCCGGAAGTGCCGCTGCTAGCCGTGCTGCCCGGTACCGGCGGCCTGACCCGCGTGGTGGACAAGCGCAAGGTGCGCCGCGATCTGGCCGACATCTTCTGCTCCATCGAGGAAGGCGTGAAGGGCAAGCGCGCCGTGGAATGGCGTCTGGTGGACGAGGTGATCCCGTCCTCGGCCTTCAAGGACGCCGTCAGGAAGCGGGCCGAGGCCATGGCCGCCACTTCGGATCGTCCGACCAATAGCAAGGGCGTGGTGTTGACCCATCCGGCGCGGACCATCTCCGACACCGCCGTCACCTATCCCCATCTCGAGATCACCTTCGACCGCGACACCCGCACCGCCCATATCACCGTCAAGGGGCCGAGTGCCGCCGCGCCGAGTGATCTGGCCGCCATCCACGCCCAGGGGGTGGACTTCTATCCGCTGGCCCTGGCCCGCGAGTTGGACGACGCCATCCTTCATCTGCGCGCCAACGAGACCACCGTGGCGTCCTGGGTCATCCGCAGCCAGGGCGACATGGATCTGGTGGCGGGCTACGACGCCGTCCTGCAAAAGCATGCCGGTGACTGGCTGGTGCGCGAAGTCCTGCTGTACTGGAAGCGCACCTGCAAGCGCCTCGACGTCACCAGCCGCACCCTGTTCGCACTGGTGGAGCCGGGCTCCTGCTTCGGCGGCTTCATCGCCGAAATCCTGTTCGCGGTGGACCGTTCCTACATGCTGGACGGCACCTTCGAGGACAGCGACCTGCCGGCCGCCAAGATCCGTCTGTCGGCGCTCAACTTCGACGGCCTGCCCATGGGCAACGGCATCTCTCGCATCGCCACCCGCTTCCTGGGCGAGCCCGACTCGGTGGGCAAGGCCAAGGATACCATCGGCAAGGATCTCGACGCGGCCGCCGTGGCCGAACTGGGTCTGGTCACCGCCACCCCCGACGACATCGACTGGGACGACGAAATCCGCCTCGTCATCGAGGAGCGGGCCGCCTTCTCGCCGGACTCGCTGACCGGCATGGAAGCCAATCTGCGCTTCGCCGGTCCCGAGACCATGGAGACCAAGATCTTCGGCCGTTTGACCGCGTGGCAGAACTGGATCTTCCAGCGCCCCAACGCCGTCGGCGAGAACGGCGCGCTCAAGCTTTACGGCACCGGCAAGCGTGCCGCCTACAATCAAGAAAGGGTGTAGTTCAAATGTCCTCCATCAATTACGCCGAAAAGATCCCGAACAACGTCAACCTGTCCGAGGATCGCAAGCTTCAGCGCGCCCTGGAATCCTGGCAGCCGCATTATATCGACTGGTGGAAGGAGATGGGCCCGGAGGGAACCTCCACCTCGGAGATCTATCTGCGCACCGCCATTTCCGCCGAGCCCGACGGATGGGCCCAGTTCGGCCATGTGAAGATGGAAGACTACCGCTGGGGCATCTTCCTGGCGCCGCCGGAACAGGACCGCAAGGTCAATTTCGGCGCCCATAAGGGCCAGGATGCCTGGCAGGAAGTCCCCGGCGAATACCGTTCCATGCTGCGCCGCCTGATCACCGTCCAGGGCGACACCGAACCGGCCTCGGTCGAGCAGCAGCGCCTGCTGGGACAATGCTGCCCGTCGCTCTACGACCTGCGCAATCTGTTCCAGGTCAATGTGGAGGAAGGCCGCCACCTGTGGGCCATGGTCTATCTGCTGCACGCCTATTTCGGCAAGGACGGCCGCGAGGAAGCGGAAGAGATGCTGGCGCGCCGCTCGGGCGATCCGGACAAGCCCCGCATCCTGGGCGCCTTCAATGAAAAGACCGCCGACTGGCTGGCCTTCTTCATGTTCACCTTCATCACCGACCGCGACGGCAAGTACCAGCTGTGCGCCCTGGCCGAATCCGGCTTCGATCCGCTGTCGCGGTCCTGCCGCTTCATGCTGACCGAGGAAGCGCATCACATGTTCGTGGGCGAATCCGGCGTCGGCCGCATCATCGAGCGCGCCTGCCAGGTCATGAAGGAGAACCGCACCGACGACGTCCGCAAGTTCGGCGTCATCGACCTGCCGACCATCCAGCGTTACCTGAACTTCCACTACTCGGTGACGTCCGACCTGTATGGCGCCGAAGTCTCCACCAACGCGGCGACCTCGTACAATATGGGGCTCAAGGGCCGCTACGAGGAGACCAAGATCGGCGACGATCACCAGTTGGAACAGACCACCTATTCGGTGCTGCATCCGGTCAATGGCGGCTTCCAGGCCATCGAGGTCCCGGCGCTGAACGCGCTCAACGAACGTCTGCGTCTCGACTGGGCCGAGGACGTGGCCAAGGGCGTCGAGCGCTGGAACAAGATCATCGCCAAGCACGGCATCGATTTCAAGCTGACCCTGCCCCATCTCGCCTTCAACCGCGCCATCGGCCACTTCTCCGACATCGCGGTCGATCCCCAGGGCAAGGTCATCAGCACGGAAGAATTCGCCCGTCGCCGCGACGAGTGGCTGCCGTCCCAATCCGATCTGGCCTATGTGCAGTCGCTGATGGGCGGCGCCGTGCACAAGCCCGGTCAGTTCGCCAACTGGATCGCGCCGCCGCCGCGCGGCATCAACAACCAGTCGGTGGACTTCGATTACGTGAGGTTTGCGTAAGAACCAAGCTCTCCCCCCCTCTCCCCTTGCGGGAGAGGGATGGGGTGAGGGGGCAACAAGGGAAGGCGGCCATGGAACTCAGACGTCAGCATTTGATCGACCCGGTGGTCTGCATCCGCTGCAACACCTGTCAGGAAGCCTGCCCGGTCGACGCCATCACGCACGATTCCAATAATTACGTGGTGTCCTACGAAAAATGCACCGGCTGCCGCACCTGCGTCTCGCCGTGCCCCACCGGCGCCATCGACAACTGGCTGCTGACCGATGCGCCCTGGACCCTCGACGAGCAGTTCGGCTGGGAGGAGCTGCCCGAATCCCATCCCGCCCTGGGCGCCACCATCATCGAGACCCCGGCCGAGGTCACCACCCTGCTGGACGCCGCCACCACGGCGACCGGCGGCCGCGTTCCGGCTCCCGCCAGCGCGGCGCAGCCCTATACCAACATCTATTCGCGCGAAGCGCCGGTCACCGCCCGGGTCGCCGGTAATATGCGCATCACCGCCGAGGGCGCCGAGTCCGATATCCATCACGTGGTGCTCGACTTCGGCGCCAATGCCTTTCCCTTTCTGGAAGGCCAGAGCATCGGACTCATTCCGCCCGGCACCGACGACAAGGGGCGTCCTTATAATATCCGCCTCTATTCCGTCGCCAGCCCACGGGAGGGCGAGCGCAGCGGCTACAACAATCTGGCCCTGACCGTGAAGCGCGTTTCCGGCGGCATCGGCTCCAACTATGTCTGCGACCTGAAAAAGGATGACGAAGTCCAGGTGGCGGGGCCGTTCGGCGACGCCTTCCTGATGCCCGACGATCCCGAGGCCAATATCGTGATGATCTGCACCGGCACCGGGGCGGCGCCGTTCCGCGCCTTCACCGAGCGCCGCCGCCGCAATGCCGCCGACGCCTCGGGCAAGCTGATGCTGTTCTTCGGGTCTCGCACGCCGTCGGAACTGCCCTATTTCGGTCCGCTGATGAAGCTGCCGAAAAGCCTGATCGACGTGAACCTCGCCTTCTCGCGCCTGCCCGACAAGCCCAAGCAGTATGTGCAGGACAAGCTCCGCGAGCGTGCCGCCGATCTGGTGCCGCTGCTGCCCCATGGCAAGACCCATATCTATATCTGCGGCCTGAAGGGCATGGAGCAGGGCTGCGACGAGGCCTTCGCCGATATCTGCCGCCTGAACGGCATGGATTGGGCAAGCTTGCGCGCCACCCTGCGCGCCGAAGGGCGGTATCATGTCGAAACCTACTGAACTGGGTCTGCCGAAAATGAGGTTCAGCCACGAACGCCGCGTCCATTTCGGCGATTCCGACGCGGCGCGCATCGTCTATACGCCGCGTTTCCTGGAATACGCCATGGAGGCGCTGGAAATCTTCATGTGCGACGTCATCGGCTTCGACTGGTACCACATGAACCGCGTCCACGGCTTTGGCACCCCCTTCGTCAAGGTGGAGATGGAGATGAAGGCGCCGCTGCGCCCAGGCGACCGCGTCATCATCGAGGTGCTGGTGGACAAGATCGGCGGCTCGTCGCTGCACTTCCACACCATCGGGCGGCGTCACGACGGCCCCATCTGCTTCGAGACCCGCTTCGTCTGCGTCGTCGCCGATCAGGAAGCGGAAAAGGCGGTCCCCATGCCCGAACTGATGCGCGCTCGCCTGGAAGCCTATCGGACGGCCTGCCTGAAAGTGGCGTCATGACCGAAACCATCCTTGTCCACAGGGCCGAGGGGGTGACCACCATCACCCTCAACCGCCCCGACAAGCTCAATTGCTTCAACGGCCCCATGCATGACGAGGTCCGCGCCGCCATCGCCACGGCGGCGACGGACGGCACCCGCTGCCTTGTGCTGACGGGGGCGGGCAAGGGCTTTTGCGCCGGGCAGGATCTGGCCGACCGGGTGCGCGCGCCCGGCGCGCCGCCGCCGGATCTGGGCGCCTCGCTGGATGCCCGCTATAATCCGCTGATCCGGGCGCTGAAAAGCCTTGAGATGCCGGTGATCTGCGCGGTCAACGGCATCGCCGCCGGGGCCGGGGCCAATCTGGCGCTGGCCTGCGACATCGTCGTCGCGGCGCGCTCGGCCAGCTTCGTGCAAAGCTTCTGCAAGGTGGGGCTGATCCCCGATTCGGGGGGCACCTGGACGCTGCCGCATCTGGTGGGCATGGCGCGGGCCACCGCCTTGCAGATGCTGGGCGACAAGGTCTCGGCGGAACAGGCCGAGGCCTGGGGCATGATCTGGAAATGCGTCGGTGACGACGACCTGATGACCACGGTCCATGATATGGCGCGTCACCTCGCGGCCCAGCCCACCCGGGGATTGGCGCTGACCAAGAAGGCCCTGGCGGCGTCGGCGGCTCATTCCCTGGACGCCCAGCTTGACCTGGAACGCGATCTTCAGGCCCAGGCCGGACGCACCAAGGATTACCGCGAAGGCGTTGCCGCCTTCATGGAAAAGCGGGTGCCCAAATTCGAGGGTAGGTGATTTTATGGGAGCGTGTTCCCACATGATTGGGAACACGGGCGTATCGCCGGCGAAAAAAGGAGCCGAAATTGGCCGAACGATCATTCCATCATGAGATCCAGTCCCTGCGCCTGGGCGCGGGCGAGACCTTCCGGGGCGAGGGCATCCTGGCCGTCACCAAGGCCTTGCTGCAATCGGGCGTGTCCTATGTGGGCGGCTATCAGGGGGCGCCGGTCTCTCATCTGATGGATGTGCTGGTGGATGCCGAGGATCTGCTGTCCGAATTGGGTATCCATATCGAGGCCTGCACCAACGAGGCGGCGGCGGCGGCCATGCTGGGCGCCTCCATCGCCTATCCCATTCGCGGCGCAGTGACCTGGAAGAGCGTGGTGGGCACCAACGTCGCCTCCGACGCCCTGTCCAACCTCGCTTCGCCCGGCGTGATCGGCGGCGCCATGATCATCATCGGCGAGGATTACGGCGACGGCGCCTCCGTCATCCAGGAACGCAGCCACGCCTTCGCCATGAAGTCCTCCATCTGGCTGTTGGACCCGCGCCCCCATCTGCCCGCCATCGTCCATATGGTGGAAAAGGGATTCGAGCTGTCCGAGGCCAGCCATTCGCCGGTCATGCTGGACCTGCGCATCAAGGCCTGCCACGTCACCGGCGAGTTCGAGACCAAGGACAACCGCGCCGCCGCTTTCTCGCGCAATGCCCCCTTGGGCAAGCCCGCCGCCTTCGACTATGCCAAGCTGTCCCATCCGCCCAGCACCTTCGCCCACGAGATCGCCAAGGTGACCGAGCGCATGCCCGCCGCCCAAGCCTTCATCCGCGAGCACAAGCTCAACGAGTGGTTCGCGGGCGACCTTGCCGATATCGGCATCGTGGTCCAGGGCGGCTTGTACAACAGCCTGATGCGGGCGTTGATGCGCCTCGATCTCGCCGATGCCCTGGGCAATACCCGCATTCCCATCTACTGCCTGAACGTCACCTATCCGCTGGTGCCCGAGGAGGTGACCGCGTTCTGCGCCTCCAAGCGCGCCGTGCTGATGGTTGAAGAGGGAACGCCGGACTATATCGAGCAGGCGCTGGGCCAGATCCTGCGCAAGGCCGATCTGCAGACCAAGCTGTTCGGCAAGGACTGCCTGCCCCAGGCGGGGGAATACACCTCGGACGTCATGGTCGAGGGCTTGGCCGCCTTTGTGGAACAGGCGGTTCCCCAGGGCTTCGATGCCGGTCCGGCCCGGAAGATCGCCGATGCGCTCAAGCATCATCGCCAGACCGCCGCCGCCCTGCTGGACGCCGAACTGCCCGGCCGCCAGCCCGGCTTTTGCACCGGCTGCCCGGAACGCCCGGTATTCTCCGCCCTCAAGCTGGCCCAGAAGGATGTGGGGCCGACCCATGTCAGCGCCGATATCGGCTGCCATTCCTTCGGCACCCTGCCGCCGTTTTCCATGGGAAATTCCATCCTGGGCTTCGGCATGAGCCTGGCGTCGGCCGCCGCCGTCGGCCCCAATCTGGGGCGGCGTCCCATCAGCGTGATGGGAGACGGCGGCTTCTGGCACAACGGCTCCATTACCGGGGTGGCGGGAACCCTGTTCAATCGCGGCGACGGCATCCTGGTCATCATGCAGAACGGCTATACCTCGGCCACCGGCCAGCAGTTCATGCCGTCCACCATCGCCGAGGGCCGCCGCGCCGAGACGCCCATGAACATCGAGGCCACCCTGAAGGTCATGGGGGTCAAGTGGCTGAAGACGGTGCGTTCCTATTCGGTGGGCACCATGAAGGGCGTCATCAAGGACGCCATGACCACGACGGAGAAGGGGCTGAAGGTCATCATCGCCGACGGCGAATGCCAGTTGGCCCGCCAGCGCCGGGTGAAGTCCGAGGATGCCGCCAAGGTGAAGGCGGGGGAACGGGTCATTCGGGTGCGCTACGGCGTCGATGACGAGGTCTGTTCCGGCGACCATTCCTGCATCCGCCTGTCGGGCTGCCCGTCGCTGACCATCAAGCCCAACCCCGACCCGTTGCGCGACGATCCCGTCGCCGCGGTGATCAATTCCTGCGTCGGCTGCGGGTTGTGCGGCGAGGTCGCCCATGCCGCCGTGCTGTGCCCGTCGTTCTGGCGGGCCGAGGTGGTGCAGAACCCCAGCCGGTTCGATCTGTGGCTGGACGGCTGGCGCAACCGGCTGCGGGGATGGTTGCAGGCGGAGGCGGTGTCATGAAGCCCATTTCACCCCGCCCCATTTCCATCGTGATCGCCGCCATGGGTGGCGAGGGCGGCGGCGTGCTGACCGACTGGCTGGTCCAGGCCGCCACCACGGAAGGCTTCGCGGTGCAAAGCACCTCCATCCCCGGCGTCGCCCAGCGCACCGGCGCCACCACCTATTATGTGGAGATCTATCCGGTGCCGCTGGCCCAGTTGGGCGGCCAGCGGCCGGTGCTGGCCCTGGCGCCCTCGGTGGGTGACGTGGATCTGGTGGTCGCCACCGAGTTGATGGAAGCGGCCCGTACCGTGGCGCGCGGCTATAGCGATCCCGCCCGCACCCGCCTGATCGCATCCACCCATCGGGTCTATGCGGTGGCGGAAAAGACCGCCATGGGCGACGGCCGCGCCGATTCGGAAAAGCTGATGCGAGTGATCGAGGCGGGGGCCAAGACCCGTCTTCTGTTCGATATGGAAGCGGTGGCCAAAGCCGCTGGCTGTGTGATCAATTCCGTGTTGCTGGGCGCCATCGCGGGCAGCGGCGTGCTGCCCATGTCGCCCGAGGTGTTCGAAGCGGGCATCCGCGCCGCCGGCAAGTCGGTGGACAGTAATCTGCGCGGCTTCCAGGCGGGACTGGCGGCGGCCAGGGGTGACGTCCCCGCCGTGACCCAGCCATCCTTCAAGCGGGCGCAACCGGAAACCCCGGCCGCCCTGGCGCTGGTGGCGCGTGCCCATGGCGAATTGCCCGAACCCGCCCGTGCCGCCGCCGAGGAAGGCGTCCGGCGTCTGGCCCGCTATCAGGACAGCCGCTATTCCCAACTCTATTTGGAGCGGCTTGCCCCCATCGCGGCGGCGGAGCGCGATGCGGGCGGTGACGGTTCCCTGACCCGTGCAGTGGCCCGTCATCTGGCGGTGCGCATGAGCTTCGAGGATGTCATCCGGGTCGCCCAGTTGAAGACGGACCCGGCCCGACTCAACCGTATCCGCGCCGAGATCGGTGCCGCACCCGGCCAGCCGGTGGTGGTGAAGGACTTCCTGAAGCCGGGCATCGAGGAGATTTGCGGCTTGCTGCCGGGCGTCCTGGCCCGTCCCATTCTTGCCGTGTCGCGCCGCAAGGGCTGGACTGAGACGGCCTATTGGGGCCGCGAGGTTTCCAGCAGCGGCATCCTCGGCTTTTCCGCTTTGTGGCTGATGGCGAGGCTGCGCGGCTGGCGCCGGTTCAGCCACCGTTTCCACGACGAGCAGCGGAGCATCGAGATCTGGCTGGATGCGGTGACCAAGGCTATCGCCCTGTCGCCGCTGCTGGGCCTGGAAGTGGCGGAATGCGCCCGGCTGGTCAAGGGCTATGGCGAGACCTGGCGGCGGGGCGAAGCCAGTTTCCGCGCCATTCACGACGGCCTGATCACGCCCGCCCTGAGCGGCTCCTGGCCGGTGGGCTTCGCGGTGGACGCCATCGCCAATGCGCGGGCCGCCGCCCTGGCCGACCCCGAGGGCGACCGGCTGGCCAAGACCCTGGCCGCCGTCCAGGAGAAAGCGGCGGCGTAACGAGCCGGAGCGCGAGCGTCTCGCCCGCTACTTCAGGCTGTCCAACTGCTGCTGAACCTGGGCGCGGCCGGGCGAGTCGGCGGGAATGACCGTCATCAACCGGGTCCACAGCTTGCGGGCGGTGGCCTTGTCGCCCTTGGCGGCGGCGTCGAGGCCCAGATAATACAGGCTGTCCGGTTGGTCGGGGTCGATGGCGCCGATGTCGCGGAGCAATTTCATGGCGGCCTCGGGCAGCGATGGGCCTTCCGATTCCTCCAGCAGCAGGGCGGCGTAATCCAGCCTTACCGGGATATCGCCGGGCAGCAGCTTGACGGCCTTGTCATAGGCCTCCATCGCCTCCTCGATCCGCCCCATCGCGCGGTAGGACCGTCCCAGCATGGCCCAACCCTTGCCGTCGTTGGGGTCTGCCTTCAGCCGTTCGGCCAGCCGCGTCACCATGGCCTGAATCTGGCTGGACCGGTCCTTCATCTCGGCGATCTGAGCCGCCCGGTCGGAATAGGGGCGGTCGCGCAGCTCCGGGGCGCCCAGCATCAGATAGAAACCCAGGGCAGCCAGCGGCAACATCAGGACGATGGCCATGGCGGCGCGCTTTCCGGCCCTCTGATCGGCGGGCGCGGCGGTCTTGTCGGTCTCGGCGGCGGCCAGCATGCGGCGCTGGATCTCGGTGCGCGATGCGGTCGCCTGATCGTCTGACAGCAAGCCGCGATCCACGTCGCGGGCGATTTCCTCCAACTGGTCGCGGTAGACCGCCAGATCGTAATCCACCCGGGCGGCGGCGGCCGGTGCCGGGCGCAGCAGCGGCCGCAGCAATCCGCCCACGGCCAGGGCCACCATGGCGGTGAAGACGATCCAGATCACGGGCTTTTCTCCTTGAGCAGCTTGTCCAGGCGACGCTGCTCCTCGGCGGACAGGGGGGCGGGCGGCGGCTGGCTGCCGGTGGCGCGGCGGCGGTAAAAGCCGAACACCACCCAAAGTCCGGCGGCGAACAGGACGAAGGGGCCGACCCACAGCACCAGGGTGGTGCCCTTGAACGGCGGCTTCAGCAACACGTAATCGCCGTAGCGATCCACCACGAACGTCTTGACCTGGTCGTCGGAATCACCGGCCGAAATGCGTTCGCGCACGATGACGCGCAGATCCTTGGCCAGATCGGCGTCGGAATCGTCGATGGACTGGTTCTGGCAAACCAGACAGCGCAGATCCTTGCCCAATTCGCGGGCGCGGTGCTCCTGGGCAGGATCCTTCAACATTTCGCTGGGATTGACGGCCAGGGCGGGGGAGGCGAAGGCCAGGACAATCAGGACCGCTGAAAGAACCCGACGCATTGGCGGGGTGAGCGGGCGGGACGCCCGCGCTCCAGGGGCGCCCCTCTTGGGAGCGCGGGCGTCCCGCCCACATGCATCCATTGGAAATATCATTTCTTGTCCAGCTCCCGGATGATGGGCAGCAGGGTCTTGGTCCAGACCTCGGGCGAGATGGGGCCGATATGCTTGTAGCGGATGATGCCCGCCTTATCGACGATGAAGCTTTCCGGCGCGCCGGTCACCCCGAAGTCGACGGCGGCGCGGCCCGGCGCGGGATCGACGCCGACCCGCTCGTAGGGATCGCCGTGCTTCTTCAGCCAGGCGGCGCCCAGGGCGGGATCGTCGCGCCAGTCGATGCCGTGGATGGCGACCAGGCCGGTCTTCTTGTATTCCAGCAGATAGGGATGCTCCTGGACGCAGGCGATGCACCACGAGCCGTAGATGTTGACCAGCGACACCCGGCCCTTGAGGTCGTTGGTGGCAAGGCCGCTGGTCTCGCCCCGGCCGGGAAGCGCCGCCAGGGCCATCTCGGGCACCGGTCGGTCGATCAGCACCGAGGGAATGGTCTTGGGGTCCATGGTAAGGCCCTTGACGAACAACAGAGCCATGATTCCGAAGATCGCCACCGGCAACAGGAACAGGGCGCGTCTCATGCCGCAACCCTCCGGGTCGCCGCCTGCGCCGGGGCGCCGATGCGGTGGCGGCGGTCGCCCAGGCTGATCAGTCCGCCGATCACCAGCAGGGCGCCGCCCGCCCACAGCCAGGGAATGCAGGGATTGAAGTACAGCCGGGTAACATAGCCGCCCTTGGGGTCGGCATCGCCGATGACGACATAGAGGTCGCCCAGCAGGCCCGAGCGGATGGCCGCCGTGGTGGTGGGGCGCGGCGGCATGCGATAGGTCCGCTTTTCCGGCTGCATGACGTCGATGACGCTTCCGTCCTTGCTGATGTCGAAGCTGGCGCGGCTGGCGGTGTAGTTGGGGCCGGGAACCTCGTGGACCCCCGTCAGGGTGATGCCGAAGCCGCCCACCGTCACCGTCTCGCCGATCTTCTGGCTCTGGATGCGCTCGGTGGTCCAGGCCGAGGACGCGGTCAGGCCGACGATGAACACCGCGACGCCCAGATGGGCCAGCACCATGCCCCAACTGGACCGGGGCAGCCGGGCGGCGCGGCCCAGCGCCTCGCCGGGCGCCTGGAACAGGCGGATGCGCTCGGCCAGATCCAGCAGGGTGCCCAGTCCCAGCCACAAGGCGAGGGCAAAGCCGATGCCGGTCCACCATGGACCGGCCGACCCGCCTTGGAGGAACCACACCAGCATGGCACCGCCCAGGGCGATGGCGGCGGCGAATTTCAGGCGCCCCAGCACGCCGGCCAGATCGCCGCGCTTCCAGGCCATCATGGGGCCGACCGCCATGACCACCACCATGGGCGCCATCAGCGGCAGGAACACGGCGTTGAAGAAAGGCGGCCCCACCGAGACCTTGCCCAGGTTCAAGGCGTCGGCGATCAGCGGATAGAGCGTGCCCAGCAGCACGGTGGCGGCTCCGGTGGCCATCAGCACGTTGTTGAGCAGCAGCGCGCCCTCCCGCGAGATGGGGGAGAACAATCCGCCCATCTTCATGGCGGGCGCCCGCATGGCGTACAGGGTGAACGAGCCGCCCACCGCCAGACACAGCAGCAGCAGCACGAAGACGCCGCGGGCCGGGTCGGTGGCGAAGGCGTGCACGCTGGTCAGCACGCCTGATCGCACCAGGAAGGTGCCCAGCAGCGAAAAGCCGAAGGCGACGATGGCCAGCAGGATGGTCCAGCTTTTCAGGGCGTCGCGCTTTTCCACCACCACGGCGGAATGCAGCAGAGCGGTTCCCGCCAGCCAGGGCATGAAGGAGGCGTTCTCAACCGGATCCCAATACCACCAGCCGCCCCAGCCCAGGGTGTAGTAGGCCCACCACGAGCCCAGGATGATGCCGCCGGTCAGGAAGATCCAGGCGGCCAGCGTCCACGGCCGCACCCAGCGGGCCCAGGCGGCGTCGACGCGGCCTTCCAGCAGGGCGGCGATGGCGAAGGAAAACGCCATGGAGAAGCCCACATAACCCAGATAGAGCATGGGCGGATGGAAGGCCAGTCCGGGATCCTGCAGCATGGGATTGAGGCCGTTGCCGTCCATGGGCGGCGGTTCCAGCCGGGCGAAGGGATTGGAGGTCAGCAGAATGAAGGCCAGGAAGCCCACCGAGATCATGGCCTGAACGGACAGGGCGCGGGACTTCAACCCCGGCGGCAGGTTGCGGCCGAACAGGGTCACCGCGAAGCCGAACAGCGCCAGGATGGTGATCCACAGCAGCAGCGAGCCCTCGTGATTGCCCCAGACGCCCGCCACCTTGTAGAGCATGGGCTTCTCGGTATGGCTGTTCTGGGCCACGTTCATCACCGAGAAATCGCTGGTCACATAGGCATTGGTCAGAGCCCCGAAGGCCACCGCGATGAAGAGGAACTGCAGGCTGGACGCCGGTCCCGCCACCGCCATCCACGACGCCCAGCCGCGATTGGCGCCCATCAGCGGCACCACCGCCTGGACCAGGGCGACGCACAGGGCCAGAACCAAGGCGAAATGGCCGATCTCGGCGATCATGGAGTCGATCCTTTCCCATTCGTCGCATCAAGTGGGCGCTTCAAGTAGGCGCATCAAGCGGGCGGGACGCCCGCGCCCCGCTAGGGTTGGAGCGCGGGCGTCCCGCCCGCAGTCAGGTACATTATTTCTTCTTGCCGTCGTTCCACTGGCCGGACTTCTTCAAGGCGTCGGCCACTTCCTTGGGCATGTAGTTCTCGTCGTGCTTGGCCAGAACCTCGGCGGCATGGAACAGGCCGTCCTTTTCCATGCGGCCCTCGACCACCACGCCCTGACCCTCGCGGAACAGGTCGGGCAGGATGCCCGCATAGGTCACGTTCAGCGCGTTGGTGATGTCGGTCACCTTGAAGGTCACCGTCTTGCCGTCCTTCTTGACGCTGTCGGCTTCCACCAGACCGCCGACCCGCATGCGCCGACCCTCGGGAATGCGCTGGGACACGATATCGGTGGGCGAATAGAAATAGACAAGGCTGTCCGATATGGCGGTCAGCACCAAAGCCACCGCCGCCCCCAGGGCCAACATGCCGAGAAGGACGAAATACAGCCTGCGTTGCTTGCGGGTCACTCCGGAATCTCCGTTTGGCCGCCGCGCTTTTCCCGACGGGAACGTTGCAGCAGGTCCAGTTCGGCTTCGCTGCGTCTGGCGGCCATGATGGAGGCCGCCAGAACCGCCAGCAGAACCGCGATGCTGATGCCATAGGCGGGCCAGACGTAACCGCCATAGCCACCCATATGGACCAGTCCGGACAGGGATTCCATGATCTTGATCACTCCCCCCGCGAGGCGGCGTGGATCTGCGCCATGCGGATGACGCGGATCTTCTGGGCGGCGATTTCGGCGCGGCCGCGCAGGATCAGGATGCTGACCCAATAGGCCTTGAAGCCCAGCGCCATCAGCAGCAACGGAATCAGCATGGAGGAATCGATGGCCGGGCCGCCCATCTTCACCACCGAGGCCGGTTGGTGCAGGGTGTTCCACCAATCCACCGACCACTTGATCACCGGCACGTTGACGGCGCCGACCAGGGCCAGGATGGCGGCGGCCTTGTGGCCGCGCTCGGGATCGTCGAAGGCGTCGATCAGCGCCATGTAGCCGAGATAGAGGAACAGCAGGATCAGCATGCTGGTCAGCCGCGCATCCCACGCCCACCACGTGCCCCACATGGGCTTGCCCCACAAGCTGCCGGTCACCAGGCACAGGAAGGTGAAGGCGGCGCCCACCGGCGCGGTGGCCTTGGCCAGCAGATCGGCCAGCGGATGCTTCCAGATCAGCGCCATGGCCGAGAAGGCCGCCATGGCCACATAGCAGAACATGCCCATCCAGGCGGCGGGGACATGGACATACATGATGCGGACGCTGTCGCCCTGCTGGTAATCAGCGGGCGAGGCGGCCAGGGCGAACCACAGGCCGAGACAAAGCGACAGTACGGCGGTTCCCGACGAATACGGCAGGATTACCTTGGCCAGACGCAGAAAGCGGGCGGGATTGGCGAAGCGATGCATGGGCGCATTTCATACCCCGGATTTCCGCCCGGCTCAAGAAATGGCGACATTAACTCGCGGCAATGCTTCGCCGACCTACCGCTTCTTGCCCGGAGCGATCTCCAGCAAGGCGTCGGTGGACTCCAATTCCAGGGTCGGCACGTATTTCAGCCGTGGGTCCGTGGTGCTGGCCCGACCTTCCGTCGCCCGGTAGTCGTATTCGTCGTGATCGCGGAGGTCGCCGGTCTTTTCGCCGCGTCGAGCTCCCAGTTCGAAAATGTTCGGCATCATGTCCTCCCATAGCCGCCCATTGTCGAACTTTAACACATTCTTTACCGGCGTAGCCACGCGTTCGACGCGCATCACGGCCTAAATTTTTTCACCTATGGGCAATTTCCGCACCCGTTTTCCCGTCGCCGCGAAGATGGCGTTGCAGACCGCTGGAGCGATGGGAGGAACCCCCGGCTCGCCCACGCCGGTGGGGGCGGCGGCGCTGGGCATGATGTGAACCTCGACCTTGGGCATCTCGGACATGCGCAGGCAGCGGTAGTCGTGGAAATTGGATTGCTCGGCGGCGCCGTCCTTGAGGGTGATCTCGCCGAACAGGGCGGCGGACAGGCCGAAGGCGATGCCGCCTTCCATCTGGGCCTTGACCACGTCGGGGGTGACGGCGATGCCGCAATCCACGGCGCAGACCACCCGGTCCACCTTGATTTCGCCCTTGGGGCCGATGGTGACCTCGGCCACCTGGGCCACGAAGGAGTTGAAGCTTTCATGCACGGCGAGGCCGCGCCCCTTGCCAGGCGGCAACGGTTCACCCCAACCGGATTTGGCGGCAGCAAGCTCCAAGACCGCCAGATGGCGAGGATGGTCGGCCAGCAGGGCGCGGCGGAGCGCCAGCGGGTCTTTCCCGCCCGCATGGGCCAGCTCGTCCAGGAAGCATTCGGTGGCGAAGGCGGTGTGGCTGGACCCCACCGAGCGCCACCACAGCACCGGCACCGAAAGCTTGGGGGAATGCAGTTCCACCTGAAGATTGGCAATGGCGTATGGCAGGTTGGCGGCGCCTTCCACCGAGACGAAGTCGATGCCGTCCTTGATCATGGCGGCGAAGGGGCCGCCGTCCAGGATGGACTGGCCACAGATGCGGTGACGCCATGCCGACGGCATGCCGCCCGCGTCCAGGGCCGCTTCGAAGCCGTGCAGGAACATGGGCCGATAATAGCCGCCCCGGATGTCGTCCTCGCGGGTCCACATCAGGCGGACGGGGGCGCCCACCGCCTTGGCGATCTCGACGCCCTCGACGATGTAGTCGGAGGCCGGATTGGCACGGCGGCCGAAGCTGCCGCCCGCCACCAGGGTGTGGATGTCCACCTGGTCGGGCCGTAGCCCGGCCGCCTTGGCGGCCATGGCCTGGTCATGGGTCTGGAACTGGCAGCCGGTCCAGATCTCGCACTTGTCCCGCGACAGCTTGACCACGCAGTTCAGCGGTTCCATGGGGGCATGGGCGAGGTAAGGGGTCTCGTAGACCGCCGACAATCGCTTGGACCCGCGCCCCAGCGCCGCCTCGGCCTCGCCCTGCGCGCGGGCCACCAGACCCGGCTTGTCCAGCAAGGCGGTCCAGTCGCGGCGGATCGTCTCGGTCGAGGGCGGGTTGGCGGGGGTGGTCCAGTCCACCTTAAGCGCCTCGCGGCCTCGGTGGGCGGACCAGAAATCCGTGCCTACCACCGCCACGCCGGAGGAAATGGGGACCACCGCCACCACTCCGGCCAGGGCCAGGGCCGGGCGGCGGTCGAAGTCCTTCAGCTTGGCGCCGAAGACCGGCGGCCGCGCCACCAGGGCGGTGACCAGGCCGGGTAGCCTGATATCGCCGCCATAGACGGCGGTTCCCTCGGTCTTGGCCTTGGAGTCCGAACGTTTGACGCCCGCGCGACCGATCAGGCGGAAATCGGCGGGTGCTTTCAATGGGGGATTATCCGGCGGCGTCAGCTTGGCGGCATCGCCGACCAAATCGCCATAGGCGATGCGGCGTCCGCTCGCCCCGTGGACCACCTCGCCATTGAGGGCGACCAGTCCGGCGCGATCCACCTTCAGGCGCCGCGCGGCCGCCTCCACCAGCATTTCGCGGGCGCCGGCGCCGGCCTTGCGCAATTGCTCCCACGAATTGGCGGTGGCGGTGGAGCCGCCGGTACCCTGGGACGGCCCCCAGAACAGGTTATTGTAGCGCTTGGCGTCGGCGGGGGCGTAGGCGATCTGGATGGCGGCGGGATCGACTTCCAATTCCTCGGCCACCAGGACCGGCAGGCCGGTGGCGACGCCCTGGCCCATTTCCAGATGCTTGACGGTCACCGTCACCTGTCCGTCGGCGGCGATGGACACGAAGGCATTGGCGACGAATTCGCCCGGTTCGGCGGCGGCGGTGCTGCCCGCCGCCAGGGTCAGGCCCGCCGCGCCGCAGACCTTGAGAAAGTCTCGGCGGCCGAGGGCCGTGGCATCAAAGCGGCTCATGGCGCGCCGCCCAGCCGACTGGCGGCGAGATGAATGGCGGCGCGGATGCGTCGATAGGTGCCGCAGCGGCACAGATGGCCGTCCAGGGCGTCGTCGATATCGGCGTCGCTGGGCTTGGGGTTCTTGCGCAGCAGGACGGTGGCGGCCAGCACTTGTCCCGCTTGGCAATAGCCGCATTGCGGCACGTCCAGTTCGACCCAGGCGGCCTTGACCAGTTTGGCGACGCCGCCTTCGAGGCCGTGAATGGTGGTGATCCGGCGCCCGGCCAATTCGCCCACCGGGGTCATGCAGGCGCGGACCGGCTCGCCGTCCAACAAGATGGTGCAGGCGCCGCACAGGCCCTGTCCGCAGCCATATCGCGTGAAGTTCAGGCCGAGCTGGTCGCGCAACACCCACAGCAGCGGCATGTCGGGAGAGGCGTCGACCTTGCGCCGCTCGCCATTGATCATCAGGGAGATCATCGGCACACCTCATCCGCCATTGGAATGATTCAAGGGTTACGCCGATGCGATGCTTTCGGCAAGCCCCTAGCGCCACCCCTCACGAATCAGGAGTAACCCGGCACGGACTGACGATGATTGGCCGCGAGAGACAGCGGATTAAAGAACCGGCAGATCATTGATGAAGATGGCGAAGCTCTCGTTGAATTCCAAATTGCGCGCCACATGGTTGGCTTTTCGGTATTCCAAGGCAATGTCGCGGTAGGTGTCATAATCCTTGGCGAAGTTAATCGTCTTCCGCGCCAGCGCACGTTGCAGTTTGTCAGCGCAAGCGTGAGTCTTTCTCTTCTTGTCTCCTTGCCTCTCATGCAGGGGGAGGAGCCAGCATTCCAGGGAGTGGACGCAGATCGCGAATAGAATCCGACCCTTGTACGTCTCATGGAGTTCAGGACTCAAACAGGCGATGATTCTTGCCCGCACCGCCTCCACCAGATCGGGGATCGCGCGCTCGGCCCCGTCGATGGTCAGGGGAACGCCGTAATTCACCTCCTCGCCGCAATCGGTATCGATCTGAATGACCAGATAATCGTTAAAGGCCAAGGCTTCGTGAATGCGGTCGTGGAGCGAACAATATTCCAGCACCAGTTCCCAGCCGCCGAACGCGTCCGATGGAAGCCGTGACTGGTCCGTGGCGTCACGAGTGGGCTGGAGCGGTTCGACGTCGATGTCTTGGTCGGTTTTGCCACGATAATGGCCCTCAAGAATCAGCTCCAAGGCGATCTGGTCGGTGATCCCTTCGGTGATCAGGGCAAATGTCGTCATGGTTAGAAGCCCTTGGGCAATCCGCCCAGCGCGCCCCTCAGGAATGCCTCCGACAGCCGGACCGGCGGAGCGCCATCGACCGTCCTGGGCTTTTCGATGCGGCGAACCTTGGTCCGCCCCGAGGTCGCGCGCGAGACGACGAACAGCCGCTGGTCGTCGTCGTCAAGATTCAGTCCGTCCAGCACCGCCGGGTTATGGGTGGTCATGATGACCTGCTTGCCGTTCTCTTTCGCAAGCTTGCCCAGATAATTGACCATGTGCTGGCAGAGCTTCGGGTTCAAAGACGCATCCACATTGTCGATGGCGAAGAACCGCGGGGTCAGCTTGCTGGAAAACAAGGCGCCGTAGAACAGCAGGAACAAGAAACCCTCGTTGACGCTTTTCTGGTCGAGAATTCGATTGGTGGCCTCGACGAAACGGTCATGAACCTGAATGCCGCGGCGACCGTGGCTGGTCTCCTTGGGGACGTCGAAATTTTTGAACCAGCCGAACAGCCGGAGACCGCGCCGGATGCTGTCGATGGCTTGAAGGTCGTCGCCGTCGAAGATCACGGATAAGAGTTTGAACAGCCCCTCGCCATTGATCCCCAGCGGTTCGACTTGGCCATCGCGCTCGAATAGGCGCAAAGACGTATTTTCCGGTGAGTAAATGATAAAGCCGCCAATGTGGTCTGATATTTTCGTAAATTTTGGAGCTTCTTTTTTCAAAAACTCAAAAAATACTGGAAGGTCGCCTCCAATGTCAATGCGATGTGTCTTGTTAGCGTTGTCATTATGTGTGGTTTCTTCTAAAGAATTTAACTCAATTATTGAGTCTAATGTGTTTATGAATATTGAGAGGTCGTTTTTGATAGATTCATTCTTTGCCCTCTCTGCCAATAGGGCTGGGCCAAATTTATCAAAATCAATCCAATTGCCGCTGCCGCCATTAAAGCTGCACTGCCACTGGGAGTATGGGGCATTATCGTTATTAAGCTCTAACTCATATGAAGTGCCACTGCCATCAACGAGATCGACTTCAATGGGGGTGTTTTCGGTGCCATCGGCGAAGGCTGGGCGCATGAGTTGCGGATCGGCAACTCGAATTCCGCGCGATGCCAGGAATTCGTTGTTGAGTTTGCCCGCGCTGGCCGCTCCGGCCAGGGCGATGGCTTCCAGGATATTGCTTTTACCGGCGCCGTTCTCGCCGATCAGAACGTTGATGCGGCCAAGATCGAGCGGAACCGATTCGATGGATTTATAATTGCGAATCTTGACCGAGGTCAGCACGGGATCGTCCTTCAAGCGCCCTTGGAAGGGATGGTTCGACTAAGAAACATCCACGACCTGGAAACTTAAGGCGGAATGCCGGTTGCCGCAAGAAGCCGTATTGATGGGTCTTTCTACCTCCGCCCGAACAGCTTCTCGATATCGGCGAGGCTGAGGCTGACATGGGTGGGGCGGCCGTGGTTGCACTGGCCCGACAGTGGCGTCGCCTCCATCTGGCGCAGCAGGGCGTTCATCTCCGGGATGCCCAGCCTGCGCCCCGCCCGCACGGAACCGTGGCAGGCCATGGTGGCGCAGACATGCAGCAGCCGTTCCTGCAGCGAGTGACCCTGGCCCCATTCCGCCAGTTCGTCGGCCAGGTCGCGCACCATGCCCTGGACATCGCAATCGCCCAGCAGGGCGGGAGTCTCGCGCACCACCACGGCGCCGGGGCCGAATCCCTCCACCACGAGGCCCAGCGCCGCGAGGTCGTCCGCCCGTTCCATCACGCGGGCGCAACCCGCCTCGCCCAGTTCCACCACTTCGGGCAGCAAGAGCCCCTGGCGCTTGACGCCGCCGTCTTCCATGGACTGGCGCATGCGTTCCAGCACCAGACGCTCGTGGGCGGCATGCTGATCGACGATGACGAGACCGTCGGCGGTTTGGGCGACGATATAGGTATCGTGCAACTGGGCGCGCGCCGCTCCCAGCGGATAGTCGGACGGCACGATCTCGGCGGTGTCGCCGGGCGGCGCCGAGGGGGACAAGTCCAGGCCGGGCAGCGCCTCGGCCAGTCCGAACGGCGCCTGGGCCGCTTCTCCCATCCGCATCAGGGGCAGGGACGGACGGGCGGGCGCCTGCCAGGAATAGGTGGGGCGGTTGGTGCCGCCCAGCGCTCCTATGGTCGCCTCGGACACCGTGGTGCTGGCCCGGTGACCGGCGCCAGCCAGGGCATGGCGGATGGCGCCGACGATCAGGCCGCGCACATTGCCGGAATCGCGAAAGCGCACCTCGGCCTTGGCGGGATGGACGTTGACGTCCACCTGCTCGGGGTCGAGATCGAGGAACAGCGCCACCACCGGATGGCGGTCGCGGCTCAGCACGTCCTGATAGGCGCCGCGCACCGCGCCGATCACCAGCCGGTCCTTGACCGGACGGCCGTTGACGAACAGGTACTGGGCCGCCGGGCTGGCGCGGTTGTAGGTGGGAAGGCCCGCCCAGCCGGTCAGCCGCACGCCGTCGCGCTCGGCATTCAGTTCCAGGGCATTGGCCTCGAAGTCGCGGCCCACCACCTGGGCGATGCGCGACAGCAGGGCGGCCTTGGCCTCGCCGCGCTTGGGGGCCAGATCCAGCAGTTTGCGGCTGCCGTCGGACAGGGTGAAGCCGATGGCGGGATGGGCCATGCCCAGGCGTTCGATGACGTCGGAGGCCTGCGCCATCTCGGCACGGGCGGATTTCAGGAATTTGAGGCGGGCGGGGGTGGCGTAGAACAGGTCGCGGACCTCGACGCGGGTGCCCGCCGTCAGCGCCGCCGGAACCGGCTTCGCCTTGGCGCCGCCTTCGACCGTCAGGCTCCAGGCGGACTCGGCGGATTTGGGTCGGCTGGTGAGCGTCAGGCGCGCCACCGAGCCGATGGAGGGCAGCGCCTCGCCCCGGAAACCCAGGAAGCGGATACGCACCAGATCGTCGTCGGGCAGCTTGGAGGTGGCGTGGCGCTCCACCGCCAGATCCATCTCGTCCGGCCCCATGCCGCCGCCGTCGTCGGTGACCGAGATCAGGGCCTGGCCGCCCTCGATCAGCACCACGTCGATGCGCGACGCCCCGGCGTCGATGGCGTTTTCCACCAGTTCCTTCACCGCCGAGGCGGGACGCTCCACCACTTCACCTGCGGCGATTTGGTTGACCAGGGTGGGGGGGAGGAGGCGGACGGACATGGTGGCGGCAGTGTAGCCGGTTTGATCCGCCGAGGAGAAGGCCTTAAGCCGCCACCACTTTGTTGCGGCCGCCGTTCTTGGCGGCATAAAGCGCCGCATCGGCCCGCGACAGCAGCCCCTCGGCATTGCCGTCGTCATCGCAGAGCTGGGCGACGCCGATGCTGGTGGTGAATTCCACCACTCCCTTTCCCGTCGCAATGGAGATGGCCATGACGGCGGCGCGGATGCGCTCGGCCACCACCATGGCGGCGGCAAGATCGGTATCGGGCAGGACGATGGCGAATTCCTCGCCGCCCAGGCGGCCCAGAGCATCGACGGTGCGAATGGCGTCCTGGCAGGCGTTGGCCATGGCCTTGATGGCCTCGTCGCCCAGCGGATGTCCGAAAGTGTCGTTGATGCGCTTGAAATGATCGATGTCGAGCATCAGGGCGGTGACCGGCCGGGGATGACGGTGGGCACGCTCCACCTCGGTGCCGATGATGGTCATGAAATGGCGGCGATTATAGACGCCGGTCAGCACATCGGTGGTGGCCATGCGGCGCAATTCGGCCTCCATGGCCTTGCGATCGGTGATGTCCAGCATGACGCCGATCACCCCTTCGGGGACGTCGTCGGCCGAGCGCCACGCGATCTTGCTGGCCGCCATGTCATGAAGACTGCCGTCGGCGACTTCCAGTTGCGTTTCGTATTGGATCAGGGTGCCCGTCATCATGGCCTTGGTATCGGACATGATGGCGGTTGGAACAAACGAGGCCGGCAGGGTTTCGATGGAGGACCGCCCGATCCATTCCGTCGGGCCGATGCCGTGCATTTCGCGAAAGGCGCGGTTATAGCCCCTGAAGCAGCCGTCGACTCCCTTCCACCACAAGGGGTTGGGGACGGCTTCCAGCAGGCTTTCCACGAAGGACTTGGCTTCGAGGGCATGGGAACGCTCTTGCGCCAGTTCGCGGGTTCGCTCGGAGACCTGCGCTTCCAGGGTTTCGTTCATGTGCCGCAGCGCGGCGACCGCCCGCAGATGGCTGGAGATGTCGCGGGCCTCGATCATGAATTCGGGGACAACCCCCGCCGAGGGCAGCGGCGTCACCTTGATCTGGGCGTCGAAGGCACCGCCGTCCCGGTTGGCGAGGCGAACCGGCATCATGTCGGTTTCCCCCAGCAGCAGGGTCAGGTCGCCGCCGAAAATGGCGCGATACTCGCCGTGGAACATGTCGGCCACGGGGGTGCCCTGTAAGTCGCCGGCCGTTGCGGCGCCCAGCATACGCGCTCCGGCGGTGTTGATGTAGACCATGCGGCCGCCATGGCACAGGGCGACGAGATGCATGGACTTCTCGACCAGCACCCGGAAGCGGTCCTCGCTCTCGCGGGCTGTGCGGGCCAACCGTCCCTGGCGGCTGATGTCGCGGCCGATGACCACCGCGTGGCCCGGTCCCAATTCCCGGGCGGGATGAATCTGCAATTCACTGTCGGCCGCCGAGCCATCGAGGCGCCGCAGTTGCACGGGAATGGTGGAGCGTTCCACTTCGGTCAGGCGCAGCAGCTCATCGACGACCTGGGTATAATCGTCCCCCACCAGATCGGAGAAGCGCCGCCCGATCAGCTGGTCGGCCCGTTCGGCCCCCAGCATGGGAGTTCCGGCGCTGTTGATATCCAAGATGACGCCGTCGGCGCAAAGACAGGCAAGGTCGCGCGACACTTCCAGCACCATCATGAAGTTGGCGCTGAAACGTGGCCCCATGCGTCGGCGCTCCGCCGCCGCGTTCAGTCTGCTCTGTTCGGTCATTCCCCGCCGCCCACGGCCACCGCTACTTATACCAGCGGTGTAGTAACTTCCCCTGCGTAGGTATAAGGGGCGGGCGGTAAAATTACCAGAATTTCTCTAATCAGCCCGGATGGGGGGTTCTCCACGCCCGCAACTGCGCGATCAGGCCGGTGGTGGAGGAATCGTGGCCGCTGACCGGGGTGGTGGACGACAGTTCCGGCAGGATCTTCTTGGCCAGCACCTTGCCCAGCTCGACCCCCCACTGATCGAAACTGAACACGTCCCACACCACGCCCTGGACGAAGACCTTGTGCTCGTACAGCGCGATCAGCATGCCCAGCGTGCGGGGATCGAGGCGGCGATACAGCAAGGAATTGGTCGGTCGGTTGCCGGAAAAGACCCGGTGCGGCAGTTGGAAGGCGATCTCGGCCTCGCTCATGCCGACCGCCGTCAGTTCGGCGCGAACCTCGTCCTCGGTCTTGCCGCGCATCAGGGCTTCCGGCTGGGCCAGGAAATTGGACAGCAGCATCAGGTGATGCTCGCCCAGCGGATTATGGGTCTCGGCGGCGGCCAGGAAGTCGCAGGGGATCAGCTTGGTGCCCTGGTGGATCAACTGATAGAAGGCGTGCTGGCCGTTGGTGCCGGGCTCGCCGAACACGATGGCGCCGGTCTGCCAGGTGGCGGGGCTGCCGTCCTTGGCGGTGCCCTTGCCGTTGCTCTCCATGTCCAGCTGCTGCAGATAGGCCGGCAGCCGGTGGAGATACTGGTCATAGGGCAGTACGGCATAGGCCTGGGCGCCCAGGAAATTGCCGTACCACACCCCCAGCATGGCGAGGATCACCGGCATGTTGGCGGCCAGCGGCGCGGTGCGGAAGTGCTCGTCCATGGCGAAGGCGCCGTCCAGCAATTCCTCGAAGCGGTCGAATCCCACCGCCACCGCGATGGACAGGCCGATGGCCGACCACAGGGAATAGCGCCCGCCCACCCAATCCCAGAACTCGAACATATTGGCGGTGTCGATGCCGAATTCGGCCACCGCCTTGCCATTGGTGGACAGCGCCACGAAATGCTTCGGGATGGCGGCCTCGCCCAGTGTGCCGACCAGCCAATCCCGGCAGGTGGTGGCGTTGGCGATGGTCTCCTGGGTGGTGAAGGTCTTGGACGCCACAATGAACAGGGTGGTTTCCGGGTCGCACGCCTTCAACACCTCGGCGGCGTGGCTGCCGTCCACATTGGAGATGAAGCGCACCGCCAGATCGGGCCGCTGATAGGGTTTCAGCGCCTCGGTCACCATCGCCGGCCCCAGGTCCGAGCCGCCGATACCGATATTGACCACGGTGGCCATGGTCTTGCCGGTGGCGCCCTTCCACCGGCCCGAGTGCACCCGGTCGGAAAAGTCCCTCATCTTGGCCAGCACCGCCCTGACCTGCGGCATGACGTCGTGGCCATCCACCAGCATGGGTCGGTCCGAGCGGTTGCGCAGCGCCACATGCAGCACCGGCCGGCGCTCGGTGGCATTGATCTTCTCGCCCGAGAACATGGCGTCGCGCGCTTCGCTCACCCCGGACTGGTTGGCCAGGGCTTCCAGCAGCCCCATGGTGTCGCAGTCGATCCGGTTCTTGGAATAATCCAGCAGCAGGTCGCCCAAAAGCAGCGAGAACGAGCGGAAACGGTCGGGGTCGGCGGCGAACATATCGCGCATGGGGCGCGCGCCGATCTTGGCCGCCCTTGCCTCAAGAGCGGCCCAAGCGGGAAGCCGGGTTGGATTGGTCATGGACTTTAAGCCCCCACAGCGATGCATTGGGCTTTGAGTCTAGTCCTCGCTCAGGCCACTGACAATCGCTTCGCCTGCCGCCCCGGCATGGGAAAAGTCTCGAACGGGGCGAGATTGTCCACGAACTGTCGGGTGGCGGCCGACCACGAGAACTCCAGGGCATAGGCGCGGCAGCCGATGGGATCGAGATCGAGGGCGCCCAGGGCGGCCCTTCGCAAGTCGCCGTCCAGCACGCCCACCGGATGCGCCCCGATCACGTCGTTGGGGCCGGGCACCGGATAGGCCGCCACCGGCAGGCCCGAGGCCAGGGCTTCCAGCAGGACGAGGCCGAAGGTGTCGGTGCGCGACGGGAAGACGAAAACGTCCCCGGCGGCATAATGGGTGGCCAGTTCCTCGCCGAACTTGGCGCCGGTGAAGTGGACCTCGGGGTGGCGGCGCTTCATCTCGTCCAATTGGGGGCCATCGCCCACCACCACCTTGGTGCCGGGCAGGTCGAGGGCGAGGAAGGATTTGATGTTCTTCTCCACCGCGACCCGACCCACATAGAGGAAGATGGGGCGGGGCAATCCGGCGAAGGGGCCGGACTCGCCCTTGGCCTCGGGGCGGGGGCGGAACATCTCGGTATCGACGCCCCGCGACCAGCGGCTGATATTGCCGAAGCCGCGCCGCACCAGTTCGGTCTCGATGCCTTGGGTGGCCACCATCACCGAGGACGAGGCGCCGTGGAAGCGCCGCATCACCGCGTAGGACATGCGCAACGGCACCCGGAAGCGGGCCTGGATATATTCGGGGAAGCGGGTGTGATAGGCGGTGGTGAAGGGCAGGCCGCGGCGGATGCAATAGCGCCGCGCCGCCCAGCCCAGCGGGCCTTCGGTGGCGATGTGGATGGCGCAGGGCTGCGCCGATTCGATCATTTGGGCCAGCTTGCGACCGGGGCGCAACGCCAGGCGGATTTCGGGATAGGTGGGACAGGGAATGCTGCGGAACCGGTCCGGCGTGACCATGACCACGTCGTGGCCGGTGCGTTCCAGCTCGCCCTTCAGGGTGTCGAGGGTGCGGACGACACCATTGACCTGAGGACGCCAAGCATCCGAAACGACGAGTATGCGCATACCTTCTCCTTGCTTCAGGCGCCCTCAAGCGCCGGGCGGGGTGCTCCGCACCCCTAGGCTTCCGCGCCATGTGGCGCGCGGCCGCCGTCGCGGCCGTGACCTGCGGTCATGGGACTTTCGGTGACGGTGGAGACGGCGGATCGTCCCAGCCAATGGAGGATTTCCAGCGATCCGTCGAAATTCTCCACCAGGGCGGTGCAGCTCTCGACCCAGTCGCCGTCGTTGCAGTACAGAATGCCGCCGTGATCGCGCATTTCGGCGTGATGGATATGGCCGCAGACAACGCCGTCGGCACCATGGCGGCGCGCTTCCTCGGCCACCGCCTGTTCGTAGTCGGCGATGAACTGGACGGCGTTCTTGACCTTGTGCTTCAGATAGGCCGACAGCGACCAATAGGGAAATCCCATGCGACGGCGCACCACGTTGAACCAGTGGTTCAGGCCCAGCGCCAGGGTATAGGCCCCGTCGCCCAGATGGGCCAGCCACTTGGCATGCTTGACCACGCCGTCGAAGGCGTCGCCGTGCAGCACCAGCAATTTCTTGCCGTCGGCGGTCTGGTGGATGACGGTGGTTTCCAACTTGATGTCGCCGAACAGCAGCCCGTGATATTCGCGGGCGAATTCATCGTGATTGCCGGGAATGAAGAAGACGGTGGTGCCCTTGCGCGCCTTGCGCAGCACCTTTTGCACCACGTCGTTATGGGCCTGGGGCCAGTACCACGAGCGGCGCAGGCGCCAGCCGTCGATGATGTCGCCCACCAGATAGAGGGTGTCCGACTCGGTGTTCTTGAGGAAATCCAGAAGATCGTCGGCCTTGCAGCCACGGGTTCCAAGATGAATATCGGAAATCCAGATGGTCCTGTAACGCCGCTTTGTGTCTGGATTGGCGTTCATCGGTTAAACATCCGATCACAGTTCTCGATAGACCTTGCTGTATGCTTTTAGTGTCTTGCGGGTCTCCGTGTACATATATTTTGATTCCCGCAGATTACATTTCATTAATCCGAATTAATTCTGTAACATTAATTTAATACTTTGGGCTTCGCCGTCGCGATATACACCGCGTCATGCAATCACCTCGCATGACGGATTCCGCCGCCGCCCTTTGTGTCCCGACGACGCCTCGTCGGGTGCTGGTCGTCCATAACCCCACCGCCGGGCGCCACAAGCAGCGTCGCCTGCTGGACGTGATCGAGCGCCTGGAACTGCTGGGCTGCGCCGTCACCTCCAAGCAAACCGGCCAGCGCGGCGATGCCGAGGATTTCGCGACCCAGGCCTCACCCGACCTTTACGACGCGGTGATCGCCGCTGGCGGCGACGGCACCGTCAACGAGGTTCTGAACGGATTGGGGCGCGGATCGGGCGGACTGGCGCTGGGGGTGATTCCCCTGGGCACCGCCAATGTGCTGGCCTGCGAGATCGGCCTCGATCCCCGCAATCTCGACCAGATCGCCCGCGCCATCGCCTTCGGCCCCGCCCGCCATGTGCATGTGGCGGTGGCCAATTGCCGCCGCTTCCTGCTGATGGCCGGGGCCGGGCTGGACGCCCATGTGGTGGCGGGCGTCAACGTCGCCCTGAAGCGCCGCACCGGCAAGCTGGCCTATGTGGTGGAAAGCCTGAAACAGGCGGTGGGCTACGATTTCCCCAAGCTGGGTATCCGCGCCGACGGGGTGGAATACGAGGGCCGCATGGTGGTCGCCTGCAAGGGCCGCTTCTACGGCGGTCCCTTCATCGCCGCCCCCGACGCCAGTCTGGAAGAACCCATGCTGGAAGTCTGCATCCTGCCCAACAGCGGCATCAGCGGCGTGTTGCGCTACGGTCTGGCGCTGCCCATGGGCAAGCTGTCGGAATTGCCCGAGGTCCAGGTGATCTCGGCCCGCACCTTGCTGATCACCGGCCCGCGCGGCGCCCCGGTCCAGGGCGACGGCGACATCGTCGCCCGCCTGCCCGCCGAGATTTCGGTGGGGAACGACACGGTGGAACTGATCTGCCCGGAATAGGGTCTGTTGTTTGTCCCTCAGTCGCCGGGCGCCGCCTCCGGCGGCTTGGCTTTCGCGCCATGGAGCGCGCCGGGCCTTGCCCGCAACTCCTCGCCAAGGCTCGTCGGAATTACTCCCGCGCCAGGAACTCGGTCGTCATCCGCACCGCTTCCGCCAGTCCCACCTTGACCGGCACGACGCCGTCGGGAAAGGCGCCGAACAGCCGCGACGGCATCATGGGGTCCAGCAGCACGAACAGCCCGTGATCGCCCGCCCGGCGCACCAGCCGCCCGAAGGCCTGCTTCAGGCGCAGCCTCGTGATCATGTCGTCATAGGATTTGCCGCCGAAATGGGCGCGGCGCGCCTTGTGCAGGATGTCGGGGCGCGGCCACGGCACTCGGTCGAACACGATCAGCCTGAGCGACCGGCCCGGCACATCGACGCCGTCCCTGACCGCGTCGGTGCCCAACAGGCAGGATTCCTCCTCGGCGCGGAAGATGTCGACCAGGGTGCTGGTGTCCATATTGTCCACATGCTGGGCCAGCAGGGGGATACCGGCATCCTCCAGCGGGCCGCCGATGCGCTTGTGCACCGCCCTCAGGCGCGAGATGGCGGTGAACAGGCCCAGCCCGCCGCCGCCCGACGCCAGGAACAGTTCCCGATAGGCGGCGCCCACCTGATCCATGTCGTCCTTGCGCACATCGGTGACGATCAGCACCTTGGTCTGGGCCGGATAATCGAAGGGTGAGGCCATGGCGGCGCGCAAGGCGGCGCCGGGCAGATGGGCGGCGCCGGTGCGCCGTTCCGCCGCCCGCCAGTCAACCTCGGTATCGCCGGAGCCGTCGCGCAGGGTCGCCGAGGTGATCACCACCCCGTGCGAGGGCTCCACCACCGCCTTGGCGAAGGGGATGGTGGGATCGACCCAGTGGCGGTGCATGCCCACATCCATGTCGCGGCCGTCCATGCGTTCCACCGACAGCCAGTCCACATATTGCCCCCACCCTCCCGCTTCGCGGGGCCCTCCCTCCCCCGGCTGTGCCGGGGGAGGGTTGGGGAGGGGGCTGGCCAGGGTGTCGAGCATGCCCTTCCATCCGGCCAGCGGCAGCAGGGCGCGGCGCTCGATGGAGCGGCAGATGCCCTCGATGCGCGAGCGGGTGGAGGAGTCGAGATCGGCGGCCTCGTCGTCCAGCAGGCTTGCCAGGGATTTCATCAGCACCTGCAAGGGCGCCCCCAGCCGCCCCAGCGCCTGGGCCAGATCGGCGGCGGCCAGCGGCAGGTCGGGCAGCGGTGGACGGCTCTCGGTCTCCAGGCTGAACGGCGAATCGCCGTGGGGGGCGCGGGCATAGACCTGCTGGCGCACCAGGGCCAGGAAGGTCTCCGACGGTCCATGGGCGGCGCCTTCGCCCAGGCGCTGCAGCCAGCCGGGGCCGGGCAGGGCGCGGGCCGCCGCCAGGGCCTGTTCCAGGGCGCGCACGCAGTCCTCGGAATGCCCCACCAGATCCTCGGCGCGGCGCTGCAAGCCCCTGGCCCGCGAGCGCGACGCCGCCTCGCCCTCCGGTCCCAGCAGCCAGCGCCGCAACTCGGCGGCCTCCAACCCGGTGAGATGGGCGGAGAACGCCGCGTCGGCGGCGTCGAACACGTGATGGCCTTCGTCGAACACGGTGCGCGTCGGCATGAAACCGTCGTCAAGGCCGCCCAGCGCCGCCTGGACCATGACCAGGGCGTGATTGGCCACCACGATGTCGGCGCGGCGCGCCCGGCGCACGGCGCGCTCGATGAAGCATTTGCGGTAGTGGAAGCAGGCGGAAAAGACGCATTCGCCCCGGCGGTCGGCCATGCCCATGGTGCGTGCCCGGCCCAGCAGATCCACCAGCCAGCCGGGGAAATCGCCGCCCACCATGTCGCCATCCCGCGTCGCCAGCACCCAGCGCGCCATCAGGCCCAGGGCATGGGCGTCCTGATTGCGGTTGCGGTTCAGTTGTTCCTCGAAATTCAGCAGGCAGACATAGTTCTCGCGGCCCTTGCGGATCACCACCTTGCGCGCCTTGTCGTGGGGCAGCGGGAACAGGCGGTCCAGTTCAAAATCCAACTGGCGTTGCAGGTTGCGGGTATGAGTGCTGATCCACACCGGCGCGGTATTCTTTTCGGCCCAGACGCTGGCGGGCGCGATATAGCCCAGGGTCTTGCCGGTGCCGGTGCCCGCCTCGGCCAGCACCAGACGCGGCGCGCCCTCCTTGTCGCGGGGCTGGAAGGCTTGGCTGACGGCGGAAGCGTAATCGGCCTGGCTGGGCCGCTGCTCCGCCCCGGCGCCCAGCATGGCAGCCAGGCGGTCGCGGGCCTCGGCGGGCTCCACGGGAAGGCTGCTGGCGGGCGGCTCGGGGGCGAATTCATTCCATTCCGGCAACCGCTCCCACACCCGCGCGGCTCCGCCGCCGCGCCCGGCATCGCCCTGGACGCCCAGCGCCGCCAGCACGGGGCTGCCCCAGCCCCAGCCCGACCGCGCCATCATCCAGGCCAGCCCACGGGTATCGACCGCCTTGGACGCCTTCTCGGCGGCGGTGGCGCGGGCCAGTTCCTCCAGCAGGCGCCGTGTCGCGCTCAACAGCGCCTCGGCCTCGTCCTCTATATCCGCCGGGCGAGGCAAGCCCAAGGACTCGGCCACGCCGCGCGGCGTCGGCAGGCAAAAGCGGGCGGGCCGCACGAAGGCGAACAGTTCCAGGATGTCGAGGCGGATGAAATCGTCCAGGCCCAACTTGGCCGCCACCGCCGGGCCGTGGCAGACCAGCGGCGATTCATTGCGGGCGTAGCGCGCCGCCTGAGGGGTGGACAGCCGCTTGAACTCGCCGTCCGGCTCCAACGCCACGGCGCCCCTGGCCCCCGTCACCAGGACCGGGCAATGGGGCAGCAGAATGCGGGAAGCGTCGGACATGGCCGGAGACTACAGGGGGAACGGAAAGAGCACAAGGCGTCCTATCTGACCGCCACCACCCGGCCTTCCACCTTTGGGGCGACGGTCTTTTGGGTGGTCAGGTAGTCGGTCACCACATTGGCCAGCAGCGGTCCGCCGCTGGCGTCCACCACCACCGTGGCCTCGGTCAGCACCTTATAGTCGTCGCCGCCATTGCCGAGATAGTCGGTGGTGGCCAGACGGTAGACCCGGCGGGGCTCCAGCGGTTTGCCGTTGACCAGGGCGGAGATCACCCGGCTGCCCACGGGTTTGGTGGAATCATAGGTGACGGCGAGGCCCGACACCTGGGGAAAGCGCCCGGCCTTGGCCGCAACGGCGGACAGGCCATGTTCCAGTGCCGCCAGCATTTGCTTGCCGGTGATGTCCAGCGCCATGACCGCGTTGCCGAACGGCATCTCGGCCAGGATGTCGCGCCGGGTCAGGACGGTGCCCGGCTCGTATTGCCGATTGCCCCGCAGGCCGCCACCATTGATCAGCGCCATATCGGCCTTGAAATGGGCGCGAAGCGCATCGGCGAACAGATTGCCGATGGCGGATTCGTCGCCGCGCACCGCTCCTGTCCGGCTGTCCATGGCGGTGGTCAGGGTGGCCAGCGGTGCTTCCAGCGCGTCGCCCAAGAGGGCGTCCACCCTTGCCGCCAGCCCGGCCAGCTTGGGGCTGGGGGGCGCACCGGCGACGCGGGTGAAGCGCCAGGACAGCGGCGTCACCGTGGTAGGGCCGGTCTTGCCGGGATCGGGCCGGTCGACCAGCATTTCCACCTCGGCCAGGAATTGGGCGTCGTGACCCGCCTTGACCACCAGGGCTCCGTCTTCCTTATAGCTGATGGGATCGTGATCATGGCCGCCCAGGATCAGGTCGATGCCACGCGCCTTCAAGGCCAGGCGGCGGTCTTCGTCCATATCCTGATGGGTCAGGGCGATCACCACCTCGGCGCCGCGATTGCGCAATTCCTGGGCCATGGCGAGGGCGGTGGATTTCTCGTCGGCGAAGGTGACGCCATCGGCGGAACTCATTCGGGATGTCTGGCTCGTCAGCACGCCGAGAAAGCCCAGTTTGACGCCGCCGATCTCGGTCAGAAGCGAGGCCAGCATGCCGCCGAACGGCTTGCCGTCGGACCCCAGTACATTGCTGCCGATCCAGGGGAAGCGGGATTCGCCGATTCTGACGGCGAAATTGGCGGCGCCGAAATCGAATTCGTGATTGCCGGGGACGGCGGCGGCGGGCGCCAGGGCGTTGAAGAATTCGATCAGATGGGCGCCCTTGGTGATGTTGGAGGCCAGTGACGGACTGAGCAGGTCGCCGCCGAAGGTGAAGACGGGATTGGCGACGCTGGCGCGCTTCTCGTCCAGGCGGGTCATCAATTCCGCCAGCCCACCCTGACCGCCCACCGGCCTGTATTCGTAGATATCGTTGACATGCAGGAAGGTCAGCCGAACCTGCTCGGCCATGGCCGAGCCTGCCCAGAGCAGCGCCATTACCCCAATCAAGACACCCTTGCCCATGCTCATTGTCCGTTCCACGCCGCGTCTTCCGGCAGTTTGCCTTGCTGGGGCGTCGCAGGCTACCGGAGAAACGCCGCCCGCCTCCAAGCTCCGATTGCCTTCGCTCGCGGGAAGTGGAATCATGCGCCCCCATCTCCAGGGACTTGGAAAGCCGTACCTCATGAGGATCGCTGCATTCGTCGCCGCGCTGATCGCAATCGGTTTGCCGCTGTCGGTCCAGGCCGAAACCGCCAAGCCTGCCAAGGGCAAGGCGGTCAAGTCGGCCAAACCGGCCGCCGACAGCCATCTGACCCTCCTTATGGCCGCCGCCGCCAGGGGAGAGGCCGAGGCGCAGCATCAGCTTGGGCTGGCCTATCGCGACGGCCACGGCGTCAAGACCGATCATCACGCCGCCCTGTCCTGGCTGGTCCTGTCGGCGGTCAACGGCAATGCCTTGGCCGCGCTGGATGTCTCCGCCGCCTATGAACGCGGCCAGGGCGTCGGCCGCGATACGGTGGCCGCCGGCCAGTGGCTGTATCGTGCCGGCGTCCTCGGCAATGCCGAGGCCCGCACCCGCTGGACCGAGATGGTTCTGGCCGGAAAGATCGCCTCATTGGGTGGCCAGGACGGCGCCGCCTGGATCGCCGCCGCCGCCGCCGCCGGAGACGCCCGCGCCCCCATGATTCTGGCCGAGGCCTTCGACAAGGGGCTGGGGGTCGCGCCCAATGACGATGCCGTCGAGGGTTGGCTGCGGGTCGCCATCGCCCTTTACGGCGATGTGGAAGCCCAGTTCCGGCTCGGTCGTCTGCTGCTTGCCCGCCAGGGCTTCTGGCGGATGCCAACCGAGGAGGAGTGGAGCCTGAAGGACGCCGAGCGCAAGGGGCTGCCCTTCGGCGCCGTGCTCTATGCCGCCAAGCCCGCCGGGGGCGATGAAAAGATCAGCCTCGTGCGGCCAGGGATGGTGGAGGGCGAACGCCGCCTGGAAGCCGCCGCCCGCGCCGGTCATGCCGAGGCGCAATACCATCTTGGCAGCGCGCTGGTGACCGGCATCGATCTGCCGCTGAACATGGCGGCCGGCATCGTCTGGCTGGAGGCCGCCGCGGCCCAAGGGCACGCCGAGGCCACCATGGCGCTGGGCGGTCACGCCGCCAAGGGTGACGGGTTGTTCGTCAAGGATCCCGTCCGCGCCTTCGTATTGTACGACCTTGCCGCCTCGGCGGGGGAAGAGGGAGCGGCCGCCGCGCGCGATGCCATCGCCAAGACGCTCAACGCCCGTCAATCGGCCCGTGCCCGGTTGATCGTCCAGGGCTTTAGGGAAATTCAGGGGCTCTAAAGTGCGAGCAGGCGGCGGCCCATGTCGCCGCCGTCCCCCGAAAACCGCCCGCGAATGATCTCTCCCATGGCCGCCACCAGGGCCGCCATGCGCGCCAATTGCGCCGCATCAGGGGTGGGGGCGGTCTCCACAAGTCGGCACAGTCGATTGCCCAACTCGCTGACCAGGGGATAGGCGAAGGTGGCGCCCTGACCCTTCATGTCATGGGCGATGCCGAACATCTGGTCGAAACGACCCGCCGCCAGGGCGGCTTCGAGCTTCACCAGATCGGCCTCGGCCCATTCAAGATAGCGGGTCGCCAAATTGGCCAGGGCGGCCTCGGCGCGCTCCAGGGCGGCGGCATCCAAATCGGGAAACGGGTCGGCATTGTCGGCCATGAGGGAATCCAGCGCAATTCGATCAGCCAGTCTAGCACTTCACCGGGCGGCGGCGAAATCACCGTCTAGCCGCAGGCCCGCGTTGACAGGATCGGCGCCAAAGGTCACCTTCAAGCCATGATGAAGCGGCTTATATCACTGGGTGCCGCCGCCCTGGCCAGTCTGGTCGGCGGGTGCGGCGACGGACCGTCCACGGTGCCGGGGTTTCGCAGTCCGGCGACCTGGAGTTCGTTCGTCTACGCCACCAACAACGGGCCGCTGCTGCTTGACGTGGTGGGCGATCCTTTCGCCTCCGGCTCGGGGGATCTGCGCCGCGTCGCCGTCGCGGCCATGGCGGCGGGAATTCCGGGGCGCCCCTTCACCCTGACCCTGGACCCGGCGGTGGCGGCGCGGCCCAATTTCCGGATCGTGCTGGTGGCCGGGGCGGCGTCCGACCTGGACGAGCGCGCCGTCTGCGCTGGCCGTGCCAAGGCGGCGAATATCAAGATCGATGGCGGACGTATCGACCTGATCGCCACCTTCTGCGACGGCGATTCCTTGCTGTCCTCGGTGCGAGGCTGGGTCGCCAAGATCGGCGGGGCCGACGACCGTCGCTTCTCGTTGCTGCTGGGCCAGATGACCCGCGACCTGATGGGCGAGCCACAATAGCCGACGACCCCATACGCTTGGCATGAAATCCAGGTGGTGACATTTCCTGAAGAATGAGTTAACGTTAGCTACTTATGTTCAGCCAGAAAGGCAGGACCATGGACGTATCATCCGTCGGCGTCGCGAATTCGGCGCAGTACTTGCAGAAAGCCACCAGCGGGTCGCAAGCCCCCCTCACGCCCATCAAGCAAGAGGAACAAGCGGCCCAGGTGTTCGCGCAAGTGGTCGCGCAGAGCCCGCAACCTCAGCAGCAACAGCCCAAGGCCGTCTCTCCCGAAGACGTCGGCAAGTCGGGCGTCGGACAGATTCTAGACGTGCAGGCCTAGTGTCCTGCCCCCTAAATTCCTATGGCGAATTTAGGGGATAAGCAGGCCACGGACCGCGCAAGGGGCGCCCGCCCGAGGGAGCAGGTCGCGGTGCCGCCCTATATGGGGGCGGCGCCGAAAGGCGTGGCTTTTCCATGTGACGACGTTGGTCGTGATGGAAGAGGCGCGCCCGGCGCCATGTCCGCATGACGAAAAAATCACCCCTTAGCCACGATGACGGTGAAGCACGATCCCTTGCCGGGGACGGACTTTACCTCGAGCTTGTGTCCCAGGACCGAGGCCATGCGACGGACCACGCCGAGCCCAAGTCCTAGGCCCTTGCTGGCGCCACGGTCTTGGGTGACGTCCAGGCGGGTGAAATCGTCGAAGATGGTGCCGATCTTGTCGGCGGGAATGCCGACACCCGTGTCCCAAATCTGGATGGCGACCTTGGCGCCGCGATGACGGCAGCCGACGCGAATGCCGCCCCGCTCGGTATAGCGAACGGCGTTGACCAGCAGATTGCGCAGCAGCCGTTCCAGCAGCACCGCGTCGCTGGTTACCACCGAGGAACTGGGAATGGCGCCGATGGACAATCCCTTGCGCGACGCTTCCGGTTCCACCTGATCCACCAAACCGTTCAGCAGCGGCATGATGCGGAAGCTGGTGAGCTTTGGCTTGATCTTGCCCGCCTCGAAGGTGGATACGTCCAGTAGCGATGTCAGAAGCGAGTTGGTGGCCTCGATGCTCTGTCGCAGCTTGTCGATCACCTTGGTCTGCATGGGGGTGGTCACATTGGCGGCAAGCACTTCGGTGAACATACCGGCCGCTTGCAGTGGTTGCCGCAGATCGTGGCTGGCGGCGGC
This sequence comes from Paramagnetospirillum kuznetsovii, assembly GCF_003284725.1. GTDB lineage: Bacteria > Pseudomonadota > Alphaproteobacteria > Rhodospirillales > Magnetospirillaceae > Phaeospirillum > Phaeospirillum kuznetsovii. The sequence continues at coordinate 289,466 of NZ_PGTO01000003.1, read as the reverse complement.
CAGGAATCGGGTCTTGCTGTCATTGGCCAGCCGGGCTTCCAAGGCGCGCTGCTCGGATTCCATGGTCCTTTCGTGAACGGTGCGCTCGAGCCCGCTGGAAATCGCTTCTTCACGCTGGATGGCGCGAAAGGCCATGGACGCCACGCCCAAAAGCCCCAAGGCGACGACGGCCATGGCGCTGCCCAGCAACAGCGCCGTCTTTCGCCAGGGCGCCAGAACATCGTCCACGGCCAGACCGGCACTGACTTCCACGTTGAAACCGGCCAAGGTGCGGTAAGAGACGATGCGGTCGATGCCGTCGAGATCCGAGGTGAAGCGGAGGGTGCCGTTGGGTTCCGAGGCGGCGGCCTGGGCCAATTTGCCGCCGACCAGCGAGCGATCGACAAAGGCTTCTGGTTCGGGCTGACGCAGGATCAGGTTTCCCTTGGTGGTGGCCGCGACGAAGCCGTTATGGCCAATCACCAGGCTGCGGTGATAATCGGTAAAAACGCTGACATCGATTCCCACGCTGATCATGCCCGCGAAATTGCCCAAATCGTCGGAGATGCGGCGGCTGAGGGTGAAAATCAGGCGATTGTTGAAGCGATTGCGGAACATGGGGCCGACGACGACCTGCTCGCCTGCCGCCAAATCCTGGAACCATTCCCGAAACGCGATGTTGACGTTGCTGGAATCTGGTGCCGAGGTACTGACGATGACATTGCCGTCGGCATCGGTGGCGAGAATGGCGCCGCGCTCGGGCAGGCTGGTGACCAGCTGCTGGAATTCACGCAATTCCTCGTCGGTGGAAATCTCGCCCTTGGCCCGCGCCGTGGCGATCTTGGCACCGCGATATAAGATGGCATCGGTCGTTGCCAGCGTCCGGCCGAGGTGTTCGTCCAACAGTCGGGCGACGCCTTGAGTGCTGGCGACGGCGCCATCCAGCGCCACATTGCGCAAATGGTAAAGGCCACCAATCAGGCCGCCGATCATCAGCGCCATCACCAATCCGATCAATAGCCGGAGCAGTTGACGCACCTCTTCCGGTGGACGCTTGATGTCCAGTGCTGGGGGGGGTGGGAGAGGGGCGTTGAAATCGACCACGGAGTAAGGCTTGCCTGTTCACGACTCCGTCAAGCCTACAGTGTCGCGGTGACGGACGAAAGCGCTATGCCTGGGCGGCTTCCAGAGCTTCCTGGGCTTCCAGCCATGTCGCCTCGGCGGCATCGACCTTGCGCGCCAGGTCCGCCTCCTGCCGTCGCAGTTCGGTCAGCTTGGCCGACGGCCCCCGGTAAAGGGCGGGATCGGCCAGTTGGGCTTCCAACTGCTTTTGCTTCTTGTGCAGGTCGTCCAGCGCCTTTTCGGCGGCTTGGGCCGTCTTGCGCAGCGGGGCCAATTGGGCGCGGGCCTCGGCGGCGGCCTTGCGGTCGGCCTTGCGGGTGGCGGCATCGCCGGAGACTTCGGTCTTGCCGCCGCGTCTTGCGTCGCGGGCCATGTCCAGCAGCAGGCGGCGATAGGCGGCGAGATCGCCGTCGAACGGCTTGACCTCGCCATTGCCCACCAGCCACAGATTGTCGGCGGTCAGCTCGATCAGATGGGGGTCGTGGCTGATCAGGATCACGGCGCCGTCATAGGCGTTGAGCGCCGAGACCAGGGCTTCGCGGGCGTCGATGTCCAGATGGTTGGTGGGTTCGTCCAGAATCATAAGGTGGGGGGCTTCCCGGCTCATCAGGGCGAACAGCAGCCGCGACTTCTCGCCGCCCGACAGACTGGAGACCTTGACATTGGCGCGGTCCTGTTCGAAGCCGAAACGGCCCAACTGGGCGCGCACCTTGGCTTCGGGCAGCCCCTTCATCAGCATGGCCATATGCTCGAAGGGCGTCTCGTCCAGGCGCAATTCCTCGGTCTGGTGCTGGGCGAAATAGCCGATCTTCAGCTTGGAGGGCTTACGGAACTGACCCTCCAGCAGATCGAGCCGACCCGACAAAACCTTGGCCAAGGTGGACTTGCCGTTGCCATTGGCGCCCAGCAGGGCGATGCGGCTGTCCATGTCGATGCGGATGTCGAGGCCGCGCAGCACCACCTTGTCGCCATACCCCGCCACGCCGTGGTCGATGGCGATGATGGGCGGGCTTAAGGGGTCGGGGTCGGGGAAGTCGAAGGACATGGCTTTGTCCTCCACCACCGGGACCACCATATCCATGCGTTCCAGCATCTTGACCCGGCTTTGCGCCTGGGCGGCCTTGGTGGCCTTGGCCTTGAAGCGATCGATGAAGGACTGGATCTTCTTGCGCTGTTCCTGCTGTTTGACGAAGGCCTTGCCCTGCAACTCCATGCGGGCGCGCCGCGTCGCCTCGAAGCGGTCGTAATTGCCGCCATAGGCGTTCAGCTTGCCGCCTTCCAGATGGATGATGCGGGTCGCGACCTCGTTGAGCAATTCGCGGTCATGGCTGATCACCACCAAGGTGCCGGGATAGGCGGCCAGATGGCTTTGCAGCCACAAGGTGGCTTCCAGGTCCAGGTGGTTGGTGGGCTCGTCCAGCAGCAGCAGGTCGGGGCTGGCGAACAGCGAGGCCGCCAGGGCGACGCGCATGCGCCAGCCGCCGGAAAAATCCGATACCGACTGCAACTGCGCCTCGGCATTGAAGCCCAGGCCCGACAGGATGGAGGCCGCCCGCGACGGGGCGGAATGGGCGTCGATGGCCAGCAGGCGCTCGTGGATCTCGGCGATGCGGTGGCCGTCGGTGCAGGTCTCGGCCTCCTCGAACAGTTCGGTGCGCTCGGTATCGGCGGCCAGCACGCAGTCGATCAGGCTGATGTCGCCTTCCGGGGCTTCCTGGGCCAGGCGTCCCAGCCGGGCGCGCGGGCGCAGATTGATCTCGCCGCCATCCAGGTGGAGTTCGCCGAGGATCAGCTTGAACAGCGTGGTCTTGCCGGTGCCGTTGCGCCCCACCAGGCCGACGCGCTGTCCGGCGGAGATATGGACGGTGGCGCTCTCGAAGATGGTCCGGCCGCCGTAGCGAAAGGTCAGGTCGTTGATGTGAAGCATGGCCGGGTCAATAGCACGGTCGCCGCGATGTCACAAACACCCCGTTGCTCTTGGACACGGTTGGCGTTATAACCCGCCGTCCCTCGCGCCCCGGCCGCCGAGGGCGAACGCAGCCGCCGATGATCTTCTATGGATGACGCGGCGCGAGCAACCGCCGAAAGGAATTTCACGAATGGCTACCGAACGTACCCTGTCGATCATCAAGCCGGACGCCACCCGGCGCAACCTCACTGGCAAGATCAATGCCCGCTTCGAGGAAGCCGGCCTGCGCATCGTCGCCCAGAAGCGCGTCCGCCTTACCAAGGAACAGGCCCAGCAGTTCTACTCGGTGCATGCCGAGCGCTCCTTCTTCGGCGAACTGGTGGACTTCATGATCTCCGGCCCGGTCGTCGTCCAGGTGCTGGAAGGCGAGGGCGCCGTCGCCCGCAACCGCGAGATCATGGGCGCCACCAACCCGGCCAATGCCGCCCCCGGAACCATCCGCGCCGATTTCGCCGAGTCGGTGGAAGCCAATTCCGTGCACGGTTCCGATTCGGCCGAGAATGCCGCCATCGAAATCGCCTACTTCTTCGCGGGCTGCGAGATCGCCGGCTGATCCAGCCGTCCGATCGGACTTTCGAAACCCCGGGGCATTGCCCCGGGGTTTTTGCTTGATCAATCGACAGTTGCCGAAAACACACTTAAGTGAAGAAAAATAAGTTGCATATATTACTGTGGTTGTTGCATTAAAAAGAATACTACTTGAACGTCACTCCTGAGGGGGTAAAATTGCGCATCTACACAACTTATGCGGATGTGCATCATGACGAGTGCTATTCAGTCAAATCGACGGCGCAATTCTCCCGTGAAGCCCAACCCCATTGACGTGTATGTGGGCGCGCGCCTGCGTTCGCGGCGATCTGTCCTCGGCCTCAGCCAAGAGGCCCTGGGGGCGGCCATGGGACTGACCTTCCAGCAGGTGCAGAAATACGAGCGGGGCGCCAATCGCATCGGCGCCTCGCGCCTGTTCGATCTGGCGCGGGCCTTGGGCGTGGACGTGGATTACTTCTACGCCGAGATGAGTGACGAGTTGAAAGCCACTTGCCCGTCCCACGCGGCGGGGACTTTGCCGGAAAGCCAATTGCGCCAGATCGACTTGCTGGGCAACCGCGAGACGCTCGATCTGGTCAGGGCCTATTACCGGATCGGCGACCCCGAGGTGCGCAAGCGGGTTCACCAACTGGCGAAGTCCTTGGCCGGGTTCTCCGGGCCGTGACCTCGGTCAGGCCGGATCGTGATGATGCTCGGTGATGCCGGAGGGGTCTTCGTGAATAATGACCTCGAAGGACGGAAACGCGGCCTGGATGGCGCCTTCCACCTCGTCGGCGATGCCGTGGGCCTGGATCAGCGAAAGCTCGCCCGGCAGTTCCAGATGGAGCTGGATAAAGCCCTGGCGTCCCGATGTGCGGGTCCGCAGATCGTGCAGGTCGAGGACCATGGGATGGGAATTGGCGATATCGCGGATGCGGGCTCGGTCGGAATCGGGCAGTTCATGGTCCATCAGGGTGTCCAGCGATCCCCTGATGATCTGCCAGGCGTTGAACAGCAGCCAGCCCGCGATGGCGATGGCGAAGGCGGGATCGGCGGCCGACCATCCCAGGTTCATGGTCAGCAGCAGCGAGACGATGACGCTGAGATTGATCATGACGTCGCCCGCATAGTGCAAGGAATCCGCCGAGATGGCGGTGGACTTGGTCCGCGCGATGACGTGGCGCTGAAAGCTCACCAGGGCGGCGGTCGCGACGATGGAGAACACCATCACGGCGATGCCCCAGTCGCCGTGGACCACCTGTTCCGGCCGGACGAGGCGGCCGCCCGCCTCCACCAGCAACAGGCCGCCGGAGCCGGTGATGAAGGCGGCTTGACCCAGACCGGCCAGGGACTCGGCCTTGCCGTGGCCGAATCGGTGCTCGCGGTCGGCCGGCTGCAAGGCGTGGCGCACCGCCATCAGGTTCAGCACCGAGGCGGCGAGGTCGAGCACCGAATCGATCAGGGTGGAGAGCAGCGCCATGGAGCCGGTGGCGGCCCAGGCGGCCAGCTTGACGCAGATCAGCACCGCCGCGGTGGCGGTGGAGGCATAGGTGGCCAGCCGCATCAGGCGGCCATGGGCCGCCTCGGTGGTTACGGAAACAGGTGTCGCCGTGTCCATGCGCCGTCCTCTTTGGTAAAGATGAAACGATCATGCAGCCGAAACGGCTTGTCCTGCCAGAACTCCATGCGGTCGGGGACCAGCCGGAAGCCCGACCAATGGGGCGGACGCGGCACCGCGCCGATCCCGAACCTGGCGGTGTATTCGGCGATGCGCTTTTCCAGTTCGAAGCGTCCGTTCAAAGGCCGCGACTGGATGGAGGCCCAGGCGCCGATCTGACTGGTCCTGGCCCGGCTGGCGAAATAGGAATCCGCCTCGGCATCGGTGACCGGCTGGGTGCGGCCCTCGACCCGGATCTGGCGGCGCAGGCTTTTCCAGTGAAAACACAGGGCGGCAAAGGGATTGGCGGCCAGCTCGACGCCCTTGCGGCTTTCCAGATTGGTGTAGAAGACGAAGCCCGCCTCGTCGGCGCCCTTCAGCAGCACCATGCGCACACTGGGCCGCCCCTCGCCATCCACGGTGGCCAAGCTCATGGCGTTGGGATCATTGATCTCGTTCTTTTCCGCCTCGCCCATCCATGCGTGAAAGAGGGAAAGAGGATCGTCTTGCGATGCTGACATGGCTGACTGGCTTTTCACCTTGGATGCTCAAGCGTAAAAATGCCTTAATTCGGGCCTAGCTGTATAGGCGAACCACTCCTCACACGCGCGAGCGCCCCATGTCGAAACATCGTAGCAAGCTCATTTCCGTCGTGGTCGCGGCCGGTCTCCTGACGGGCTGCGCCGAAGGCCCCACCAAGGAAGCCGTCGGCACCGGCGTCGGGGCCATCGGCGGCGCGTTGATCGGCAGCATGTTCGGGCGCGGCATCGGCAACATGGCGGCCACGGCCGTCGGCGGCCTGCTGGGCGCCTGGGCGGGATCGGCGGCGGGCAAGGCTTGGGCCAAGGCCGACCAGGACAAGGCCGACGACGCCTTGGACAAGGCGCACGACGCCCCGGTGGGCGAGAAGGTCAGCTGGAGCAATCCCGAGACCGGCAATTCCGGCTTCGTCACTCCGACCGGCGAAAGCATCAACGAGGCGGGCCAACGTTGCCGCGACTACCAATCCACCATCGTCGTTGACGGCAAGGACGAGGTGGTTCACGGCACCGCCTGCCGCCAGCCGGACGGAAGCTGGACCGCGAAGAACTAGGCAATGGCACTGACGCCCGACATTCCGTAACATGCGCGAATCGCATGTGGATATGAGGGCGCGGTGAAGGATCCCTATCAGGTCTTGGGCGTGGCGCGGACCGCTACCGACGACGACATCAAGAAAGCCTACAGAAAGCTTGCCAGGGAACTGCATCCCGATCTCAATCCAGGGGATCGGAAGGCGGAGGAGCGATTCAAGGAAATCACCGCCGCCAATGATTTTCTGTCCGATCCCACCAAACGGGCGCAGTTCGACGCCGGTGATATCGACGCGACCGGCGCCGCCAAGCGACGGGGCTGGCGCTCTCACGGCGGCGGTCCCGGCGGGGGTCGCCGCGCCGGGTCGCCCTTCGGCGACAATGTGGACGACATCTTGTCCGAGCTGCTGCGGCGCAAGGAGAAGGGGCGCGCCCAGGCCTCCGGTGCCCAGGGTGGCGTCGATATCCGACAGACGGTCACCGTCAGCTTCATCGAGGCGGCGGCCGGTGCCACCAAGCGGGTGACGTTGGAACCCGGACGCTCGGTGGAGGTCCGCATTCCCCCCGGAACGACGGATGGACAGACGCTGCGGCTGAAAAGCCAGGGGCGGATGGGAGCCTTCGGAGTGGAGCCGGGTGACGCCTATATCGACGTCAAGGTGGACAGTCACCCCCACTTCACCCGCCGCGAACTGGATATCTTGCTCGACGTCCCCATTTCGGTGCAGGAAGCGGTCCTGGGCGGAAAGATCACCGTTCCCACCATCGAGGGCAAGGTCGCCCTCAGCATTCCGCCCGATTCCAATACCGGATCGGTGCTGCGGCTGAAAGGCAGGGGGATCGCCGGGCCGAAGGGCATCCGGGGCGACCAGCTGGTCACTCTGAAGGTGGTGCTGCCCGATCGTAACGGCGAATTCAAGGCGCTGGTGGAGAAATGGGGGCCGCGTCACGGCTATGACCCAAGGACGAAGGCCGGGCTTTAGCCGATTTCAATGACAAGCGACTGACGGCTTGGCGCGTTGAAGGTCTAGGTATGAGGGGGATGCCCCGCATGGCGTTCCCAAGCGCTTGATCTCGCCCCACGCGAAAGATATATTGTTTTTGGCTAGGTTAGGCCGCTTCAGGCTGGAAGGGCTGGGACATGGAGCTGAAGCGCGTCGTATTCGGGAACGCCACTTTCCGCGAGGGCGACGAATACCACCAGTTCCAGTATCGCTTCACCTGCGCCGTGCTGGTCTTCGCCATCACCATCACCGCACTATTTCAATTGGCCGTGCTGGCGGGGCCGCCCCTTTACGATCCAATCTATGTGATGGTGGGGCGCGGCTTCCTGGCGGTCAGCGTCGCCGCCTTCCTTATCCTGCGCGGCCATCCCGAGCGCATGCGCCTCGTGGCTCCGGCCTATGCCGTCCTGGCCCTGGCGCAATACGTCATGGTGCTGCTGTTCAACGGTCCCGATGAATTGCGAGCCATCTGGTTCGCTCTCAACCTTCCGGGCGTCTATCTGATTCTGGGCTCGCGCATCGGCATCGCCATCACGGCGGCGTCCATCGCCATCGTGATCGTCGCCAATCCCCATCTGCCGACACCCTATTCGCCGGGGGCGCTGATCACGGTGGTGCTGGGCATGGTCTATATCAGCGCCTTCTTCCACGCCTATGCCGCTCGCTCCATCTCGTTTCACCACGCCATGGTCGAGGCCAACCGGAAACTGGCCCATATGGCGGCCCGCGATCCATTGACCGGCCTGCTCAACGCTCGGGCCTATTACGGGCTGTGCGAGGGGGCGCTGAGCCAGGCGCGGCGGACTGGATCGCCGTTCGCCATGCTGTTCGTCGATCTCGATCACTTCAAGAGCGTCAACGATCGCTTCGGCCACGATGCCGGTGATACCGTGCTGCGGGCGGCGGCGCTTTGTCTGGAACAGGGGATCCGCCAGAGCGATCTGGTGGGGCGCATCGGCGGCGAGGAGTTTTGCGTCCTGCTGCCCGACACCGTCCGCGAGGGCGCTCGCCTGCTGGCCGAGAAGCTGCGGGCCGACATCGAGGCGCTGATGCCCGATATCGGCTCGGAACGCCTTAGGGTTACCGCCAGTATCGGGGTTGCCGTCGCCGACGCGGAGGTCGCCACCATCGCCGAGGTCCAGCGCTTGGCGGACGACGCCATGTACAGGGCAAAGCGGCAGGGCCGCAACCGCGTGACGTGCTTCGACGAGTTGGACTCGGCCGCCGTACCAGGAATCAAGCAGTCGGCATGACGGTGCCCGGTCGTTCGATCAAGACTCGCTGTCAGCGAGGGCGGCGCATGACGCCGAACCAATAGTCCGAGATGCCGTGGATGGAGGTGAACAGTCCCTCCACATCCACCGGCTTGCTGACATAGCCGGACGCACCGGCCTGATAGGCGCCCGACACGTCGCGTTCCGCGTCCGACGTGGTCAGCATCACCGCCGGAATATCGCGAAGCGCGGCATCCGCCTTGACCATGGCCAGAACCTCGATGCCGTTCATCTTCGGCATGTTGATGTCGAGCAGCAGAAGATCGGGAAGGCGGGCGCCGCTTTCCTTGGCGGCGTTCAGGCGGGCCATGGCTTCCACGCCGTCCCAGACATGCTCCACCTTGCAGGGATAGCTGCCGTCGGCGAAGGCCGCCTTGACCAGATGGGCATCACCCGAATCATCTTCGGCGAGCAAGACGAGGAAGCTGAGGTCTTCCATATCGGTCATAACCGGTGCCGCGCCTCGGAGTTGATAAGTGTCAAGGTTCGGGGAAAGTAGCACTCATCCGGAAGAAAAGGCCATATCTTTGGTATGAGCAAATGGTGCATTGGTAAATGGAGTGCTTGACGTTTCGTCTCCGCCTCAGGCAGTGTGGCCCCATGATGTCCCATTTCGCAACTGTCCTGCTGCTGCTAAGCCGCCCGGTGTCGTAAAGACGACGCCGGGGTTTTGTGCGTTCTAGTGGTGTTCATGTCAGGTTTGCTCGGATGTCATCCTCTCAATTCCATCGTCTCGGTCTGTTGTTGTCGCTGCGACTAACTTGCGGTCGCCGGGCCTGATTCCCATGGCCGCCCGGTGGTCGTTAATCTTGCGCCGCAACGACAGATTTTAGGAGGACGAGGCCATGATGCCCGCCGCTCAGAATAAGTACAAAGCCTATGCCACCGTTCGTCCCGCCACGCGCACCTGGCCGGACGGCCGCATTGACCATCCCCCCATGTGGTGCAGCGTCGATCTGCGCGACGGCAACCAGGCGCTGATCGATCCCATGGGCACGGATCTCAAAATGCGCATGTGGACCACCCTGGTGGACATGGGGTTCAAGGAGATCGAGGTCGGCTTTCCCTCTGCCTCGCAGACGGATTTCGACTTCATCCGCACCCTGATCGAGGGCGGCCATATTCCCGACGAGGTCACCATCCAGGTTCTGGTGCAGTCGCGGGAAGAGCTGATTCGCCGCACCTTCGAGGCGCTGGCGGGCGCCAAGCGCTGCATCGTGCATCTCTATAACTCCACCTCGGAAGCGCAGCGGCGCATCGTCTTCGGCATCGACCGCAAGGGCTGCGTCGATCTCGCGCTGTCCGGCGTGGCGCTGATCCGCGACCTGTCGGCCGCCCGCCCCGAAGGCGAGGTGACTCTGCAATATTCGCCCGAGAGCTTCACCGGAACCGAACCCGACTTCGCGGTGGAAATCGTCGAGGCGGTGGCCGAAGCCTGGGGGGCCTCGCCCACCCGGCGGATGATCTGTAATCTTCCCGCCACGGTAGAGATGTCGACGCCCAATCTGTACGCCGACGTCATCGAATGGTTCTGCACCACCGTGAAGAATCGCGCCTCCCTCATCGTTTCGGTGCATCCCCACAACGACCGGGGTACCGGCGTGGCGGCGGCCGAACTGGCGGTGATGGCGGGCGCCGACCGGGTGGAGGGAACCCTGTTCGGCAATGGCGAGCGCACCGGCAATGTGGACGTGGTGACCCTGGCGCTGAACCTCTACACCCAAGGCGTTGATCCCGGCCTCGATCTCTCCGACATCGACACGGTGCGCCGCGCAGCCGAGCACTGCACCGGGCTGCCGGTGCATCCGCGCCACCCCTATGCCGGTGATCTGGTCTATACCGCCTTTTCCGGCTCGCACCAGGACGCCATCAAGAAGGGCTTCGCGGCACGCAAAAGCGCCAACGACCCCACCTGGGAAGTGCCCTACCTCCCCATCGACCCGGCCGATGTGGGGCGCAGCTACGAAGCGGTGATCCGCATCAACAGCCAGTCGGGCAAGGGCGGCATCGCCGCCGTGCTGGAACGCGACCACGGGCTGGAAATCCCCCGGCCGCTGCAGGTGGAATTCGCCCGCATCGTCCAGGAACTGGCCGACCAGAAGGGCCGCGAGCTGGAATCGTCCGAGATCATGACCGCCTTCGCCGACACCTATTTCCGGGGCGGCACGCTGGAACTGGTGGATTACTCCACCGTGCCGGTGGGCAAGGGAGTCCAGCGGGCGCTGACCGCCTCGCTGCTCCGCGATGGTAAGGACGTGGTGATCCAGGGCGTCGGGTCGGGGCCGCTGGACGCCTTCGTTCATGCGCTGGGCAAGGATCTCGGCATCCATGTCAAGGTGCGCGACTATCACGAGCACGCCATCGGCGGCGGCTCCGAAGCCCAGGCGGCCTGCTATGTCCAGATCGCCGTGGGCGGCAATGCCCCCACCCATGGCGCCGCCGTGGATGCTGGCATCACCATGGCCTCGCTGAAGGCGGTGATCAGCGCGCTGAACCGGGGATGAAATCGAGGCGAGGGGAGCGGGACACCGCTTCCCTCCCTTATCTCCAAGCCGCTACACTGGCAGCCTGTTCTCTACCGGGATACCCTGTCCTTGACCGAAGCCGGACTGCTGTTCGACGTCATTTTCCTGCTGCTGGCCGCCGTCGTGGTGGTGCCGGTGCTGCAACGCTTCGGCATTCCGTCGGTGCTGGGCTATCTGGCCGCCGGGATCGTTCTCGGTCCCTATACGCCGGGGCCGGTGGTGGATCTGGAGACCACCCGGCCGCTGGCCGAGTTCGGGGTGGTCTTCCTGCTGTTCGCCATCGGCCTGGAACTGCCGCTGTCGCGGCTGCGGACCATGCGGCGCTATATTTTCGGCCTCGGACTGTTGCAGGTGGCGGTGACCGCTCTTGTCCTGGCTGGCCTTGGACATCTGGTGGGATTGGCGATTCCGCTGGCCCTGGTGGTGGGAACCACCCTGGCCCTGTCGTCCACCGCCACGGTGCTGGCCCTGCTGGTGGAGCGCAACGAGGCGCTCAGCCAGCACGGACGCATCTCGGTGTCGGTGCTGATCTTCCAGGATTTGGCGGTCATTCCCATTCTGACCCTGCTGCCGCTGATGGCGGCAAGCGGCCACGATATCCTGCCCGCCCTCGGGCTGGCGGCGGGAAAGGCGGTTCTCGCCGTCCTGGCGATCTTCGTAGTCGGACATCTGTTCCTGCGTCCCATCTACGCCTTCATCGCCGCCAGCCGAAGCCCCGAGGTGTTTACCGCCGCCACCCTGCTCTTGGTCCTGGCTGTGGCCTGGGCGACGTCGGAAGCGGGAATGTCCATGGCCCTGGGGGCGTTCCTGGCGGGGTTGATGCTGGCGGACTCGCCCTATCGCCATCAGGTGGAATCCGATATCGAGCCGTTCCGGGGGCTGCTGCTGGGACTGTTCTTCATGACGGTGGGGATGTCCATCAACCTGCCGCTGGTGGCGTCTCGCGGCGGTGATGTCCTGGGCCTGACCCTGGCGGTACTGGCGGTCAAGACCTTGGTGATCCTGGGGCTGTGCCGGATCTTGAAGATCGCTTGGCCGCAAGGCTTGCAGGTGGGTTTCCTGCTGGCGCAGACCGGCGAATTCGCCTTCGTGGTGTTCGAACGCGCCATTGGGCTGCGGCTGCTCGATGCCAGGACGGGGCAGATCCTGCTGGCGGTGACTGCCCTGTCCATGGTGCTGACGCCGGTCCTGGCCGTAATGGGGCGAACCCTGTCGCGCCGCTTCGCCCGCCACGAGAGCGAGGATCTGGCCCCCAGCGGCGTCGGCCATCTCACCAATCACGTCATCATCGCCGGTTATGGCCGCATGGGCCGCGCCATCGCCCGGCTGCTGAAGCGCCATGACATTGCCTTCATCGCCTTGGATCAGGACGCCGACCGGGTGATCCAGGCGCGGCGGCAGGGCCTGCCGGTTTATTTCGGCGATGCCAGCAAGCCGGGAGTCTTACGCTCGGTGGGAATCGGCGGCGCCCGGGCGGTGGTGGTCACGGTCGGCGCCCTGCGCCAGTCGGAACGCACCATCGCCGCCGTTCGTCACGCCGTGCCGGGCATGCCGGTCATCGTCCGGGCCAAGGACCGCATCCACGAGGATCATTTGAACAAGATCGGCGCCACCGCCGTCATTCCGGAAACGGTGGAGGCCAGCCTTCAGATGGCGAGACAGGTGCTGCGCTCGGCGGGCATCGGCGACGAAGATGTGGAAAGCAGCCTGGACGCCTATCGCAGCACCCGCTATGGCGGCGGCAAGCCCGACTGAGCGTCACTCTTCCTCCGGCACCTCGGCGGCGCGTTCGCTGGTGCGCAGATAGGGCATCATGTCGGGGCGCAGCCGTGCCATGGTCTTGTGGTGGTCCTTCATGGCCGCGACCAGGGCGCCCTTGCGGTCCAGCAGGGAATCCGCCATGGCGATCATGCGGGAATTGGGCCAGGAATAGGGGCGGATGTCGCGCAGATGTTCGAAGGCCTCGGCCTCGCGGCCGGGATTGGCCTGGGCCATCAGGATCACCGCCGTGGCGGTGGAGCGCGAGATGCCCATGAAGCAGTGGATCAGCAGATGGTTGACAGGCTCGTCCTGAAGCGCGGTGCCGTAGTCCAGGATGGCGCGCACATTGTGCTCGGTGGGGTGCTGCTGGCCGTCTTGGGTGTTCACGATGTCGTGGAAGTCCCAACGGGTGCGCTTGTGCGGGCCGAACTCACCGAAATGCTCGGGATCGGGGGTGCCGGGGTCGAGGATGGTCAGCACATGACTGACTCCCCGCCCGGCATGGTCGGGCAGTTCATCGACGCCGCAGATGGTCAGCGGGAAGGGGAGGAGGGATGGCATCTTCAATTACTGTTCGACGGCCAGAAGCCATGGTCCATGACTTGCGGAAAGCTCCAGGGACAAGCCTCCGGGAAGGTGGACTCGGCCAGCCCGGTTTCGCGCTCCGCCTCGATTAGGGCCAAGCGGTAAGCGTCCGCCATGGCCTCGGGCAGTTTGGCTTTCAGGCTGGGGTTATCCGCCAGATGGTCGGTCAGGCGGATGCGCTGTTCCTTGATGGACAACCGCCATGAATTTCCCTGGAACGTCGGCTGGAAGCGCCATTTGAGGAGATGGAGAAGCAGGATGGTCAGCCGGTTCACCAATTCGCGCTTCTCGGTGCGGCCCATGCTCTCGATCTCCTCGGCGATATGGCCGATATCGGCGGCCGACAGGTCGCCCGCGCGCAGCAGGTTCGCCTGTTCCTGCGCCCAGGCATAGAAATCGCGTTCGTACAGATCCTGCGGCCGTCCCATGCCCATTCCTCCGTCGGCATTCCTCGGCATGATATCAGGATTTCCAGCGGCTATCCCACGATCTTCTTGGACAGCATCTCGTTGACCATGGCGGGGTTGGCCTTGCCCTGGGTCGCCTTCATGACCTGGCCGGTAAACCAGCCGAGCAGGGCGGTCTTGCCCTCCTTGACCTGGGCCACCTTGTCCGGGTTGGCGGCGATGGCCGCATCCACCGCCGCCTCGATGGCGCCGGTATCGGTGACCTGCTTCATGCCCTTTTCCTCGACGATGACGGCCGGCGCCTTGCCGGTTTCCACCATCAGGGCGAAGACGTCCTTGGCGAGGCGGCCCGATAGGGTGCCATCCTTGATCAGATCGATCAGGGCGCCGAGATCGGCGGCGGTGACCGGCGGGTCTTCCATGGTCTTGCCGGTGGCGTTCAGGCTGGCGAAGAAGTCGCCCATCACCCAGTTGCAGGCGATCTTGGCGTCGCGGCCCTTGGCCACCGTTTCGAAGAAGTCGGCCGAGATACGCTCGGCCACCAGCACGCCCGCGTCATAGGCGTTGAGGCCGTATTCCGCCATGAAGCGGGTCTTCTTGGCGTCGGGCAGTTCGGGCAGGCCGGACTTGATGCCGTCCACGAAGTCTTGGGCGATCACCAGCGGCAGCAGGTCGGGATCGGGGAAATAGCGATAGTCGTGGGCTTGCTCCTTCGAGCGCATGGAGCGCGTTTCGGTCTTGACCGAATCGAACAGGCGGGTTTCCTGGGCGATGGTTCCGCCGCTCTCATAGACATCGATATGACGGCGGGCCTCGAACTCGATGGCCTGCTGCACATAGCGGATGGAGTTGACGTTCTTGATCTCGCAGCGGGTGCGCAGCTCGGTGGAGCCCACCGGGCGCACCGACACATTGGCGTCGCAGCGCATGGACCCTTCCTGCATGTTGCCGTCGCAGGTGCCGAGATAGCGCAGGATGGAGCGCAGCTTGGTCAGATATAGCCCGGCCTCTTCCGGCGAACGCAAATCGGGCTTGGAGACGATCTCCATCAGCGCCACGCCGGAGCGGTTCAAGTCGATGAACGACTTGGACGGGTGCATGTCGTGGATGGACTTGCCCGCGTCCTGCTCCAGGTGCAGCCGCTCGATGCCCACCGTGCGGGTAGAGCCGTCGGCAAGGTCCAGGATCAGCTCGCCCTCGCCGACGATGGGCAGGTCGAACTGGCTGATCTGATAGCCCTGGGGCAAATCGGCGTAGAAGTAGTTCTTGCGGGCGAAGACGCTGGTCAGATTGATCTTGGCCTTCAGCCCCAGACCGGTGCGCACCGCCTGTTCCACGCAGATTTCGTTGATGACGGGCAGCATGCCGGGAAAGCCCGCATCCACGAAGCTGACCTGGGTGTTGGGTTCGGCGCCGAACGCGGTGGCGGCGCCACTGAACAGCTTGGAGTTGGAGATCACCTGGGCATGGACTTCCAGGCCGATGACGATCTCCCAGTCGCCGGTTTCACCCTGAAGAATATAGGCCATCACACGCCCTCCGGCTTGGCGGTAAAGTCGGCCGCGGCTTCCATCACGCCCGCCACCTTGAACACCGTCTCCTCGTCGAAGGGGCGACCAATCAGCTGCAGGCCCAGCGGCAGACCGTCCGACGACAATCCGGCGGGCAGCGACAGGCCGGGCAGGCCCGCCATGCTGGTGGGGATGGTGAAGACGTCGTTCAGCCACATGGTGACGGGATCATCGGTGCCCTCGCCCTGACCGAAGGCGGCTGACGGCGCGGTGGGGGTCAAGATGACGTCCACGCTCTCGAAGGCCTTGCGGAAGTCCTCGGCGATCAGGCGGCGAACCTTCTGCGCCTTGGCGTAATAGGCGTCGTAATAGCCCGCCGACAGAACATAGGTGCCGATCAGGATGCGGCGGCGGACCTCGGCTCCAAACCCTTCGGCGCGGGTCTTGCGGTACATGTCGTCCAGCGTCTTGCCCGGCACCCGCAGGCCAAAGCGCAGCCCGTCATAGCGTGCCAGGTTGGACGAACATTCGGCGGGCGCGATGATGTAATAGGTGGCCAGGGCGTATTTGGTGTGGGGCAGGGAAATCTCCACCGGAGTCGCCCCCGCCGCCTTCAGCCATTCGATGCCCCGGTCCCAGACCTTGGCGACTTCGTCGGACAATCCGTCGGGGCGGTATTCCTTGGGAATCCCCACCTTGAGGCCGCGAATATCGCCCGTCAGCGACTTTTCGAAATCCGGCACCGCCATGTCGACCGAGGTGGAATCCTTGGGGTCGAATCCGGCCATGCTCCCCAGCATGATGGCGCAGTCGCGCACGGTCCGCGCCATGGGACCGGCCTGATCCAGCGACGAGGCGAAGGCGACCACGCCCCAGCGCGAGCAACGGCCATAGGTCGGCTTGATGCCGGTGATGCCGCAGAAAGCGGCGGGCTGACGGATGGAGCCGCCGGTATCGGTGCCGGTGGCGGCCATGACCATGCGCGCCGCCACGGCCGCCGCCGAGCCGCCGGAAGAACCGCCGGGGACGAGCTTGGCCTTGGGGTCGGACTTTTTCTTCCAGGGATTCTCGACCGCACCGAAATAGCTGGTCTGGTTGGACGAGCCCATGGCGAATTCGTCCAGGTTCAGCTTGCCCAGGCTGATGGCCCCGGCCGACTTCAACTTGCCCGACACAGTGGATTCATACTGGGGCTTGAAGCCTTCCAGGATATGGCTGGCCGCCGTGGTCTGCACACCCTTGGTGCAGAACAGATCCTTGATGCCGATGGGCAAGCCATCCATGGAACCGGCCTTGCCCGCCTGACGGCGCAGGTCGGATTCCTTGGCCTCGGCCAGCGCCAGATCGGGGGTCTCGGTGATGAAGGCGTTGAGGCCCCGCTTGGCTTCCACCGCCTTGATATGGGCGGCGGTCAGCTCGACGGCGGTGAACTCGCCCTTGGCCAGCTTGTCGCGGGCCTCGGCCATCGTGAGATTCGTGAGATTAGTCATTTGCATTGTCCCTCAAGCGCCGGGCGGGCGCCTCCGCGCCCTTGGCTCCTACGCTGCGCTCCGGGGCGCTCAACGCGCCCGCGCTCGGCCTTGCCTCGCTCATTCCACCACCTTCGGCACGGTGAAGAAGCCATCCTCGGCCTCGGGCGCGTTGGCCAGGACCGCCTCGGGCTGGCCGCCGTCGGTGATCACGTCCTTGCGCATGGGCAGGGTCATGGCGGCGACCGAGGTCATGGGCAAAACGCCGTCGGTGTTCACTTCCGCCAATTGCTCGACGAAGTGAAGGATGTTGGAAAGCTCGCCTGCGAGGTGGTCGAGTTCCTCGTCCTTGACCTCGATCCGGGCCAAGTTGGCGATGTTGCGCACGGTGGCTTTGTCCAGCGACATGGGCCTGTGAATCTCCGGTATGCCAGGGTTGGCGGACGTTAGCATCCGGACCGGAACGGCGCAACAGCCGGGCTTGTCATGACGCTCTGCGAGACGATGTCTGGTGAGTGGATGGCGTCCTCGCTATGGTAACCTCAAGGAGAGCGTCATGACCATTTCCCGTCCTGCCGACCGTTACGCCTCGTTCCGGGGCATCGATTGCGAGGGCAATGCCAAGATCGTGATCGAGCGCATCCTGGCCTTGATCGACAATCCCGCCAACGGCAACGCCCTGTGGGATCGCTTCCGCGAACGTCTGGCCGAAGCGGGGAAGTTGGGGGCGCGCAAGGCCGACGAGCTGTGTCTGGCCTGTTCCCACACCTATTACATCGAGGAATTGTTCGAGGACGCCAGCGACGAGATCGGCCTTGCCGCCCTGCGCCGCTTGGAAGACGAGTGCTGTTAGGGCCGCCTCACTTCGGGCAGGGATGCCGGGTCGGGTCGTTGGAATCGCAGACCGAGACGTTGCGCAGGAAGGCCGACCATTCCTGCAGCATGTCGGACGGCACCGGGGCGATCTCGTTGCGCTCGAAGGGCTGGCCGCGCCAGATGCGCTGGATGACGTAAAGCGCCGAGCCGCCCCGGATGGCCTTGACCGCCACCAGACCGCCCATGCCGCTCTGGCGGCCCTTGGTGCAGGTGACCGTCAGGGTGGCGACCGGATAGCCGTTGGTCTGGGCCTCGGTCACCGGGCTGGGGCCCGACGCCTCGCAGTTGGTTCGGCTGGCCTCGACGATGCGCTGGATATGTTCGCGCGGGTCGGCGCGGGCATCGGCCATGATCTGGATGGACATCATCTCGTTCCAGGTCTCGGCCGTTTGGCCCGGCGGGAACATCTGCTTGGTCAGCGCGTTCTGGCTGACGCTGGACCCGCCGATGGTCCAGCCGACCGGTGGCGTCATGACGAGGCGTTCGGTCACCTCGCCGCTGGGCGACGGCGGCGGCGGTGCTTGCTGCTGGCGCGGCTGCGGCCGCATCTGCGCCCATCCAGTGACGGGGACGAGGAGCGCGGCGACGACGGCGAGCATGTGGATCGGGCGCATCACAGGGTTCCTCTCTCATAAGCTTTCGCCAAGGCGTGACGGACCACCTTGCGCATCAGGGTGGGCAGGGCCTGGCCGTCCAGACTGTCCAGCGGACACCATACCCCGCGCGCGGCGGTTCCGCTGCCGGTCTTTGCGGCGGCCACCTGAAGTTCCAGGTGAAAATGGGTGAAACTATGGCGGACCACGCCGGGCAGCAGCCGCCATTCGGCGGTGATGGGCGCTTCGGCGCGGGCGTCGCTCAGGGTCCAGGCCTCCGGCCGCCAATCGGTGGAGGGAATTTCCATCATGCCACCCAGCAAGCCCTTGGGCGGGCGGCGGCGCAGCAGGACCGAGCCGTCCTTGGCGGTGGTCCAGAAGGCGATGCCGCGCCGGGTCGGCCGTTCCGGCTTTTCCAGCTTGGCGGGAAGGCTCGCCTCGATGCCCTGGGCGCGGGCGGCGCAGCCGCCGGTCCAGGGGCAGATGCCGCAGGCCGGGCTTTTCGGGGTGCAGATGGTGGCGCCCAGATCCATCACCGCCTGGGCGTAATCGCCGGGCCGTTCGCTCGGAGTCAGCGCCGCCGCCAGCGCCTTCAGGCGCGGCTTGGCCTTGGGCAGCGGCTCGGTGACGGCGTGCAGCCTGGCCATCACCCGTTCCACATTGCCGTCCATTACCACCGCCGGGCGGCCGAAGGCGATGGCGGCGATGGCGGCGGCGGTGTATTCGCCGATGCCGGGCAGTTGGCGCAACGCCGTCTCGTCGTCGGGAAAGCGGCCGTGCCGCCATTCGGCCACCGTCTTGGCGCACAGATGCAGATTGCGGGCCCGCGCGTAATAGCCCAACCCGGCCCAGGCCTGCATGACCTCCTCCACCGGGGCGGCGGCCAAGTCCTCCACCTTGGGCCAGCGCGCCAGGAAGGCGCGGAAATAGGGCTGCACCGCCGCCACGGTGGTCTGCTGCAACATGACCTCCGACAGCCAGACCCGATAGGGATCGGCCAATTGACCCGGCGGCGCCCGCCACGGCAGCAGACGGCGGCTGTGATCGTACCAGACGAGCAGTTGATCGGCGGTAGGCGAGGTCAGCATGGCGAGGGCAATCGCTCGCAGGAAGATGATTCCCTTTTCTCCCTCTCCCGCTTGCGGGAGAGGGTCGGGGTGAGGGCCTTTGCATCGGCACACCAGTCGCTTGGCGCGCGGACGCGCGCGGCCCTCACCCGTCTCGGCTTCGCCTCGCCACCCTCTCCCGCAAGCGGGCGAGGGGATTTAGGCAAGTGCTCCTTCACCCGATTGTCGTACAGCATGGTGAGAGGATAGTGCAAAAGGCGGCGCTGGGGTATGCTCGCGTCATGGCCGATTCCACTGCTCAGGCAAAAAAACACGAGGACCGTCGGACTTACGGCATGGTCTCGGTCGCCGTTCCCATGGAGCGGGTGACCCGGCCGGTGTTCGGCAAGCATGGCTTTGCCGGTGGCGCCCTGGTGGTGGACTGGCCCGCCATTGTCGGCTCGGTGGTGGCCAGCCACACCCTGCCGATCCGGGTCAAGTTTCCCCCTAAGGACCGGGCCGAGGGCTCGCTGGTGGTCAAGGTGGATTCCGGCGCCTATGCCCTTGAGGTGCAGCACCTGGAACCGCTGATCCTGGAGCGCATCAACGGCTATTTCGGCTGGAAGGCGGTGGCGCGCCTCAAGCTGGTGCAAGGACCGCTGCCGACGCCGCCGAAAAAAGCGGTCAAGACGGTGGTGGCGGCCCAACCGTCGCCGGGTCTGGCGGCCAAGTTGGACGCCGTCGAGGATCCCGACCTGCGCGAGGCCTTGGCGCGGCTGGGCAGACGGCTAACCAATTCCTAAGACATCACCATATAGGGTGGGGGCTTCTTAACTGGGATGGTCTGATGGGCTCGTTGCGCGAATTATCTGAAATGAGCCGCGATTACGGCCTGGGCAGCCGCTATTTCCTGCTGGTGCTGGGGATATTGGCCATCATGCTGCTTTGGCTGTTTTTATGGGGCCGGGTCGATGAGCCGGTTCCGGCTCCGCCCATCACGGCCGCGCCGCCTTCGGCGTCGACGGTGCCCACCAGCTACTGATCTTGTGCCGCCGGGGATGAACCCCTAATATCCGCCCGGATTTGATGCCATGGAGGATACCAGGGTGACACTGCTCAATCGCCTGCTTGCCGCAGTCTTCGCGTTGCTGCTGACCAATACGGCCATGGCCGCCGATCCCAGCTATCCCATCGATCAGGTGCTGGGCAAGGCCGATGCTCCCATCACCATCGTCGAATACGCATCGACCACCTGCGGCCATTGCGCCAATTTCCACAAGAACACCCTGCCCAAGGTGAAGGCGGAGTGGATCGAGACCGGCAAGGCTAGGCTGATCTATCGCGACTTTCCCACCGGGCCGCGCGGCCTGTCGGTGGGGGCCTCCATGATCGCCCATTGCGTCGGTCCCGACCGCTATTTCGGCCTGCTGGGCCTGATCATGGATCAGCAGGAAAAGTGGATGAGCTCCAAGAACCCGCTGGACGAGTTGAAGAAGCTGTCCAAGCTGGCCGGAATGGGCGAGGAGAAGGTGGACGAATGCCTGAAGCGGCAGGATCTCGCCGATGCCATCGACGCCCGCGCCAAGGAGGGCTATGAGAAGCTGGGCGTCGAAAGCACGCCGACCTTCATCATCGACGGCAAGGTGGTGGTGGGCGCCCTGTCCTACGAGGAGTTCGACAAGGCTCTGAAGGCCGCGAAGAAATAGCAACGGGCCAACGGGCTTGATCCAGTTCACCAAGCTGCGGCTGTCGGGCTTCAAATCCTTCGTCGACCCGGCGGAGCTTCTGATCGAGCCCGGCATGACCGGGGTCGTCGGACCCAACGGCTGCGGCAAGTCCAATCTGATCGAGGCGCTGCGCTGGGTCATGGGGGAGACCTCGGCCCGCCAGATGCGCGGCGGCGAGATGGACGACGTCATCTTCGGCGGCACCTCGTCGCGGCCCGCCCGCAATATCGCCGAGGTGGGCCTCGTTCTGGACAATTCCAGCCGCACCGCGCCGCCCAGCTTCGACCAGGACGACATCGAGGTCATGCGCCGCATCGAGCGCGGCAACGGCTCACTGTATCGCATCAACGGTCAGGAAACCCGCGCCCGCGACGTGCAACTGCTGTTCGCCGACGCCGCCACCGGGGCGCGCTCGTCCGGTCTGGTCAGCCAGGGCCGGGTCGGCGCCCTGATCAACGCCAAGCCCGCCGACCGGCGGCTGTTGCTGGAAGAAGCCGCCGGCATTTCCGGCCTGTATTCCCGCCGCCACGAGGCCGAGCTTCGCCTCAAGAATGCCGAACTGAATCTGTCGCGGCTCGACGACGTGCTCGCCACCCTGGACGAGCAGTTGAAGTCGCTGCAAAAGCAGGCCCGCCAGGCCAACCGCTACCGCACCCTGTCGGAGCAGATCAAGCGGGTCGAGGCGCAGGTGCTCTATCTCGGCTGGCTGGAAGCGCTGGCGGTGGTGGACGCGGCGCGCGCCGCCTTCCGCGAGGCGGAAATGCGGGTGGAGGAAGCCACCGAGCAGGCCGCCCATGCCGCCACCCGCCAGACCGAACTGGCCGCCGGGCTGCCCGATCTGCGCCGGGCCGATGCCGAGGCCGCCAGCGCCCTGCAGAAGGTGGCGGCAGAGCGCGAGCAATTGGAGGCCGAGGAAGGCCGACTGGCGGAAATTCGTCGCGACCTTGAATCCCGCCTGTCCCAGGCCGCCGCCGATCTCCAGCGCGAACACGCCCGCGCCGCCGACGCCCGGCACTCCGCCGCCCGGCTGGAAGAAGAGCGCCAGGCCCTGGTGGAGGCCGCCGTCGGGGAAAGCGACGCCCGCGCCGAGGCGGAAGCGGTGGTGGAACTGGCGGCAGGCGCCGTGGTGGAGGTGGAGCACGACCTCTCCGCCCTGATGGAGGAAGTGGCCGCCGCCGATGCCGAGCGCGGCGCCGCCCATCGCCGCCTGACCGAGACCGAGACCCGGCGGGATCGCTTGAAAGAGCGCCTGGATCAGGTGGAGCGCCAGAAGGCGGAAATCGAAAGCGAAAGCATCGACCGCGCCGATCTCACCGCCCTGGAAATGGATTTGGAAGGGGCGCTGGAATTCCTCGAGGAATCCCGCGAACAGGCGGAGGAGGCCGATAAGGCCCGCGTCAACGCCCAGGCCGCCCGCGACGCCGCCCGCGATGCCTTCCAGGCCGCCGTCGCCGCCCGTTCCCGCCTTCAGGCAGAGGCCGATGCCTTGAAACAGGTGCTTGCCCAGGGCAAGGGCGGCGATCACCGCCCGGTGCTGGACGACACCTCCGCCATGACCGGGTTCGAGCCCGCTTTGGCCGCCGCCTTGGGCGAGGATCTCGCCGTCTCCGCCGATACCGCCGCGTCGCTGCACTGGGACGAGTTGGGGCCGCTGGACAAGCCGCCCGCCTTGCCGGACGGGGCCGAGCCGCTGGCCCGCTTCGTCACCGCGCCCTCGCAACTGGCCCGCCGACTGTCCCAGGTGGGCGTGGTGGCCGATGCCACGGCGGGCGAGGAGTTGCGTGGACGCCTTTCGGTGGGCCAGCGTCTGGTCAGCCGCGACGGCGATCTGTGGCG
Organism: Paramagnetospirillum kuznetsovii; assembly: GCF_003284725.1. Classification (GTDB taxonomy): domain Bacteria; phylum Pseudomonadota; class Alphaproteobacteria; order Rhodospirillales; family Magnetospirillaceae; genus Phaeospirillum; species Phaeospirillum kuznetsovii. The sequence goes on along the minus strand of NZ_PGTO01000003.1, from coordinate 266,524 downwards.
CTGGGACGGCTATACCGCCCGGGCCGGGGCGCCCAGCCCCATGGCGCTCCGCCTCGCCCAGCGCAATCGGCTGCGCGAATTGGAAGCCCGCCTGGAAGACGCCGCCCTGGGGGTGGAAGAGGCGGAGGAAGCGGTTCAGGTCGCCACCATGGCGGTGGAGCACGGCGTCGAGACCGAGCGCCGCGCCAAGGAGGCGGTGCGCCAAGCCGAGGCGGAAACCGCCAAGGCCCGCGACGCCCATGCCAGGCTGTCCAGCCGCTTCGCCGCCTATGAATCGCGCCTGTCGGCGGTGGCCGGGCAGGCGCAAGGGGTAAGCGCCGATCTCGCCCTGGCCGAGGCCGAATTGGCCGAAGCCAGGCAGGCGGTGGCGGCCTATCCCGAATCCTCCGACGGCCGCGACAAGGTGGCGGCCCTGCGCGCCGCCCTGGCCGAACGCCGTTCCGCCCTGGTGGAGGCGCGCTCGGACCTGGATCGGCTGATCCGGGAAGGCGCCGAGCGCCGCCGCCGCCTCGACGCCCTGGAGGCCGACGCCAAGTCGTGGAAGTCGCGCACCGAGGCGGCCCACCTCCATGTGCAGGAACTGGAGGAACGGCGCGAGACCATCATGCTGGAAATCGAGCGCCTCGCCAGCCTGCCCGATACCATCGCGCGACGGCGCGCCGAACTGCTGGACCGCATGGAAGTGGCGGAGGCAACCCGCAAGACGGCGGGCGACGCCCTGGTCAATGCGGAACAGTCCCTGGCCGAGGCCGACCGGCAGGTCCGCGCCGCCGAGGGCGTGCTGGCTTCCGTCCGCGAGGAGCGCATCCGCCGCGAAGCCGCCGTCAGCGCCGCCGATCAGGCCTGCCGCGCCGTGGCGGGGCGCATCAATGAGCGCCTGGACATGACGCCGGAGCAACTGCGCGAGGTGGCAGGCGTGGTGGAGGCCGAACGTCCCGACCCCGAGGAGCTTCAGCGCAAGCTCGACCGCCTGATGCGCGAGCGCGACAATATGGGGCCGGTCAATCTTTGCGCCGAGCAGGAGGTGGAGGAGTTGGATGCCCGCATCAAGGGCATGGTGGCGGAAAAGGACGACCTGACCGCCGCCATCGCCAAGCTGCGCCAGGGCATCAATGAACTGAACCGCGAAGGCCGCGAAAAGCTGCTAGCCTCGTTCCAGGCGGTGGACCAGCATTTCCGCGATTTGTTCGTCAAGCTGTTCGGCGGCGGCCGCGCCCATCTGGCACTGACCGAATCCGCCGATCCGCTGGAAGCCGGGCTGGAAATCATGGCCAGCCCGCCGGGCAAGCGGCTGCAACAACTCTCGCTGCTGTCGGGCGGCGAGCAGGCGCTGACCGCGCTCGCCCTGCTGTTCGCGGTGTTCATGACCAATCCGGCCCCCATCTGCGTGCTGGACGAGGTGGACGCGCCGCTGGACGACGCCAATGTGGACCGCTTCTGCTCGCTGGTGGAAGGCATCGCCCGGGCGACGCGGACCCGCTTCCTCATCGTCACCCATCACCGCATGTCCATGGCCCGCATGGACCGCCTCTACGGCGTCACCATGGCCGAGCGCGGCGTCTCGCAACTGGTCTCGGTCGACCTCGCCCAGGCCGAGGCGCTCCGGGACAAGACGGTGGTGGCGTAGGTCGCTTGCGACACGATCCGTTGGCTGCCGAGGGTATTGACCACCAAGGCACCAAGGACACCAAGAGGCCGACACGGTTTTTTGCCTTCCGTCGTGCCCGTGCTTGTCACGGGCAACCACGCCCATCCGTCTGGATTATTGCTTCATGGGGATTTCATGCGGAACCGCGCGGGTGGCCGGGACACGCCCGGCCATGACGAAAAAGTGAAGCTTGGCCGTTTGCACCGCCCTCTTGGTGTCCTTGGTGCCTTGGTGGTCAATCGGCTTTCGTGTCCCATGCGGAAGGTGACGGCCTCAAACACAGGCAGACTCAGGCACTCGATGAAACCACGCCGATTTAACAGGGTGTGGAAAAACCCCGTCATTCCCGCGAAAGCGGGAGGCGCCGTTCCCCTAAATCCGTTTGCCACCCCTTCGGGGAGGAAGAAATTTTCCGCATTGCAATATCCAAGGCGGGCGGCGGGCTTGGAAGCCCTGGGAAAGCCAGCAAAAACAGCCGTATAATTCTCAGGGTTTCCGGCCTTGACACGGGTGGGGCCAACCCTTATGGTGCCCGCGCTTTTGGCACCACAGCGCCAGAAGGGGGACGATCGAGGATGCGACCAAATGGCTGACCCCGAGACGCCCCCGTCACTGGACGATCTTGATGCTCGTTTGCGCGCCGCGCGCGCAAGGGAAGAGGAAGATTCGGGACGCGGACCGGCAAGCCGAGGACGGCCGACCGGGATGGGTCTGGGGTTTCGCATCGGGGCCGAACTGGTGGCTGGTGTGCTGGTGGGCGTGGGGATCGGATGGGTGCTCGACACCTGGCTGAAAACCAGCCCCTGGCTGATGGTATTGTTTCTGCTCCTGGGCGGAGCGGCCGGCGTGATGAACGTTTACCGCACCATGCGGGGAATGGACGCGACGGTCGGCCTGGGGCAGGCGAGCCGAAGAGCAGAGCAGGCGAAGGATCTTTGAGAGAGGCGTGCAGTGGCTAATCCGATCGAACAATTCAAGATCCAGCCGTTGGTTCCGCTCAAGGTCGGCGGGTTGGATATATCTTTCACCAACTCATCGGCCATGATGGTGCTGTCCGTCTGTCTGATCACCTTGTTCCTGACGCTGTCGGTGCGCTCGCGCGCGCTGGTGCCGGGGCGGTGGCAGTCCATGGCGGAAGTGTTCTACGAATTCATCGCCGGCATGCTGCGCGAAAACGTGGGAAGCGAGGGGCGCAAGTACTTCCCCTTCATCTTCTCGCTGTTCATGTTCGTGCTGTTCGGCAATCTGCTGGGCATGATGCCGATCCCGGTGATCGGCTTCACCTATACCAGCCACGTGATCGTCACCTTCGCCATGGCCCTGGTGGTGTTCACCGGCGTCACGGTGATCGGCTTCGCCCGTCACGGCACCCATTACCTCCGGATGTTCTTCCCCGAGGGCGCGCCCATCGCGACCGCGGTGATCCTCATCCCCATCGAGCTGATCTCGTATTTCTCGCGTCCCTTCAGCCTCGCCGTCCGTCTGTTCGCCAACATGACGGTGGGCCACATCATCCTCAAGGTGATGGGCGGCTTCGTGGTGTCGCTGGGCGCGTTCTATCTGGTTCCGGGCGTGGTTCCCTTCGCCTTCCTGTCGGCGGTGACGGTGCTGGAGTTCGGTATCGCCCTGTTGCAGGCCTATGTCTTCACGATCCTGTCGTGCATCTATCTGCACGATGCGATCCACATGCACTGAGTTTGAGTTTTCCACCTTTTCCGTGTTGTCTTGAAGGAGTTTAGTAAATGGAAGCGAGCGCTGCTAAGTTGATCGGTGCCGGTCTGGCTGCCATCGGCATGATCGGTTCGGGTATCGGCGTGGGCAACATCTGGGCGAACCTGATCGCCACCGTTGGCCGCAACCCCTCCGCCAAGGCCAATGTCGAGCTGTACGGCTGGATCGGCTTCGCGGTGACCGAGGCGATCGCGCTGTTCGCCCTGGTCGTCGCCCTGATGATCCTCTTCGCCTAATTCGAAGAGTCTCCTTCGGCAAGGTTGTCGGTGCCACGACTGGGCTCTAGAAGCGCCCGGTCGTGGTCAGCCGACCCCCGCCGACTATATTTCGGGTCCGCGTCCATACCCGTCCAGGAGCTTTCGGGATGCCTCAATTCGATCCCACCTTTTTTGCGCCACAGCTGTTCTGGCTGGTTCTGACCTTCGTCACCTTGTACATTCTGATGACGTCGGTGGCCCTGCCCAAGATCGGTGCCGTTCTCGACGAGCGTCAGCGCAAGATCGACGACAATCTCGACAAGGCCGCCCAGTTGAAGGCCGAGGCCGAGGCTGCGGTGGCTGCGTATGAAAAGGCCCTGGCCGAGTCCCGCGCCCATGCCCATTCCGTGATCAAGGAAGCGTCCGACCGCCTCTCTTCCGAGGCCGAGGAACGCAACCGCGCCCTGTCCGCCAAGCTGTCCGAGCAGATCAAGGCCGGCGAGGCCCGCATCGGCGAGGCCAAGACCAAGGCTTTGGCCAATGTCCGCGACGTGGCCATCGATGTCGCCGGTTCCGTCTTCGACCGTTTGATCGGCGCCAACGCCGACGCGGCCAAGCTGGAGACAGCCGTCGCCACCGCCTTGAAGGAGCACGGCAAATGATTTCGTCCGCCTTCGCCGCCGCTGCCGAGCACGGTGCCGCCGTCGCCCATCACGGCCCCTTTTATACCGAAGCCCATTTCTGGGTGGACGTGGCCTTCATCCTGGTCGTCGCCCTGGCCTTCAAGCCGGTGTCGCGCGCCATCGCCGCCGCCCTGGATGCCCGCGCCGCCAAGATCAAGGCCCGCCTCGACGAGGCCCACAAGCTGCGCGAGGAGGCCCAGGAGATGCTGGCCACCTATCAGCGCAAGCAGCGTGACGCCATGAAGGAAGCCGAGGAGATCATCGCCCATGCCAAGGCCGAGGCCGAGCGCCTTGCCCAGCAGGCGGCCAAGGATCTCGACGCCTCCATCAAGCGCCGCGAGCAGATGGCCATGGACCGCATCGCTCAGGCCGAGGCCCAGGCCATGAAGGAAGTTCAGAATTTGGCCGTGGATGTCGCCATCGGCGCCGCCCAGAAGCTGATCGGCGAAAGTCTGTCGGCCGCCCAGACCACCTCGCTGGTGGACACCGCCATCCAGGCGCTGCCGGGCAAGCTGCACTAGAATCGAACGACCCGATCCCCCCGCCGAGAGTTCGGCGGGGGGATTTTCTTTTGGGGCCGCATATTCGCCTCCTTGCAACAGGGGAGGTTGAATGTAGTCCCAATCGGCAGTAGGGTTGTCGAACCCGATTGCCCGCTGGTGGTGTCGCGTGTCCCGTGCCTTGCCTGGATATTGGTGAGGCAGTACCGTCGACGTCGCTTGGTGCATCAACGGCAGAACAATTTCGGCGAAAACGATCAGGAGGAACCATGTCCCAGCAGACTTCCCTCTCTCTGGCTGAGGAGCAGGCTTTTCAGTTGTCCCAGGCCGCCATTCAGCTGGACCAGTCCAGGGGCGATCGCGACAAGAATATCGGTCCCTTCGCCGCTGCGCTGAAAGGCAACCTCGACACCTGGGTGGCTCTGTGCACCATCATCGCCCATGAGGATTGCATGCTGTCCGAGGACGTGAAGCGCAATCTTCGCCGTCTGGCGCAGTTCGTGGCCGACAAGACCCTGGCCGGGGTCGAGACCGTGACCAACGAGACCATCGATTCCTTCATCAATATCAACCTTCAGATTTCCGAAGGCTTGCTCGAAGGCGCCAAGAGCTAGACACCGAGATCCCTTTCCGTCCCGATCCGGGGGCGGAAAGGCCACGGGCTGCGAAAAATATCGGCCAGCGAACCGGTATTCGCGGAACTCATGGCGCGGATTCGATGCGCCAGGGGGAGAATTTCAATGCTGCGGGAGAAGGCCAAGCCGGTCAATGAAGCGGACGCGGCTATTCTTGACGTGCTCGAATCCAAGGATCTGAACACATTGGAATCGAGCCAGTCGCTGCTGGCCCCCACCTTGATCGAGTTTCTGCGCGCCCTGTTGGAAGGCGACGATCTGGTCGGCCGCTGGGCGGAACTCGCCAAGGTGTTGGAGGCAGGTGGGCTTTACGCGTCCGCGATCAAGGCCTACGGTCAGCTTGCGCCGCTGATCCCCGAATTGGCCAAGAGCGCCGACGCTTACGCCGCCATGGTCGCGCTGGAACGGACCCTGCGGATGGACTGTGCGGCCGCGGCGGATCAGCGGCTGGTCAACCGTCTGCGCGGGATTTCCAATACCGGCTCGGCCATGCCGGAATTGGAGGAAGGCAACTGCTACGTGGTCGCCGCCACCAATGACCCGGAAACCTATCGTGCCATCGAGGCGGCGCTGGACGACTCTCCCCTGCGCCACGATCCCTTGCGCGATCCCGTCCTGGCAAAGACCAATTTTCATACGCCGCCGCCGCCCGGCGAGGGCATAGCGGTGGACGACTGTTCCTTCTTCGTCATGGATGGTGAAGGGCGGCCGGTCATGCAGGTGGAAGCCGATATCTACGGCACCCGTCACCTTGGCTGCCGTGAAACCGGGATCTACCTCACGGCTTTGGTCAACGACCATCCCGATCGCGCCGTCATCGAGCTTCTGGCGGTGCGTCAGTTGAAGATGATCCTCGAATGGTGCAACGCCAAAACAGCGGTCTTCGAGCGCGCCGACGGCCAGAACCTCGCCGCGCCCCTGACTGAATGGATCAATGAGTCTCGGGCGGTCCCGGTCGGAGTCACCGCGGCCTGGATCGATCTGTCGCTCAGCGCGGAGGAAATCGAGCGCGGCTATCGCGACGCCCATCGCCAAAGCCTGCGCTGGGGCCGCAAGAACATGGAGGTCCGCTCGACCTCCGTCCCCGATCCCGCCATGATCCAGCTCTATACCGATGTCTATACCGCCAGCCTTCGTCTGCCGGGTCTGTCGGTCGAGAATCTCACCCGGTACATGGCCCAGGGGCTTTTCAATCTCTATATCGGCTTTTTCGAGAATCGTCCGGCGGTGGCGCTTTTGTCGTCACGCCACGGCAGCACGACCTATTACTGGTCCAGCACCAAGCTGATCGTCGGCAACAAGCCGCTGGGTCATATGGTGCTGCATCAGGCCATCATGGACGCCAAGGCGGAAGGCCAGAAGCGCTTCGATTTCGGGCAGTTGCAAACCTCCGACACCTTCAGCGACAAGCTGAAGAACATCGCGCTCTACAAGCGCGGTTTCGCCACCCATACCGAACAGCACTTCATCCACTCCACCCGGCTTTAACAAGGTGTGGAAAACCCCCGTCATTCCCGCGAAAGCGGGAATCCATGCATCCGCCACTCAAACTCTTGTGGTTGGAGCCCAGCCTTGCGTCAGCATGGCCCCCCGCCTGCGCGGGGGTGACGATAAAAAGGGGGCGGGAACCAGTTTTGTTAACCCTTGGTGCCGAGCAGCATGTAATTGACGTCGAGGCTTTGGGTTTCGCGCCATTCGTCGGTCAGTGGCGAATAGGCCATGCCGGCCATGGCCGTGACCTCGACGCCGCAGCCGCGCAGCATGGCGGCAAATTCCGACGGACGGACGAATTTGTGCCAGTCGTGGGTGCCCTTGGGCAACCAGCCCAGCACGTATTCCGCTCCCACCACCGCCAGGGCATAGGCCTTCAGGGTGCGGTTGAGGGTGGCGCCTGCGAAGATGCCGCCCGGCTTCAATCGGGCGGCGGCGTGGCCGAGGAAGTCGCCCACATCGGGGACGTGTTCCACCACCTCCATGCCCAGCACCACGTCGAACATCTCGGAGGCAGCCAATTGCTCCGGAGTGGCGTTGCGATAGTCGATGGGCAGGCCGGACTGCTCGGCATGCAGGCGGGCGATGGTCACGTTCTTGTCGCCGGCATCGATGCCGGTCACGGAAAAGCCCATGCGGGCCAGCGGCTCGGACAACAGGCCGCCGCCGCAGCCGACGTCCAGCAGCCGTAGTCCCTGGAACGGCGCCATGGCCGATTCGTCGCGGCCGAAATGGGCGCACAGATGACGCCGCATGAAGGCCAGCCGGATGGGATTGAAGCGGTGCAGCGGCTTGAACTTGCCCAGCGGATCCCACCATGCCTCGGCCATGGCGGTGAAACGGGCGACTTCCTCGGCGGACGCGGTGCCCTGGTGGCTGCTCATGAAACCCTCTCTCTTTGCCGCCCCCCTATGACTGGGGTGGGCCGCTCTTGCTTCCAAACTGGCGACAGAGTATGAATACGCGCCCTTCCGGCGGCAACCGGACAAGCAAAAGATTTTCAGAACCGACCGCAAGCGTCTGGAGCGACCGGACGCCCGGCCCAAAAGGGTTTTCGCATGGCTCGCATCGTTATGAAATTCGGCGGCACGTCCGTTGCCGACATCGAGCGGATCAAGAATGTCGCCAACCGCGTCAAGCGCGAGGTGGATTCCGGCAACGAGGTGGCGGTGGTGGTCTCCGCCATGTCCGGCGCGACCAACCAATTGGTGGCGTGGTGCTCGCAGATCGCTCCGTTGCATGATGCGCGCGAATATGACGCCGTGGTCGCCACCGGCGAACAGGTCACGACCGGCCTATTGGCCATCGCGCTGCAGGAAATCGGCCAGTCGGCCCGGTCCTGGTGCGGCTGGCAGTTGCCGATCCATACCGACGGCGTCCATGGCAAGGCGCGCATCATGTCCATCGAGACGGACGAGATGATCGCGCGCATGGGCAAGGGCGAGGTGGCGGTGGTGGCCGGCTTCCAGGGCCTGGGGCCGGACAAGCGCATCTCGACGCTGGGGCGCGGCGGTTCCGATACCTCGGCGGTGGCGCTGGCGGCGGCCTTGAAGGCGGACCGCTGCGACATCTACACTGACGTGGACGGCGTCTACACCACCGATCCCCGGATCGTGACCAAGGCGAGGAAACTCGACAAGATCACCTACGAGGAAATGCTGGAGCTGGCCTCGGTCGGCGCCAAGGTGCTGCAGACCCGCTCGGTCGAGATGGCCATGAAGCACCGGGTGCGGGTGCAGGTTCTGTCGAGCTTCGAGGATAAGCCTGGGACTCTCGTTTGCGATGAGGATGAGATCGTGGAAAAGGAACTGGTAAGCGGCATCGCCTATAGCCGCGACGAGGCGAAGGTTACCCTGGTGCGCGTCGCCGACCGGCCGGGCGTGGCTGCGGCCATCTTCGGCCCCCTGGCCGAGGCCGCCGTCAATGTGGACATGATCGTCCAGAACGTGTCCGAGGACGGCAAGTCCACCGACCTGACCTTTACCGTCGGCAATGCCGACCTGGAACGGGCCAAGAAGGTTCTGGAAGAGCACAAGGGCGCGCTGGGATACGAAAAGCTGATTTCCGATCCCAACGTGGTCAAGGTCTCGGTGATCGGCGTCGGCATGCGCTCGCACGCGGGCATCGCCCAGAAGATGTTCCAGACCCTGGCCTCGGAAGGCATCAACATCCAGGTGATCTCCACCTCCGAGATCAAGATCAGCGTCCTGATCGAGGAAAAGTACACCGAATTGGCGCTTCGGGCCCTGCATACCGCATACGGCCTCGACGCAGCCTAGGGAATTACATGGATAAGGCCAGGCAGCGGCTTGAACATCTTTGGCGGCGGGGTCGGGACTTTCTCGGCACCGAACTGGCCATCATGGGCGGAGCCATGTCGTGGATCTCCGAGCGCAATCTGGTCGCCGCCATATCCAATGGCGGCGGTTTCGGCGTGCTGGCCTGCGGCTCCATGTCGCCCGCCCTGCTGGCCGAGGAAATCCACGCCACCCAGGAACGCACGCGCAAGCCGTTCGGCGTCAACCTCATCACGCTGCATCCCGATCTCGACGCCCTGATCGACGTCTGCGGCGAGATGCAGGTGGGCCATATCGTGCTGGCCGGTGGCCTGCCGCCCAGCTCCGCCATAAAGCGGGCCAAGGATACCGGCGCCAAGGTGATTTGCTTCGCTCCCGCGCCGGTGGCGGCGAAGAAGCTGCTGCGTTCGGGCGCCGACGCCCTGGTGATCGAGGGCACCGAGGCCGGTGGCCATATCGGCCCGGTGGCGACCAGCGTGCTGGCCCAGGAAATCCTGCCCATCATCGACGAGGTTCCGGTTTTCGTGGCCGGTGGCATCGGTCGCGGCGAAGCGGTGGTCTCTTATCTGGAAATGGGGGCCTCGGGCTGCCAGTTGGGCACCCGCTTCGTCTGCGCCACCGAATGCGTGGCCCATCCCAAATTCAAGCAGGCCTTCATTCGCGCCGCCGCACGCGACGCCATTCCCAGTGTACAGGTTGACCCGCAGTTCCCGGTGATCCCGGTCCGAGCGCTGGGCAACAACGCCACCAAGAAATTCGTTCTGTTCCAGATGGAGGTGGTCCAGCGGGTCCGGTCGGGCGAGATCGACCAGAAGGAAGCCCAGTTGCGGATCGAGCATTTTTGGGCGGGCGCCCTGAAGCGCGCGGTGATCGACGGCGATGTGGAGAACGGCTCCGTCATGGCGGGCCAAAGCGTCGGTCTGGTGACCCGTGAACAGGCGACCGCCGAAATCCTCGGCGAACTGGTCGATCAGGCCGTGGCGGCGCTTGCCGCCCGGGAAGGCCCGGTCTCGACGATGGTGAAATGCTGACCGCCGGCACGACGTCCGTATCGAGGCGGTTGCTGGGGCGCTTGCGAGACGTCATGGCCGGCGGCGGTACCGCTCAGGAACGCCTCGACAAGGTCGTCACCCTGATCGCCGCCGACATGGTGGCCGAGGTGTGCTCGTGCTACGTCATGCGGGCTGGCGACATCCTGGAACTGTTCTCCACCGAGGGTCTGCGCAAGGACGCTGTCCACCAGACCCGTCTGCGGGTGGGCGAAGGCCTCGTCGGCGACATCGCCGCCCATGCCCGCCCCCTGGCCCTGGCCGATGCCCAGGCCCATCCCAATTTCGCCTATCGGCCGGAAACCGGCGAAGAGATCTTCCATTCGCTGATGGGCGTTCCCATCATCCGGGGTTCGCGGGTGGTCGGCGTCCTGGTGGTGCAGAACCGCACCATGCGTCACTACACCGATGAAGAGATCGAGACGCTGGAAACCGTCGCCATGGTGCTGGCGGAGCTGGTGGCCTCTGGCGAGTTGGTCAACCGCTCCGAACTGGTGCCGGTGGACGGCAATGCCCTGCTGCCGCTGCGTCTGGAAGGCGTCAAGCTGAACGGCGGCGTCGGCATCGGCATCGCCGTGCTGCACCGTCCGCGCATCACCATCCGCCGTTTGGTGGCCGAAGACCCCGATGTGGAGTTGGAGCGCCTGAAGAAGGCGCTGGCCGGTATCAAGACGGCGTTGGAAGAATTGTTCTCGCGGCCTGAAATGCGCGACGGCGAGCACCGCGACGTGCTCGAGACCTACCGCATGTTCACCGAGGACAAGGGCTGGATCAACCGCATCAGCGAGGCCATCCGCACCGGCCTGACCGCCGAGGCGGCGGTCCAGAAGGTCCACGACGATACCCGCGCCCGCATGAGCCAGATCACCGATCCGTATCTGCGCGAGCGCATGCACGATTTCGAGGATCTGGCCAATCGCCTGCTGCAATACCTGTCGGGCGACGACGAGGAAGTGCCGCGCGGCGAATTGCCGGAAAACTCCATCCTGATCGGCCGCAACATGGGGCCGATGGAGCTGTTCGACTACGACCCCAAGCGGCTGCGCGGTCTGGTTCTGGAAGAAGGCTCGGCCACCGCCCATGTGGCCATCGTCGCCCGTGCCCTGGATATTCCGGTGGTGGGGCGCGTCAAGGACGTGCTCGACAAGATCGAGCCGCTGGACCCGGTCATCTGCGACGGCGACAACGGCCAGGTCTTCATCCGCCCGCCGGACGACATCCGCGAGACCTTCGCCGACGCCATCAGTCAGCGTCAGCTACGCAAGGCGGTCTATGCCCGCTTGCGCGATCTGCCCGCGGTGACCCGCGACGGCGTCAAGATCGCCATCCATATGAATGCCGGTCTGCTGCTGGACTTGCAGCACCTGCACGAATCCGGCTCCGACGGCATCGGCCTCTATCGCACCGAGCTGCCCTTCATGGCGCGTTCCTCGCTTCCCGACGTGGCGGCCCAGACGCTGCTCTACAAGAAGATCATGGATCAGGCCGAGGGCAAGCCGGTGGTGTTCCGCACCCTGGACGTAGGCGGCGACAAGGTGCTGCCCTACTGGAATCCCTATGAGGAAGACAACCCCGCCATGGGGTGGCGTTCCATCCGCATCACGCTCGATCGTCCGGCGGTCATGCGTCATCAGTTGCGGGCCCTGCTGCGCGCCGCCGCCGGCCGTGAACTGTCGGTGATGTTCCCCATGGTGGCCGAGGTGGCCGAACTGGTCCAGGCGCGCCGCATCCTCGACATCGAGATCGAACGGGAAGCCCAGGTCGGAAATCCGCTGCCGATCCGGGTGCGGGTGGGAACCATGCTGGAAGTTCCCGCCTTGGCCCTGCAACTGGACGCCTTGTTGCCGCTGGTGGATTTCGTCTCCATCGGCACCAACGACCTGATGCAGTTCCTGTTCGCGGTGGATCGCGGCAATCCCCGCATCGCCGAACGCTATGACACGCTGGCCCCGACCATGATGCGGTTCATGCGCTATGTGGCGGCCAAGTGCCGCGAATACGACGTGTCGCTGTCGGTATGCGGCGAGATGGCGGGCCGTCCGCTGGAAGCCATGGGACTGATCGCGGTCGGCATCCGCTCGCTGTCGGTGGCATCGCCGTCCATCGGTCCGGTCAAGACCATGGTGCGCAGCCTGAACGTCGAGGAACTGTGGTCCTATATGGAGACCCTCTTGGACTCGCCCGATCATAGCCTGCGTCATAAATTGAAGAACTTCGCTCACGATCATGGCGTGGCGCTCTGACGGGCCGCCCCGCCATGGTTGCCACTTGCCCCCGGGGTTTGCTACACAGGGATGGAATTCCTGGCTAATCCCGGATTGAAGGAAAGGTTCATCTGCCGTGGAACCCCCCGTTTCCGAGCAAAAGTCCGAGACGCCCGCCGATCCCGCCCTGGATCAGCCTGAACAATCGGTTCTCGAGCCGGATATGGCCGCCATTTCCGCTTCCGAGCCCGATGCCGCCCCGGTGGCCGAGATGGTCGTGGCGGCGCCGAGCCCCGAGCCCGTGGCGCCTGCGGTGATCGCACCGCCCGCCCCCACCTCCGGTGTCGGCCCGACCTTGCGCGCCGCCCGCGAGCGCATGGGCAAGAGTCTGGCCGATTGCGCCAAGCAACTGCGCATCCGCCAGCCGTTCCTGGAAGCCTTGGAAGAGGGCCGCCATCGGGATCTGCCCGGCGGAACCTATGCCGCCGGTTTCTTGCGCACCTATGCCGAATATCTGTCGCTGGATGGCGAGGAAATGGTTCGCCGCTTCCGTCAGGAAGGCGCCGGTGGCTTCGCCACCCGTGCCGAGCTTTCGTTTCCCTCGCCGGAGACCGAAGGCCGCATTCCTGGCGGCGCGGTGATCTTCCTCGGCATCATTCTGGCGGCGGTGGCCTATGGCGGCTGGTATATGCTGTCGGCCAACAACGCCAAGGTCGCCGAGATCGTCCCGCCGCTGCCCGACCGGCTGTCGACCATCCTGACCCGCCAAGCGGCCCTGACCGGCGATGCCAAGACCGCGGGCGAGGCCGCCAAGCCCGCCGAGGAGCAGGTCAAGGCCAAGGAGGACGTGGTTCCTCCCCAGGAAGCCGAGGAAGAAAAGCCGGTGGCTCCCCCGGCCGGGGTGGTTGCGCCGCCGCCGGTCGAAACCGCCGCCGCCAAGCCCGAACCCGTCAAGCCCGAACCCGCCAAGGTGGAGCCGCCCAAGCCAGAGCCGGTTAAGGTGGAGCCCCCCAAGGTGGAGACAGCGAAAGTCGAGCCCGCCAAGCCCGAACCTGCTAAGGTGGAGCCGCCCAAGCCCGAACCCGCCAAACCCGAACCCGCCAAGCCCGAGCCGCCCAAGGCGGAAGCACCCAAGGCGGAACCCGGGGTGACGACCGGTGCCGACGGCAAGATCTATGGCAGCGAGACCGCCGACGCCCGCGTGGTGTTGAAGGCCACCGGCGACGATTGCTGGATTCAGGTGCGCGAACTGGACGGTTCGCTGCTCATGAGCCGCCTGTTGCGGCGCGGCGACAGCTATCGGGTTCCCAATCGCCCCGGCCTCAATCTGATGGTGGGCAATGCCGGTTCACTGGAAGTCTCCATCGACGGCAAGAAGGCTCCGGCACTGGGTGCCGTCGGCCAAGTGCGGCGCGACATCCGCCTTGATCCGGACAAGCTGTCCTCGGGGGGCTGATACCCACAATTAGCTTGTCGCTTTCGGACCGGTCCGCAGATGCGGTATAAACCCTCGCTTCCACCTCGCCGGTGGATGCGAGGTCGTCCTTGCAAGAAAGAACGAGTCCATGAGTCTGCGCCCCTATCGTGAAATCAGCCGACGCAAGTCGCGGCAAATCCATGTGGGCTCGGTAGCCGTCGGCGGCGATGCCCCCATCTCGGTCCAGACCATGACCAACACGCTGACCACCGACGTGAAGGGCACGCTGGAGCAGATCCGCCGCGCCGCCGATGCCGGTGCCGATATCGTGCGGGTCTCGTGCCCCGACGAGGACTCCACGGCGGCCTTCAAGGCCATCGCCAAGGAATCACCGGTCCCCTTGATCGCCGACATCCACTTCCACTACAAGCGCGGCATCGAGGCCGCCCTGGCCGGTGCCGCCTGCCTGCGCATCAATCCCGGCAATATCGGCTCGCACGATCGCGTCAAGGAAGTGGTGAAGGCCGCCAAGGACAACGGCTGTTCCATGCGCATCGGCGTCAATGCCGGTTCGCTGGACAAGCATCTGTTGGACAAATACGGCGAGCCCTGCCCGGAAGCCCTGGTGGAAAGCGCGCTGGAACACGCCAAGCTACTGGAAGACAATGACTTCTTCGAATTCAAGATCGCGGTGAAGGCCTCCGATGTCTTCCTGGCGGTGGCGGCCTATCAGGGCCTGGCCAAGGCCTGCGACTATCCGCTCCATCTCGGCATCACCGAGGCGGGCGGCCTGATCGGCGGCACCGTCAAATCCTCCATCGGCATCGGCTCGCTGCTGTGGCAGGGCATCGGCGACACCCTGCGCGTCTCGCTGTCGGCCGATGTCACCGAGGAGGTCAAGGTCGGCTTCGAGATGCTGAAGGCGCTGGATCTGCGCCATCGCGGCGTCCGCATCGTGTCGTGCCCGTCTTGCGCCCGTCAGGGCTTCGACGTCATCAAGACGGTGGAGACCCTGGAAAACCGGCTGTCCCATATTCGCGCCCCGGTGACGCTGTCCATCCTGGGCTGCGTCGTCAACGGACCCGGCGAAGCGCGCGAGACCATGGTCGGGATTACCGGCGGCGGCAGCGATACCCACAAGGTCTATATCGGCGGCTCGCCCGACCATAACGTCGATGGCGGCACCATGGTGGATCACATCGTCGAATTGGTGGAAAAGCGTGCCGCCGAGATCGAAGCCGCCAAGAAAAAGGAAGGTTGAACCCTTGTCTTCTTTGCAGCCGGTTCGCGGCACCCACGACCTGCTCCCCGACGAGTCCCGCCGTCATCGCTGGGTGGAGGAGGCCGCTTTCACCGCCGCCCGCCGCTATGGCTTCGGCGAGGTTTCGACCCCCATCTTCGAATTCACCGAGGTGTTCTCGCGCACGCTCGGCGAAACTTCCGACGTGGTGACCAAGGAGATGTACACCTTCTCCGACCGTTCGGGGGAATCCCTCACGCTGCGCCCGGAGGGCACCGCCGGGGTGGCCCGCGCCTTCATTTCCAACGGCCTCGCCCAATCCTTGCCGCTGAAGCTGTTCTATCGCGGCCCCATGTTCCGCCACGAGCGGCCGCAGAAGGGACGCCTGCGCCAGTTCCATCAGGTGGGCGTCGAACTGCTGGGCGTCGAATCGCCGCTGGCCGACGTGGAGGTCATCGCCTTGGCGTGGCGGGTGCTGAGCGAGTTGGGTCTGGCCTCCAAGGTCCGCCTCGAGATCAACACCCTGGGCGACGCCGAAAGCCGCGAGGCCTATCGCAATACCCTGACCGCCTATCTGTCGGACTTCCGTTCGGCCTTGAGCGAGGACAGCCGCAACCGACTGGATCGCAATCCGCTCCGTATCCTCGATTCCAAGGACGAGGGCGACCGTCGCATCGTCGAGAACGCGCCGTTGATGACCGAGTCGCTGTCGCCCGCCGCCCGCGAGTTCTTCCAGACCGTCACCTCCGGGCTCCAGACCCTGGGGATTCCCTTCATGGTCAATCCCCGGCTGGTGCGCGGCCTCGACTACTACTGCCACACCGCCTTCGAATTCACCACGACCTCGCTGGGCGCCCAGGGCACCGTGCTGGCCGGTGGGCGCTATGACGAGCTGATCGCCCAGATGGGCGGGGCGCGCACGCCGGGCATCGGCTGGGCGGCCGGCGTCGAGCGCCTGTCCATGCTGGTGGAGGAGCCACCGCCCCTGCCGCGCCCCGTCAGCGTCATTCCCATGGGCGACGACATGGCCGCCATGCATGTGGCCGAGCGGCTGCGCCGCGCTGGCATTTCGGTGGATATGGGCTATTCCGGCAACATGAAGAAGCGCATGGCCCGGGCCAACAAGGCCAATGCCCGCTTCGCGGTGATCTGCGGGCAGGAGGAAACGGCACGGCGCGCCGTCACCATCCGCGACCTCGATGGCGGTTCGCAGGAAGAGGTGCCGCTGGATTTGCTGGAGCAACACCTCGTCCGCCTGCTGTAGCGAGCTGATCCGTGCCCGGTTCCGCGCATCGCCTTGTCATGGTGGGGGCCAATCACAAATCGGCCTCGCTGACCTTGCGCGATGCGCTGTTCGTGGACGACGCGGCCGCGCCGGGTTTCCTGGAAAGCTTGAAGCGGGCGGGAGTGGCCGAGGCGCTGGTGCTGTCCACCTGTGATCGCGTCGAGGTCTGGGCCAGCGCCAATGACCTGGATCGCGCCATTCAGACGGTTTCCGACGCCTTCGCGGACCGGGCCGGACTGGACCCGGCGGCGGTATCGGCCAATCTCTATTCGCGAACCGGGGCGGACGCGGTGCGTCATGGCTTTACCGTCACCGCGTCGCTGGATTCGCTGGTGATCGGCGAGCCGCATGTCACCGGACAGGTCAAGGCCGCCCACCGGCTGGCCCGCGAGGCGGGAACCCTGGGCAACGAAATGGACGCCTATATCCAGGCCGCTTTTTCCGTGGCCAAGCGGGTGCGCACCGAGACCGCCATCGGCGAAGGCCCGGTCAGCATCGCCGCCGCCGCCGTTCAGGTCGCCCGCGATCTTCACGGCGATCCCTCGCGGTTGCGGGCTCTGCTGGTGGGGACCGGCGAGATGGGCGAACTTGTGGCGGAAAGCCTGTTGGCGGCGGGCCTCAAGGATCTTTCGGTCACCGCGCCCCGGGACAGCCGGGCCGAGACCCTGGCCAAGACACTGAACTGTCACATGCTGGCCTTCGAGGATTTGCGCGACGCCCTGGCGGGGTTCGACGTGGTGCTGACCTGCGTCGGCGGCCGTAACGTGGTGGTGAGCGCCGAATTGGTGGGCAATGCCCTGCGCAAGCGTCGCCGCCGTCCCATCTTCCTGGTGGATGCCGGAATTCCAGGCGATGTGGAGACGGCGGTCAATCGGCTGGAAGGCGCTTTCCTCTACGATCTGGGGGATTTGGAGGAAGTCGCCCTGGAAGGCCGCGCCGGGCGCGAGGCGGCGGCGCGGGCGGCGCGTGGCATCGTGGAGGAAGAGGCTTCCGCCTATCTGCGCGGCCGGGCGGCCCGAAGCGCGGTCCCCGCCATCGTGGCGCTGCGGTCCCGCTTCGACGAAATCCGCGACGCGGCGCTGGCCGAGGCGGGCAATGATGCCGCCGAGGCGACGCGACTGCTGGTCAACCGCCTGCTGCATGTCCCCACCGAGGTCATGAAGGACAAGGCGGCGGAGGGTGCCGACTGGCAATCCATGGAAAAAACCCTGAAGACGCTGTTTCGGCTCGAGGATTAGGTGACATGAATCTGGAAGGTCAATTCGACAAGGTGCTTTACCGCCACGACGAGCTGCGGGCGCAGCTGGCGTCGGGGGACGGCATCGATTCCACCACCATCGTCAAGCTGTCCAAGGAACTGGCCGAGTTGGACCCGGTGGTTGAGGCGGTCCAGGCCTTCCGCAAGGCCCGCGAGGACATGATCCAGGCCTCCCAGATGATGGCCGATCCCGACATGAAGGAACTGGCCGAGGAAGAGTTCTACGCCCTCAAGGAGCAGTTGCCGGAACTGGAACGCAACGTCGCCGTCATGCTGCTGCCCAAGGACGAGGCGGACGAGAAGAACGCCATCCTGGAAGTGCGTGCCGGGACCGGCGGCGACGAGGCCGCCCTGTTCGCCGCCGAATTGTTTCGCATGTATGAGCGCTATGCCGGGCTGCAAGGCTGGCGGTTCGAGGTGATGGACGTCAACGACACCGGCATCGGCGGCGTCAAGGAGGCCAGCGCCACCATCACCGGACGCAACGTATTCGCCCGCCTGAAATTCGAATCCGGCGTCCATCGGGTGCAGCGGGTGCCCGCCACCGAATCCCAGGGCCGCATCCACACCTCGGCCGCCACCGTGGCGGTGCTGCCCGAGGCGGAAGAGGTGGATATCCAGATCGACGAGAAGGATCTGCGCATCGACGTCTATCGCTCCCAGGGCTCCGGCGGTCAAAGCGTCAACACCACGGATTCCGCCTGCCGCGTCACCCATCTGCCCACCGGTCTTGCCGTCGCCTGCCAGCAGGAAAAAAGCCAGCACAAGAACAAGGCCACCGCCATGAAGCTGCTGCGCGCCCGCCTCTACGAGCGCGAGCGCGAGGCCAAGGATGCCGTGCGGGCCGCCAACCGCAAAAGCCAGGTGGGCTCCGGTGACCGTTCGGAACGCATCCGCACCTACAACTTCCCGCAGGGGCGCGTCACCGATCACCGCATCAATCTGACGCTCTACAAGATCGACGCGGTCATGAGCGGCGATGCGCTGGACGAGGTGGTGGGCGCCCTGACCACCGCCGATCAGGCCGAGCGTCTGGCGGAGATGCAATAGTGCTGACCGCCGGTCAGGCGCTGCATCAGGCCGCCGCCGGTTTGACCGCCGCCGGAATCGAAACCGCCCGCCTCGATGCCCGGCTGCTGCTGGCCGAGGTGATGGCCATGCAGCCGCAAGCCATCATGATGAAGCAGCATCTGGAACTGAGCCCGGACGAGGCGGCCCGGTTCAATGCCCTGATCGGCCGCCGCATGGACCGCGAGCCGGTCTCGCACCTGCTGGGGCGTCGCGGCTTCTGGACCTTGGACCTTAAGGTCACCCGCGACACCCTGGACCCCCGCCCCGATACCGAGACGCTGATCGAAGCGGTGCTGGACGGTCTGCCCGAGCGAGGACGGCCGCGCCGCATTCTCGATCTTGGGACCGGGACCGGCTGCATCTTGCTGGCGCTGCTGAGCGAGCTGGGCTTCGCCACCGGCCTGGGCGTCGACAAGAGCCCGGCGGCCTTGGAGGTGGCGCGGGCCAATGCCGAGGCCTTGGGGCTGGCTGACCGCGTGTGCCTGCAATCGGGCGATTGGGGGCAGGGGCTGGACCAGCGCTTCGACATCATCGTGTCGAACCCGCCCTATATTCCCGATGGGGAGATCGACGGGCTGGAGCCGGAAGTAGCCCGGTTCGAACCTCGTCTCGCCCTGGCCGGTGGGCCGGATGGATTGGACTGCTACCGAATGATCGCGCCCCAATTGTCGCGGCTTATGGCCCCCGGCGGCATGGTGGCGCTGGAGGTCGGCGCCGGTCAGGCGGGCGACGTGGCCGCCCTGGTGACGGAATCGGGACTGCGCGTGCGCGAGATCCGAAGCGATCTGGCGGGGGTCGAGCGCTGTGTCGTCGCTATTTCCTGAAAAAAGTTGTTGGAAAGATGCCGCCACCCGACTAGGGTGACCCGAACACGCGCCACCTGAGCCGGGGGACCGCGTCGAGCCCTTGGCTCCGCCCCTCGATTGAGTGCCGTGAAATCCCCCATCGCCGCCCCTTACCCGGTAGCGGACAAAACCGTACAGAGATGTCGGTAAACTGGATTTGAGCGAAAATCACAATGATGCATATGAAGACAGGTCCCGTGAATCCGAAGCAGCGTTCCCGCGGTCGTGGTCCCAATGGCGGCGGCGGCGGTGGAGGCGGCGGCGGCGGTAAGAAGCATGGCGGTGGCGGCGGCGGCGGCGGTGGTATTCCCCGCCCCAATCAAGTCTTCGACAGCAACGGGCCAGAGGGCCGGATTCGCGGCAATGCCCATCAGGTTCTGGAAAAGTACCTGTCGCTGGCCCGCGACGCCTCGTCCCAGGGCGACCGGGTGGCGGCGGAGAACTATTACCAGCACGCCGAACACTATTTTCGGATGATCAACGCCCAGAATCAGAACAATGGCCGTCCGCGTCAGCAGATGCCGACCCCGGCCGACGAGCAGGGCATGCAGTCGGAAGGCGACGAGGAAAACAGCGAGAATCAAGGCGGCCAGGATCAGGAGCAACAGGCCTCCGAGATTCCCGGCGAAGGCCCCCAGCCGGTCATCGAACCGCAGGAGGGTTAGAGGATATTGCGCTGCGGGCCTAGCGCGGCTAGGTTTGGAGCGCAATTCAAACAGCCTTGAAGGTTCCGGCGATGCACGCAGTCCTGACCTCGCTGATCGAGGTCATCCTTATGGCCTTGGAGCTCTACTGGTACGTCATCCTGGCGTCGGTGATCATGAGCTGGCTGGTGGCGTTCGGGGTGGTCAACACCTATAACCCCACCGTGCGCACCATCATGGACGTGATCTATCGCCTGACGGAGCCAGCGCTGCGTCCCATCCGGCGGGTGCTGCCCGATTTCGGCACCGTCGATCTGTCGCCCATCGCGCTATGGCTGATCATTTATTTCCTGATGAGCGTGCTGCGTAAGCTGCTGTTCGCGATCTGACCATGACGGAAGCGGGAGCGGGGCCCTTCACGGTGGTTGCCGGGGGGGTGAGGGTCATGGTGCGGCTGACGCCCAAGGCGTCGCGCGACCGCATCCAGGGCGTGGCGGCCGATGCCGACGGCCAGGCGGTGGTCAAGGTCCAGGTGACGGCGGTGCCCGAGGACGGCAAGGCCAACGCGGCCCTCCTCAAGCTGCTGTCCAAGCAGTGGCGGGTGCCCAAGACCGGCATGGACATCGTCCAGGGCGCCACCGACCGGCGCAAGGTGATCTTGATTTCCGGCGACGGGGCCGATCTGCTCCAACGCCTCGACCAGTGGATGACGAACCATCATGACTGACGCCCGATTGATCGACGGCAACCTCTTTTCGGCCAAGCTGCGCGAGACCTTGGCCTTGCATGTGCAGGACATGCGCGACCGCCACCATGTGATTCCCGGCCTCGCCGTGGTCCTGGTGGGCGAGGATCCCGCCAGCCAGGTCTATGTGCGCACCAAGCACAAGCGCACCGTCGAGGCCGGGATGAAGTCCTTCATGCACACCTTGCCCGCCGATACCCCCGAGCGCGAGGTGCTGACCCTGATCGAGGGGCTGAACGACGATCCCGAGGTTCACGGCATCCTGGTCCAACTGCCGCTGCCCAAGCATATCGACAGCCAGAAGGTGATCGAGGCCATCGACCCGTCCAAGGACGTGGACGGCTTCCATCCCATCAATGTGGGACGCCTCGCCGCCGGCATCGACGCCATGGTGCCGTGCACGCCCTTGGGCTCGCTGATGCTGCTGAAGGACGTGCTGGGCAAGCTGGGCGGCCTCGACGCCGTGGTGGTGGGGCGCAGCAATATCGTCGGCAAGCCCATGGCCCAGTTGCTGATCAAGGAAAGCTGCACCGTCACCGTCGCTCATTCCCAGACCAAGAACCTCCCCGAGGTGGTGCGTCGCGCCGATATCGTGGTGGCGGCGGTGGGGCGGCCGGAAATGATCCGGGGCGACTGGCTGAAGCCGGGATGCACCGTCATCGATGTGGGCATCAATCGGATCGAGCTACCCGACGGCACCAAGAAGCTGGTGGGCGACGTCGCCTTCGCCGAGGCGGTCAAGGTGGCAGGCGCCATCACCCCGGTACCGGGCGGCGTCGGCCCCATGACCATCGCCTGCCTGCTGCGCAACACCCTGGTGGCCTGCGCCAGGCTGCATCATCTGGACGTGCCGGAGGTCTGATCTTGCCTTTCGCGGGGCGGTGTCATGACGCATGCGGGCTGGAAGCCCGCGCTCCGAGGAATGGCGGCTTGGTGGGAGCGCGGCCGTCCCGGCCGCATGTCCCATGAGCCTCACCGGCGGTTACGGCCATCTGGTGACGGCCCTGGCGGCCTTCCTGATCGCTCATTCGCTGACCAATGTGCGGAGCCTGCGCGAAGCTGCCATGGCGGCTTTCGGCAAGCGCGGCTTCTACGGCGGCTATTCCGTGCTGTCCTCGGTCCTGCTGGTCTGGGTGGTGGCGGCGGCCATTCATGCTCCGATTGTGCAACTGTGGCCGCAATTGCCCTGGATGCGCTGGGCGCCGTCGCTGGCCATGCCCATTGCCTGTCTGCTGGCGGTGGCGGGGATGACGGTGCCCAACCCGTTTTCCATCGGTCCCGGCGGTAAGAGTTTCGACCCCAAGCGGCCGGGCATCCTGCGGCTGACCCGACATCCCATGATCTGGGCCTTGGGGTTGTGGAGCGGCGCCCATCTGATTCCCAATGGCACCGTGGCGGGGGTGTTGCTGTTCCTGCCGTTGTTCATTCTGTGCCTATTGGGGCCGCGCATCTTGGACGCCAAGCGCAGACGCCAGCTTGGCGAGGAAGTCTGGCAAGGTTTGGCCATGCCGCTGAGCGGTTCGCTTGACTGGCGGGCCTTGGCGATGGAGCTTGGGCCATGGCGCCTCATGGCGGGTTTGGCGCTGCCTCCTATCCTGATGGCACTGCATCCGCTGGTGATCGGACTGTCGCCTTACCCTTGATCTCCCCTTTACCTTTGTCCGAGTTCCGGGCTAGCCTTTTCCTCCCTCGCGGCAAGCCTAGGAGCGACCCCCATGTCCCGCCTGACCTCCCCTTCGCCGCTTGATGTGCTGGGCGACCTCGTCGCCCGCGCCCGCAAGGCGGGCGCGGAAGCCGCCGACGCGGTGCTGATCGATTCCATCGCCCTGTCGGTGGGCCTGCGCCTGGGCGAGCTGGAGCGGCTGGAACGCGCCGAATCCGGCGATGTGGGGCTGCGGGTCTTGATGGGCAAGCGCCAGGCCTTCGTCTCCTCGTCGGACCGTTCGCCCGCCGCCCTGGACGAATTGGTGGAACGCTGCGTCGCCATGGCCCGCATCGTGCCCGAGGATCCGTGGTGCGGTCTGGCCGATCCCTCGGAATTGGCGACGAGGATTCCCGATCTGGATGTGTTCGATGCCTCCGAGCCCACCGCCGACACGCTGATCGACATGGTCCGGCGTGCCGAGGATACCGCCCGCGCCATCGACGGCGTCAGCAATTCCGAAGGCGCCGAGGCCGGATGGGGACGGTCCAGCGTCGCCATCGTCGGGTCCAACGGCCTGTCCTTCAGCTATTCGGTCACCAGTTCCTCGCTGTCGGTGTCCGTGCTGGCGGGCGATGCCGCCAGCGGCATGGAACGCGACCACGACTATACCAGCGCCGTCTATCTGTCGGACCTGCGCGCCCCGGAAGACGTGGGCCACGAAGCCGGCCGCCGGGCGGTTCGCCGCCTGGGCGGGCGCAAGGTGGCGACCAAGCAAGTCCCGGTTATTCTGGACCCGCGGGTGGCGCGCGGGTTGCTCTCCAGCCTCGCGGGCGCCATCAACGGCGCCGGGGTGGCGCGGGGCACCAGCTTCCTCAAGGACAAACTGGGTAAGCAGGTTTTCGCCAAGGGTATTCAAGTCACCGACGATCCCCATCGGGCGCGGGGCCTGCGCTCGCGCCCCTGCGACGGCGAGGGGGTGGGCACCCGGCGCCGCGCCGTGATCGAGGACGGCGTCCTGACCACCTGGCTGCTGGATCTGCGCTCGGCCCGCCAGCTGGGCATGCGCACCACCGGCCATGCCAGCCGGGGCACCGGCTCGCCGCCGTCGCCCTCGGCCAGCAATTTCTACATGGAAGCCGGGGTCATCACCCCGGCCGAGATGATCCATGACGTGCCCGACGGCTTCTACGTCACCGAACTGTTCGGCCAGGGCGTCAACGGCGTCACCGGCGACTATTCGCGCGGCGCGGCGGGGTTCTGGATTTCCGGCGGCGAGATTGCCTTTCCCGTCAGCGAGGTCACGGTGGCGGGCAATCTGAAGGACATGTTCCTCAACCTGACGCCTGCCAGCGATCTGGAACTGCGCCACGGCGTCGACTGTCCGACGCTGCGCATCGACGGGCTGACCGTCGCCGGGCGATAGTTCCGCTCAGGCATGGGCGGGGGCATGCGGGCGAGGACGCCCGCGCCCCGGCTTTTTCTCAGTGTTCGTGATCATGCCCGTTCAACTCCTCCTCGGAGTGACGGTGCTCGTGCGGCTTCCAGGCATGGTTGGGCTGCTCGTGCCCATGATCATGGGCGCCCCCCCCGGCGTGGCCATGAGGGTGGCTGTGCTGGTGCAGATGCTCGTGGGCATGGGCATGGGCATGGGGGTGGCTGTGGGTGTCATCGCCATGGGCGTGCGGATGGGCGTGAACATGGCTGTGCTCATGGGCATGCTGATGCTTGTGCTCGTGCCCCTGGCTTTCGCCGTGATCGTGTTGATGTCCGCCATGCATGATCATTCTCCCGCTTGTCATACGGCCAGGGGGCAAGTCTAGCAGATTGGTCGGCCTTGTGCATCTTGGACACGGGGAGGCAGGAGAAAATAAGAAAAACAGCATAAAATCTTACTAAAACAAAAATGATATTTAATAAAAAATGGAACACATCACAAACATACGACATATGTTCACGCAGTGTTTACGTATCATTGACATTTCTGGCAAAAAGAAGGAGCTTTATGAGCGAAGCAGTCGGTCTATTGTTTTGGTGATACATGATGAAACAAGATGTCGGCGCTAATTTTATTAGCAGCGGCGGAAGGGGTGCCGCAGCGGAACTTGACCCCGGCATCGAGGCTATTCGCGCCGCCTTGGAAGGGCCGGTCATCGACGTCTTTCGGCGCGAGATCCCCGAACTGAAGCACCGTCCGCGCCCCGCGGCCTATGACACGGTGATGAACGACCCGAAGATGCTTGATCGCTGCTTCCGGCTGTTTCGCTCGCGGCCCGAGCTGTTTCGCGATGTCGTGGTGGACCAGGGGCGTCAGCCGGTGACCCTGGACAAAGCGGTGTTGTCTTGTGGACGCACTCTGGCCGAAGCGGTCGCCTTGGTGGTGCGGGCTTCGGCGCGGCGATATTTCCGCGCCAAGCTGGACTTCCGGTCGCGCTTTCAGGTGCCGACCGCCAAGCCGTCCTTGGGCAAGCGGCTGGTCTTGGCCTTGGGATTGACCA
Organism: Paramagnetospirillum kuznetsovii; assembly: GCF_003284725.1. GTDB lineage: Bacteria > Pseudomonadota > Alphaproteobacteria > Rhodospirillales > Magnetospirillaceae > Phaeospirillum > Phaeospirillum kuznetsovii. The sequence continues at coordinate 241,444 of NZ_PGTO01000003.1, read as the reverse complement.
GCGCGCCGGTCGTGAAGAAGGCTCCCAGGTCGACGTCCAAATCCGAAGCGCTTTACCTCGCCTTGCGGGACTATCTGCAATTCGATTGGCAGGTTCTTCTGATCCCGCATTACGCGCCCATGACGCCCGCCTTGGTCAGTGATTTGGGGGCGCGCTTGCTCGACATCCGCGAGGCCGCTGAATTGCAGGCTCTGGCGGCTCCCGGTGCGACGCCGAGGGATGGCCGCAAGCCGCTGCTGCTGGACGGCGCCCAGCGGCTGATGATGCCGGGGCGCGACTGCCTCGATGCCGAAGTCCTATGGCGGGTCGTGCAGCAAATGGATTTGGCGCGGCTGTTCCCCAAGGCCGAAGTCGGTCAGGTCCAGCGTTCGGTGGCTCGGATTTCCGCCATGCACGGCGATGCGATCAAGGTGCTGCTGCCGGTGCTGGGCGACGATATCCGCCGTTTTACCGCTTTCGTGATGATCGCCTTCACCACCATGGGCGAACAGCGGTTCAAGCAGGATTTCTGCCAAAGCGGGCAGGTGCACGCGGTCACCAAGCTGGCGGAGCGCTTGGCCAGGGTGGAGGCTCCTCCGGCCAGCCTGGAATTGATGAAACAAGTCTATGGGGCGGTCCTGGAGACGGCCTATGCCGGTGGCGTCGAGGTCGGCGCGGTGCTTCAGGCAAGGCCTCACTTGAAGCAGGCGCTGGACTCCCTGGGCGGCTCTCCCATGTCCATTTCCGGGTGAGCCCGTTCACAGACAACGGCCACCCGTCCCGATAGAGTCGCAATAACAGGTGAATTCGGGTATCATCCCGATACTGTGGATGTGACGACAGATGGCACTTTCTCCAATCTCCTCGGCGACCGGCGCCCTCTCCTCGATCCAGCAAAATCAAGATTTGCTGGATACGAACCTGCGGCGTCTGTCCACCGGGCGTTCGGTCAATTCCGCTTCCGACAATTCCCAGGCCTTCGTGCTGGCCAGCGGCTTGCTTGAACGCGCGGGCACGCTGACCGAGGTGGGAACCTCCATCGGCCAGGGAATCGGGGCGCTGCAAGCGGCCGGCAACGGTCTCGACGCCATCACGAAAGTGGTCGGGCAGTTGAAGAGCTTGGCCAAGCAGGCCGAGGCCAGCTCCGATCCGACCGAACAGGCCAATCTGCAAAGCCAGTACAACACCTTGCGCGGCCAGATCGACGGCATCGCCTCGGATTCCTCCTATAACGGCGTCAATCTGATCGCCGCCAATCCCGGCAGCCTGACGGTTCCCGGCGCCAGCGCCCAGTCCACCACCAGCATCGGCGGCAAGGCGAGCGACGCCAATTCGCTGGGGATCACGGCGGCATCGGGCTGGGCAGGCAATACCGCCAATATTCAGTCCGATATCGCCAATCTGGATGCGGCCACCAGTTCCGTCCGCGCGCGGGCGCAAGAGATCGGCGCGAACGTGACCAGTCTGCAAACCCAGGCCAGCTTCTACCAGAACCAGGCCGCCATCGCGACCCAGGGGGCCAACGGCCTGACCGCGTCCGATCCCAACGAGGCGGCGGCCAATGCGGCCTCGGCCGACACCTATCGTCAGCTTGGCCTGGCCGCCCTGCGCAATGCCGGTCAAGGCCAGGAAGCGGTGTTGGCGTTGTTCTCGCGCCAGTAATGCGGCCGTCATGTTTCACGACATAATGTGATCTTCGTGGCAAGAGCCTCGAACCCTCGGCGGCCATGGCGATCAGGAGGCATGTGCAAATTTGACTTCTCCCTCGGGCGAAATAGGGTTATCTGTGCCCTAGTTCGACGCATGGGGTGCTGTCCATGAGCTTGCCCAATACCGTTCTTGATTGCCCGCATTGCAATGAAACCGGAAAGCACCGGATTCACAGCTATGGCGATGGAACGGCCGTGGTGTGGTGCGGAGCCTGTCACAATCCCCGTGAGCTTCTGATCGCTCAATTGCGGCGGCCGGGCAAGCCCCGTACAGCCGAGGCCGCCGAGTAGGCGCATCCCTCTCCCATAGTGGACCGACCCCCCAAGTCTCCGGTTGATGAGATGGGTGTGCACGCGCATGCGCGTCGCGGGCGACAAGCGCGCGCGTTCGATGCTCCGCACGTCGAGGCTTTATTTTTTTGGAATCAAAGCCTATACAATAATCCTTATTGCATAGGCCCTATTGGATAGCCTCGGCGTTCTTGGCCCAGCTGAAAGGCCGAAATCAGGAGCGAGCGAAATGGAGCGCAAACTGGGAATTGGTGGAAAGATCTGGTCGCTGGTCGGCTTGATGGTGGTCGGGCTTGTCTTGCTGACGGCGCAAGGACTGACGGCCTTGAAGGAAAGCCTGGTCGAGGATCGCCACCAGACCCTGAAGCAGTTGGTGGAATCCGCCCACAGCATCGCCTCTGCCCAGCAGGCCCGCGCCGCCAAGGGCGAAATCACCGAAGAGGCCGCCAAGGCGGCCGCCATGGATACGCTGCGCTCCATCCGCTACGGCAACAACGACTTCTTCGTCGTCACCGATATGAACTACGTCACCATCATGCATCCGGTGCGCGCCGATCTGATCGGCAAGGACATGTCTCAGGCCACGGATCCCAACGGCGTATTCTTCGTGCGTGAATTGGTCGATGGCGCCAAGCGCGACGGCGGCGGCTATGTCAGTTATGTATTTCCGCGCGTCAAGGATCAGCCCCCGGTTGCCAAGCTCAGCTATGTCCAGGGCTTCAAGCCCTGGGGATGGGCCATCCTGACCGGCGTCTTCATGGACGACATCGACGAGCAGTTCCGCGCCAAGGTGATCGACGGCGGCATCAAGGCGGGCCTGCTGGTCCTGCTGGCCGCCATCATGGGAAGCCTGATCGCGCGCTCCATCGCCAAGCCGCTGGGCGTGCTGGTGGCGCGGATGCGCGGCCTGGCGGCGGGCGACACCGCCGCGCGTGTCGAAGGCGCCGAGCGCGCCGACGAGATGGGCGATCTGGCCCGCGCCATGGAGGTCTTCCGGGCCAATTCCATCGAAAATCTCCGATTGCTGGACGAGCAGGAAAGGATGAAGGCGGTGGCTGCCGAGGACCGCAATCGCGCCCTTCGCGACATGGCCACGGGGCTCGAAAGCCGGGTCAAGGCGGCGGTTTCCGCCATGGCCCAGGTGGGAGAACGCCTGAACGGCGCCTCGGCCGCCATGTCGCGGACGGCGCAGGAGACGTCCGAGCAGACCTCGGTGGTGGTGGTCGCCACCGAGCAGACCTCCAGCAACGTTCAGACCGTGGCCTCCGCCGCCGAGGAACTGAGCGCATCGGGCAGCGAAATCAGTCGGCAAGTCTCGCTGACCGCCGACATCGCCCGGACGGCGGCGGCGGAAGCCGAACAGACCAATGCCATGGTGGCCGCCCTGGCCGCCGCCGCAGGCCGGATCGGCGAGGTGGTCAAGCTGATCGACGATATCGCCAGCCAGACCAACCTGCTGGCGCTGAACGCCACCATCGAGGCGGCGCGGGCGGGTGAAGCCGGAAAAGGCTTCGCGGTGGTGGCGGGCGAGGTCAAGACCCTGGCCAACCAGACCGCCAAGGCCACCCAGGAGATCAGCACCCAGATCAACTCGGTGCAGGCGGAAACGGAAAAGGCGGTCGTCGCCATCCGCCATATCGGCCAGACCATCAACCGGGTCGACGAGGCAACGTCTTCCATCGCGGGCGCGGTGGAAGAGCAGAATGCCGCCATCGCCGAGATTTCCCGCAGCGTCCAGGAAGCCGCGCGCGGCACCAGGGAAGTGTCGGATCATATCGGGCTGGTGTCCAACGGCACCCGGACCAGCCGCCAGGCGGCGGACGAGGTGGCGGGGTCGGCCTCCGAGATGATCACCCATAACGGGGCGCTCAATCGCGAGATCGAGGGCTTCTTGGCGGAAATCCGGTCGCAGGCGGCCTGATCCGATCCAATAAAAAAGGGGCGGTTCCTTGCGGAGCCGCCCCTTGTCGTTTCTGCGACCGTCTATTTCAGGCTTTCGCAAAAGCGCTTGATGCGCTCGCCCGCCTTGGTCAATGCCGCGTCCGAGGTGGCGTAGGAAATGCGGAAATAAGGCTCCAGGCCGAAGGCGGCGCCCTGGACCACGGCGACGCCTTCCTGCTCCAGCAGATAGGTGGCGAAGTCGGAATCGCTGGCGATCACCTTGCCGTCGGGGGTCTTCTTGCCGATCAGCCCGGCGCAGGACGGATAGACATAGAAGGCGCCTTCCGGGGTACGGCAGGTGATGCCGGGGCACTGGTTCAGCAGGCCGACGATGAGGTCGCGGCGGCGCTTGAACACCTCGGCGTTCTTCGGGATGAAGTCCTGGGTGCCGTTCAGTGCTTCCACCGAGGCGGCCTGGCTGATGGACGAGGTGTGGGTCACCGACTGGGACTGGATCATGTTGATGGCTTTGATGATGGGCAGCGGCCCGGCGGCATAGCCGACGCGCCAGCCGGTCATGGCATAGGCCTTCGACACGCCGTTCATGGTCAGGGTGCGGTCATAGAGCTTGGGCTCCACCTGGGCCGGGGTGGTGAACTCGAAGCCGTCATAGACTAGGTGCTCGTACATGTCGTCGGACATGATCCACACATGGGGATGCTTCAGCAGCACGTCGGTCAGGGCCTTCAGCTCGGCGCGGGTATAGGCGGCGCCGGTGGGGTTGGACGGCGAATTCAGCACCAGCCACTTGGTCTTGGGCGTGATGGCCGCTTCGAGGTCGGCGGGTTGCAGCTTGAAGCCCTTGTCCTCGGGGCAGGCGACGAAGACCGGCTTGCCGCCGAACATCAGGGCGATGTCGGGATAGCTGACCCAATAGGGGGCGGGGACGATCACTTCGTCGCCGGGGTTCACGGTGGCCATGAAGGCGTTGAAGATCACGCCCTTGCCGCCGACGCCGACGGTGATCTGGTCGGCGGTGTAGTCGAGGCCGTTCTCGCGCTTGAACTTCGCGGCGATGGCCTGGCGCAGTTCCAGCGTTCCGGCGGGCGGGCCGTACTTGGTCACGCCCTTGTCGATGGCGGTCTTGGCCACCGCCTTGATGTTGTCCGGGGTGTCGAAGTCGGGCTCGCCGGCGCCCAGCCCGATGACGTCGCGGCCGGCGGCCTTGAGCTCGGCGGCCTTCTGGGTCACCGCGATGGTCGGAGACGGCTTGATGACGGAAAGCCTGTCGGCGATGAACGGCATGATGAAACCTCGAGATGGAAGCAAAAAAGGGGCGCCACCCTAACCCGGATTTCCGATCATGTCATCCGGCGCATGGGCGGGATGCGGAGGGGGCGGAGGCTGGTCAGGAATCCATATGGCGTTGACTATCCATGGAATGGTGCAGGACTCGGACGACGAAAATACCGCCATTCTCCATCAGATAATAGATCACATGCCCGGCATGGGCATGACGCATCAACTCTTGGTGCCGCGTGCCCGCCGGACGCCCGAGGCGGGGATTGCCGACCAGCATTCGCAGGCAGTCTGACAGATCGGCGTAATAGGCATCCGCCCGGGCTTCGCCGAAACTTCGGTGGGAGTAAACGTATATCTCGTCCAGATCGGCGGCGGCGGCATTGGAAAGGACGTAATCACCCATGCCGCAGGCGAGCCTTGGCGTCGGCCATGATGTCGTCGGCCTTGCGCGGGCTGCGTCCGCTCGTCAGCCCCTGGTCGATGGCGGCCTCAAGCGCCTGCGCCCGCCGCTGATCGTGCCGGATCAGGTCGCGGATGTAGTCGCTGGCATTGGCGTATTCGCCGCCCTTGACCTGGACCTCCACCCATTCCCGCATGGGGTCGGGCAGGGAAACATTCATCGTCGCCATGAGAACCTCCTGTTGGCGGCATCATGGCATAGTTTGCCAAGCATTGCCATGCATCGAGGGGCGGAGGACTGTAGCGCCCTTGACCTGCACGCGGACTTCGTGCTGTTGATGCCTGCCCCATTGCCTCGCCATCGGGAAAGACCAGGACGTGGAACGACTGACCGGCGGTTTTCGCCCCTATCTGCTGTTGAGCCTGCTGTGTCTGTTCCTGTATCTGCCGGGACTGGCGAGCGTGCCGCCGCTGGACCGCGACGAGTCGCGCTTCGTCCAGGCCACCCGCCAGATGCTGGAAACCGGCGATTTCATCCGCATCCAGTTCCAGCACGAGATGCGGGCCAAGAAGCCGGTGGGCACCTATTGGCTTCAGGCCGCCAGCGTCAGCCTGTTGTCCGACAAGGCCAGCGCCGAGATCTGGCCCTATCGCCTGCCATCCGCCCTGGCGGCCTGGGCGGCGGTGCTGATGACCTTCGCCTTCGGGCGCAGCCTGTTCGGGCGCGAGACGGCCCTGCTGGGCGCCGCCCTGCTGGCATCCTGCCTGATCCTGGTGTCGGAAGCCCATCAGGCCAAGACCGACGCCTTGATGCTGGCGACGGCGGTGGCGGCGCAAGGGGCGCTGGGGCGCTTCTACATGGCGTCCAAGGGGGCCGGGCCTGCCCCCGCCATCTGGGTCGCCCTGGTGTTCTGGATCGCCATCGGCCTGTCCATCCTGCTCAAGGGGCCGGTGATCCCGGCCATCGTCGTGCTGACCATCCTGGCCCTGATCATCGCCGATAAAAAGGCGGGCTGGCTGGTGGGATTGCGGCCCATGACCGGCATGCTGGTGGCCGCCGCCATCGCCGGGCCGTGGTTCGCCGCCATTTCCCAGGCGACCGGCGGCGCCTTCGTCGGCGAGGCGGTCAAGGGCGACCTGCTGCCCAAGCTGCTGGGCGCCCAGGAAAGCCATGGCGGCTGGCCCGGCACCTATCTTGCCCTGGCGGCGGTGACATTGTGGCCCGCCTCGCTGCTGCTGTGGCCGGGCCTGATCCTGGCATGGCGGGAAAGACTGCGTCCCCAGGTGCGCTTCTGCCTCGCCTGGGCGATTCCGGCCTGGGTGATGTTCGAGATCGTGCCCACCAAGCTGCCCCATTACCCCTTGCCCACCTATCCCGCCCTGACCTTGCTGATGGCCGCCGCCGTGGTCGGCGCCGCGCCCTTGCTGGCGGCCCGCTGGGCCAAGGTCTGGTACGCCGTCTGGGGCATCATCGTCCTGGTCCTGGCGGCGGCGGTTGTGATCGCGCCGACCCAGTTCGCCGAGGGCTTCTCGCTGGTCAGCATTCCGTCGGCCGCCGCCATGGTGGTCATGGGCGGTCTGACGGTGGTCATGGCCCTGCGCGGCCGCATGCGGGCCTCGGTCCTGGCTTCGGTGGTGCTGGCCGTCACCTCGTTCCAGGTGGTGTTCGAAGGCGTGCTGCCGGGGCTGGATTACCTCTTCGTCAGCCGCTCCGCCGCCCGGCTGGTGGCCGAACGTCCCCATCGCGGCGCCGTGGTGGTGGCGGGCTATTCCGAGCCCAGTCTGGTCTTCCTTCTGGGGACCGACACGGTCCTGACCACCGGCCCCAACGCCGCCAATCATCTACTGAATGGCCCCAGCGCCCTGGTGCTGGTGTCCGACCGCGAGGAACAGGCCTTCTTCGCCGCCGCCGCCGCCCAGGCGGTCAAGCCGGTGGTGGTGGGCATGGTCAAGGGCTTCAATTATTCCCGTGGCAAGCCGGTGACGCTGACCGCCTATGCGGTGGAGGGCAAGCTGTGACCATTCTCGACCGCCTCGTCCTGGCCTGGGAGAGAAGCGTCGGCGCGCTGGCCGAGCGTTGGCGCGACGCCGCCGGTTTCCGGCAGGCCGTGGCCGATCAATGGGAGCGCACCGAGCGGCGGCCGTTGACCTGGATGACGGTCTATGCCGCCGGGCCGATCGTCATCGGCTATGTCGTGTTGGACCGGCCGCTGGCCTTGTGGCTGAAGGCCAAGGTGGGCGGCGAGTTCGAGGGATTCCTCAAGACGGTGACCCATCTCGGTCTCGGCGGTGTCTGGCTGATTCCGTCGGGCGTCTTGCTGGTGATGATCTTTCTGGCGTGGCGGGCGGCTCCGACCCTGGAGATCCGCGCCAAATTAGAGCGGGCGGCCTGGGTTCCCGGTTTTCTGTTCCTGTCGGTGGCGGGGTCGGGCCTGCTCAATAGCCTGATCAAGATCCTGGTGGGCCGCACCCGGCCCAAGCTGCTGTTCGAGCAGGGGCTTTACGACTTCGCGCCCTTGACCCATGCCTATGCCACCAATTCGTTTCCGTCCGGGCATTCCCAGGCCGCCTTCGCCGCCATGACGGCGTTGATGCTGATCTTTCCACGCTATGACATCGCGTTTGTGGCCATGGCGGTTCTGGTGGCGGCCTCGCGGGTGCTGACCACCGTGCATTTCTTCTCTGACGCGGTGATGGGGGCGTGGCTGGGCGTGGTGGTCACCATCTTGATCCATCGCCTGCTGACCATGCGGGGCATCGAGGTGCGGCTGCGGTTCGAGCGGGATCGTCGGCTAGGGCAATAGAGCGCGATGACAATGGGTTGAAGCGTCGTCGCTTCAGCCCATTGGCTGAATCGCCCTCTAACCATCCGGCAATAGCGTTCCACATCGCTTGCGCGCGCTGTATCGCGTGCTATGATTCCGTCCTTCCGGTAGGGGCGATACTGATGATTCCTGGTGACATAGACACGGGGGCGAACGGCAGATGCTGATCGCGTCCGCCTTGTCCGCTCTTTTGGCGCTCGCCGTGTTCGGCGTGCTGGCCGGGGGCGAGATGTGGCGGCACCGGGTCGTCTATCTGGGCTGCGCCATCGCCAGCCTGGTGCTTTTGGCCGGAGGGCTGAAGCATCTGGGCCAGACGCCGGGAACCGGCCCGGCCATCGTGCTGCCCATCGGCCTGCCCTGGATGGCGGCCCATTTCCGTCTCGACAACCTGTCGGCCCTGTTCATGGTCATCGTCAATCTGGGCACCACCGCGGCATCGGTGTTCGGCATCGGCTATTGCGACCATGTGCCCGAGCCGCGCCGGGTGACGCCGTTCTTTCCGCTGTTCCTGTTCGGCATGAACGCGGTGCTGATCTCCGACGACGCCTTCATGTTCCTGGTGTCGTGGGAATTCATGTCGCTGGCGTCCTGGCTGCTGGTGTTGTCCGATCACAGGAACGAGGAAAGCCGCTCGGCGGCCTTCGTCTATCTGATGATGGCCACCTTCGGCACCTTCTGCCTGCTGACCTGTTTCGGCCTGATGGCCGGGGCCGAGGGCGGCTATTCCTTTCCCGCCATGCGCCTGCATGGGATGGACGGTCTGACCAGCTTTCTGGTGGTGCTGCTGGCGCTGTTGGGGGCGGGGTCCAAGGCCGGGCTGGTGCCGTTGCACGCGTGGCTGCCGCTGGCCCATCCGGCGGCGCCCAGCCATGTCTCCGCCCTGATGAGCGGCGTGATGACCAAGGTGGCGCTCTACGGCCTGATCCGCATCCTGTTCGACCTGCATGGCCATGTGGCCTGGGGCTGGGGGGCGGTGCTGATGGGGATCGGCGGCGTCACGGCGGTGCTGGGCGTGCTCTACGCCATCCTGCAGGACGATCTGAAGAAGCTGCTGGCCTATTCCACGGTGGAGAATATCGGCGTCGTGGTCATCGGCCTCGGCCTCGCCATCGCCTTCAAGGATAGCGGCGAGAAGGCCCTGGCCGCCCTGGCGCTGGTGGCGGGGCTGTATCACATCATCAATCATTCCATCTTCAAGACCCTGCTGTTCCTGTCGGCCGGTGCCGTGATCACCGCGACGGGTGAGCGCAGTCTTAATAAGTTGGGCGGATTGCTCAACCGCATGCCGTGGACCGGCGCCGCGACGCTGGTGGGCGCCTTGGCCATCTCGGCGCTGCCGCCCTTGAACGGTTTCGTGTCGGAATGGCTGATCTTCCAGTCCTTGTTCAAGGGACCGAGCCTGCCGCACTGGGCCATGAAGTTCGGCGTGCCGGTGGTGGGCGCCATGCTGGCCCTGGCGGCCGCCCTGGCGGCCAGTTGCTTCGTGCGCGCCTATGGCATCGCCTTCCTGGGCCGTCCCCGGTCCCAGGCGGCAGCCGAGGCCCATACCCTGCCGTTTTCCATGCGCTGGAGCATGGCGGTTCTGGCGGCGCTGTGCATCATCCTAGGGGCGGTGCCGGTCACGGTGACCGACGCGGTATCCCATGTGGTCCAGCCGCTGACCGGGGTGTCCTTCGCGGTGTCGGCCGATCTGGGCTGGCCATGGCTGAGCCCGGTCAGTTCCACCCGCGGTTCCTATTCCGGCACCGTGCTGGTGATGACCGGTCTGTCGCTGTTCGTCATTTGCATCGTTCTGGTGCACGGCTTCGGCACCACGCGGGTGCGCCGCGCCGACGCCTGGGATTGCGGACATCGGGAAAATATCGTCAACGCCCAGTACAGCGGCGAAAGCTTCGCCCAGCCGTTGCGCCGGGTGTTCTGTTCCTCGCTGTTCGGCGTCAAGGAAACCGTCACCATGCCCGATCCCGGCGACATGGCTCCGGCCAAGCTGGAGGTCCGGGTGATCGACCGCATCTGGGTGTTCCTGTATCTCGGCATCGGCCGGGTGGTGGGCTTCGTGGCCGACCGGGTCAACCGCATGCAGTTCCTGACGGTGCGTCGCTACCTGCTGATGATGTTCGCCACCTTGGTGTTCATGTTGCTGGTGGTCGCGGTGAGGCAGCAGAAATGAGCGAGATGCGGGCGGGACGCCCGCGCTCCGCAGAACGGCGCTGGATCCGGAGCGCGGGCGTCCCGCCCGCCACCACCCGCCCGGCGCTTGAGGGACGTCAACAATGACCGCCATCCTCGGTCAGATCGCCCAGATCTTCCTGGTGGTGGCGCTGGCGCCGCTGATCACCGGCTGGGTTCGGCTGGTCAAGTCGCGGCTCAACGGCCGCATCGGCGCCTCGCCGTTCCAGCCCTATCGGGATTTCTACCGCCTGCTCCAGAAGGAGGCGGTGGTGGCCCATTCGGCGTCCTGGGTGTTCCGCGCCGCCCCCTATGTCACCTTCGCCGCCGTATGGCTGGCGGCCTGCATCATCCCCACCTTCACCACCAATATGGTCCTGGCGCCCGCCGCCGATCTGATCGCCCTGGTGGCGTTGTTGGGGGTGGCGCGGTTTTGGACGGCGCTGGCGGGCATGGATGTGGGCACCAGCTTCGGCGGATTGGGGGCCAGCCGCGAGATGATGATCGCCAGCTTGGCCGAGCCCGCCATGCTGATGGTCAGTTTCTCGCTGTCGCTGATCACCGGGACCACATCGCCCGCCCAGATCATCGCCTTCGTGCTGGGCGGCGGTGTCGGCATCGAGGTGTCGCTGGGGCTAGCGCTGGCGGCGCTGATCATGGTGGCCATCGCCGAGAACGGCCGCATCCCCATCGACAACCCGGCCACCCATCTGGAACTGACCATGGTGCACGAGGCCATGGTGCTGGAATATTCCGGCCGTCATCTGGCGCTGATGGAAGGGGCCGGCATGGTGCGCCTGACCCTGTTCATGGCCCTGATCTCGGGAATCTTCGCGCCCTGGGGCATGGCCCAGCCGGGGGCGGGGGCTCTGGGGGTGGCGCTGGGTCTGGGGGCTTTCCTCGCCAAATGCTTTATCCTGGCCACCGCCTTGGGCTTTTTCGAGACGGTCATCGCCAAGATGCGGGTGTTCCGCTATGCCGACTTCCTGGGCGGCGCGCTGCTGCTGGGCCTGTTGGCCACCATCTTCATCTATGTGTCGGAGGCGGTGTGATGGCCGACATCAGCCAGTTCTCCTACGAGGTGGCGCATCTGATCGGCGCCACGGTGCTGATGGCGGGATTCCAGCTTCTGTATCAGCGCCGTCTGTTCGCGGTGCTCAACACCTTCGCCTTCCAGGCCCTGGCCCTGGCGGCGGCGGCGGCGTGGCAGGCCCATGTGCAGCATGCGCCGCATCTCTATATCACCGCCGCCATCGCCCTGGTGTTCAAGGCGATGATCGTGCCCTTCGCGCTGCATTGGCTGGTGGAGAAGCTGGGTATCCACCGTTCGGTGGAAACCGCCATGTCCATCGGCTGGACCATGACCAGCGGCGTCGCCCTGGTGGCGCTGTCCATCCTGCTGGTGCTGCCGGTGACCGCCAACGCGGCGGCGCTGACGCGCGAAAGCCTGGCCCTGGCCATGAGCGTGATCCTGCTGGGCCTGCTGATGATGATCACCCGGCACAATGCGGTCACCCAGGTGGTGGGCTTCATGGCGCTGGAGAACGGACTGATCCTGGCCGCGGTGTCCGCCAAGGGCATGCCGCTGGTGGTGGAGATTTCCATCGCCTTTTCGGTGCTGGTGGCCATGACCCTGTTCGGCATCTTCTTCTTCCGCATCCGCGAGCGGTTCGAGACGCTGGACCTCAACGACCTCGAGACCTATCGGGGTGACCGCCAATGATGGGTCATCTCGCCAATTTTCCCGGGGCCGACAATCCGCTGCTGTGGATTCTGGGGGTGCCGCTGGGTTCCGCCGGTTTCCTGGTGGTGCTCAAGGAATGGCGGGTGGCCACCTGGGTCAATGTGGTGGCCTCGGCCATCACCTTCGCCTCGTCGCTGATGCTGCTGGATCATCGCCCGGCGGCGACCCGGCTGTTGTTCATCGACGACTTCAACGTCTATCTGGTGGTGCTGACCAGCTTCATCGGCCTGACCACGGCGGTGTTCTCGGCCGCCTATATCGCGCGGGAAAGCGAGGCGCAGCGGCTGTCCGACCTGCATCTGCGCTTCTATCACTCCATGTATCAGGCCTTCCTGTTCACCATGCTGCTGGCGCTGACCGCCAACAATACCGGCGTGATGTGGGTGGCGGTGGAGGCGGCGACACTGACCACCGTGCTGATGGTCAGCCTGTACCGGACCCGCGAAGCCATCGAGGCGGCGTGGAAATACTTCATCTTGTGCTCGGTGGGCATCGGGCTGGCGCTGTTCGGCACCACCCTGGTCTATCTGGCGGCGCAGCCGGTGATGGGCGACGGCGCCGACGCCATGGCCTGGACCCTGATGATCAAGCGAGCCCATGCCTTCCAGCCCGATCTGCTCAATCTGGCCTTCGTCTTCGTGCTGGTGGGATACGGCACCAAGGTCGGTCTGGCGCCGCTGCATTCCTGGCTGCCCGACGCCCATGCCGAAGGCCCGACCCCCATTTCGGCGGTGCTGTCGGGGCTGCTGCTCAACGTGGCGCTTTACGCCCTGCTGCGCTTCAAGATGCTGATCGCCGCCAACGGCCAGGCCCTGACGCCGGGGCCGCTGCTGGTGATGATGGGGCTGTCGAGCCTGTTCCTGGCCGCCTTCATGCTGTACCGGCGCGGCGACATCAAGCGGCTGTTCGCCTATTCCTCCATCGAGCATATGGGAGTGATCACCTTCGCCTTCGGCATGGGCGGCGCGCTGGCCAACTTCGCCGGGCTGATGCACATGACCATGCATTCACTGACCAAGTCGGCCATCTTCTTCGCCGTCGGCATCATCAGCCAGAACGAGGGCACCAAGCGCATCGCCGATATCAGGGGCCTGACCGCGTCGCATCCCGTGCTGGGCTGGGGCTTCGTGCTGGCCGTGCTCGCCATCGCCGGTCTGCCGCCCATGGGCGTGTTCATGAGCGAGTTCCTGGTGGTCAGTTCCACCTTCGCCCGCCAGCCGCTGCTGGCGATCCCACTGGCGCTGGGCCTGCTGTTGGCCTTCGGCGCCCTGGTCAGCCGCTTGCAGATGATGGCCTTCGGCGAGCCGCCCAAGGTGGTGGCCTCCCACGGCACCGCCACCACCTTTTCCAGCATCCTGGCCCTGACGCCTCTTTGGGTCCATATGCTGCTGGTGCTGGTGGCCGGGCTGTATCTGCCCAAGGAATTGGTGGCGTGGTTCCAGGTGGTCGCGAGGTTGCTGGGATGATGGGCAACGTCACATTGCTGGACTTCCTGTCCTCCGGCACGCCGGTGGAGGGGCATCGGCCGTTTCCCCGCTTCCGGCTGGACATCCGGGCGTGGCGGGCTTTGGTCGGGCAATTGTCCGCCTCGGACTGGACGGTGATGGCCCTGTGGGGCGAGGCGGAAGAAATCCATGTGGCGCTGTGCGACGACGATACCGGCGATATCGCCGTGGCGTCGCATCCCTGTCCGGAACGCTGGTTCGTCTCGCTGGGCCGGGCGCGGCCGGGGGCGATCCGGCTGGAGCGCGCCGTCTTCGATCTGTGGGGCCTTGCCCCCATGGGGCTGGAAGACCGCCGTCCCTGGCTGGACCACGGGCGTTGGCCCAGCCGCAGGCCGCTGTCGCCTCAGCCTCAGCCGCCCGCCGACGCGCCCTATGTCTACGACTTCCTGACGGCCGAGGGCGAGGGGCTGCACCAGATTCCGGTGGGGCCGGTCCATGCCGGAGTGATCGAGCCGGGCCATTTCCGCTTTCACTGCCAGGGCGAGGCGGTGGTGCGGCTGGAACAGCGTCTCGGCTATCTCCACAAGGGCATCACCGGCCTGCTGGCGGGCAAGACCGCCGAACAGGCGGCCCGCATCGCCGGTCGGGTGTCGGGCGACGCCACCGTCGCCTATGCCACCGCCTTCTCGCGGGCGGTGGAGGCCGCCACGGGCTGCGAGATTCCGCCCCGCGCCCATTGGCTACGGGCCTTGATGGCGGAAATGGAGCGCATCGCCAACCACGTCTTCGACATCGGGGCGGTGTGCAACGACGCCGCCTTCGCCATCATGCTGTCCCATATGGGGGTGCTGCGCGAGAAGATGGTGCGGGCCAACGACGCCCTGTTCGGCCATCGCCTGCTGATGGATCGGGTGGTGCCGGGCGGCGTGTCGCGCGATCTGGCCGACGAGGGGGCCGAGGCGCTGAAATACCTGCTGCACGGCTTTTCCAAGGATTTCGAGCGGGCCTTCAAGATCTACGACAACACCCCCTCGCTGTCGGACCGCACCCAAGGGACCGGCATCGCCCAGTCATCGCTGGTCCATCGCTATGGCGCGGGGGGCTTCGTCGGCCGCGCCTCGGGGCGCGGGCACGATGCGCGCCGGGCGCCCGGCTATGCGCCCTATGACATGCTGGATCTGACCATTCCGGTTTACAGCGAGGGCGACGTCAATGCCCGCCTGATGGTTCGCTTCGACGAGGTCCGCGAAAGCCTGGGCCTGATCACCCAGATCCTGGCCGACATGCCGCCGGGCGCCTATCAGGTGCCCTTGCCGCAGGTGGCGGGTGAGGGCATGGCGGTGAGCGAAAGCTTCCGGGGCGAGGTGCTGGCCTGGGTGCGCATGGCCGAGGACGGCGAGGTGATGGCCGGGCATCTGCACGATCCCAGCTGGTTCCAGTGGCCGCTGCTGGAAGCCGCCATCGAAGGCAATATCGTCGCCGACTTCCCGCTGTGCAACAAGTCGTTCAACTGCTCCTACACGGGGGTTGATCTATGATTCCCCCTATTTCCAAGGTTCTGTTCAAGCATCTGGTGCGCGGGCCGCATACCATGCGCAATGTGCCGCCGCCCGATCCCGACGGCAGCGAGGAACTGGCCCGGGCCCTGGGCGAGGCGGTGCGTCAGCGCCTGGGACGCTCGCTGGCCATTCGCGAGGTGGATGCCGGGTCGTGCAATGCCTGCGAGTTGGAAATCCACGCCGTCAACAATCCCATCTACGACTTGGAACGCTTCGGCATTCGCTTTGTCGCCAGCCCCCGTCACGCCGACGTGCTGCTGGTGACCGGGCCGGTCAGCACCAATATGGCCGAGGCGCTTCGTCGCACCTATGACGCAACGCCCGATCCCAAATGGGTGGTCGCCATGGGCGATTGCGGCAAGGACGGCGGCTGTTTCAAGGGCTCCTACGCCGTGGTCGGCGGCGTCCACGAGGTGGTGCCGGTGGATCTCCACATCCCCGGCTGCCCGCCCAGCCCGAAGCAGATTCTGGCCGGATTGCTGGCTTTGCTGGAAACGGTGTCTTAGCCAAGTCGCGCCGGGGAGGAGGTGCGGGGGGAGGAGGTGCGGGCGGGACGCCCGCGCTCCAATATTGGACGCCGGGAGCGCGGGCGTCCCGCCCGCATTCACCGCTTGGCGGCCACCAGATCGGTCCGCGCGATGCGGCGCAGCGAGACTTCCAGGCGCGCATCGGCCTTGGCGATTTCCTGCAACGCTTCCCGGGTGAAGTCGATATGGGCCTCGGCGGCGGATCGCGCCGCGATGGGATCGCCCGCCATCACCGTCTCGTAGACGGCGCGGTGCTGTTCCAGCAGAAGCTCGCGCACGCCTTGGCGCTGATACAGCTTGGCGCGGTTGTAGAACACGTCCTTGCGCAGCATGTCCGACAGCGAGCGCATGATGTGCAGCATCACCAGATTGTGCGAGGCCTCGTAGACCGCCAGATGGAAATCGGCGTCGGAATCGGCTTCGTCGCTGGAATCGTCCTTCTGGTGGGCGGCTTCCATGGTCTCGAAGCACTGCTTGATCAGGGCGCGGTCCACGTCGGTGCCACGCAGCGCCGCGAAATAGGCGGCCGAGCCCTCGACGAAGCGGCGGAACTCCAGATAATCGAAGGTGGTCTCGGGGCGGGACGCCAGGGCGGAATAAAGCGGTTCGGTGAATCCTTCGCCCAGGAGCGGCGCCACGAAGGTGGAGCCACCCCGGCCCGATGACAGCAGACCGCGCTTCTCCAGCTTCTCCAGCGCCTCGCGCAGGGACGGCCGCGACACGTCGAAGCGCTGCGCCAATTCGCGTTCGGCCAGCAGCTTCTCGCCCGGCCGCAGGCTGCCCTCCAGGATCAACTGCTCCAGGTGGTCGGCGATGGTATCGGCCAGTTTCGCTGGACGAATGGGTTCCGTCATCTTGTGACCTCATTGCGAACGAGGACTCTGTAACCTCAGCGAATGCTCATGTAAAGTCGCTTCTACCGCGAGTGTAGCACCACAAACCAGCTTTACAGAAATGGTAAAAAGATTTATCCACCGATCCTCAAAGTGAAAAAGGGTGATCCATGACCGCGACGGCTTCTTCCTCCTTTCCGCTCCGCAAGCTCCTGGTCGCCAATCGCGGCGAAATCGCCATCCGCATCTGCCGCGCCGCCACGGAACTGGGGCTGGCGACGGTTGCGATCTACTCCACCGAGGACCGCTTCGCGCTGCATCGCTTCAAGGCCGATGAAAGCTATCTGATCGGCAAGGGCAAGGGGCCCATCGACGCCTATCTCGCCATCGACGAGATCGTGCATGCGGCCAAGGAGGCGGGCTGCGACGCGGTGCATCCGGGCTATGGCTTCCTGGCGGAGAACCCGGATTTCGCCGACGCGGTGCGCGCGGCGGGCATGGTCTTCGTCGGCCCCAGCTCCGACGTCATGCGCCTGCTGGGCAACAAGGTGGCGGCGCGCAATCTGGCGGTGAAGGCGGGCGTGCCGGTGATGCCCGCCACCGGCCCGCTGCCGGACGACGGCGAGGGTTGCCTGACGCTGGCGGCCGAGGTGGGCTATCCCCTGATGCTGAAGGCCAGCTGGGGCGGCGGCGGGCGTGGCATGCGGGTTGTCGAAGGCCCCGACGAGCTGATGGAACTGGTCTCGGTGGCGCGCCGCGAAGCCAAATCCGCCTTCGGCAATGACGAGGTCTATCTGGAAAAGCTGGTGCGCCGGGCGCGTCATGTGGAAGTCCAGATCCTGGGCGATTCAAAGGGCAATCTGGTCCATCTGTTCGAGCGCGACTGCTCGGTGCAGCGGCGCAATCAGAAGGTGGTCGAGCGCGCCCCGGCGCCCTATCTGGACGGCCGCCAGCGTGACGAGCTGTGCGCCTGCGCCCTGAAGCTGGCCCAGGCGGCCCGCTATGAGAATGCCGGAACCGTCGAATTCCTGATGGATATGGAATCCGGCAAATTCTACTTCATCGAGGTCAATCCCCGCGTCCAGGTGGAACACACGGTCACCGAGGTGGTCACCGGCATCGATATCGTCAAGGCGCAGATCAGGATCGCGGGCGGCGGCTCCATCGGCTCGCCCGGTTCCGACGTGCCAAAGCAGGCCGATATCAGGCTCAACGGCCACGCCATCCAGTGCCGCATCACCACCGAGGATCCCGGCAACAACTTCATCCCCGATTACGGCCGCATCACCGCCTATCGCGGCGCGGCGGGGTTCGGCATCCGTCTCGACGGCGGCACCGCGTTCTCGGGCGCGCTGATCACGCGCTATTACGACTCGCTGCTGGAAAAGGTCACCGCCTGGGCGCCGACCCCGGAAGAAGCCATTGCCCGCATGGACCGCGCGCTTCGCGAATTCCGTATCCGGGGGGTCGCCACCAACCTCACCTTCCTGGAAGCGGTGATCAGCCATCCCCGCTTCGTCGGCTGCGCCTATACCACCCGTTTCATCGACGAGACGCCGGAACTGTTCGCCAAGCAGGACCGCCGCGACCGCGCCACCCGCATCCTGCGCTTCGTCGGCGAGGTGATGGTCAACGGCAACCCGGAGGTGGCGGGCCTCGCCAAGCCCAAGGCGCTGGCGCTGCCCGACGCGCCCGCCCATCCCCTGTCCGATCCGCCCGCCGGGTCCAGGCAGTTGCTGGACAAGCTGGGCGCCAAGGGACTGGCCAAATGGATGCTGGACCAGAAGCAAGTCCTGATCACCGACACCACCTTTCGCGATGCCCATCAGTCGCTGATCGCGACGCGCATGCGGACCTATGACCTGCAAGCGGCGGCGCCCGCCTATGCCCGCCTGCTGCCGGGTCTGTTCTCGGTGGAATGCTGGGGCGGCGCCACCTTCGACGTGGCCATGCGCTTCTTGAAGGAAGACCCGTGGGAGCGTCTGCACGGCTTTCGCAAGGCCATGCCCAACCTGCTGCTGCAAATGCTGCTGCGCTCGGCCAACGCGGTGGGCTACACCAACTATCCCGATAACGTGGTCAAGCACTTCGTCCGCCAGGCCGCCGACAATGGCGTCGATGTGTTCCGGGTGTTCGACTCGCTGAACTGGGTCGACAACATGCGGGTCGCCATGGATGCCGTGGGCGAGTCGGGCAAGCTCTGCGAGGCGGCCATCTGCTATACCGGCGATCTGTTCGATGCCGACCGGGCCAAATACGATCTCAAATACTATGTCTCCATGGCCAAGGAGCTGGAGAAGGCGGGCGCCCATGTGCTGGGCATCAAGGACATGGCCGGTCTCGCCAAGCCGCGTGCCATCGCCGCCCTGGTCAAGGCGCTGAAGCAGGAAATCGGCCTGCCCATCCACTTCCACACCCATGACACCTCCGGGCTGTCGGCGGCCAGCGTGCTGGCGGCGGTGGAAGCGGGCGTCGACGCGGTGGACGCCGCCATGGATGCCATGAGCGGGCTGACCAGCCAGCCGCCGCTGGGCTCCATCTGCGCCGCCCTGAAAGGCCACGACCGCGACCCCGGCCTGGATCATCAGGCGCTCAACCAGTTGTCCGCCTACTGGGAGAAGGTGCGCGCCGTCTATTCCCCCTTCGAGGCCGATATCCGGTCCGGCACCGCCGATGTCTATCGCCACGAGATGCCGGGCGGCCAATACACCAATCTGCGGGCTCAGGCCCGCTCGTTGGGCGTCGAGCAGCATTGGGACTGGGTGGCCCAGGCCTATGCCGACGTCAACAAGATGTTCGGCGACGTGGTCAAGGTGACTCCCACCTCCAAGGTGGTGGGCGATATGGCGCTGATGATGGTGACCAGCAATCTGACGCCCGCCGACGTGCTGGACCCCGACAAGGAAATCGCTTTTCCTGAATCGGTGGTGTCGTTCTTCAAGGGCGATCTCGGCCAGCCGGTGGGCGGCTTCCCCGCCGCCCTGCAAAAGAAGGTGCTGGGTGCCGCCAAGCCCATCACGGTTCGTCCCGGCGCGGTGTTGCCGCCCGCCGATCTGGACGCCGAGCGGGCCGAGGCGGAGAAGAAGGCCGGGCGCAAGATCTCGGAAGCGGAGCTGGCCTCCTATCTGATGTATCCCAAGGTCTTCACCGATTACGCCGCGCATCACCGCCATTACGGCGACGTCTCCATGCTGCCGTCGGATGTGTTCTTCTATGGCATGCAGCCGGGCCAGGAGATCACCATCGACCTGGAAAAGGGCAAGAGCCTGGTGGTCCGCTTCCTCGCCATCGCCGATGCCGACGAGGACGGCGAGCGCAAGGTGTTCTTCGAACTCAACGGCCAGCCCCGCACCGTCAAGGTCACCGACAAGACCGTCGCTCCTGCCCGGGTGGCGCGGCCCAAGGCGGAACCCGGCAACGCCAACCACGTTCCGGCCCCCATGCCCGGTCTGGTGGTCAGTGTCGCCGTCCATGCCGGCCAGGAGGTGGAGAAGGGCGACCTGCTGGTGGCCATCGAGGCCATGAAGATGGAAACCGCCGTCCGCGCCGAACGGGCGGGCACCATCGCCTCGGTCGCCGTCACTCCCGGCACCCAGGTGGAGGCCAAGGATCTGCTGGTGGTCATGGCATAGGATCGGCCGTGGCTCTCAAAATGGCACCATTTCCCCCCGTCCTTGATTTGGCTGGTGGCGGTGATATTCTGACGCACCGCCACCTTCGCCATATCGCGGGGGAATTTGATGCCGTTGTTCACGTATAGCTGCAAAGGGTGCGAGGCCATCTTCGAGACGTTGGTGCGCGCCTCCGATACTCCCACCTGTCCCGCCTGTGGCAGTGGAGACCTGGAACGGCAGATCGCGGCCATTGCGCCCGATGCCAAATTTCCGGGCGTTAAAAGCCGGGTGCGGGCGCAAGCCGCCCGTGAGGGGCATTTCAGCAATTATTCCCGATCCGAACGTCCCAAGAAATAGGGTGCGGCCGACCTTGGTCGGTGGCGATATCGGGTGATGGCGGTCCGTCAGGCGCGGCGACCGCGCTCTGAATGATGCGCTGTTCTCGGAGCGCGGACGCCCCGGATAGAGCCTTCTCCGTCATTCGCCCCTTCCGCTGTTTCCGGGGGGGAATACCTGGGGATGTATCAAGAAAAGAAGGCCCGTCCGGGAGAACCGGGCGGGCCTTTGAAGTTCAGCGCGGACGGGGGTTTCCCCCCGAAGGTCGTCTATGGGGCCTCAGTTCGCCTGACGGCGGAGAAAGGCCGGAATGTCCAGATCCTCACCGGAACGCGGCGGCTCGCGACGGGCTTCCATGCGGGGAGTCGGCGGCGCGGCCGGTTCCGGAGCGCGGGCGGTGGGAGCGGGCGAGACCGCTTGGCGGCCGCGATTGACCAGACGGTCGATCAGGCTGCCGACCCGGCGGGTCTCCGGCTGGGGGTGCTGCTGCGTGGGCGCGACCATGTCGTGATGGTCGGTTTCGGTAATGTTGGAAATGGCTTTGTGCATGTCCAGCATGTCGGGCTCGCGTTCGTGGCCGAAGGCCGGAGCACGGCCGAGGCTGGGCTCGGGGCGCATCTCGGGCTCCACGCGCAATTGCGGCTCTTGCCGCAATTGCGGTTCGGGCTGGCGGATGTCCAGCTCCGGCTCGCGATGGAGCCGCTGGGCGGCGGCGGCATGGCCATGGGCCTGAGCCGGTGCGTGGTGAACCGCGCTTGCGGCGACCTGCGGTTGCGCCTGGGGCTGAACCTGGGGCTGAATCCGGGGCTGGGCCGGGGTCTGGACCGAAGCCGCCGCCGGGGTCGCCACCTGCGGCCGGAATTGCGGCTGCGACTGCGGCTGCGACTGGGGCTGCTGCGCGTGGGGCTGCGGCGCATGGGGCTGCACATGGGCGGCGGCGGGCATGGCCGGGCGCGGCGTGATGGCAGGCGGAACGTTGACCAGATTGATGACGGTGGGCTTGGGCTGGGCGGCGGCTTCCGACGCGATGCCGGTGGCGACCACCGAGACCCGCATCTTGCCGTTCAGCTTCTCGTCGAAGGTGGAGCCGAAGATGATATTGGCCTCCGGGTCCACTTCGTCGCGAATGCGATTGGCGGCCTCATCCACCTCGAACAGGGTCATGTCCATGCCGCCGGTGATGTTGATCAGGACGCCCTTGGCCCCCTTCATGGAGGTGTCGTCCAGCAGCGGGTTGGAGATGGCGGCCTCGGCGGCGTCGATGGCGCGCTTGTCGCCCTCGGCCTCGCCGGTGCCCATCATGGCCTTGCCCATCTCGCTCATGACGGTGCGGATGTCGGCGAAGTCCAGATTGATCAGGCCGGGCATGATCATCAAGTCGGTGACGCCGCGCACGCCGGAATACAGCACATCGTCGGCCATCTTGAAGGCGTCGGCGAAGGTGGTGCGCTCGGTGGCGACACGGAACAGATTCTGGTTGGGGATGATGATCAGGGTATCGACGAACTGCTGCAGCTCCTCGATGGCGCCCTCTGCGGTGCGCATGCGGTGCGCGCCTTCGAAGTGGAACGGCTTGGTCACCACGCCCACGGTGAGGATGCCCTGTTCGCGGGCCGCCCGGGCGATGACGGGCGCGGCGCCCGACCCGGTGCCGCCGCCCATTCCGGCGGTGATGAACACCATGTTGGCGCCGTTGATCTGGCCCAGGATCTCGTCCAGGCTTTCCTCGGCGGCGGCGCGGCCGATATCGGGACGCGATCCGGCGCCCAGACCCTGGGTCACCTGATTGCCCAACTGGATGCGGCGTTCGGTGCGGCTTTGGCCCAGGGACTGGGCGTCGGTATTGGCGACGATGAACTCGACGCCTTCAAGCCGCGACAAAATCATGTTGTTGACGGCATTGCCTCCGGCGCCGCCGACGCCGATCACCGTGATGCGAGGCTTGAGCTCTTGAGGAGCTCCGGGAAGAAAAGTCAGCATGTCATGGTCCTCCGCGCTGTTTCGGCCGCTTCGATGTCGGCCGTCGGTTAAGTCTAAAAATTCCGTTTCAACCACGAACCCAAACGACCCAGGCCCGATCCCGATCCATCGCCCGCTCCGGCCGAGCGCTTGCCGCGCGTCGGCGCGGGGACGTGGACCATGGCGTAGCGGATCAATCCGGCGCAGGTGGAAAAGGCGGGGCCGCCGGTGGCCTCCGGCAATCCCTGCAATCCCACGGGGCGGCCGAGGCGAACCTGCTTGTCCAGCACCAGTCCGGCCAATTCGCGCACCCCCTGCATCTGGCTGGCGCCGCCGGTCAGCACGACCCGGCGCCCGGCCATCTTGTCGAAGCCGCCTTGTTCCAGGTGCGAGCGCACAAGCTCGAAAGTCTCTTCCAGCCGGGGCTGGATGATCTGGATCAGCATGCTTCGCGGCACCTGATTGGAAGCGCCGTCCTCGTCCTCGCCCACCAGCGGCACCTTCAGGATCTCGCGGTCGTCGGCGGCGGACGGAATGGCGGAGCCGTACAGCGTCTTCATGCGCTCGGCGTGGATCAAAGGCGTCGACAGGCCGCGGGCGATATCGCTGGTCACATGGGCGCCGCCCACGGAAATCACGTCGGTGTGGATGAGCTGGCCGCCGTGGAACACCGCGATGGAGGTGGTGCCGCCGCCCATGTCGATGCAGGTGACGCCCAGTTCCTTCTCGTCGTCCACCAGGCAGGCCAGACCGGCCGCATAGGGGCTGACCACGCGGGCCTCGATATCGAGATGGCAGCGGTTGACCACGGTGGACAGATTGCGCACCGGGCCGATCCCGGCCGAAATGATGTGGATGGCGACGCCCAGGCGGTCGCCGAACATGCCGCGCGGATCCTTGATGCCTTCGTTGCCGTCGATGGTGTAGTCCACCGGAATGGCGTGGATCAGCTCGCGCTCGGCGCTTTCGTGGTGGGCGCGGCCGTGTTCCAGCATGCGGCGGATATCGGCTTCGTTGACGGCGTGGCCGTTCATGGCCACTTCCACCTTGACGTTGTTGGAGCCGGGATGGCCGCCCGAGATATTGATGGCCACGGTGCGGATGCGCTCGCCCGCCATTTCCTCGGCGGCGTCCACCGAGGCGCGGATCGAGGTTTCCAGCTCCTCCATGTCCACCACGGCGCCGTTGCGCATGCCGCGCGCCAGTTGGTGGCCGATGCCGACGATGCGCGGCGCGCCGTCGTCTTGGACGCGAGCGATGAAGCAGCACACCTTGGTGGTGCCCACATCGACGGCGGCGATCAGTCCATTGCGGGTGGCCATGTCAGTCCTCCTTCCGGCTGTCGGAGGGAGTACGGCGCTCGGCGGCCTGCTGCTGATCGCTTTTGAGGATCAGCCGCTCGGCGACCCGAAGGTCGATCATGGTGATCTGCTTCGAGGTCAGGCCGCGACGCTTCTCCAACTCGGCGAGGCGATGCCACGCGCTCTCGGTGTCCAATTCGGGCAGACGGACCTCGAGGCCTTTTTCCACATCGTCCAACCTGACGTTCCAGCGGCGGTTGCCCACCCGGGTGGCGGCCTTGACGCGGGCGGCCATTTCCGGCTCGGCGGAGAGCAGGACGAACAATTCCTCCACCCGCTGGGGCGCGCCGTCGCCGACCACCAGGGGCAGATCCTCGAAACCTTCGATGGCGCCGGGAATCTGGTGGCCGTCGCGGTCCACCAGGACGAAGCGGCCTTCGGATTGCCACAGGGCGACCGGCTGGCGCTCGACGATGGACAGATGCAGGGCGCCGGGCAGGCGGCGTTCCACGGCGGCGGCGCGCACGCTGGGCAGCGCTTCCAGCCGGGCCTTGGCGGCGCCGATATCCAGGCCGAGAATGGGGTCGCCATGATGGGCGGCCAGGGCGGTGACCACCTGATCCGTGGGGGTGCGCCTGCGGCCCGCCACGGTGATTTCGCCGATGCGAAGACCCATCTGGGCGGTGGAGGCCAGGGCGGCATTGCCGGTATCGCGGATCATGCGGCTCGGCGCGCCAGAGCGCCAGACCACGGCTCCGGCCACCAGCACGGCGGTGACGACGACGCCCAGGGCGGCGAATTTCTGCACCGGAGTGATGGCGAGCCGCCAGCGGGCAGGCTTGCGCTTGGGCCGGGGCTTGGGTGTCGACTGGGGCGCGGCCTTTTGGGCCTCGCGCTGGGGCCGTACTCCCGCGAAGGAGCCGCCCAGCCGGTCGTCGGGGGTGATGACGATGTCTAGGCGTCGCATCGCGCCTCCTCCACCATCCAGCGCACCAGCGCGGGAAAGTCGATGCCGGTATGGGCGGCCATCTCGGGAACCAGCGAGGTGGCGGTCATGCCCGGCTGGGTGTTGACTTCCAGCACGATCAGCCGGGGCGGCTGGCCGGGCCTTGTGTCGTCATAGCGCAGATCGGTGCGCGAGACGCCCCGGCAGCCCAGGACGCGGTGGGATTCCACCGCCAGTCGGCAAGCCTCGGCGTAGTCGGACGCGGGCAGCGGAGCGGGCATGATGTGGCGCGATCCGCCCGGCGCGTATTTGGCCTCGTAGTCGTAGAAGCCCCGGTCCGAGGTGATTTCCAGCACGCCCAGCGCCTTGTCGCCCATGACGGCGGCGGTCAGCTCGCGGCCGGGGATGAACTCTTCCACCAGTACTTCGTCGGACTCGAAGGGCCAGTCCTTCAGCGGATCGCGGCTGTCGCCTTCCATCAGGATGTAGACGCCGACGGACGAGCCCTCGTTCAACGGCTTGACCACATGGGGACGCGGCAGCGGCGAGGCCTCGCCCTTCCTGACCACGCAGCCCTTGGCGACCGGGATGCCCGCGGTCTCGAACAGGCGCCGGGCGAAGGCCTTATCCATGGCGGCGGCCGAGGCCAGCAGGCCGGAATGGGTATAGGGCACCCCCATCAGGTTCAGCACGCCCTGGACGCAGCCGTCCTCGCCGAAACGGCCGTGCAGCGCATTGAACACCACGTCGGGTTGGGTCTCTTCCACGGCGCGGACCAGTTCATGGGGATCGCGCCCGGCATCCACCAGGGTGACGGCATAACCGGCCTTCTCCAGCGCGGAACCGGCGGCGCGGCCGGAGCGCAAGGACACCTCGCGCTCGGCCGAGGCTCCCCCCATCAGGACGGTGACGCGCTTTATGCTCATTGCTTCTGTCCCTCAATCGCCGGGCGGCCACATCCGTGGCCTTGGCTCTCGCGCCACGAGGCGCGCGCCCTCCCTGCGGGCAATTGCCCGCCCGGGCCTATGGGCAACGGGCTAGTCGCTGCGCTCCGGTCCTTCATGGCTCTTTCCTCACCCCGATGCGCTGGATTTCCCAGCGAAGCTCGATCCCGCTGGCGTCCATCACCCGACGCCGGACTTCCTCGCCCAGATCCTCGATGTCGGCGGCGGTGGCGTCGCCCAGGTTGAGTAGGAAATTGCAGTGCTTCTCGCTGATCTGGGCGCCGCCCATGGTCAGGCCCCGGCAACCGGCGGCGTCCACCAGCTTCCAGGCGCTGTGACCGGGAGGATTGGCGAAGGTGGAGCCGCCGGTGCGGGCACGGGTGGGCTGGGCCTCTTCGCGACCGGCGCGGATTTCCTCCATCTTGGCCGCGATATTGGCCTCCTTGCCGGGGCGGCCCTTCAAGGTGGCGGCCAGGAAGATCCAACTGTCGTCCAGGGCGCTGTGGCGATAGGAAAAGCCCAGATCGTCCAGCGAGAAGATGTGAAGCTGGCCGGTGCGGTCCAGCGCCTCGGCGCTGGTGGTGACGTCCTTCATCTCGCTTCCGAAGGCGCCCGCGTTCATGCGCAGCGCGCCGCCGATGGTGCCGGGAATGCCGGACAGGAATTCCAGCCCGGCGATGCCTTCCTCCATCGCGACCTTGGCGACGGTGAGGTCCAGCGCGCCCGCTCCGGCGGTGATGGAGCCCTGGCAGGGCTCGATGGTGGCGAAGGGCCCGGTCAGGCGGATGACCACGCCGGGAACGCCGCCGTCCCTGACCAGCAGGTTGGAGCCGACGCCGATGGTGGTCACCGGAATCTCGGGCGGCAATTCGGCCAGGAAGGCGATCAGGTCGTCCAGATCGGCGGGACGGAACAAAACCTCCGCCGGGCCGCCGACGCGGAACCAGGTATAAGGCGCCATGGGCTGGTCGAAGCCGATCCGGCCCCGGACCTGGGGCAGGGCGTCACGCCAGTCATGGGTTTGCCGCTTGGTCATCATTCGGCGGGCTCCGGCAAAGCTGCCAGCTCGGCGGGCAGGGCATGGGCCCAGCCGGTGATGTTGCCCGCGCCCAGGCAGACCACCATATCGCCCGGCCTGGCGATGCCGTTGACAACGGCGGCCAGTTCCTTCGGCCCCGACAGGCCGACGGCGTGGCGGTGGCCGTGTTCCTGCAATCCCTTGACCAGACCGATCTTGTCGAAGCCCTTGATGGGCTGCTCGCCAGCGGCATAGACATCGGCGACGACCACCGTGTCGGCGTCGTTGAAGCAGGTGCAGAACTCGGCGAACAGATTGGACAAGCGGGAATAGCGGTGGGGCTGGACCACCGCGATGACATTGCCCGAGGTGGCGCTGCGCGCCGCCTTCAGCACGGCGGCGATCTCCACCGGATGGTGGCCGTAATCGTCGATGACGGTGACGCCCTTGGCCTCGCCGGTCTTGGTGAAGCGGCGCTTGACCCCGGCGAACGAGCCCATGGCCTTCTTGACCACGTCATTGGCCAGACCCAACTGGGTGGCCACCGCCACGGCGGCCAGCGAGTTCAGGATGTTGTGCTCGCCGAACATGGGCAGGTGAATGTCCTCGATGCACCGCACCCGCTCGGTGACCCGGTCGGTGATGGTCACGTCGTAGCGGGCGCCGTCGGCGCCGGTGCGCACATTGGAGGCGCGTACCAAGGCCTGGGGCGAGAAGCCGTAGGTGACGATCTTGCGGTCGGGCACCTTGGCGATCAGCGCCTGGACTTCCGGGTGATCGATGCACATGGCGGCGAAGCCGTAGAACGGGATGTTCTCGACGAAGGTGCGGAAGGCGTCGCGCAATTTGTCGAAGCTGCCGTAGTAGTCCATGTGCTCGGGGTCGATATTGGTGACCACCACGGCGGTGGACGGCAGCTTGATGAAGCTGCCGTCGGATTCGTCGGCCTCCACCACCATCCAGTCGCTCGCGCCGAGCCGGGCATTGGTGCCGTAGGCGTTGATGATACCGCCGTTGATGACGGTGGGGTCCATATGGGCGGCGTCCAGCAGGGCCGCGATCATGGAGGTCGTCGTGGTCTTGCCGTGAGTGCCGCCGATGGCGATGGCGGCCTTCAGGCGCATCAGCTCGGCCAGCATCTCGGCGCGGCGCACCACCGGCACCAGCTTGGCGCGGGCGGCCACCACCTCGGGATTGTCGGGCTTGACCGCCGAGGACACCACCACGACGCGGGCCTCGCCCAGCGCCTCGGCGGTGTGGCCGATATGGACGGTGATGCCCTTCTTGCGCAGCCGCTCGACATTGTAATTGTCGGCGATGTCGGTGCCCTGGACGGCATAGCCCAGATTGTGAAGGATCTCGGCGATGCCCGACATGCCGATGCCGCCGATGCCGACGAAATGGATGGTCCCGATGGAGAGCGGCATGTGGCGCATGGGTCAGATCCCCGTCGCGGGTGAGATGAGGCCGGCCACCAGATCGGCCAGCCGGGCGGCGGCGTCGGGGCGGCCTGCCTTGGCGGCGCATTCGGCGGTGCGGATCAGGGTTTCCGGCTGGCCCAACAGGGTTTCCAGCCGGGCGGCCAGGGCCTCTGCGGTAAAGCCGTCCTGCTGCATCAGCCAGGCCCCGCCGCTGTCTTCCACCGCATGGGCATTGGCGGTCTGGTGGTCGTCGATGGCGAAGGGATAGGGGACCAGGATGGCCGGACGCCCCAGGGCGGTCAGTTCGGCCACGGTGGAGGCTCCGGCACGGCCGATCACCAGATGGGCGCCCGCCAGCCGCTCGGGCACGTCGGTGAAGAAGCTTTGCAGGGTGCAGGTGATACCCGAGCCCTCATAGGCCTTGCCCACCGCGTCGAGATCCTCGGGACGGCATTGCTGGGCGATGGAAATGCGCCGACGCAGGGCTTCGGGCAGGCGGACCAGCGCGGCGGGAACCACCTCGGACAGGATGCGGGCGCCCTGGCTGCCGCCCAGCACCACCAGATTGATCGGGCCGGTCTGGTCCAGCGCCGGATAGGCGACCGAGCGCATGGCGTCGATGCCCGCCCGCACCGGCATGCCGGTATGGACCAGCTTGGGGGCCAGGCGGGGCTCCACATGGCTGACCTCGGCGAAGGAGGTGGCGATGCGCTTGACCCTGCCCGCCAGCAGCCGATTGGCGCGGCCCAGCACGGCGTTCTGTTCGTGGATGGCGGTGGGAATGCCGGTCAGCACGGCGGCGACCACGCCGGGAACCGAGGCATAGCCGCCGAAGCCCACCACCACGGCGGGGCGGATGCGGGACAGCAGGGAGCGGGCCTGCAGCACGCCCAGGCCCAGTTCGGCCACGGCGCGCAGCTTGGCCAGCTTGCCGCGTCCCGCGATGCCGCCAGCAGAGATACGATGGGTCTCCAGCGAGCCCAGGGTGCCGCCATAGGCGGCGCCGCGCTTGTCGGTCACCAGGGCCAGCCGGTGGCCGCGCTCCAGCAGCACGGCGGCCAGGGCCTCGGCGGGAAAAACGTGGCCGCCGGTACCACCGGCGGCGAGGGCGATGAGAGGGGGAGTGGTCATGGTTTAGCCCTCATGCGCCGGGCGTTCGCTCCGCTCACTGGGCTCCTCCGCTTCCCTCCTTCGCTGCGCTTCCTCGTCGCTCCTGGGCGCTCAACGCGCCCGCGCTCCCTGCGGTCGCTCATGCGTCGTGGCCCTCCCTGCCATAGCGGGTGCGGGTCAGCGCCAGGACCATGCCCATGCCCAGCGCCAGCGCCACCATGGACGAGCCGCCGTAAGAGATGAAGGGCAGCGTCATACCCTTGGCGGGCATCATGCGCAGGGTCGAGGCCATGTTGACCATGGCCTGCAGGCCGAACTGGACCAGCAGCCCGGCGGTGGATAGAACCACGAACAGATTGTCTTCCTTCAGCACCCGCGAGAAGCCGCGCAGCACGATGAAGGCGAACAGCGCCAGGATGAACAGGCACAGCACGATGCCGAATTCCTCGCCGCCCACCGCCAGGATGAAGTCGGTATGGGCATCGGGCAGCGACAGCTTGACCCGGCCCTCGCCCGGCCCCTTGCCGAACAGGCCGCCGTTCTTGAAGGCGTTGAGAGCGGTGGTGACCTGATAGCCCCCCGCTCCGGAAGGGTCCATGAACTTGTCGATGCGCGCATGCACATGGGGGAAGGCGTAATAGGCGGCCATGGCGCCCACCGGGGCGGCGAGGCCCAGCCCGACCACCCAGCCGATGGACAGACCGGCCAGGAAGAACTGGACCGCCCAGATGGCGGTCAGGATGGCGGTCTGGCCCACATCGGGCTGGACCAGCAGCAGGGCGGCGACCACGCCGAACAGTCCGGTGGCGATCAGGCGGCCGGGGAAGCCTTCCTCGATGCGGGCGGAGGCGAACATCCAGCCCGAGACCACCGCGAACATGGGCTTGACGAATTCCGACGGCTGGATGGACAGACCGCCGAGATTCAGCCAGCGCTTGGCGCCCTTGACTTCGGCGCCCAGCACCGGCACCAGGGCCAGAAGCACGATGGTGCCGATCAGACCGATGACCGCCATGCGGCGGATCTGCTTGGGGCTCAGCAGCGACACCGCCACCATGGTGATCAAGGCGGGGGCCAGGAACATGAACTGGCGGCGCACGAAGTGGAAGCTTTGCACGTTGATGCGCTCGGCCACCGCCGGGCTGGCCGCCATGGTCAGCAGGGCGCCCACCGCCACCAGCAGGACCAGGGCGGCGATGGACCAGCGATCCACCGTCCACCACCAGCGGCCCAGGGTCGAGGTATCGGTGCGGCCAAAAGTGATGGTCATGATGAAAGCCCCTCAGTCGCCGGGCGCGAACTCCGTTCGCTTGGCTTCCGCGCCACGAGGCGCGTGCGCTCAACGCGCATAGTCGCTTCGCCGGAGCGCGGGCGTCCCGCCCGCATTCCGCTCCGCTCCATCTCGGGTGCCGGGTGCGTCATTCTCCTCCCCCCCCGGCGAAGGCCATCACCAGTTCGCGGAAGCTGTCGCCGCGATGCTCGAACGACGTGAACTGATCCCACGAGGCGCAGGCGGGCGACAGCAGCACCACCGAGCCGTCGATGGCGTCCGAGGTCGCCAGGTTGCGGGCGCTGGCGACCGCATTGGCCAGGGTGGCGCAGCGGGTAAAGCGGACCTTGCCGTCAAGGGCGGCGGCGAAATCCTCGGTCGCCTCGCCGATCAGGAAGGCGTGCTCGATGCGGCCGAAATGCTTTTCCAGCGAGGCAATGCCGCCTTCCTTGGCTTGGCCGCCCAGGATCCAATAGATGCGGTCGTAGCAGACCAGCGCCTTGTCCACCGCGTCGGCGTTGGTGGCCTTGGAATCGTTGATCCAGCGGATGCCGTCCACGGTGGCGATCAGTTCCTGGCGATGGGCGAGGCCGGGATAGCTGGCCAGCGCCGCCACGATGGCCTTGGCTGGGACGCCCTCGGCGCGGGCGGCGGCATAGACGGCGCAGGCGTTCTGCCAGTTATGGCGGCCCGGCAGGCGGGGGAAGTCCTTCAAGTCGCAGACCGGCTTGCCATTGTCCAGCAGCACGCCCTCGGGGGCGGAAACGCCGTCGGCCAGCACCTGCTTGACCGAGACCGGCACCACCCGCACACCCAGGCGCGACAGTTCGGCGGCCATGGATTTGGAAGCGCCGTCATCCATGCCGATCACCGCCGCGCCGCCGGGAACCAGGAAGTCGAACAGGCGGCGCTTGGCCGCCACATAGCCGTCCATGCCGCCGTGGCGGCCGAGATGGTCGGGGGTGATGTTGAGCAGGATGCCGACGCCCAGCTTCAGGCTGTGCACCAGCTCCAACTGATAGGAGGACAGTTCCAGCACATAGCGGCCGTCGCCGGGAAGCTCGGGCATGTCCAGCGCGGCGGTGCCCAGATTGCCACCAGCCGCCGCCGGGTGGCCCGAGGCCTGGAAGACATGGGTCAGCAGGGTGGTGGTGGTGGACTTGCCATTGGTGCCGGTCACGGCCAGGAAGCGGTGCTCGGGCTTGGCCAGGGCCAGCAGTTCCACGTCGCAGACCATGGGCACATTGGCCGCCTTGGCCTTTACCGCCACCGGATGCGGCTGGGGATGGGTGTGGGGAATGCCCGGGCTCCACACCAGCAGATCGGCCTTGGCGATGTTCATGACCATCAGGTCGCCGATGGGCAGGCCGTCCTCGGCGCCCATGCGGCGCGCCCCGTCGTTATCGTCCCAGGCCATGATGCCCGCGCCGCTGGCCAGCAGCGCGCGTGCCGTCGCCGTCCCGGACTTGCCGAGACCCATCACCGCGACGCGCTTGCCTTTGAGGAACGGGACCGGGATCATGACGCGCCTATCTCAGCTTCAGGGTGGACAGGCCGACCAGGGCCAGGATGGTGGCGATGATCCAGAAGCGGATCACCACGGTGGGTTCGGCCCAGCCCTTCTTTTCGTAGTGGTGGTGCAGCGGCGCCATGCGGAACACCCGCTTGCCGGTCAGCTTGAACGAGGCCACCTGGACAATGACCGAGACGGTCTCCAGCACGAACAGGCCGCCGACGATGCCCAGCACCAGCTCGTGCTTGGTCACCACGCTGATGGCGCCCAGGGCGCCGCCCAGCGCGAGGCTGCCGGTGTCGCCCATGAACACCATGGCGGGCGGCGCGTTGAACCACAGGAAGCCGAGACCGGCT
This sequence comes from Paramagnetospirillum kuznetsovii, assembly GCF_003284725.1. Taxonomy (GTDB): domain Bacteria; phylum Pseudomonadota; class Alphaproteobacteria; order Rhodospirillales; family Magnetospirillaceae; genus Phaeospirillum; species Phaeospirillum kuznetsovii. The sequence goes on along the minus strand of NZ_PGTO01000003.1, from coordinate 208,993 downwards.
CCCACCAATGCGCCGCAGAACACCGCCAGTTCGCCCGATCCGGTGACGTAGTGGATTTGCAGGTAGTTGGCGAAGACGGCGTGGCCGACCAGATAGGCGATGATGGCGAAGACGCCCGCCGCGATCATCACCGGCACGATGGCGAGCCCGTCCAGGCCGTCGGTCAGGTTCACCGCGTTACCGGCGCCGACCACGATGAACACCGCGAAGGGCAGATACAGCCAGGACAGCTGCAGCAGCACGGTCTTGAAGAACGGCACCGCCAGGGCGCCCGCCAGGGGCTCGCGCTGCAAGGCCATGACCCAGGTGGCGGCGATCAGGGCGATGACCACTTCACCCACCAGCTTGGCCTTGCCGGGCATGCCCTTGGGGTTCTTCTTGGAGACCTTGAGATAGTCGTCGAGAAAGCCGATCAGTCCGTAGCCCAGGGTCACCAGGGTGACGATCCAGACATATTGATTGCGCAGATCGGCCCATAGCAGGGTAGACACCGCCAAGGCGATCAGGATCAGGAAGCCGCCCATGGTGGGGGTTCCTTTCTTGGTCAGCAGATGGCTTTCCGGCCCGTCGGCGCGGATGGGCTGGCCCTGCTTTTGCCATTTGCGCAGGGAATTGATGATGGCCGGGCCCAGCAGGAAGGACACGATCAGCGCGGTGAGGACCGCGCCGCCGGTGCGGAAGGTCAGGTATTTGAACAGATTGAAGACGGGAACCTGATCCGCCAGCGGGTAGAGGAGGTTGTAGAGCATGTGGTCCTATCTCTCCTCTGCCAAAGCCTGGACCACCCGGCCCATCTTGCTGCCCGCCGATCCCTTGACCATGACCACGTCGCCGTTGCGCACCGCTTGGCGGACCAGCGGCGCCAGGGCGTCGGAGGATTCGGCATGGCCGCCGCGCCGGTGGTCGGGCAAGGCGTCGCGCAGATGGCGCATCAGGGGGCCTGCGGTAAAAACGGTATCGATGCCCCAGTTCTCGATGGTCTCGGCCAGCGAGGCGTGCAGCGCCGGTCCGGTCTCGCCCAGTTCCAGCATGTCGCCCATCACCGCGATGCGGCGCGCGCCCTTGGCCGGTTTGGCCGAGGCCAGGGTGGCGATGGCGGCCCGCATGGACACCGGCGAGGCGTTGTAGCTTTCGTCGATCAGCTCGGCATTGCCGCCGGGGACGGCGACGCGGCGACGTTCGCCGCGTCCCTTGGGGGCCGACATTCCGGCCAGCGCCTTGGCGGCGCGATCCCCATCGGCGCCCAGTGCCTCGGCCACCAGCAGGACGGCCAGGGAATTCATGGCCCAGTGCAGACCGGGAATGCCGATGCGGTAGGACAGGGCGCGCTCGCCCAGCAGGGCGAACACGACGGTGGCTTCGGGATCGACGGCGGCGTCCATCAGCCGGGCGGTGGCTTCGATATGGCTGCCGAAGGACTGAATGGAGGAATTCTTGACCGCCCCGGCCAGCCGGTGGAAATGGCGGTTGTCGCGGGGCAGCACGGCGATGCCGCCCGGCTCAAGCCCTGCGAAGACCTCGGCCTTGGCGTCGGCGATGGCTTCGGTGGAGCCGAAGAACTCCATATGCACCGCTTCGACGGTCGTAATGGTGGCCACATGGGGGCGCACCAAGCGGCTTAGGGGCGTCAACTCACCGGCATGGTTCATGCCCAGTTCGAAGACGCCGAACCGGGCGTCGCGCGGCATGCGGGCCAGCGACAGTGGCGCGCCCAGGTGGTTGTTCAGGTTGCCGGTGCTGGCATGGGTGCGACCCTGCTCGGCCAGGACCAGGCGCAGCATCTCCTTGGTGCCGGTCTTGCCCACGCTGCCGGTGACGGCGACGATGCGGGCGGTGCTCCGGGCGCGGGCGGCGGCGGCCAAGTCTTCCAGCGCCGCCGTGGTGTCCTTGACCAGCAGCAGCGGCGCGTCGTCGGGCACGCCAGCGGGCAGGCGATGCACCAGGGCGCAGGCGGCGCCATTGGCCAGGGCGCCCGCCACATGGTCGTGGCCGTCGTGATTGGGGCCTTGCAGGGCGATGAACAGATCGCCCGGCTGGACGGTACGGCTGTCGATGGAGACGCCCGACGCTTCCCACATGGTGCCCGACGGGGTTCCCGCCACGGCGGCGGCGGCCTCGGTGGATGTCCAGAGCGGTTGCTCGCTCATGACAGCCTCCCATCGGCGAAAAGCACGGCGGCGCGCGCTTCCTCGGCATCGTCGAAGGGCAGAACGGCGCCCCCCACGATCTGGCCGGTCTCGTGGCCCTTGCCCGCGATCAGCAACAGGTCGCCCTTTTGCAGACCGGCCACGGCGGTGCGGATGGCCTCGCGGCGGTCGGCGATCTCGATGGCGCCGCGGCAGGCGGTCCGCACCGATTCGCGGATGGCGGCGGCATCCTCGGAACGCGGATTGTCGTCGGTGATGATCGTGGCGTCGGCCAGACGGCAGGCGACGGCGCCCATCAGGGGACGCTTGCCGGGGTCGCGGTCGCCGCCGCAGCCGAACACGGCGACCAGACGGCGGGTCGCATGGGGCTTCAAGGCGTTCAACACGGTGTCCAGGGCATCGGGGGTATGGGCGTAATCCACATAGATGGCGGCGCCATTGGCGCGTTTGGCGGCCAGTTGCAGGCGACCGGGAACGCCGTCCAGCTTTTCCAGCGCCGCCAGCGCCGCTTTGGCATCGGCGCCCGACGCCAGGGCGAGCCCCAGGGCGGCCAGGGCGTTATAGGCCTGGAACAGACCGGCCAGGGGTAGCTTGACGGTGGCGGAGCGGCCCATGATCTCCAGGCGCAGTTCCTGGCCGAACGGCTTGGCGGCGGCGGCGATCAGGCGCAGCTCGGCGGCTGCCTTGCCATAGCCCATGACCATGAGGCCACGGGCGGCGGCGGCCTGGGCGAAGCGGGGGCCGTGCTCGGCATCCATGTTGATGACCGCCGTGCCGCCGTCGCCCACCAGTTCGGTGAACAGCCGCTGCTTGGCCTTGGCGTAGGTCTCCATGTCGCCGTGATAGTCGAGGTGATCCCACGTCAGATTGGTGAAGGCGGCGGCCGCGAGGCGAACGCCGTCCAGGCGGTGCTGGTCGAGGCCGTGGCTGGAAGCCTCCATGCAGGCATGGCTGATGCCGAAGGCTTTCAGGCGGGCCAGCGATTCGTGCAGGGCGGCGGGGTCGGGGGTGGTCAGGCCGCCCGCGTTGTCCCATCCCTTGGCGATGATCCCCAGGGTGCCGATGGCGGCGGCCGGATGGCCCAATGCGTCCATGATCTGGCGGTAGAAGCTGGCGACCGAGGTCTTACCGTTGGTGCCGGTGACCGCGACCATGGTGTCGGGCTGGGCGCCATGGAAGGCGGCGGCCATTTGGGCGAAGCGGCGGCGTGGATTGGCATCGGTGATCAGGACCACGCCGGGCGGCAGATCCAGGGCCGAGCCCTCGGGGGCAAGAATGGCGGTGGCGCCTTTGGCGATGGCGGCGGGCACGAAGGCGCGGCCGTCGGCCTTGGTTCCCACCAGGGCGGCGAACAGGAATCCCTTGGCCACGGCACGGGAATCGGCGGTGATGCCGGCGATGTCCATGTCGTGGGCGAGGTTCGTTCCCATCATCTCACTCAACCGCCGCAACTTCTCTGCTCCTTCCGGAGGGGGGCACGTTCTTGGTGGCCACGGTCGGCGCCGGGACCACGGTCTTGGGCATCAAGCCCATCAGGGGGGCGATCTGGGCGATGACCCGACCGGTAACCGGGGCCGCCGTCCATCCCGCCGTGATGAATCCATAGGTCTCCTTGGTGGCCTGCGGCTCGTCGATCATGATCAGGACGGCGTAGCGCGGCGCATCCATGGGGAAGGCGGAGACGAAGGAAGACAACACCGCCTTCTTGCGATAGCCGCCATGGCCCGCCTTCTCGGCGGTGCCGGTCTTGCCGCCCACCTCGTAGCCGGGAACATCGGCCTTCTTGCCTGTGCCCTCGGTGACCACCATGCGCATCAGCGAACGGATCTGTTCCGAGGTCTTCGGCTTGATGATGCGGATGCCCGCGCTCTTCTCGTCGGGAGAGCGCGCCAGCAAGGTCGGCTGATGGTAGACGCCGCCATTGACCAAGGTGGCGACGCCGCTCAGCAGCTGCAAGGGCGTCACCGACAGGCCGTGGCCGAAGGCGATGGTGATGGTGCTGATCTCGCGCCAGGGATTGGGAACCATGGGCGCGCCCACCTCGGGCAATTCGATGGCGGGCGGGGCCAGCATGCCGATACGGGCCATGAAGGCGCGCTGGGCCTCGGTTCCGGCGTCCAGCGCCATGCGGGCCGAGCCGATATTGGAGGAATGGATCAGGATTTCCGGGATGGTCAGCCAGCGGTTCAGGGCATGGTCGTCATGGATGGTGTGGCTGGCGAAGACCAGCGGCTTGGAGGCGTCGAAGCTTGAATTGAGGTTGGCGCGCCCCAGGTCCAGCACCATGGCGGTGTTGAACAGCTTGAAGGTGCTGCCCATCTCGTAGGCGCCCTTGGTGGCGCGGTTGAACATGGCGGGATCGGTGGCCGGGGGGGGATCGTTGGGGTCGAAATCGGGCAGGCTGACCATGGCGATCATCTCGCCGCTATTGACGTCCATCACCATGCCGGTGGCGCCCACGGCGGAGAATTCCTGGACGGCGCGGGCCAGTTCGTTGCGCAAGATGGTCTGGACCCGGATGTCGATGGCCAGGCCCAGCGGTTCCCGGCTTTCGCGGATGGCGTTCTCGAACCGCTTCTCGATTCCGGCGACGCCCTTGTTGTCCACATCGGTCATGCCGACCACGTGGGACACCAGATTGCCGTGGGGATAGATGCGGCGCTCGCCCTTCTCGAATTGCAGGCCGGGAATGCCCAGCGCGTTGACATCGTATTGCTGGCGCGGCGTCAAATTGCGCTTCAGGTAGACGAACTGGCGCGACGAGGCCAGCTTCTCGATGGTGTCCTCCATGTCCAGATCGGACAGGACCGACACCAACTGGGCGGCGGCGCCCTCCACATCCACCTTGGCGGCTTTCAGGTCTTCGGGCTTGGCGAACAGCGACACGGTGGGCAGCGACGAGGCCAGCAACACGCCGCTGCGGTCGCTGATATCGGCGCGCTCCATCTCCAATCCGTCGGAGCGACTTTGGGGGGCGGCGGCCTGACGGGCGGGGGCGCGGTCCAGCAGCGACACGTCCACCATGCGAACGCCGATGGCGCCGAAGCCCATCAGGAAGATCAAGGCGGTGATGACCAGACGCGAGCGGCCGGTCTCGATGGCCTGCATGCGAACACCGTCCAGCCGCAGTGCGGCTCCGGCCTGAAGATCGTCGCCGGCGTGAAAGCCGGGCTGATGGCGCTTGGCGGGAAACAGGCTCACCGGCTCCCCCCATCTGTCTGGGCCAGGGCCGGTGATTTCACCACGATGGTGTGTCCCCCCTTCGCGGGGGCCGCCAGCACAGTGGGCGGTGGGGCCGTGCCACTGGCGACGGTGACCCCGCCGGGCTTTGGCTGTTGCGGTTTGGGGGGCGGTGGCTTGCCGGAATCCGCCGGGCGTGGATTGGCGGGGGTTTCGGCCAGCTTGATCTGTTGCTTGGGCGCGTGTTCGGTGGGCTTGGCGGCGATGGTCGCGGGCTGACGCGGCGGCAACGCGGCGGCCATCATGGTCGGCGACGCCAGGCCATCGCGCAGCACCGAATCAAGACTGGCGATCTCGGCGGGCTTGACCGCATGCATGCCCAGATGCTTTTCCGCCAGCATGCGCAGGCGGGAGGGATCGTTGAGATAGCTCCACTCGGCGCGCAGCACGTGGATGGTTTCCTGATTGCGCTGAATCTCGGTGGTCAGGGAGGTCAATCGACGCTCCTGATCCTTGACCTCGTGCTTGATGAAGAACAGGCCGACGCCGATGCAGCCCGCAAGCAAGGTCCACAAGATGGTGCCGAGCAGGCCGCGCTTCATGACGGCCTCCCCGATTGGGTCCAGGCTTGGGCTTCGGTGCGGATGGCGGCGCGCAGCTTGGCCGAGCGGGCGCGCGGATTGGCCTGGGTCTCTTCCTGTCCGGCCTTGACGGCGCGGCGATGCAGCAGGGTGAAGCTGGCCGCCGGGCCGGAGGCCGCCTGGGGCAGATGGCGCGACGGACGCGCCGCCTCGCCGCTGCGGTCGCGCATGAAGTCCTTGACCACCCGGTCTTCCAGGGAATGGAAGGTGACGACCGCCAGCCGCCCGCCGGGGGCGAGCAACCGCTCGGCGGCGGCCAGTCCCCGCTCCAACTCGCCCAGTTCGTCGTTGACCGCGATGCGCAGCGCCTGGAAGGTCCGCGTCGCCGGATCGATGCCGTCGGCATGCTTGGGGACCACCCGGCGGATGACGGCGGCCAGCTCCGAGGTGCGTTCGAACTTCTTGTCCTTGCGCATGGTCACGATGGCCTTGGCCACCCGGCGCGACAGGCGTTCCTCGCCGTAGCGATAGATGATGTCGGCCAGCGCCGCTTCCTCGGTGTGATTGACGAGATCGGCGGCGCTGGGGCCGCTTTGCTCCATGCGCATGTCCAGCGGTCCGTCCTTGGCGAAGGAGAAGCCGCGCTCGGCCTCGTCGATCTGCATGGAGGACACGCCGATGTCCAGGGCGACGCCGTCTACCTGGTTGACACCCTGGATACGCAAAAGCTCGTCCATCTGGCCGAAGCGGCCTTCGATCATGGCGAAGGCGCCGCCGCGCTGGGTTTGCAGCGCACGGCCCCGCGCCACCGCATGGGGGTCGCGGTCGATGCCGTGGACGGTGCAGCGGGCGCCGTCGAGCATGGCCATGGAATAGCCACCGGCCCCGAAGGTGCCGTCCACATAGATGCCGCCGTCGCGCGGGGCCAGCGCCTCGATCACCTCGGACAGCAGGACCGGGATATGGGGCGAGGGGGTCATGATCAAGCCCCCGCCACGGGCTTGGGGCGCAGGGGCAGGGTCGGGCGCGAGGTCAGGGCCTTGGCGCGGATGTCGGCTTCCACCGCCTTGTAGGCGTCGGGCTGCCAGATCTGGAAGGTCTGGCCCTTGCCGACGAAGGCGACGCTTTCGGTGATTCCGGCATGGGCCAGGATGTCCTCGGGCAGGCTGACGCGGCCTTCCGGATCCCAGGGAAGCTGGCGGGCATCGGCGAAGATCAGGGCGGCAAGGTTTTCCTGCTCGTCACTGAAGGCATCGAACGCCTGGGCGCCGTCGGACAGGCGCTCCATGAAGTCCATGCCGCAGCCCTCGATGCAGGCGCTGGTGAACGAGCGATAGGCGACGATTCCGGGAAAGGCCCCAGCGGCCAAGGCAGCGCGGAAGGTCGCCGGAACCGAGGTCCGGCCCTTCTTGTCGATCCGATTGACGAATGTGGATAGGAACAACGCCACCTTTCGTCCGCCTTGCCTGACTGTTTCCGAAACACCCGCCTCGACACACTACGCCCCTGGCGCCGAATGGTGGGTGTTAATGGGATAGCATGGGATGAGATGGGCGTCAATGGAATCGGATAGTAAAACTTTGGGAAATGGGTGGAATTCCGTAGTCCAGCCTCACTTTTACTAAAGTACTCGAGGAAATCGATGCAAATTGTTGATATTTAGCGATCTTTCCCGCCTTGGTGCCAAGGGTGCGGAAAGTGTGTTCTTGGTATGGACCGAGAACAGCATTGCGGCGGATGCGGCAACCCATACCTAGGGTTAGGAGGGGGGGAGATGCGTCAGACGGCCTGTAAGCCGGGTTCTGTCCCTCCCGTCCCATGGTTTCCCATGAAAGCGGGAATAGACGGCCATTCATCTGGGACGTCCGTTACCGAACGCCTCTCGCGACCGACCCGGGCGGCTACGCGGAAACGCGTTTCGTCCCTCCGAAGAGGAAGCATGCCGCCCCTATTTGGTCTTGCTCCCGGTGGGGTTTACCGTGCCGCTTCCGTTGCCGGTCGCGCGGTGCGCTCTTACCGCACCCTTTCACCCTTACCCGCTGCTCGCGAGGAGGAGCGGGCGGTTTGCTTTCTGTGGCACTTTCCCTAGGGTCGCCCCCGCCGGACGTTATCCGGCACCGTGTTTCCGTGGAGCCCGGACTTTCCTCCCCGCGATTGCTCGCGGGGCGGCCGTCCGGCCGTCTGACGCGCCGGGACTTTGGGCTTGGAGGGAGGCCCCGTCAAGCATGATCGGCACAAATGGAAAGGCCCTCGTCTTGCGAGGGCCATTGTCGTTAACCTTTTAAGTAAGCGCCAGGTGAATACCTGATGTTTACTTGCGGTTTGACTGTCATCCAAACAGGCTGTCGATCTCGGCTTGGCTGATGCCCTTGTTTTCCAACTGCGGGCCATTAAGCAATTTGGAATCGTCGTCGCGATGCTCCTCGAAAATCTTGGGCGAGACGTCGGCGATGTTTTCCTGGCCCCAGATCTCGATCATGGCGTTGATGCGGTCTTCCACGTATTTCAGGGTCTTGACCACCTTGGTGATGCGCTGGCCGGTAATGTCTTGGAAGTTGCAGGCCTCGAAGATGGAGCTGACGGTGTCGCCGATATCTTCCACCAGGCGGCTGACATAGCCGTCGGCGGCATGGGCTTGGATTTCCTTTCCGATGGCCTCGATCTTTTCCGAGGCTTCCAGGATCTGCTCGGTGGCCCTTTCGGTGGAGGACACGATGGCGTCCAGTTCGAAGGTCACGGCGATCAGGCGGTCGTCGTCGGCTTCCTTGGGCTTCAGGGCGGCGATTTCGGCCTTGGTATGCTCGATGCAGACGGCCAGGGCGCGCAGCTCGGTCTTCAGCATGGAGACCTCGGCGGCCTTTTGCGGCAGCGCGTCATCGGCGGCGGGAGTGGCGGCGGGGGCCGGAACCTCGCCATGGGTGACAAGGTGCTTGAGGTCTTCCCGCAATTCCTTGATGGCCTTCAGAACCTCGGCGTTGGAGGCGTTGGGGGAAGCATCGCCGCGCTGCTGAAGCCTTTTGATTTCGGCCGTGAACAACTTGCGTTCGGTAGTCATGATTCCCCGAAACCCCTTTCCGACATCGGCGGCGGGGATGCCCCATCGCCATTTGTCCGTTCCACTCACGGCCTATTGGAGTTATCCGAAACCCGGATGCACTCGGTCAACCTATTCTTCATCACATCGACCACTTAGCGATCAAGGCGCCCGGTCGAGAAACGCGGCGCCCAAGTCATGCCCCACGCCGTCATGACTGATTTCGTTTCACTATACCGAAGCGCCGTCAGGGCACAAGTCGGAGCCTTATCATACTCGCGGCCGACAGTGACCGGGAGTACAGTGGAAGAATGGTCCGAATAGCCACCTTCAATCTGGAAAACTTGGATGATCGCCCGCGCGGAGTCATCGATTTCGATGATCGCCTGCGTGTCTTGCGGCCGCAATTGCAGCGGTTGCGGGCCGACATTCTGTGTTTCCAGGAAATCAATGCCCATGCCCAATCCAAGCACGGGCCTCGTTTGCTGTCGGGCCTGGACCGGCTTTTGGAGGGAACCCGCTACGAGGGATGGCATCGGGTGATCAGCCTGAATCGCGGCGGCGCGCATCCGTCCGACCTCCACAATCTGGTCATCTTGTCCCGCCACGCGCCCGAGAGTCATGATCAATTCTGGCACGATCTGGTGGAGCCGTGCCAATGGCGGCCGACCCGGACCGACCCGCCATCCCCCTCGGCCATGGCGCTGGAGTGGGACCGGCCGGTCCTGCATGCCGCGTTCCGGCTGGCCGATGGACGGAGCTTGCATGTGATCAACCTGCATCTGCGGGCGCCACGGGCGGCTTGGCTCCATGGCCAGAAGGAAAGCCCCGGCCGCTGGCTGTCGGTGGCCGGTTGGGCGGAAGGCTTCTTCATGGCCAGCGTCAAGCAGGCGGGACAGGCGCTGGAGGTGCGCCTGCTGGTGGAACGCCTGTTCGACGCCGAGCCCGACGCGCTGATCGCGGTGTGCGGCGATTTCAACGCCACCGACCGCGAGGCGTCGCTTCGCATCATTCGCGGCGACGAGGAGGATATCGGGAACGGTCACCTCGCCATGCGCATGCTGGTGCCGGTGGAACGCTCGCTACCGGAAAGCGCCCGCTTCTCGGTCATCCACCATGGCCATCCGGTGCTGCTGGATCACATCGTGGTGTCGCGCAACCTTCTCGGCGGCTTTAAGGCGGCGGAGTTGCATAACGAGACGCTGGGCGACGAGTTGGTGTCGCCCGCCGCCATCGTCGGCCCGCCGGAAAGCTATCACGCCCCCATCGTCGCCGAGTTCGAGGTGACTCTGGCCTAACCGAGGTGTCGTGGCCGGTAGCGCCTCGAATATCTCGCAGGTATAGTAGCTCCTTCTAAACGGGGGCCTCCATGCGAGAGTGGATAAAAGGATTGATTGCGGAAGGTCCGTTTCCGCCCAAGCGGGCGGTGGTGTTCCGCTCCGTTCTCATCGTCTGCATCGTGCTTTCCACCTGCGTCGCCATCCTGAACACGCTCGACGGGGTCTGGGGGGCGCATGAACCGCTGGCCGCCGGGATCAGTGCCCTGCTCTTGGTGGCGCTCACCACCGATTACGCCCTCCGTCTCTATGTCAGCGGCCTCGATCCCATCGACGACGATACGCCCCTGGCGGCGCGGCTGCGCTATGCCCTAAGCCCTTACGGCCTGTTCGATTTTCTGGCGGTGGTGCCGTTCATGGTCGGCGAGGCGTTCCAACTGCCGGCCGACGGCGCCACCGTATTCGGCATCGTGCGGTTCCTGAAGCTGGCGCGTTATTCGCCCGCCTTGGAAACCCTTGGGGTGGTGGCGCTGAATGAAATGCGGCCGCTGCTGGCGTCGCTGTTCATCATGCTGTTGATGGCCATTTCGGCCTCGACCCTTCTTTATTTCGCCGAACGAACCGTCAATCCGGGATTCAAGTCGGTGCCTGACGCCATGTGGTGGGCCATCGTCACCCTGAGCACCCTCGGCTATGGCGACATCGTGCCGACCACGCCGGTGGGGAAGATGCTGGGCAGCGTCGTCGCGGTGATGGGGCTGTGCATGTTCGCGCTGCCGGCGTCCATTCTGGCCTCGGGCTTTTCCGAGGAAATGAAGCGGCAGAATTTCGTGTCCACCTGGCATCTGGTGGCCAAGGTGCCGTTCTTCGCCCGCCTGCAAGCCAGTCAGATCGCCCAGATCGCCAATCTGGTCCGCCTGTCGCGCGCCATCAAGGGCGAGGTGCTGATGCGCGAAGGCGATACCGGCGAATGCATGTATTTCATCGTCACCGGACAGGTGGAGGTGAAAGGCAAGATGGGAACCTTCATCCTCAAGAACGGCGATTTCTTCGGCGAGATCGCGCTGATCGAACGTTGCCCGCGCACCGCCACGGTGAAGGCCATCAGTCGCTGCCAGCTGCTGATTCTCGACGCCCGCGACTTCCATAAGTTCGTCGCCAACGACCACGCGCTGCTGGAAGTCATTTGGGAAACCGCCAGAGCCCGCATGGGCCTGGAACAGGCGCCGCCGCCCGGCGGCAATCTCCCCGAGCCAAAGGCGTGACGCAACCCCGCCTGAAGGCCAAGCTGTGGGTTCATGCGGTGATCCGCCAATGCGGCGTCCTCGCCATTCCCGCCTTCGTGGTCAAGAAGGGCGACGAGGACGCAGGCGCCGTGCTGGTCAAACTCAATCGCGGCGCCGCTGGCTGCGAGGTGTTCAGCCAAGTGCGCGACGGCACCGGCGAGGCCGCATGGCTGCGCGCCACCGGCCCAGATCCGGTGCCCGAGGACAAGGCCGATGCCTATATCGCCCGGCAACGCGACTTCGACTGCGACCTATGGGTGATCGAGATCGAGGATCGCGAGGGCAGGGTGCCGTTCCTGGATCGCATCCTGAGTGGTTGAAGGCTCGTCGCGCCCGATATATGACTCGTCGTCTCTGTTCCTCTCGCTGACAAGGATGGTTCCATGACCCGTCGTCTGATTTCCTCCGGCTCCTCGTTCGAAGACGTTGCCGGCTATTCCCGTGCCGTCCAGCAGGATCCCTGGGTGTTCGTGTCCGGCACTTCGGGCTTCAAGGACGGTCAGATCGCCGACGACGTGGTGGCCCAGGCCGAGCAGTGCATGGCGACCATCGCCGCCGCGCTGGAACAGGCGGGCGCGTCGCTCAAGGACGTGGTGCGGGTCAAGGCCTATATCACCGAGGCCGCGTTCTTCGAGATCATCGCCCCGGTACTGGGCAAGGCCTTCAAGGGCATCCGCCCCGCCAATACCACCATCGTCTGCGGCCTGGTCGATCCCCGCATGAAGGTGGAAATCGAAGTCACCGCCCTCAAGGCGTAATCCCATGCCCGCCATCCTGATCATCGGCGCCAGTCGCGGTCTCGGCCTGGAATTCGTCCGCCAATACGCCGCCGACGGCTGGCGGGTGTTGGCGACGGTGCGCGACCCCGCCAAGGGTCGCGCCGTTTCCGAGGCGGGGGCCGAGATCTATATCTGCGACGTGGCCGATCCGGCCTCGATCCGGCGGCTGGCGGCGTCCTTGGCCACCGTCAAACTGGACATCGTGCTGCACAACGCCGGAATCTATGGCGAGGCTCAGGACTTCGGCGCGGTGGACCCGGACAAGTTCCTGGAGGTCATGCGCATCGACGCCCTGGCGCCGCTCAAGGTGGCGGAGGCCTTTGCCGACCATCTCGACGGCCGCAAGATTTTCGCGGCGGTGTCGTCCATGATGGGCTCGGTGACCGACAACACCTCGGGCGGCTCCTACGCCTATCGGGCGGCCAAGGCGGCGCTCAACATGGTGATCAAGGGATTGGCGGTGGATTTGGCCCCGCGCGGTATCCTGACGGTGGCGTTGTCGCCGGGATGGGTGCGTACCGATATGGGCGGGCCGACCGCCCCGCTGGACCCGCCCGAGGCGATCACGGGCATGCGAAAGGTATTGGCCGACCTGAAAGCCGCCGACAGCGGCCATCTCGTCCATTACGATGGGCGGGTGCTTCCGTGGTGAGGAGTGGGTCATGAGCGATGCCATCTCGTTCTATTTCGATTTTTCGTCGCCCTATGCCTATTTCGCGGCGCTTCAGGCCGATGACTTGGCGTGGCGATCGGGGCGCGAGGTGGCGTGGAAGGCCATCATGATCGGTTCGGCCTTCAGGGCGTCCGGCAACAAGCCACTGGTGGACCAGCCCATCAAGGGCGCCTATGCCCGCCATGACTGGGAGCGGGTGGCGCGCCTGATCAACGCGCCCTACCGCATGCCCGACCGGTTCCCGGTGGCGTCGCTGGCGCCGTCGCGGGCTTTCTGGTGGCTGGCGGACCGGGACCAGGCGTTGGCGCAACGCTTCGCCAAGGCGGTATTTCACGCCTATTTCGCCGAGGGGGAGGATATCTCCGACCTCGCCTTGGTGGTCCAACTGGGCCGGACCGTGGGAATCGATCCCGCCGCGCTGGAAGCGGCCGCCCAGGACGCGGTGTGGAAGCAGCGCCTGAAGGACGAGACCGAGACCGCCATCGAACAGGGCGTGTTCGGCTCGCCCTTCTTCGTGGTCGACGGCGAAGGCTTTTGGGGCGCCGACCGCATGGCCATGGTCGAGGACTGGGCCAAGCGTGGCGGCTGGTAGGCATCGCCAAGCGGTGGTATGAATGCTCATGCCTTTGGAGAAAAGACGTGCCCCTACTGATTGATCTGAAGCCCGGCGAAAAGGTGATCGTGAACGGCGCCGTCGTCGAGAATGCCGGACATTCCACCAAGCTACGGGTGTTGAACGATTCCAATATTCTGCGGGAAAAGGACATCATCGCCGACGGCGATAGCATCACGCCCGCCGGTCGCGTCTATTTCTTCGTTCAGAACGCCTATATCTTTCCGGGCAGTCGGACGAAATATCTGGGCCTGTTCGAGCGTTGTCTGACCGATTACGTGGAGTCATGCGCCAGCGCCGCGCCGCTGGGCGAGGAATTGCGGGCGGCCGTCGCCGCCCAGGAATTCTACAAGGCGCTGAAGCTGTCGCGCAAACTGCTCAAGCACGAAGCTCAGGTGCTGGAGAATTTCAAGATATCCTCCGCCAAGGCCTGATGCATTTCGGCCACCACGGAAGACCAGTCGCCGGGCGTGGTTTGGCGAAACAGCCGCGCACTCGGGTACCACGGGCTATCGGCGCGTCCCTGCATCCATAGGAAAGCACTGGTCGGAGCGGGCAGCAGGATCCAGACCGGCTTGCCCAGCGCCCCCGCCAGATGGGCGACGGCGGTATCGGCCGACACGATCAGATCCATTGCACCGATGGCGGCGGCCGTGTCGGCGAAGTCGCCCAGCAGCGGCCCCAGGTCGATCATCAATCCGTGATCGAACAAGTCCGAAGCGGTGGCGGCGGCATCGCCCTTTTGCAGTGAATACAGGCGGCAATCGCCCAGTTCCAGCAGGTCGTGAGGCCTGAACGAGCGCGGCTGGTTGTCGCGTCGCGTGCTGCTGCCGCTCCAGGCGACGCCGACCTTCAAGCCGGGATGGGCGGCCACGTCCGGGAAGGTGGCGGCGCCGTCGGGAGCGCGCAGATAGGGCACGCGGCTCGGGATGCTGTTCAGGGTGGTTTGAAAGCGCAGGGGCAACGACATCAGCGGAACGTGATAGTCGGTATCGGGCAGTGGCTGGCTTCCCACTTCAAAGACGCTGACGCGCGGGTCCAAGGTGGTGAAGAGCCGTCCGAGTCCCGGTCGGCATTCCAATGTCACCGTGGCCCCCATATCCGCCAGCAGGGGCACGAAGCGGCACATCTCCAGGGCATCGCCAAAGCCTTGTTCCGCATGCACCAGGATGGTCTTGCCGTCCAGGCTTTCGCCCTGCCATTCGGCCGCATTGAACTCACGGACGAACCTGGCGAAGTGAGGCGTTCGCCAGCGCCATTCGTATTCCCGCCAGCCATCGAGGTAATTGCCCCTGGTCAGTTGGACGAGGGCGAGATTCCAGTGCAATTCCGCCTCGTTCGGGGCCAGGGCCAGGGCGTCGCGCACCGTCGTCTCGGCATCGTCCAAACGGCCCATATCGCGGAGAACGGCACCGAGATTGATGCGGGCGTCCAGATAGTTTGGCTCCAGTTCCAGGCATTTGCCATAAGCTTCCGCCGCTTCGGCGAAGCGGTGAAGGGCGTAATAGGCATTGCCGAGATTGAAGCGCTTCATCGGCCCGTCGGAAAGGGAGATGGAGTGCAGATAGGCCTCCACCGCCGCGTCAGGGGCGCCCAGCGCCATATGGGCATTGCCCATATTCATCCACGCCAAGGCGTTGGATGCGTCCAGCCGGGCGGCCTTGACATAGGCTTCCAACGCTTCGCCGGGGCTTTCCAGCCCCATCAGGGCATTGCCGAAATTCACATGGGCATCGGCCATTTCCGGCGCAATCAGGATGGCTTGGACCGCCATGTCGGCAGCTTCGCCATGGCGTCCGGTTTGATTGAGGGCATCGGAAAGGTTCAGATAGGCTTCGGCCGAGGATGGATTGAGGGCGATGGCCTGTTGAAACGCATCGATGGCCTCGTCGTGGCGTCCCTGGGCTTGCAGCGCATTGCCGAGATTGACGCGCGAGACAAACCAGTCAGGCTGTTCGCTTACCGCCGCGAAGGCGAGAGAGGCGGCGGTTTGGAAATCTCCGGCGGTCAAGGCGAGCACGCTCATCAGGTTGAGAGCGTCCACATTGGCCGGATCCACTTCTAGAACCAGCTTGTAGTGGCGAACCGCATCTCCCAGTCGCCCCGCCTTTTGCAGCTCGATCCCTTGCTGCAATTCGCTCTCTATGTCCATTCGGCGGTTTATCCTAGTGCAAGTAGTTCAACAGGCTGAGCCCCTGGATTTTCGCCAGGGATTGGTAGCTGGCCTGAAGCGCGTTGGAATCCGACAGCAGCGAGGTCACCGCCACGTTCTTGTCGATCTGCTCGATGCCGTCGATGCGGGTCTGCAGGAAGTCGATGAAGCTTTGATGCTTGGAGTTCTTGTTGGCGATCACCTGCTGCACGAAGCCGAGGTTTTGCTGCACCGAATTGATGTCGCCGCGCATCTCGGTGCCGAACGGAGGCGTTCCGGCGGCCGGTGATTCGATGGCGTCGTTCAGCAGGTATTTGGCCTGGGTGATGCGTTGCTGGTTCTGATCCAGTCCACCGGCGGTGCCAAAGGCCCCCTGGGCGATCAGGCCCAAGGCGCGGAACGCTTTCTCGAAAGCGGTGTCCGACGCGTAGATGCCCACATTGACCTGACGGTCGTCGTCGATGCGGTGCTGGACCTGCAAGGTGTCGCCCTTATACCACGATGACGCGTCGATCTTCGCGGTGCTGACCGTCTCGCTGGTCGGCAGGATGCTTTGAACCTCGATATAGCTACCCGTATTGGCGGTCACCGTATACGAGCCGTCATTGACCCCCGAGGTGCTGGACAACTGAATGACCTGGCCCACGGCGGGGTAAAGTGCTCCGCCGCCCGTCACGAAGGAGGTGGCGCCCGCCGAACCGGTGATGCGTTCGCCGGTGGTCCCGGTGGGGCTGAAGGTCAAGGTGCCGTAGCCGGTGTTGGCGCTGGTGCCGGAACCGGCGGTGATCTGGTCGTTGGTGGCGCCCGGGCCGACCTGGAATTTGATCGCCACGTCGCTTCGGCCGGTCTGGGGCACGAACTGACTGACCCGGACCGCATCGGAATTTTCCACGAAGGAAACGCTGCTGCCGCCCGCGCCCACCGCCGAAACGGTGAAGGTGCCGTTATGGCCGCCGGATCCGCCGATGGTGATGGTGTCGCCGACGGAATAGGCGGCGAAGTCCGTCGCGCCGGTGGTGGTTACGGTGATGGTGGTCTTGCCCGTTGCCGTCGAGGGCACCGCCGTCATGGACACCGCCCCGGTGGTCAGGCTGGTGGCGGCGCCGTAATTGAGCGACAGCGACAGCGGCGACGTGGTGGCGGTCTGGGTCAGGCTCTCGGTCTTGCCCTGGTCGGTGTCGGTGGCGAATTCCACCACGCCGTTGAGGTTGCTGACCACCTTATAGGCGCCGTCCCAGGCATTGCCGGTCGATCCATTGATGGTGAATTTTGTTCCCGCCGTCATGGGCGACAGGGTGTTGGCATTGGCCGGTGTCATGGTCATGTTGCCGTTGGCGGCGAAGGCGAAGGTCAGTGCGCCGGTGCCGCCCGCCGCCGTGCTCAGATTGGTGGGCGTGCTGCCATAGCTGATGGTCGCGGCGCCGACGGCGGAGGTTCCTTCCGCAAGGGCGGTGCCACCGACATTCATGGCGGCATGGGCGCGCACCTGATAGGTGGTGTTGTTGGAAACGCTGTTGGTGATGCTGAATCGGGCGCCGGTTGCCAATTGCGACAGACTGTCGGCATCGGCGGCCCGAATGGTGCCGGTGGCGGAATTGACGATCAACTGGGTGGTGTCCGACGAGGTCATGGTCGTCGACAGCAGTTGGGCGCTGCGGCTGGTGGGCCATTGCACGGTGCTGCCGTTGTAGATGGCCTGGAAGCCGGACAGGGTCGAGGCCGGAAGCTGCACCGGATCCTGGCTGACGCGGCCGCCCGCGAACAGATACTGGCCATTCACGTTGGCCCCCAGATAGGACTGGATATCCAGCATGGCCTGATAGGCGAATCCCTGGATCTGCTCCACGTTCTTGCGGTCGGTGGTATTGCCCGAATAAAACGAGCTCAACTGGTTCTGGAAGGTCTTCAGGCTCTTCTGGATGCCGGTCAGGGAACTGGCGGCGGCGCTCAGCTTGGTTCCCACCGAGGTGTTGCCCTTGATGAACTGTTGCGCCGAGGCCTTTTCGGTCTCGAAGTTCAACAGGGAATTGGCATCGGTGGCGATGCCCGCATAGGTCTGGGACTTGAGGCCAGTGGAAACCTGAAGCTGGCCATCGTTCATCCGGCTTTGAATGTCCAAGATGCGATCGACGTAGGCGGTATTGGCTCCGAGTGTGCCGATGCGTGTCATGACCGGCCTCCCTAACGAATGATGTTGACCAGAGTGTCGAGCATTTGCTGCAGCGTCGAGATCACCTTCGCCGAGGCGGAATAAGCCTGCTGGAAGTTGATCATATTCGCCACCTCTTCGTCGAGGTTCACGCCGCTCATGGAGGTATATTGGTTATTGAGCGCTTGGCCCAGGGTGGTCTGATAGCTTCGCTGCTCGTCGGCGTGGGCGGCGCCGGTGGACACCACGGAAATGCTGGCGGCCGCGTATTCCGAGAAGTTGTAGCTGCCGGCATAGATGTTGCCCGCCGAGGCCATGGACTGCTTGTTGGCCATGGCTTGGCTGATGGCGAGCGTGGTGGTGTTGTCGCCCTCGGACAGATAGTACTTGTCCAGGTCGGCGTTGTACTGGGTGGCGCCGCGACTGACCAGCGACGGCGAGCCCTGGATGTCGGTGCGCACCGACAATCCGCTGGCCATGCGGGTGGCGGCGGCGTGCAGGCCGAGATCGGTGACGATGCTGCCGGGAGGCGTCTGGCTGTCCGGGGTGGCGCCGATGAACAGTTCCTGGTCATTGGTCTGGCGGATGCGCAGTCGATAGCCGGAACCGTCCGGAATGACCGAGGCCTGGACCAGATTCGCCTTTCGCATGCCGAGGTAACTGTCCAGCGTGGCGCCGCCGACGGTGCCGCCCGAGGCAGACACGGTCAATTCAACGCCGCGGCTGTCCCAGACGCGAAGCTGATAGCTGCTGGGTCCGTTCTGCACCACCTTGGCCAGAACCGAACCGCCCACATTGTTGATCTGTTGGGCGATGACGTTGAGGTCGGTGGTCGTGCCCGCCGCCAGGGTGATGGGAAAGCCGGTGATGTTGCCGTTGGAATCGGCGATGGACAGAGTCGAATTGCCCACCATGGTCATGGAGTGACTGGACAAGACCGCGGATTCGTTGGTTTGGGTCTGCTTGTTGATGGCGTCGGCGATGGACGACAAGGACGACCCCGCCAGCACGGTGACGGTATTGCCGATCTGACCGCTGGGGTCGAGCAGGCGGAAGGTTCGCGTGCTGTTCAGTGTCGTGGCCTGGTCGAGAATGGTCGAATCGCTGATGGAGCGCGGCGAGACCTCGGTGAACAGATCGTTCAGCCCGAAGAAGTTCGAGAATCCCTGGACCTGCTGATCGGCGCTGCCGTCGCCGTCCACGTCGAAATTGATGGTGGCGTCGGTTGCCGTGCTGCCCTTGGTGCTTGAGGCTTGATCGCGGAAATCCAGGGTCACCGAGGTGTTGCCGGTGTTCAGCGCGAAGGTGCCGTTGGTGATGGAGGCGGTGGCGTTGGACAGCGCGTTGTTCTGGTAGTTCTGCGCCCGCATCCAATTCTGAATCTTGGCGGCCACGTCGGTGATCTTGACGCCCGGAGTCGTCGCCGAGGACGAAATGTCGAGCGAGGTCGCCGCGCCGGCGGCATCGTTGTAACTGGTGCTGCCCATGATGGTCTTCAGCGTGGTGCTGACGATTTCATTGCCGTTGGGGTCGAACAGGGTGATGGCGACGTCGTTGCTGCCGCTCAGCCACATCGTCTGCGAATTGGGGGTGATGGCCGCCGGGATCAGCCCGCCGTTGATGGACGGGTTGTTGGGATCGATCAACTGGTGGGTGCCGGTCATCTGCGAGCGCGCGGTCGGATAGGTGGTGCCGCGATTATGCGCCAGATTGACCGTGTCCTTCAGCTTGTTGGCCAATTCGTCCACCTGGGACTGCAGATTGGGCAGGACGGAGTCGCGCAGGTCCAGCAGGGCGCGAATCTTGCCGTCCTTGATATCGGCGGAGATATCGATATTCGGTTCCGACGTGGTGGACAGGGTGATGGAATTGAAATTGCCGCCGGCCGCCGTCATCCACGAATCCGTGACGGTGGTGGAGACGTGGGTCATGGTGGCCGCTCCCTTATCCACCAGGGTCTTGCCGGTCTTGGTGTAGACGCCGACCGATCCATCGCCGCGCTCGAAATACTGGATGTCCATGTACTGGGCCAGAGCGGTCAGCGCGTTGTCGCGCTTGTCCTTCAGGTCGCCGATATCGGCGCCGATGGCGCCGCCGCGCACGATCTTCTGGTTGAGATCGAAGATATTGGATATCTGCTCATTGATCAGTCCGACCGTGTCCTGAATGCCGCGATCGGCTTCCAGGCGCAGATTCTGGATGTTGTCGGTCATCTGGCTGAACTTGTTGGCGGTGTCCAGGCTGGTGGTGATCACGGCGGTTTGCAGGGCCGAGGTGTTGATCTGAACACCCAGGGCGTCGAACGAGGATTGCAACGTTTCCACCTGATGGGCGATGGAATTGTTGTCGCCCACTTGGCCGAACAGATCCTCGATGCGGGGATAGTAGTCGTGCAGGGTGTCGAGCGATCCCTGGGTCGAGGTCTGGCGGCGGATATCCTTCATCAGGCCTTCATCGACGTTGCGCACGATGGCGCCCGTCTGCACACCGGCGCCCATACCGGCCACCGTGACGGATTCCGGTGTCATCACCTTGCGGACATAGCCCTTGGTGTTGACGTTGACGATGTTCTGGGAAATGACGTCCAGACCCTTCTGGTTCGTCAGTAGTCCCGAGAGCGCCGTGCTGAGACCGAGTGTGAGACCCATGATCTTCTCCCCGCCTTTCTGGCGTTAGAGCGACTTGTTGTAGGTAAGCGATCCGCCCGTGGCGCAGGACGGGTCGAAGGTGCCTGCCCTGCCGTAGTTGGTCGCGTTGATCTTTTGCTTCTTCGCCTTGTCGGCCAGGATGTCCATGACCCGCTTATAGGCCTCCATCTCCGCTTCCAGGCGAAGGGTGTTGACCTTGGTCAGCTCCTGCAGCCGCAATCCCACCGCCATCAGCTCGTCGCGCTGCTCCGGCTCCAGGGTTTCGGCCAGTTCAGGGCTTGTGACCATGGGCTGCATGGCCTGTTCGTACAGGCGTGACAGCGAGACCTTGTTCTCGGTCAGAATCTTGACGGTCTCGACGTCGTGGCTCAGCAGCGCCTCGTTCTCGATCTCGAGCAGTTCGCACAGATTGGTGCAGGCGAACATCAGATCGTCGAAGGCGATGATGGGGCCGCTGTCGGGCGTGTCGTCGTCGTGGAGGATGTCGGTCATGTCACTGCACCTCCTGGTGCTTCAACAGCATTTTCTGAACGGCGGCGCCGATGCCGAAGCCGCTGGCGTTGGGATTGTTGGCGGTGCCGCGATTGGCCACCATCTTACCGTATTCATCGACCAGCAGGGACCGGAACATCTCTTCGCCGGAGCCGCCGCCGAACACGCCGTCGGTCTTGATGCCCTCGAACATGTGCTGGAACATCTGCGAGACGAACTGCGCCTCGAACTGACGGCCGACCTTCTGGGCGGTGGCCTTGTCGGCGGACTTGACCATGGGGGGCGGCTTGGGCGCCATGTCATAGGAGTCGAACGAGGGTGTGATGGCGGCGGTCATGTTACATCACCTCCAGTTCGGCCTGCAGGGCGCCGGCGGCCTTGATGGCTTGCAAGATGGTGATCAGGTCGCGCGGGCCGATGCCCAGGCTGTTCAGGCCTTCGACCAGTTCCTGCAAGGTGACCTTGTGGGGGACCACGGCCAGCTTGTTGCCCGCGCCTTCGTCCACCTGGATGTCGGTGCGCTGCACGGTGGTGGTGGTGCCCGCGTCGGAGAAGGGCGAGGGCTGCGAGACCTGGGGCGTCTCGCTGATGCGGATGGTCAACTGGCCCTGGGCGATGGCGACGGTGCTGATGCGCACGTTCTCGCCCATGACGATGGTGCCGGATACTTCGTCGATGACCACGCGGGCGACCTGATCGGGCTCGACGCGCAGCTGCTCCACGTCGGTCAACAGGCCGACGACGTTGCCGCGATAGCCGGGCGGAACCACGATCTGGACGGTGCCGGGATCGACCGGGCGGGCCATGTCGCCGCCCAGGAAGGAATTGACCGCCTGGGCGATGCGCCGCGAGGTGGTGAAGTCGGGATTGCGCAGGCTGACCTTGACCGCTTCCAGATGGGCCATCTCGAAGGGAAGCTCGCGCTCGACAATCGCTCCGTTGGAGATGCGGCCGGCGGTGGGAACGCCCTTGACCACCGAGGTGCCGGACGCGCCCGAGGCGGAGAAGCCGCCGGTGGCGACCTGGCCCTGGCCCACGGCATAGACCTCGCCGTCGGCGCCGATCAGCGGGGTGACCAGAAGGGTGCCGCCGCGCAGATCCTTGGCGTCGCCCATGGCCGAGACATTGGTGTCGATGCGGGTGCCCTGGCGGGCGAAGGGGGGAAGGACGGCGGTCACCATGACGGCGGCGACGTTCTTGGGGCTGACGGAGGTGATGGCGCCGGTCTTGTCGCGGATGTTGACGCCCAGGCGTTCCAGCATGCCGGTCAGGCTTTCCTTGGTGAACGGCGCGTTGGTCAGCGAGTCGCCGGTTCCGTTCAGGCCGACCACCAGGCCGTAACCCACCAACATATTGTCGCGCACGCCTTCGAAATCGGCGATGTCCTTGATGCGCGATGCCCCGAAGGCCTCGGCCGGCATCAGTCCGATGGTCACCGCGACCAGCGAGGCGGCCAAAAGGAAGGCGCGGATCGGGGCGGTGAAGGTGGCGGCTTTTACGTCGATGCGGGTCATGATGGTCTCACCCTGGGCAAAGCGGGTCACGGGTCTTGCGGGAATGACGATGCGAAAGGCGTGCCAGCCGCGAAATCCGCCAAATGCAAGGGTGTTGGGCCGGGCGTGGCGGAAAAACAGGGGCGGCGGCGGCAGTTAACTCCCTCTCGGCCCGGCAATTCCTGCCCAGTTGACCGCAAGCCTCGGCTCTGGCGAAATAGCGCCTATCGCTGAGAGGCCCCAAGGGGCTAGGATCACAACGACATGACAACCACCGGGCACTCATGAAGATTTCCGGAGTCGGTTCCAAGGGGCCTGCCGCAGGCGCCAGCAAGACCGGAAAAAGCCAAGGTAAAGGCGAATTTCGCCAAGCCCTCGTCGATTCCATGGATTCGATGGAGGAGGCCCATGCCGTCGGGGCGACGGCCGGGATCTCCGGCATTGATGCCATCTTGATCGTCCAGCAGGTGGATGACGCCGCCGAACGCGAAGCCCGCCGCCGACTGGTCAAGCGTGGCGAGCAACTGCTCGACGGACTCGAGGATCTGCGCCACGGACTCCTGATGGGGGAAATTCCCAAGGAGAAGATGATGGCCCTGGCGCAATCGGTTCGCCAGCGCCGGGAAAATTGCGGCGATCCCAGATTGGGCGCCCTGCTCGACGAGATCGAGCTGCGGGTCGAGGTCGAACTGGCCAAGCTGGGCCGCAACTAGCATTTATTCCCGGCTCCCCCCGAAATGTGACGATGCTTAATTGCGCTTGCGGGGGTGCCCCTCGATCCATATATTGCGCAGCGACTAAGCTCGACCGTGACATCAGAGGGATGTGGATGACCGTCACGTTGCCGCCGGATTATCGTCCTGCCGAGGACGAAATCTTCATGAACGAGAATATGAAGGAATATTTCCGCCAGAAGCTGTTGCGCTGGCGGTTAGAGCTGTTGCGGGAATCGGACGAGACCTTGCAGCACCTTCAGGAAGGCGGCCTTCAAGAGCCCGACATCGCCGATCGCGCATCGGCCGAAACGGATCGCGCCCTGGAATTGCGGACCCGCGACCGCGAGCGCAAGCTGATCGCCAAGATCGACGCCGCCATGCAGCGTATCGACGACGGCAGCTACGGCTTTTGCGAGGAATCGGGCGAGCCCATCAGCATCCGCCGCCTGGAAGCCCGGCCCATCGCCACCCTGTCCATCGAGGCGCAAGAGCGCCACGAGCGCCTGGAACGCACTCACCGCGAGGATTGAGACCAGTTTGTCATCCCGAGTGTAAGCGAGGGATCTCTGCCTGGATTGGTGGTGCCGGTTCTGAATCGCGGTTCCAGAATGAGATCCCTCCTCCCGATGGTCGTCGGGATGACGGGTTGGTTTTGGCGCTTCCACGGGGGAGGGCGTAACTTGGTCAATTCGCCGGACGCCGAGCGAGGACTGCATGGCGCGGTCATGGCCGGTTGGATCGAGGAACAGGCGCCCGAACCGATTCAGTCCTTGCTGTTCGACCTGCTGGATACTTGGCAGTCCGATCCCGAACGCCCCACCTCCCTGCTCTGGCATTCCATCGCCCAGGCCCTGGTCGCCGAAGGCTGCTTCGACGCGGAAGTCGCCTGCTGGGAGGCTTTGTCGGGGCTGGCGGCGGGGGAGCCCGCGGTCTTGTGCCGGTTGGCCGAAGCCCATGGACGCCGTGGCGATACGGCCGCCGCCCGTGCCGCCCTGGCGGGCGTTCCCCCGCACCATCCCAGCCGCGTCCAATCCCTGCTGTTACGGATGGAACTGGGCGAGTCGTCCTGCGCCGATGAACTGATCCCGGCGTTGCTGGCCCGTCCCGCCTGGGAGCCCGCGCATCATCAACTGGTGCGACGGCTGGTGGCGGCCGGCATGGCGGCGCGGGCCTCGGGATTTCTGGCTGCCTGGACCGCCGCCCGCCCGGCGGACGGCGTCGGCATGCTGCTGGAACTGGGCTGGCTGGCCATGCATGTGGGTGACGCGGCCGCCGCGCGTGATTTGTTCCAGCGCCTCTGGGCCTTGAACGATCCCGATATCACCGGGGTGGCGGGATGCTTCGACGGCAGCATTCCCCCCTATACCCCCGAGGTGGAAGCCTCCATCCTTGCCCGCGTGGAGGCCGCCTTCGCCTTGCCGGAATCGGGTCTGGCGCGGGTGACGCTGGCCGACGGCCCGCTGCCGTCGCTCAAGGTCATGTTCGTCGGCTTCGAGCGCCTTGCCCTGCCCAATGATCTGGCCGAGCATTTTCGCCGCGCCGCCCAGGCGGCCGGGGTGGATTTCAGCCTCTATCTGGACAACGCCATCGTCTTTTCCCATGAATTCCGGGGGGGCGACGATGCCGTGCGGGACAGGGTCGCCGCCTTCGAGGCGGCGCTGGACGAGCGGCGGCCCGACATGGTGATCCTGGACAGCGCCTATATGCCGAGCCAACGCGGCCTGCGGCCCGAGCGCATGCGGGACTTGGCCGACCGGCTGGGCTTTCATCTGGTCTGCATGATGCGCGACGCGCTGGACAGCACGCTGCCCTATCTGCTGGCCTGGGCGCCCGTGGCCGATACGATCCTGACCTATGATCCCCACTGCGCGCTGCTGCGGCCCGACCATGCCGCGTTTCATTCCAAGGTGCTGGTGACGCTGCCGCCCGCCCAGCATCTGAGCGCCGAGGGCGCCAACCGCGACATGGGCCTGCTGTTCGTCGGCGCCAACACCTATGGCGTGCGCAACATGCTGCTGTCGGTGCTGATGACCGAGGATATTCCGTTCACGGCCATCATCGGCGAGCGCCGGGCGGTGGAAACCCCCGACATGGACTCCTATGCCACCGCCCTGGGGCGGGCTCGGGCGGTCCTCAACGTGGCGGCCCATTCGCGCAGCGAGTTCCTGGTGACCGGCCGGGTGTTCGAATCCATCGCCTGCGGGGCGGTGCTGCTGGAGCAGGACAATGCGGGGACGGCATCGTTCTTCACGCCCTGGCGGCATTACCTGCCCTGGACCCATGTGGCGGATATCGTCCAGCTCTGCCGCTTTGTGGAACGCAATCCCGACCTGGCGGCGCGCATGGCCGCCGAGGCGCGGGGATGGTTGGACCGCAACTATGATTGCCGTCGCTTCTGGGCGTCCCTACTCGGGCGTCACCATGTCCCAGCCAAGGGGCGTTCCCCGGCTTAAGGGACGGGTGGCGCGGCGGCCCATGATTTCGGGCAGATGCTTGGGGGCAAGGCCGAATCCGGGGCGGATGGAGCGCAGGTTGGCGGCGCTGAACGTCTCGCCTGCCGCCATGTCGGCGGTGACATAGAGCGAGCGGCGGAATTGCAGATTGCCGCTTTCCGACGGCTTGAGGTCGTAGGAAACGCGGCCCAGCGCCGCCCAGGCGGTACGGCAGCCCTCCACCAGCGCCTTCAACTCGTCGGGTTCCAGCGAGAAGGCGGCGTCGGGGCCGCCATCGGCGCGCTTCAAGGTGAAGTGCTTCTCGATGAAGCTCGCCCCCAGCGCCACCGAGGCCACCGAGACGGCGATGCCCATGGTGTGGTCGGACAGACCGGCCTGAACCCCCAAGCTCTCGGCCAGATGGGCAATGGTGCGCAGATTGGCGTCTTCCGGGGCGGTGGGATAGCCCGACACGCAATGCAGCAGGATCAGGTCGCGACAACCGCCGTCACGGGCGGCGGCGACCGCTTCGCGGATTTCCTCCAGGGTGGCCAGCCCGGTGGAGATGATCATGGGCTTGCCGGTGGCGGCGATGCGGCGCACCAGGGGCAGGTCCATCATCTCGAACGAGGCCACCTTGTAGGCGGGGGCGTCCAGGCTTTCCAGCAGGTCCACCGCCGTGGCGTCGAAGGGCGACGAGAAGATGGTGATCCCCAGGGCGCGGGCGCGCTCGAACAGCGGCTTGTGCCACGCCCAGGGCGTATGGGCCTCGGCATAGAGGTCGTGCAGCTTGCGGCCATCCCACAATCCACCCTGGATGACGAAGTCGGGGCCGTCATGGTCGATGGTGATGGTATCGGCGGTATAGGTCTGCAGCTTGACCGCATCGGCGCCGGAAGCCTTGGCGGCGTCCAGCAGCGCGAAGGCGCGGTTGATGTCGCCGTTGTGGTTGCCCGACATTTCGGCGACGACATAGGGCGGATTGCCGGGGCCGACCGGGCGGCCATCGATTATTATGCTGTCCATGACGGAACTTTACGACATCGCGGCGTTGATCGCATCAGGCTTTGCGGCGATGATCGGGCCATGGTGACAACCCCTCGGACAGCTCTGTTTCGCGCCGATGCTTCCGCGACACTCGGCATCGGCCACGTCATGCGGTGCCTGACCCTGGCCGCCGAATTGAATCGGCGCGGCTGGCGCTGCCGCTTTGCCTGCGACGCGGAGACTTTGCGGACGGTTCCGGCGCTGCGAAGCGCCCCGGTGGAGTTGATCGAACTTGCCGCCGCCCGCGACCCCGCCGCCCTGGCGGCCCTGGCACCGCCGCAATGGCTGGTGGTCGATCATTACGGCCTCGATCAAGCCTATGAGAGGGCATTGGCCGCTTGGGCCGAACATATCCTGGTGCTCGACGATCTGGCCGACCGGCCGCATCACTGCGACATCCTGCTGGACCAGACCATCGGTGCCTCGGCCGATCGCTATCTTGGCCTGGTTCCCCACTGGGCGGTGGTGCTGGCTGGCGCCGGTCATGCGCTGTTGCGTCCGGATTTCGCCGAGGCCGGGCCCAGCCGTGTGGTGCCGCTGGACCGCATCCTGGTTTCGCTGGGCGGCACCGATCCCACCAATGCCACCGGATTGGCGCTGCAAGCCTTGGCGGCGGTGGGACTTGGGCTTCCGGTCAGCGTGGTGATGGGCGGGGCCGCGCCGCATCTGGAGGCGGTGCGGGATCTGGCGTCCCGTTTGACGCCGCAAGCCGAGGTTCTGGTGGATGTGGCCGACATGGCGGCTTTGATGGCGCGCTGCGGCTTGGCGGTGGGGGCCGCCGGGACGTCGGCGCTGGAACGCTGCCGCATGGGATTGCCCTCGGTGGCGGTGGTGATCGCCGATAATCAGCGCGATATCGCCAAGGGGCTGGAGCGCGAAGGCGCCGCGCTGGTTTCCGCGCTGGATATTGCGGCGCTGGCCCGCAGCCTGTCGCTGCTGGCGGGCGACGAGCGCGCCCGGTCGCGCATGGCCGGGCGGGCGCGGTCCCTGTGCGACGGTCGGGGCGCGGCCCGGCTGGCGGATTTGATGAGCCTGGACTTGCGCCGGGCGGGGCCGGAAGACGGCGAGGTGCTGCTGGCGTGGCGCAACGATCCCGTGACGCGGGCCAATTCGCTGGAGACCGCCGAGGTGGAGCGCGACCACCATTTCGCCTGGCTTGATCGCGTCCTGGCGGATCGCGAACGAATCCTTATGATCGGCGAATATGGCGGCGAGCGGATCGGCATGGTGCGGTTCGACACCTGCCGTGACAAGGAATGGCGGGTGTCCGTCTCCGTCGCTCCCGAGGCGAGGGGGAAAGGCGCCGGACAGGCTTTGCTGACCATGGCGGTCTCGACGCTGTTGCGCCAAGTGGGGCCGGTGGACTTGATCGCCGAAATCCGCGAGGCCAATCCCGCCAGCCGGAAGATTTTCGTCGCCTGCGGCTTCGTCCAGGCGGATCGCGCCGACGAAATTCTCTATTTTCGGAGGAATTCGAGGTGACGCCGCCGGAGGTTCCCGCCATGGCCGCCATCGCCTGCGGCTGGATCGAGGACGAAGTCCCCGAGATGCTGCAAGCGGGCATGCTGGAGCGGGTCGATAAATGGCTGGCCCATGGACATCTGCCGCTGGGGGGGCTGTGGCATCCCATCGTGGAGACCCTGCGGCGCAGTGGCGCCTATGACGTGGAACTGGCCGCCTGCCGGGTGATGGTGTCGCTGGAACCCATGCAGCCCAGCTTTCGTCTGCGGCTCGGCCAATGCCTGATCCGGGTGGGTCGGCAGGACGAGGCGCGGCGGATGCTCGGCGGCCTTGTCGGTCTGCCGCTGATCCGGATCGAGGCCTTGCTGCTGCTGGCCGCCAATGGCGGGCTGTCTTCGCCGCAATGGGACGAGCTGGAAGCTCTGCTGGCGGAAGAGGGCGGTTGGACCGGCAGCCATGGCGCCTTCATCCGCGGCATGGTGGCCTGCGGCATGCCCGAGCGCGCCGAGGCTTTCATGACCCAGTGGACCAGGCGCTGGACCATCGCTCCCACCCAGATCATGGAGATGGGGGTGATCGCCATGCTGCTGGGCCAACCGCTCAAGGCGCGTGGTTTCTTCGACCCGCTGTGGAAGGACGCCTCCGACGCCCAGGCGGAGATGGTCGGACGATTTGACGGCACCGTCCGGCCCTATGATGACGAGATCGAGGCCGCTTTGCTGTCGCGGATCGAAGCGGCATTCGCGCTGGACGAGGAGAATTTGGCCCGCATTGTCCTGCCCGATCACGGCCCCGAGGCGCTGCGGGTGCGGGTGATGATGGTGACCTTCGGCGACCGCGCCCTGGCCAACGACTTCGCGGTGCATTTCCGCGAGAGCGCAAGAATCGCCGGAGTCGATTTCCACCTCCATGCCGATTCGGCCCTGGCGGTTCCCCGCGAATTCCAGGGCTCCGATGCCGAGGTGGCCGAAAGGCTGGCGTTCTTCGAGTCTGAATTGGAGCGCCTGCGGCCCGATGTGGTGGTGATCGACTGCGTCTCGCCCTTGATCCTGCGCGGTCTCAATCCTGGCATCCTGATGGATTTGAAGCTGCGGCTGGGCTTCAAGGTGGTCTGCCTGATGCGCGATTCCCATCGCTACGCCATGGCCCTGCTCAGTGCCTGGGCGCCGGTCTGCGACGCCATGGCCGCTGATATCCTGTCGCCGGTCTTCGGGCCCGATCATGCGTCCTTCAACCATCGGGTTCTGCCCATGGTGGTGCCCGCCCTGCACGATGCGTTCCTGCGGCCGCATCATTCCGACCTGGACATGGTGTTCATCGGCAGCGTCAATTTCGTCGCCCGCTACGCCCTGTTGTCGGTGCTGATGACCGAGGATATCGGCTTTTCCGCCATCATCGGCGAGCGCCGCGCCAAGGAGGCGCCCGACATGGAGGCCTATGCGCGGATATTGAGCCGCGCCTCGGCGGTGCTGAACATTTCCGTCCATACGCCGGAAGATCATCTGGTGACCGGTAGGGTGTGGGAGACCATCGCGGCGGGATCGCTGCTGGTGGAGCAGGACAATCCCGGCACGGCGCGGTTCTTCCAGCCCTATCGCCACTACCTGCCCTGGGGCAGTCTGGAAGAGATCGTCCATCTCGCCCATTTCATCAAAAGGCAGCCCCGCTGGGCCGAGCGCATCGCGGCGGAAGCCCATGGCTGGGCGACGCGGTGGTATGGTCCCAAGGCGATCTGGGGCGGATTGCTGGGCCGCGCCCTGACCCAGGCGCCGCCCCCCGATCCCGAGGCGGCGCGGGCCGCCGCCCATGCTTGGATGTCGGTGACGTTTGGCTAAATCTTAACCATTTCCGGCGACCCTGAGGGGTCCGCTTTTTCCGAAGGAATGATGACCGTGACTCTCCTGAACACCTTTCGGCGCGACGATATCCGCGAAAAGCTGGCCGGCAAGTCCATCCTGGTGACGGGTGGAACCGGCTCGTTCGGCAAGCAGTTCGTCCGCACCGTGCTGGGGCTGGATTGCGTCAAGCGCCTGATCGTGTTCTCTCGCGACGAGCAGAAGCATTTCGACATGCAGCAGGAATTCCCGGATCACAAATATCCGGCCATCCGCTATTTCCTGGGCGATGTGCGCGACCTCGAACGCCTGCAGATGGCGTTTCGCGGCGTCGATATCGTCGTTCACGCCGCCGCCCAGAAGCATGTCTCGCTGGCCGAATACAATCCCACCGAATGCCTGCGCACCAATGTGTGGGGCGCCGAGAACGTGGTGCGCGCCGCCATCGACAACGGCGTCGGCACGGTCATGGCCCTGTCCACCGACAAGGCGGTCAGCCCGGTCAACCTCTATGGCGCCTCCAAGCTGGCGGCCGAGAAGGTCTTCATCGCCGCCAACAATCTGTCGGGCAGCGCCCAGACCCGGTTCGGCGCCGTGCGCTACGGCAATGTGGTGGGCTCGCGCGGCTCGGTGGTGCCGTTCTTCCGCGACCTGATCCGCAAGAACGCGGAATTCCTGCCGATCACCGACGAGCGCATGACCCGCTTCTGGATCACCTTGCAGCAGGGCGTCGATTTCGTGCTGTCCTCCATGTGCCTGATGAAGGGCGGCGAAATCTTCATTCCCAAGATTCCCAGCATGAAGATGACCGATCTGGCGAAGACCATGGCCCCCGACCTGCCCTACAAGGTGGTCGGCATCCGCCCCGGCGAGAAGCTGCACGAGGTGATGGTCAACGAGGAAGAAGCCCGCACCACTCGCGAGATGGACGACCGCTATGTCATCCATCCCATGCTGTCGTTCTGGACCACCGATGCCCAGACCGAGGGCGTGCCGGTGCCCGACGATTTCCGTTATGCCAGCAACACCAATAGCTGGTGGCTGTCCGAACACGAATTGCTGGGGATGATCAGTCGGCTGGAGCTATGACACGACCTCTGCCCTATGGCCGCCAATTCATCGACGATGACGACATCGCCGCCGTGGTGGCGGCGCTCAAATCCGACTGCCTGACCACCGGTCCCGCCGTGACGGCCTTCGAGGCGGCATTGGCGAAGGTGACCGAGGTGGCCGATGCGGTCGTGTGCTCGTCGGGGACGGCGGCCCTGCATCTGGCGGCGCTTGCCCTGGACCTGGGGCCGGGCGATGCGGTGATCGTGCCGTCCGTGACCTTCGTCGCCACCGCCAATGCGGCCCGCTATGTGGGGGGCGAGGTGGTGTTCGCCGATGTGGACCCCGCCACCGGCCTGATGGGCTCCGAGCATCTGGAAGAGGCGCTGCGCCGCTGCGGCGGCCTTGTCCCCAAGGCGGTGTTTCCCGTCCATCTCAACGGCCAGTGCGTCGCCATGAAGGCGCTGTCCGAGGCCGCTCGCCGTCATGGTCTGGCGGTTGTGGAAGACGCCTGCCACGCCCTGGGCAGCCGTCAGGGCGAGGCGGCCACCGGGGCCTGCGCGTGGTCCGACATGGCGGTGTTTTCGTTCCATCCGGTCAAGACGGTGGCCATGGGTGAGGGCGGTGCCGTCACCACCGGCGACGCGCGTCTGGCCGAGCGGCTGCGGCTGTTGCGCAGCCATGGCATTACCCGTGACCCCGACGGCTTTCTTCAGCCCGACGAGGCGTTCGACGCCGAGGGGCGTCCCAATCCCTGGTATTACGAAATGGCCTCGCCCGGCTTCAACTACCGGGCCAGCGACCTGTCCTGCGCCCTTGGAACCAGCCAATTGGCCAAGCTGGATCGCTTCATGGCGCGCCGCGCCCAACTGGTGGCCGCCTATGACCGGGCCCTGGCGCCCCTGGCGCCTCGGGTGGTGCCGGTCGGCCGCGCCGCCGACGGCGTTCCGTCGTGGCATATCCAGGTGGTCCTGATCGACTTCGCCGCCTGTGGCACCACGCGGGCCAAGGTGATGCGGGGTTTGGCCGAACGGGGAATCTCCACCCAGGTGCATTACCTGCCGGTGCATCGCCAGCCCTATTATCGCGGCCGCTCGCCGGGGCTTTCGCTGCCGGGGGCCGATGCCTATTACGATCGCTGCCTGACCCTGCCGCTGTTCTACGGCATGGAGGACGACGAGGTCGAACGGGTGGTCCGTGAATTGGGGAGGGTGCTGTCATGATCGGAGTTCTCGGCCTCGGCAGTATCGGACTGCGCCATGCCCGCAACGCCCTGTCCCTGGGCGAGCGGGTGGTGGGATTCGACCCCTCGCCCGAACGACGGGCGCTGTTGGAAGCCGAAGGCGGCCGCATCGCCCTATCGCGGGACGCGGCATTGACCGCGTCGCGGGCGGTGGTCATCGCCAGCCCGTCCGACCGTCACGAGGACGATCTGGCCGCCGCCATCGCGGCGGGCCGCCATGCCCTGGTGGAAAAGCCCTTGGGCCATCGTATCGGCCGGTTGCCGGACTTGCTGGAACAGGCCGACAAGGCCGGGCTGGTGATCGCCGCCGCCCTCAACATGCGGATGCATCCCTGCGTCCAATTGACCCGTGCCGCCCTGGCCGACGGCGCCTTGGGGCGGGTACTGTGGGGCCGCTTCCTCGCCGCGCTCTATCTGCCCGACTGGCGGCCGGGCCAGGATTTCCGGCAGGGCTATGCCAACGATCCCAAGACCGGCGGCGCCATCTTCGACTATATCCACGAATTCGATCTCGCCACCCATCTGTTGGGCAGCTTCCGGCCGCTGGCCTGCGTCGCCACCCGGACCGGGACGCTGGGACTGGCCTCCGAGGACATGGCCGACGCCATTCTGGAACATGCCAACGGCGTGACCTCGACCATCCATGTGGATTACGTGACGCGGCCGCGCCTGCGCGGCTTTCACCTTGCCGGGACCGGCGGGCAGATCCATGTGGATCTGGACCAGCGTCACTTCCGCCATGTGGGCAATGACGGCAACGTGCGGGTCGATGTGACCATGAACGGCGCCTATGCCGATGATTACCGTGCCGAAATGGCGGCATTCCTGGCCTCGACCAAGGGGGCCCCGCCGGTTTGCGGCGGGGCGGAAGCCCTGGCGGTGCTGGAAGGCGTCATTCAGGCGAGAACCCTTGCCGGATTGCCGTCATGACTGCTGTCGCCATCATTCAGGCCCGCCTGTCCTCCACCCGTCTGCCGGGCAAGGTTCTGCTGCCGCTTGGGGGGCGTCCCGTGTTGGATTGGGTGGTCACGGCGGCCCAGGCCATTGCCGGCATCGACAAGGTGGTGATCGCCACTTCTGGCCAAGGCGATGACGACGCTATCGCCGCTTGGGCCAAGGCGGCGGGCGTTGCCTGCCATCGCGGCCCGCTTGACGACGTGCTGGAACGCTTCGCCCAGGCGGCAAGGGCGGAACGCGCCGATATCGTCATGCGGCTGACCGCGGACTGCCCGCTGCTGGACCCCCGGGTCTGCGGCGAGGTTCTGGCTCTGCTGAAACGGAGCGGCGGCGCCTATGCCAGCAATGTCACGCCCGCCAGTTGGCCCGACGGTCTGGACTGCGAGGCCTTCACCATGGCGGCATTGGAGAGTGCGGCGGCGGAGGCGACGCGGGCGGCGGACCGCGAGCACGTTACCGTCTTCATCCGTGATCGCCGTCACCGCTTCGCCCAGTCCAGTCTGGTCTGCCCGCTGCCCGGCTTGCAGTCGGAGCGTTGGACCCTGGACGAGCCCGCCGACCTTGCCTTCCTCGAAGCGCTGGTGGAGCATCTGCCGGAACGGCCGTCCTATCTGGACGTGCTGGCGGCGCTGGATGCCCGGCCGGAATTGCGCGCCATCAACGCCCGCATCATCCGCAACGAGGGTTTCGCCAAGTCGCTGGCCAAGGAGTCCCTGCCGACCTGGAATGGCGCCGTCACCAGCACGGCGCTGCTGGCCCGCGCCGAGAAAGTGATTCCGCTGGGCAGCCAGACATTCTCCAAGAGCCGACTGCAATATCCCGCCGACTCGCCCATGTTCCTGACCCACGGATTGGGCGGCAAGGTGTGGGACGTGGACGGCAATTCCTATGTGGACATGGTGTGCGGTCTGCTGCCGGTGGTGCTGGGCTATCAAGATCCGGACGTGGATACCGCCATCCGCAACCAACTGGCCAACGGCATTTCGTTCAGCCTCGCCACCACCTTGGAGACCGAACTGGCGGAACGGCTGGTGGACCTGATCCCCTGTGCCGAATCCGTGCGCTTCGGCAAGAACGGCACCGACGCCACATCCGCCGCCATTCGCCTCGCCCGCGCCTTCACGGGCCGCGACCGGGTGGCGGTGTGCGGCTATCACGGCTGGCAGGACTGGTATATCGGTTCGACCACCCGCAACAAGGGGGTGCCCGAGGCGGTTCGGGGGCTGACCGGCACCTTCGCCTACAACAATCTCGATTCGGCCCGCCAACTGTTCAAGGAGCATCCCGGCGAGATGGCCGCCCTGATCATGGAGCCCATGAACGCCGTCGATCCGGCGCCCGGCTATCTGGCGGAGCTGAAGGAACTGGCCCACGCCCATGGCGCGCTGCTGGTGTTCGACGAGGTCATCACCGGCTTCCGCTATCACTTAGGCGGCGCCCAGACGCTGTTCGGGGTGACGCCCGATCTGGCCTCGTTCGGCAAGTCCATGGGCAACGGCATGCCCATTTCGGCGGTGATGGGCCGCGCCGACGTGATGCATGAGATGGAGGAGGTGTTCATCTCCGGCACCTTCGGCGGCGAGGCGCTGTCGCTGGCGGCTTCCATCGCCACCATCGACAAGATGAAGCGCGAGCCGGTGATCGATCGCTTGTGGCAAACCGGCGGTCATTTGGCCACCGAGGTCGCCAAGCTGGCCGCCCTGCATGGGCTGTCCGAGGTCTTCTCCCTGGTGGGCCGCGCACCGTGGATGATCCTGGCGGTGCAAGACCACGCCAAGGCGCGCAAGGAGGCGATCAAGACCCTGTTCGCCCGCGAGATGCTGCGGGCAGGCGTGCTGTTCCTGGCCAGCCACAATGTCTGCTATGCCCACGACGGCGCCGATGTGGCGCGGGTGCTGACCGCCTGGGACGTGGCGCTGGCCAAGGTGGCGGAGGAACTGGCCACCGGACGGCTGGAAGAGCGTCTGCCCTGTCCGGCGGTGATGCCGGTGTTCAAGGTCCGCTAACGGGTTCTCCTGCCATCTGGATGGATGATAACGCTGTCCCACGCGCAGGCGGCCGGGACGCCCGCGCTCCAATTGACGCGCTATTCTCGGAGCGCGGCCGTCCCGGCCGCTTTCCACAAGAGTCGTCTCATCGGACGTGCGTATCGCCGCACTACCCCTGCTTGATCCCCGAACAGACACGGGCGACGAAGGCGTCGATATCGTCGTTCATGGACACCGTGCGGGCGGCAAGGTCGCCCGCCGCGATCAGAACCTGACCGGCGGCGTCGGTGGCGGTTCCGGCGGTGGACGCCACGTCGCCGATGGTGTCGGCCACGGTCTGCACATCGGCGGCGACGGTCCGGATGGACCGGCTCATCTCGGCGACGGCGGCGCTTTGCTGCTCGGTGGCGGCGGCGATGCCGGTGGCATTGTCGTTGATCTCGCGAATCTTGCCCGCGATATTGCGAACGGCGCCCACCGCATGGTGGGTGGCATTGCGCATGCTTTGGATCTGGCTGGAAATCTCGTCGGTGGCGCGCGCCGTCTGATTGGCCAGATGCTTGACCTCGTTGGCGACCACGGCGAAGCCCTTGCCCGATTCCCCGGCGCGGGCGGCCTCGATGGTGGCGTTCAGCGCCAGCAGATTGGTCTGGCTGGCGATCTCGGTGATCAGGTTCACCACTTCGCCGATTTTCTGGGCCGCCTGGTTGAGTCCGTTGATGGCCTCGTCGGTCTCGGTGGCGACGCGCACGGTTTCCTGGGCCATGGAGGCGGAATGCTGGATGCGCTCGGCCACCTCGCGGATGCCGCCGGAGACCTGCTCGGCGGCGGCGGCCACGGATTCCACATGGCTGGAGGCATCGTTGGCGGCATCGGCGACCCGCGCCGAGGTGTCGCTGGTCTGGTTGGCGATCTCCGACATCTGGCGCGCCGTGGCTTCCAACTCGGTGGCGGTGGCGGCGACCACATTGGTCACATGCTTGATGCTGTCGCCGATGCCCGCGGCCTCCGAGGTGAAGGTCTTGGCGCGGCCTTCCATTTCGCTCAGCGCCTTGTTGATCAGGCGGGCGTGATCGGAAAACTCGCCCACCAGGCCGTCGGTCAGGATGTGGCGGAAATAGCGTCCCTCGGAGGTCAGCGCCATGGCGGCGTCGGCTTCCTTGGTGAAGACCTCGGTCAGGTCCAGCAGGCGGTTGATGGTATGCTCCAACTGACCCAGCACACCCGTTTCCGAGATTCCGACGATGCGGGCATCAAGACGCCCCGAGGCAGCCTCGCCCAGCACGTCGCAGGCGCGGTGGACGGCGGTGCGGGCCTGATGGATGCAATACAGCGCGACCAGCGAGCTGACGGCGGCGGTGGCGATGGCGGCGGCGTCCAGGGCGGCGCCGCGGGTCAGGGTGATGATCGCCCCCACCACGCACAGACCGGCGGCGACGGCGCAGGCGATCAGCGCCTTAGAGAGAGAAGACGAATTCATCATACGGCACTCCGGCGGTTTGCAGCGTGGCGATCACGGCCTGGAACGCCGCTTCCATCCCGGCCTTGCGGTCGGGGTTGCCCTGCTCGATGGCGAGCAGTTGCCGATACAGTCCCTCTGCCTTCTCGACCGCTTCGCGGCGTGGGGCGCGGCGGTTGGAGTGGTAGCTGACGATGTTGCCGGACTTGTCGAATGTGGGGGTGACATGGGCCAGAACCCAATAATGGTCGCCATTCTTCGCCCGGTTCTTCACATAGGCGAAGATTTCCTTGCCGGTGGAGATGGTGTCCCACAACAGCTTGAAGACGCATCGCGGCATCTCGGGGTGACGGATGATGCTGTGCGGCTGGTTGAGGATTTCAGCCTCCGAATATCCCGCCATCCGAAGGAAGACTTCGTTGGCATAGATGATTCGGCCCTTCGCGTCGGTCTTGCTGACGATGATCTCGTCGGAGGCGAAGCTTCGCTCGACCCCAGAGAGGTATGTGTCGGCCATATTGAGATCTCTCCCCACAGAGAATACGCCAAAACTCAAATAACGGACCCGAACTTTCATCGACCTTGGAAGTTCGCGGATTATACATGATCGGGCATATGAAAACGATAGATTAGTAAAAATAAAATTTGACAAAATGTCACAGGGTTTGGTCGCCACCTACCATTTGGCGCCTTCGCATAGTGTCAACACTGTATTGGAGGAGTCGACATTTCGGCGAATTTAAAATCATTACAATTTAAGAAGAACCCCTGGTAGAATTTTTTGATCGCGTATTTTTAAGTTATGGTTGGACTGCCGATGCTTTCGAATTTCGCCTGTCTCGCTTATACAAAGCCCCATTGATCGAAACCGATCACCGGGCCCTTCATGCGCCGGGCGGGGATCGAGGAAATCCTTGGTATTATGGTCCGGCAAACCTGGAGAACACGGCCCCACGATGAATTATCGCCACGCCTACCACGCCGGTAACTTCGCCGATGTGATGAAGCATGCCGTGATCACCCTGGTGGTGGATGCCTTGCTGCGAAAGGACAAGCCGTTCTTTGCGCTCGATACCCATGCCGGGTTGGGTGCCTATGACCTGGAATCGGTGGCGGCCGGCAAGACCGGCGAGTATCTGGGCGGCATCGCCAAGGTCTTGGCCGCCCCTGTGGCCCCCGTGCAGTTGGCCCACTATGGGGAGATCATCCGCAGGTTTAATCCCGAGGGCGGCTTGCGTTGGTATCCGGGCTCGCCGGAGATCATTCGGAGCATGATGCGGCCCGATGACCGCATGGCGCTGGTGGAGCTGCATCCGGAGGACGTGGGGGAACTCAGGCGCTGCTTCGCGGGTGACGGGCGCGTAGGGGTTCATCACATGGACGGTTACGTGGCGGCCAAGGGGCTGCTGCCGCCGGTCGAGCGGCGCGGCCTGGTGCTGATCGATCCCCCCTTCGAGGTCAAGGACGAGATGGACCGCTTGCTTGCCTCGTTGCGGCGGATACGCCGTCTGTGGCCGACCGGGGTGGTGATGGTGTGGTATCCCGTCAAAGGGCGCGAGCCATTGCGCCGCTTCCATCAGGCCATCCGGGACGAGGGCGGCCCGAAGGCGCTGGCGGCGGAACTGCTGATCCATCCCGACGACGATCCGTTCCGGCTGAACGGCAGCGGTCTGCTGATCATCAATCCACCCTGGCGGTTGGACGAAGACTTGGCCGCGCTATTGCCCTGGCTGGCCGAGGTGTTGGCGCCGGACCGTGGCGGCTGGAGGCTGGACTGGCTGATCGAGGAAGAGGCGGGAGAGGCCAAGGCGAAGGGATAGGTCACTACTACTCATGGTGCTATCCATTTCCCCACCTGCAATGTGGACTTCCAATAGGGCAAATTGGCGGCGAGCAGAAGGTGAGGAGTCCGCCATGATCGCAATTTGGGACAATCGACTGTCGGTCGGAGATGCGGCAATCGACGCCGAGCACCGTCTCGTCCTCAATCTGCTCAACGAACTCGATGTTGCTTTCGCGGTCAATGCGCCTCCCGTGGTGGTCGAAAAGGCGCTGGAAGCCCTGGTGAGGGCGGTCGATCGTCATTTCGCGCGCGACGCGGACGAACCGGTGGGGCCGGTTGGACGCCATCTGGCCTTCGCGACCAAGGTCGCCCGTCTCCTCGACAACTGGCGACAAGGCGACCACCGCGCCATCGACCGCCGCTCTCTGCTGGATCTGGGGCGGCGATGGATCGATCACATGGGCTATCGCGAATCGCCCGGCGTTCCCGCCCGGTCAAGGGGAATGGACATGGAACAGCGCTTGGCGGGCTGATCAGGCCTTCGGCAAGTCCAAGGTCACCGTCGTTCGCTCCCCCTTGACGCTGAAGACCGTCAGGTTGCCGCCGTGCAATTCGGCCAGTCGTTTGGCCAATGGCAGCCCCAGGCCGGTGCCGGCCTCGCTTCTCGCAATGTCCGAGACATTCTGGCCGAACGGGGTCAGCGCGGTTTCGACCTCGCTTTCGCTCATGCCGATTCCGTTGTCGGAAACCGCCAGATGGAAGGCGTCGGCGGACTCGGTCAGCGTCAGCGTGATCGATCCGCCATCGGGTGTGAACTTGATGGCGTTGGAGAGCAGGTTGAGGATGATCTGACGAATTCGGCGGGGATCGGCAAAAGCCGGTGACTGGGATCGGATGTCGAGGGTCAGCCGCAAATCCTTCTCGTCGGCCTTGGGGTTGACGATGGCGACGCAGTTCCCCGCCAATGCCCCAAGGTCCACTTCCGCGCGCTCCAAATCCGCCTTGCCCACCTCGATCTTCGACAGATCCAGGATATCATTGACGAGGCTTAGCATGTGCAGTCCCGAAGATTGCACATGGCCGAGATAGTCGTGGCAGCAGTCTTGGCAAGAGTGTCCGGGAAAGCCGGTCATCAGGGCATCGGAGAAGCCCAGGATGGCGTTGAGCGGGGTGCGGAATTCGTGGCTCATATTGGCGAGGAAAGCCGACTTGGCCTGATTGGCCGTGTCGGCGGCTTGTCGCGCCCTGGCCAATTGGTCGAAGGATTGCTCCACCAAGGCCAATTGGCGAAGCAGACGGGTCAGCAGCGCGATCACCATGATGTTTACCACGATGCCCGCCATTGCCAGCGCCGCGCTTTGGGTGCGCCAGTCGGCGAGAACGTCGTCGTGATCCCGCGACACCACTGAAATCAGCGGAAAGTCGCTGCCCCGGGTTGACCCGAACAGTCTGACCCGGCCATCCAGCGGCGAAACGATGATGCCGTCGCCATGCTCCTTGTCCCGACCTTCCAGGAAGGCGGGAAGGGTGGCGATGGAATGACCGACGAATTGCTGGTGATCCGGGGATCGCGCCAGGATGGTGCCTTCAAGATCGACCAGCGCCACCGAGCCGAGGCGGCCGGGCGACGCGGTGGCCGTGACCTTGGCCAATTGTCGCAGATCAATGGTGGCGGCGATCACGCCGGCAAAGGATCCGTCCGGCGCTTCCAGCCGACGGCTCAAGGCAACGATCCAGCTACCATCGTTGCGGCTTCGGATCGGGGTGCTGAGATAGGGCTTTTGCGACCTGTCCGTCATATGATGGCTGATATAGGGGCGATCCGACAGGTCCACCGGTCCAAACGGTTCGGAAAGATTTGTCCCATAGAAGGTCTTGCCGTCGGCTCCGATCACTAAAATGGCTCTTGCTCCGGGCACCAGTTCGACCTGGCGCTTGAGAAAGGCGAGAATGGCCCCATTCCCACGCCTTCGCTCCTCGCGTTGGAACGAGATCAACTCGGCGGCGCCGATCAGCACCTTGTCGATGGCACCCAATTGCGCCTCAACCGCCGACGACAGCAGGCGGCTGGTGTTGACGGCGCTTGTCGTGGCGATCCTCAGGGCTTCCGCCCGTTCGGTGCCGATCCAGACAGCGGCACCGACGTCGAGCGCCGCCAGGACGATGACCACCAAAATGATCATGCGTCGCCGAAGGGTGGCGGAATCGGAATTACGGCTCGCCCTGTCCAGGGTCATCGTTCCAGCAGTTCGAGCAATGGCCGCCATTCCAAGGCATAGGACTGGGCCCGGCGATCCTTGGCGTCGAGCACCGTGGACCCCTGGGCGGCAAGGCTGGGATAGATCTGACTGTCGCGCAGCCGTGCCACCACCGGAAAGCCCAGCCCGCCGAAGAAGCCGTCCAGATGGTCGCTGGTGCGGGTTCCCGGCCGCAGGCGATTGCCCACCACCGCGACCACGCGCTTGTTCTTGCGCACGGCCTTGACCTTGGCGAGGCGCTCCAGGAAGTGGGCGGTGGCGTCCTCGTCGAAGGCGCCGGGCAGCACCGGCACCACCACGATGTCGCTGATGCCGATGAGGGATTCCACGTCCTTGTGATGCATGGCGGCGGGGGCGTCGATCACCAGCATGGCCAGACCCTTGGGTGGTGTTCCCACATCCTTGGACCAGTCGAGTCCGGTGATGGGCGGCAGGCTTTCGGGCCTGCGCCGCAGCCAGTTCAGGCTGGACCGCTGGCGATCGCAGTCGCCGATGGCGGTGGCGAGGCCCTTGGCGGCGAAGGCGCCGGCAATATGGGTGGCCAATGTGGTCTTGCCGCAGCCGCCCTTGATATTGCCCACCAGAACCGTCCGCATCCCGCTTCTCCTTACCCGCATGCGGCAGGGATCGTAGCATCTCAAAGGGGCAGTCGCACCCTGACTCTCAAGCCCCCCAGCGGCGAATCCTCCAGCAGCGCGTCGCCGCCATGGGTCCGGATGATGTCGCGGGCGATGGTCAGGCCAAGACCGACGCCGCCGGTGCCCACATTGCGCGACTGCTCCAGGCGGGTGAAGGGCTTGAACACGTCCTCGCGGTTGGCCGCGGGAATGCCGGGGCCGTCGTCGTCGATCAACACCTCGGCGGCGTCGCCACGACAGCCGACCCGGACCCAGACATGGCCGCCATAGCGGATGGCGTTGCCGATCAGATTGCCCAGCGCGCGGGCCATGGCGTCGGGACGCAAGGCCATGACCACATGGCCTTCGCTGTGCAGGTCGATGGTGCTGCCCTGGCGGCGGAACCGCCCCACCACCTCGTCCACCAGATCGGGCAACGAGGTGGGAAGCGGCTTTTCGCTGCCCTCGCCACGGGCGAAAGCCAGATAGCCTTCCACCATGCGCTCCATCTCGGCCACATCTTCTTCCAGGTCGGCGCGGCCTTCCTGGTCGTCCATCATGGCCAATTGCAGCTTCATGCGGGTCAGCGGCGTCCGCAGATCGTGGGAGACGCCCGCCAGCATCTCGGTGCGCTGCTGGATCTGACGTTGGATGCGGCTGCGCATCAGGTTGAAGGCCTGGGCCGCCTGGCGGACCTCGCTGGCGCCCTCGGGCTTGAAATTGGCGACGTCGAGGCCCTTGCCGAACCGGTCGGCGGCAATGGCCAGCTTGCGGACGCTGCGCACCTGGTTGCGCATGAAGACGGTGGCGACGCCGAACAGCAGCATGGCGGTCCCCAGCATCCACAAGATGAAGACGGTGGTGGTCGAGCTGAACAGCCGCTTCTTGGGGGCGTAGACCTCCATCAGCCCTTCGGGCAACTGGATGCGAATCACGACTTCGCGCTCGAAGGTGTCGGCATCCAGGCGATAGGGGCGCTGGACCCGCTCATCCATGGCCTCGGCCATGGCGCGCTCGAGAAACGATGACGGCTTTTGCTGCGGCAGGTTGGGCAGAATGCCGCCGGGGACAAAGCGGATGTCCAGTTCCATCTTGGCCGCCGCGATGGCCAAAATCATCAACTGTTGTTCGGGTTCGGGAAACGCGCGGGTTGCCTCGATCACCGTGCCGATATCGCCTGCGATGCCCTTGGCCAGCCGTTTGGCGACGGTCTCCCAGTGGGCGCCGTAGAACACATAGATCGAGACCATCTGCAGGACCACCAGCGGCATGATGATGATCAGCAGCGAGCGCCCCAGCAAACCCTGGGGCAGCAGCCGCTTCAGCCAGAGGCTCGGTCGGATCATGATTGTTCCCGTCGCGTGTTGGGCGCGGCCATTATCCCCGTCGTCATTCCCGCGAAAGCGGGAATCCATGGCGCGGACGCGACGACGTGACATATCAGGCGCATGGTTCGGTCCCATCATGGACCCCCGCCTGCGCGGGGGTGACGAGAAAAACAGCAAGCAATGGCGGCGACGACTAATCCGGCCGCAGCATATAGCCGGTGCCGCGCACCGTCTGAAGATAGCGCGGCAGCTTGGGATCGTCCTCGATCTTCTTTCGCAGGCGGGTGACCTGGACGTCGATGGTGCGGGGATTGGCCGAATTGCCGGTCCGCGACGCCAGATCGTCGCGGGATACGCCCTGTCCGGCGGCATCGGCCAGGATGGCCAGCAGGTCGCGCTCGGCCTGGGTCAAATGAATCGGTTGGTCGCCCTGGCGCAATTCCGAGCGCGCCATGTCCCAGATGAACGATCCCAGCCCCAGTTCCCGGCTGGGCTTCGGATCATCGCGGGGAGCCCGGCGCAGGATGGAACCCAGCCGCAGCAGCAATTCCCGCGGTTCGAACGGCTTGGACAGATAGTCGTCGGCCCCGGCCTCCAGGCCGGTGATGCGGTCGTCCACCTCGCCCCGCGCCGTCAGCAGCAAGATGGGCACAGGGTTGCCGTCGGCCCGCAGGGACCGCGTCAATTGGGTGCCGTCCTCGCCGGGCATCATGACGTCCAGAACGATCAGGTCGAAGGACAGCCCCGCCATGCGCGAGCGCGCCTCGGCGGCGTCGGCGGCGGTCGCCACCAGATAGCCCGCGTCGGTCAGGTATTTGCGCAGCAGTTCGCGCAGACGCCTGTCATCGTCCACCACCAGGATGTGGGCGTCGTCCACGGCGTTATCTCCTGTGTGGCTGGCGCGACGGGAAGCGGGAGCGGTCTGCCTCCTCCACCAGTCCCAGCAGAACCTTGCGGAAGCCGTCCACCGCCTCGGCGCCCGCATCGCGGTAGGCCCGCGCGATGCGGCCGCGCTGACGCTCGGTCAATTGGCGTTCCAGCTCGATCCCCTTTTCCGTCAGCTCCAGAAGCCTTTGGCGGCGGTCGCGAAGACCGGGGCGCTGGGTGATGAATTTTTCGCGCACCAATTGGCCGAGAACCCGCGACAGGCTCTGCTTGGTGATGCGCAGAATCTCCAGCAGGTCGCTCACCGTGATGCCGGGATGGCGTCCGACGAAATAGATGACGCGGTGGTGGGCGCGGCCGAAACCGTAGTCGGCCAGGATGGCGTCGGGCTCCGCCGTGAAGTCGCGATAGGCGAAGAACAGCAGCTCGATGCCCTGGCGAAGCTCCTCCTCGCGGAGGAAGAGGGGGTTGAAACCGGTTTTTATGTCAGTCATATTGACATATATGACCTAAAAATGTTACGCCGTGCAAGCGTAAATGCTAATTTTCGGTCGCGACAGTTCGCAGCCCGACTTCACGCCACCCTTTTCCTGGACGGACATTCCCATGGCAGTTCTCCCCTTCGACGACCGTGACGGCTATATCTGGTTCGACGGCAAGCTGGTTGACTGGCGCGATGCCGGCATCCACGTCCTGACCCATGGCTTGCATTACGGCTCGTGCGTATTCGAAGGAGAGCGGGTCTATAACGGCAAGGCGTTCAAGTTGCGCGAACATTCGCAGCGGCTGATCGAGTCCGGGCGTAT
This sequence comes from Paramagnetospirillum kuznetsovii, assembly GCF_003284725.1. Lineage (GTDB taxonomy): Bacteria > Pseudomonadota > Alphaproteobacteria > Rhodospirillales > Magnetospirillaceae > Phaeospirillum > Phaeospirillum kuznetsovii. The sequence goes on along the minus strand of NZ_PGTO01000003.1, from coordinate 164,624 downwards.
CCTGGGTTTCGAGATTCCCTACACGGCCGAGCAGCTGGACGAGGCCACCATGGCCACCGTCAAGGCCAACAATATCGTCGACGGCTATGTCCGGCCGGTGGCGTGGCGCGGCAGCGAGATGATGGGGGTCGCCGCCCAAAGCAGCCGCATCCGCGTCGCCATCGCAACCTGGACATGGCCCAGCTATTGGAGCCCCGAGGCCCGCATGAAGGGCATCCGCCTCAACATGGCGCAATGGAAGCGGCCCCACCCGGAAACCGCGCCCACCCAGTCCAAGGCGGCGGGGCTGTATATGATCGCGACCATGAACAAGCATAAGGCCGAGAGCGATGGCTATGAGGATTCTCTAATGCTCGATTGGCGCGGCCAAGTCGCCGAGGCCACCGGCGCCAATATCTTTTTCGTCTTCGGCAACGAGTTGCATACACCGACGCCCGACTGCTTCTTGAACGGAATCACCCGTCAAACAGTCATCGATCTGGCGAAGAAGCGCGGCATCAAGCTGGTGGAACGCGCCATTCTTCCCGAGGAAATGGCGAAGGCGACCGAATGCTTCCTGACCGGCACCGCCGCCGAGGTGACGCCGGTGCGCGAAATCGGTACCTTCAGTTTCACCCCCGGCGAGATCACCAAGCAGCTGATCAGCGACTATGACTCCTTGGTAAGGCTCTAATTTGCTGGATTGACGCCCCGGTTGATTTTCATCGCAAGACTGAATGGTCGGTGTTTTCTTTTGCGGCCATTCATAATAGTCTCTGTATGGGGATTGACTGGGGCGCCGCGACCGGACTGGACCGGCCGCATCAGCAAGTGGAGTATTCGTGTCGCACGCATGGCGCAATTTGCGGCTTTCCAGCCGCTTCATGGTCATAGTTGGTCTCGGCGTCGTTGCCCTTATTGCCAGTGTCGTGACGACCATCGCCCGGTTCGAACGGGCCGAGATGGAACGTCAATTGCTGCAATTGTCGGCCAACGAGATGACCTCCCTGCACGCCCTGATCCAGAACGTCATGGCAAAGCGGCCCGAGGATGGCGACAACGTCGGCATCGCCGTATTCAACAACTGGTTCGACAGCCGCAACATCCATTATCCCGGCAAGGTCTGGAGCGCGTGGGGCACCCATGTGGTGGCCCATATGAAGGACGTGGAGCCCGACCGGGCGCCCAAGCTGCCCAAGGATGACATCGACCGCGAGGCCATGGCCGCCAAGGTTCCGGTCAGCCGCTTCATGGATGGCTATTTCCGCTATTCCCTGCCCATCGTGCTGGGCGTGACCGAGGGCGCCAAGAGCGAGGTCTGTTTCGCCTGCCATGGCGGCATGGGCATGCAAGAGGGCGATGTCATCGCCGTTCTGTCCTCATCGCTGTCCACCGAAGAGTCCGAGGCGCGGCTGAACAAGGTTCTGACTTGGCTGACCCTGGGCGGCATCGCCGCGACCATTCTCGCCGTCTTGGGGGTGCGCTGGATTCTCAAGGGCATCATCGCCGATCCCATCGAGGACATGACTGTCCGCATGAACCAGTTGGCCGGTGGCGACACCTCCATCATGGTGCCCGCGCTGGACCGCCAGGACGAGGTCGGCGACATCGCCCGCGCCGTCCAAGTGTTCAAGGACAACACCATCGCCAAGCAGCAGATGGAGGGCGAGGCCCGCGCGGCGGCTGCCGCCCGCGAGGCGCGCATGCGGCGGCTCGAGGATCTGATCGCCAATTTCGACCGCACCGTCACCGCCGTTCTCGATTCCGTGGGGGCGTCGTCGCAGCACATGACGCTGACCGCCCGCAGCATGGTGGAATCCGCCGATCAGGCGCTGGAGAAGGCTAATTCCGCCGCCGGTCAGGCCCGTGACGCCAACGAGAACGTCCGCATGGTGGCCGCCGCCGCCGAGGAACTGACCTCGTCCATCAACGAGATCGCCCAGCAGGTGGGCATGTCCAACGAGGTGGCCGCCTCGGCCACCAAGGAAGCCAATTCCGTCAACAGCCGCGTCCAGGGACTGGCCGGGGCGGCGGAAAAGATCGGCGAGATCATCGAGATGATCACCGGTATCGCCGAGCAGACCAACCTGCTGGCGCTGAATGCCACGGTGGAAGCGGCCCGCGCGGGCGAGGCCGGCAAGGGCTTCGCCGTGGTGGCCTCGGAGGTGAAGAATCTGGCGCGCCAGACCGTCGGCGCCACCGAGCAGATCTCCAATCAGGTCAACACCATCCAGGATGAGACCGGCAAGACCGTGCGCGCCATCCGGGGCATCGGCACCACCATCTCCTCCATGGACGGCATCACCACCACCATCGCCGCCGCCATCGAGGAGCAAGGCGCCGCCACCCAGGAAATCGCCCGCAACATCGACCATGCCGCCTCGGGGACCAATTACGTCTTCGAGAACATCACCGGCGTGTCCCAGACCATCCACGAGACCGACCGGGCGGCCAAGGACGTGCTGGGCGCCGTCGAGGCGCTTCAACAGCAGGCCGCCACCCTGCGCACCGAGGTCGATCGCTTCCTCGGCAGCATTCGGGAGGCTTAGCCCAAAGCGGGCGGGACGCCCGCGCTCCAGGCGGGCCCGCGCTCCGGAAAGTGGGGCGCGGGCGTTCCGCCCGCCTACAGCCCCTCGTCCTCGCCCGTATCCTCGATCACCGAGCCGCCCAGCGCCAGCAGGGCGTCGGCGCCCAGTTCGGGAATGGCCTCCACCGAGCGAAGCTGGCGGTCGATGGCGCGTTTGCGGACCGCCACGTCGTCGATGGTCTTGGAGGCTTCCTGCAGCTTCTTCTGCACCTTGTCCAGCACGTCGCCGTATTTGCCGAACTCGGTCTTGACGGCGCCCAGGATTTCCCAGACCTCGGAAGACCGCTTCTCGATGGCCATGGTCTTGAAGCCCATCTGCACTGCGTTGAGGATGGCGCCAAGGGTGGTCGGCCCCGCCGCCACCACCTTGTAGTCGCGCTGGATCATGTCCATCAGGCCGGGACGTCGCAGCACCTCGGCATACAGGCCCTCGGTGGGCAGGAACAGGATGGCGAAGTCGGTGGTGGTGGGCGGATTGATGTATTTGTCGCGGATGTCGCGGGCGAATTGCTTGACGCGGGTTTCCAGCGCCTTGGCGGCGGCTTCCACCGCTTCTGGGTCTGCGCGCTCCACCGCCATTTGCAGCCGTTCGTAATCCTCGTTGGGGAATTTGGAATCGATGGGCAGCAGCACCTCGGGCTCATGGTCGCCCTTGCCCGGCAGGCGGATGGCGTAATCCACCCGCTCCAGGCTGCCCTTCTTGCAATTGGCCTCCCGCATGTACTGGTCGGGGCGGAAGATCTGGTCGAGCAGATTGCCCAGTTGCACCTCGCCCCAGGTGCCACGGGTCTTCACATTGGTCAGCACCCGCTTCAGGTCGCCGACACCGTTGGCGAGGCTTTGCATCTCGCCCAATCCCTTGTGCACCTGTTCCAGCCGGTCGCTGACCAGCTTGAAGGATTCGCCCAGGCGCTTTTCCAGGGTGCCTTGCAGCTTCTCGTCCACGGTCTGGCGCATCTGTTCCAGCTTGGCGGTGTTCTCGCCGCGCAGCTTTTCCAGATGCTCGGCCACCACGCGGGTCTGTTCCGCCACCGTCTTGGCGACGGTTTCCAATCTTTCCTTCAGGGTGTTGGTCAGCGATTCGCCCTGGGTCTTCAGGCCGCCCGCGACCTCTTCGCGCAGATTGCGGCCCTGGGTGGCCTGATCGGCGCGGAACTCGGCCAGCTTCTGCTCGACAAGGATGCGCAGCTCGGCGTGATTCTTTTCCGACAGGGCCAGGGCGCCGTCTTGGAAGGCGCGGATCAGGGCGTTGATCTCCTCGCGGCCCAGCCTGGCCTGCGACGCGGCTTCATCGCGTCCCCGGGCAGCCTCGTCGCGCAGCGCCCGTTCAAGGCGCTCCAACTGGCCGGACAGATCCTCGCCGCGACGCATCAGCAAGACGGCGACACCCACCAGGGCCAGGGCCGACAGCGCGATGGAGATATAGGAATAGATCATGACACACCCCTAGAGAACAAAGCGAATACACCACACCTTGGCGGGGATTGCAACGGCCGGTATAAATGACGACGGCGGGCCGGGTGGTCCGGTCCGCCGTCAAGGAGGAAAGTGCATGGTCAAGATGCCCTTTCTCCTGGTGCTCAAGTTTCGCATCTGGCGGATTCGCATCCACCTGATGGTCACGAGGGCCTAGGAGTGGTCGGCGTCGGGCTGCAACCCGATGCCGACTTCCTCCGTATGCTAGCCGTATTCACGCTGTTTTTCCAGTCCATACCAGGAACACCAGCCGGGCGGCGCCCCGCTCGCGCTCATCCGCGACTTCGAAGCCCTGGGGCGGCGTGAAGGCTTCGTCCACCGCGACCTCGACCACCGCCAATGCTTGATCGGCCAGCCAGCCCCGGGCGGCGAGGCCTTCCAGGCAGGGGGTGGCGAGACCGGACTGATAGGGCGGGTCGAGAAAGGCCAGCGTGCAGGACCGCGTCGCGGCCGGAGGCTTGGCGGCGTCGGCGCGGGTCACCGTGGTGCGGCCGTCCTCTTTCAGCGCCTTGATATTGGCGTAGATGGCGGCCAGCGATTGGGCGTCCAGTTCGAGAAAGCTGGCATGGGCGGCCCCGCGCGAAAGGGCTTCCAGGCCCAGCGCCCCGGACCCGGCGAAGGCGTCCACCACCACGGCGCCGTCCAGCTCCACCAGATCGCTATGGGCGAGGATGTCGAACAGGGCTTGGCGCACCCGGTCGGCGGTGGGCCGGGCGATGCGACCGGGCGGCGCTTCCAGGCGGCGGCCCTTATGGAGTCCGGCGATGACGCGCATTGGGCTTGGTCTTCGGCCCAGCGGCCAGTTCGGTTCGGGTGCCGTCGGGGGCGTAGTAATAGGGCTTCTTCTTGGCCTCGGCCAAACGCTTGTCCTCGGCCAGTTTCGCCTTGCGGGCCTTGGCGACGACGCGCTGTTCCTTCTCGCGCTCACCCGCCGACTTGGTTTCGGGCTTGGCATGCAGCACCGCCTTGCCCTCGCCCATCTGCTCGCGCAGAACCTTGCCGGGAACCTCCTCGGTGGCGCCCTCGGCCAGGGTGCCCAGTTGGAACGGCCCATAGGCGATGCGGATCAGCCGGGTCACCGGCCAGCCGAGAAACTCCATCACCCGTCGGATTTCGCGGTTCTTGCCTTCGCGCAGGCTGACGGTCAGCCAGGCATTGGCGCCCTGCTGACGATCCAGGGTGGCGGTGATGGAGTCATAGGCGACTCCCTCGACGGTGATGCCCTTGGCCAGCCTTTCGAGCACGTCTTCCTTGACCTCGCCATGGACGCGCACCCGGTAGCGCCGCACCCAGGCGTTGGACGGCAGTTCCAGCTTGCGGGCCAGTTCGCCGTCATTGGTCAGCAGCAGCAAGCCCTCGGAATTGAGATCCAGGCGCCCCACCGACACCACCCGGGGCATATTGTCGGGCAGCGTCTCGAACACGGTGGCACGGCCTTCCGGATCCTTGTGGGTGGTGACCAGACCGGACGGCTTGTGATAGCGCCACAGCCTCGTGCGCTCGGGCTCGCCCAGGGGCTGGCCGTCGACGATGATGATGTCGCCGGGGCCGACGACGCAGGCGGGGCTGTCCAGCTTGGAGCCGTTGACCACGACGCGGCCCTGTTCGATCCAGCGTTCCGCCTCGCGGCGTGAACACAGTCCGGCGCGGGCCAGACGCTTGGCGATGCGCTCGCCCTTTTCCTCGGTATTCATTGGCTGTCCCTCAAACGCTGGGCGTCCGCTCCGCTCACTTGGCTTACTTTCGCTAGGGCCTATCGACGTTCAAGCGGATAGGACGAGACATGGGCCACAGATGAACACAGATACCCGCTGCGCGGGACACAGATAAGGAAAACTCTCACTTCATCGGTGTTTATCTGTGGCTAAAACTTCTACCGGGCCGAAATCAGCTGAATTCCCTGAATGTCGATAGCCTGAAGCTCCGGGGCGCTCCCTGCGGGCTATAGCCCGCCCGGGCCTAATGACAACGCGCCAGTCGCTACGCTCCATCATCTGCAAGCCTCTATGAAGGCGCGGAACAGGGCGGCGTCCGCCGGGCTGACGTTATATTCGGGATGCCACTGCACCCCCAGGCAGAAGCGCTTGCCCGGCATTTCGATCCCCTCGATCACCCCGTCTGGGGCGATGGCATTGACGATACAGCCCGCTCCCACCTCGCGGATCGCCTGATGATGGGACGAGTTCACCGGTATGGCGGCGCATCCCGCAATGGCGGCCAGCTTCGAGCCGGGCGTTAGTGCGACCTCGTGGCCGGGCAGGTGGCGCGGCGCCGTCTGCTCGTGCTCCAGGCCGCCCGCGACCGCGTGTGGGATGTGCTGGATCAAGCTGCCGCCCAGGGCGACATTGACCAGCTGCTCGCCGCCGCAGATGCCCAGCACCGGCATGTCGCGCTCCAGCGCGCCCCGGACCAGCGCCAATTCGAAAGTGGTGCGGCCCGGCTTCAGCACCACCGCCTCGTGGCGCTCGGCGGCGCCGAACAGGGCGGGGTCCACGTCGAAGGCGCCGCCGCTGACGATCAGTCCTTGGATCAGGGCAAGATAGCGGTCGACGCAATCGGCATGATGGGGCAGCAGGATCGGCACGCCGCCGGCTGTCCTTACCGCCTCGCAGTAGTTCTTGCGCAGGGCGTACCACGGCGACTTGGAATAGCCGCCAGCCTCTTCGCTGTCCAGGGTGATGCCGATGAGTGGGTTCATTTGGATATTGTCCCTCAAGCGCCGGGCGCTCACTCCGTTCGCTTGGCTTTCCTCCGCTAAAGCTCCGGGCCGCTCAATGCGGCCGCGCTTCGGCGATGCCTCGCTCGATGCTTCCTATACAGTTCCCCACCGGTCGAAGCCATGGTAAAGCGGAGCCATGAGCCGGTTCATGTCCATGGCGTTCGAACAAGCCGAGGCCGCCGCCCAGCGGGGCGAGGTGCCGGTGGGCGCCGTGCTGGTCAGGGATGGGGTGGTCCTGGCCGCCGACGGCAACCGGGTCGAGCAGTTCTCGGACCCGACACAGCACGCCGAGATGCTGGTCATCCGCGCCGCCTCCCCCATCAACGGGGGCAAGCTGGACGGCTGCGATCTCTACGTCACCCTGGAACCCTGTCCCATGTGCGCCGCCGCCATTTCGCTGGCGCGTATCAGGCGGATCTATTTCGGCGCCTATGATCCCAAGGGCGGGGGGGTCGAACACGGCGCCAAGGTGTTCGATCATCCCACCTGCCACCATCGGCCCGAGGTGTTCGGGGGGCTGGACGAAAGTCGGGCGGCGGAACTGCTGCGAGCGTTTTTCCGGGAAAGGCGCTAGAGTTCTTCCAAGTGCCGTCTTGGGAGGCTTTCCATGATCCGTCTTGCTGTCCTCGCCGCCCTGTTGGGGCTTTCGGTCATGTCGCCCGCCTTGGCGGAGCCAAAGACCCATCGCGTCGCCATCCAGGTTTCCGAGAATGATCCGGCGCGGATGAATCTGGCGCTCAACAACGCCGTCAACATCGTCAAGACCTACCAGGACCGCAAGGAAATGGTCGAGGTGCGCATCATCACCTACGGCCCCGGCGTCACCCTGGTGCGTTCGGACACCTCGCCGCTGGCGACGCGGGTGAAGTCCTTCGTCGAGGGCGTGCCCGAGGTCTCGTTCGACGTCTGCGACAATACGCTGGTCAATTTGCGCAAGACCGAGGGCAAGGAGATTCCCATCCTGGACGGCGTCAAGCATGTGGAGGCGGGCGCCGTCACCCTGATGGACCTGCAGGAACAGGGCTGGAGCTATATCCGTCCCTGACCGGGAACCGCTTCCAGCCATCGTGTCAGATCGTCGGTGATGTGGTGGACGTGGGACAGGTCGGCATCGTCCTGCTTCAGGACGGCTGAATCGGGATGACCATCCTCGCGCACCCACAAGGTGGTCATGCCGATGGCGGCGGCGGGCGCCAGATTGCGGTGGATGTCTTCCACCATCAGCGCCGCGCGCGGGTCCACCGCGTGACGCTCGACCATCATCTTGTAGCATTCCGGCTGCGGCTTGGGCACGAAGGCGGCGGCGCGGATGTCGAAGATGCCCTCGAAATGCCGGGCGATCCCCAGCCGGGCCAGCACGTTCTCGGCATGGCGTTCGGAACCGTTGGTGAAGATCAGCTTGCGGCCTTGAAGCCTGGCCAGCGCGGCGTCCAAGCGCGGCGCCGCGTCCAGCACGGTGCAGTCGATATCGTGCACGAAGGACAGGAAAGCGTCGGGCTCGATCTTGTGCACCAGCATCAGCCCGCGCAGCGTGGTGCCGAATTCGCGGTAATAGCGTTTCTGCAAGGTGAAGGCTTCGTCCAGCGACAGGCCCAGCCGCTCGGCGATGAAGCGGCGCATGCGGATGTCGATTTGCGGGAACAAGCTCGACGACGCCGGATACAGCGTATTGTCGAGGTCGAATACCCAGGTCTCCACGCGGGACAGATCGTCAGCCATGAATGATTGTTAGCCCCGTGCCGGATACGAAGCAAGTCACTCGCTTAGTGTCTCGTTAAGTGATCATGCCTATGGTATGGAGTCAGCGTGTTTCTATAAACGGGAATCCCGAACGGATGGATGCACCCAGCGAAAGACAGCGTGGCAGGACGGGATTTGGCACCCGCAGCACCGCCACTTTGGGTCCGGATGGCCTTGCGGCCTTTCCCGGTCCCGCCGTGCTGCTTGACCGCGACGGGCTGATCGTCGCCAGCAACCACCGCTCAGAAACCCTGGCCGCCGCCATTGCCCTGGGCCGTCTCGGCTGCCTGTCCGAGCTTCTCGCCAAGCCGGGTGTGACCGCGGTGGAAAGCCTGCCCATGACCAGCGGCGGCACCATGATCCTGGATCTGGTGGCACTGCCGACCGACAGCGGTCTCATGCTGGTCCTGGCGCGCGACGTGACCTTGGAACGCAATCTGCGCGCGGCCCTGGTGGAGTCGCGCCAGCGCTACAAGGATCTGGTGGAGATTTCCAGCGATTTCGCCTGGGAAATCGGCGCCGATGGACGCTTCGTCTTCGTCAGCCCCAAGGGCGCCATGGGCTTTGCCGCCGACGAATTGGTGGGGCGCGGGCCGTCCGACTTCGTTGTGCTGGAAGACGGCGTGGTCGGACAGACCCCGTTCGAGACCACGGTTGAAATGGAGGATGTCGAGGTCTGGATGCGCCAGAGCGACGGCTCCCAAGCCTGCCTGCTGGCCTCGGCCACGCCCATTCGCGGCGATGCCGGCGAATGGAAGGGGGCGCGCGGTGTCTGCCGCGACGTAACGCAAGAACGACTGCGCGACGCTGCCCTGTCGCGCGCCAATAGCCGCGAGAGGCTGTTGGGCTATATCGTGCGCACTATCAGGGATGAGGTCGATCCCAGCGACATGCTGAAGACGGCGGCCGAGGCGACGGCGCGCGCCCTGGGCGCCACCGGCTGCCAGATCTTCCGCATTCTGTCGGACGCTTCCGATTTTGAACTGTCGGCCCAATTCGGCGAATGCGGCGACGAGCACCCGGTGCTGGATTCCTTTATCGGATCGGACCATTACGACGGTGATCTGGGGAACTGGCGGGTGCTGGCCACCGTGTGCCGCTATCGCCATTCCATCAATGGCGCCGTGCTGCTGTGGCGGGGGCTCGAGCGTGCCGCCTGGAGTGACGACGACCGCCTGCTGATCGACGATGTCGCCAATCAGGTGGGCTTGGCCTGCGAGCAGATCACCAATCACGAACGGGTGGTCAAGCTGTCGCGGACCGACGGATTGACGGGGCTGTTCAACCGCCGCGCCTTCTTCGACGAGATTTCGCGCCGCTTCGGCCGGTTGGCCCGCGAGGGCAAGCCCGCCACCCTGATCTATGTGGATCTCGACAACTTCAAGGCCGTCAACGACGTCCACGGTCACCAGACCGGCGATCAGGCCCTGCTGGCGGTACGCGAGCTGCTGATCCAGCACACCCGTCCGGTGGATCTGGTGGCGCGCCTGGGCGGCGACGAGTTCGCCATCTGGCTGGAAGGCGCCGGCGAGGAGATCGCCTTGAAACGCTGCAAGGATCTGCTGGTGTCCGGCAAGGAGGAACTTGACCGGTTCTCCGGCAGTCCCGAGAAGCCGCTGCACTTTTCGCTGGGTGTCGCCGTGCACGAGGGCACCAGCCGCGAGTCCATCGAGGAGTTGATCGCGCGGGCCGACAAGGCCATGTACGAGGTCAAGCGCAGCGGTAAGGGCGCCATGAAGCTGGCGCCTGCCGTTGATGAACAAGGGGGCGGCGCGTGACCGGGTTTCTAAAGCGACTGTTCGGTGGCGGCTCCAAGCCGCTGGAGTATGAAAAGGCAAAGGAACTGGCGGCCCATCCCGATCCGGGGGTGCGCGCCGAAATCGCCGAACGTACCGACATCAAGGCCGAGATCCTCTACTTCCTGGCCGAGGATTCCGACCCCGAGGTGCGGCGCAAGGTGGCCGCCAACGCCCATGCGCCCGCCCAGGCCAATCTGCTGTTGGCCGCCGATCAGAACGACGCGGTGCGTCGCGATCTGGCCGCCAAGATTTCGCGCCTCGCCCCCGGGCTGTCGGCTCATGAACAGGACCGGTTGCGCCGGGTGACCTACGAGGCGCTGGAAGTGCTGGCCCGCGACCAAATTCCCAAGGTCCGCCAGATTCTCGCCGAGGCCCTGAAGGACGTGGCCAATGCGCCGCCCGATGTGATCCGTCGGCTGGCCCGCGATGCCGAATTGGTGGTGGCAGGGCCGATCTTGCAGCATTCACCGGTCCTGACCGACGAGGATCTGCTGGAAGTCATCGCCGCCAATCCCATTCCGGGCGCGCTGTCCGCCATTTCCCGCCGCAGCGTGGTCAATGTCCGGGTCTGCGATGCCATCGCCGCCACCGAGGACGTGGATGCCATCGCCGTGCTGCTGGGCAATTCATCGGCCCAGATCCGCGAAGAAACCTTGGACCGGCTGGCCGACCGCGCCGCCGATATCGAGGCTTGGCACAAGCCCTTCACCGAACGGCCGCAGCTTTCGCCCAAGACGGCGCAGAAGCTGGCCCGCTTCATCGCCGCCAATCTGTTGCAGGCCCTGGCGGCGCGCAAGGATCTGGGCGAGGAAGCCGCCGCCGCCGTCGCCGCCGTGGTGGCGCGCCGCATCGACGAAATCGAAACCGCCGCCGAGCCCAAGGGCGTCTCGGACGAAGCCGCGTTGACCGCCAAGGTGCGCGGCATGAAGGCGGCCGGGCAACTGAGCGAAACCACCTTGGACACCGCACTGTCGTCCAACGACACCAATTTCGTCATCGTGGCGCTGTCCGAGCTGTCGGGCCTGTCGCAGCGGGTGATCCGCAAGGTTGTCGAGACCCAAAGCGCCAAGGGAATCGTCGCCGTCAGCTGGAAAGCGGAAATGTCGGCGGCCTTTTCCGTTCAGTTGCAAACCAAGCTGTTGCACCTGCCCGTCAGCAAAGTCCTCGCCGCCAAGGCGGGCGACCATCCCCTGTCCATCGACGAGATGGAATGGCAGTTGGAATTCTTCGGCTCGCAGGGATAGGTGCGGGCAAGATGCCCGCGTTCCGGCGCCATGGGGGCGCTTGCTTCTCGCCCGCTTTCCCTCAAAGCTTCCGCTTCAGCTCATAGATCAGGTCCAGCGCCTGGCGCGCCGAGAGGTCGTCGGGATTGACCTCCTTCAGCGCCTCTTCCACCGCCGATGGCTTGGCGACGGACGCGGGTTTCGCCCTGGGCGCCATGGCGGCGAACAGCGGCAGGTCGTCGGCCAGCTTGGCCATGCCGGACGCCTGATCCGACTTCTCCAAAATGGCCAGCACCTCCTCGGCGCGACCGACCACGGCGGGCGGCAGACCGGCGAGGCGGGCCACATGGATGCCGTAGGACCGGTCGGCGGCTCCCGATCCCACCTCGTGCAGGAAGACGACATCGCCCTGCCACTCCTTCACCTTCATCATGTGGCACGACAGAGAGGCCAGCTTGGAGGAAAGCCGGGTCAGCTCGTGGTAATGGGTGGCGAACAGGGCGCGGCAGCGGTTGACCTCGTGCAGATGCTCCACCACCGCCCAGGCGATGGACAAGCCGTCGAAGGTGGCGGTGCCGCGTCCGATCTCGTCCAGGATCACCAGGGCGCGGGGACCGGACTGGTTCAAGATGGCGGCGGTCTCCACCATCTCCACCATGAAGGTGGAACGGCCACGGGCCAGATCGTCGGCGGCGCCGACGCGGGAGAACAGCCGGTCCACCACGCCGAGACGGGCGGAATCGGCCGGAACGAAAGACCCCATCTGGGCCAGCACCGCGATCAGGGCGTTCTGGCGCAGGAAGGTGCTTTTACCCGCCATGTTGGGGCCGGTCACCAGCCACAGGCGCTGCGCTTCGGACAGGTCGCAGTCATTGGCGACGAAGGCCCCCGAATGGGCGGCGTCCAGTGCCGCTTCCACCACCGGGTGACGGCCGCCCTTGATGTCGAAGGCGTTGCTGTCGTCGATCACGGGGCGCGACCAGCGCTTTTCCACCGCCAGATGGGCCAGGGCCGACGAGACGTCCAGCAGGGCCAGCGCCGCCGCCGCCTGGGCGATCTCGGCGGCCCGCGCCGTGACCTCGCGCACCAGATCCTCGAACAGCTCCAACTCCATGGCCAGGGCCCGCTCGACGGCGCCGGTGATGCGCCCGGCCAGTTCGATCAGCTCCGGCGTGGTGTAGCGCGCCGAGGTGGCCATGGTCTGGCGATGGATGAAGGCGTCGCCCATCTTGTCGGCTTGCTTGGACGGAACCTCGATGTGATAGCCGATGATGTTGTTGTGGCTGATCTTGAGACTGGCGACGCCGGTTTCCTCGCCGTAGCGCAGTTGCAGCCGCGCCAGCACGCCCTTGGTCTCGCTGCGCAACGCCTTGGTCTCATCCAGGGCCGGGTGATAGCCCTCGGCGATGAAATTGCCGTCGCGCGCGTTCAGCGGCAGGTCGGGGGCCAGGGCGCGTTTCAGGCGGTCGGCCAGCACCGAATGCTCGCCCAAGGCCAGGGCGCAGTCGGCCAGACCCGGCGGTGCGTCCAAGGCTGGCTGGCTCAGCAGATTGCGCAGGTCGGGAATCTCGGCCAAGGCGTCGCGGATATTGGCGAGATCGCGGGGGCCGCCGCGTCCCAGCGACAGGCGCGACAGGGCGCGCTCCATGTCGGGGCAGCGCTTGACGGTCTCGCGCAGGGTCTCGCGGATGGCGTCATGCTCGGCGAGAAAGGCCACCATGTCGAGGCGGCGGTCGATCTCGGCCGGAAGGGTCAGGGGCGCCGCCAGTTGGGCGGCCAGCAAGCGGGCGCCCGCTCCGCTGACGGTGCGGTCGATGGTGGCGAGCAGCGAGCCCTTGCGCTCGCCCGTCAGGGTCTCGGCCAGTTCCAGATTGCGCCGCGTCGCGGCGTCGATCTCCATCACCGCCCCCTCGGCGAGGCGCTTGGGCGGTGACAGGCGGGGCAGCTTGCCCTTCTGGGTCAGCTCGATGTAATCCACAAGGGCGCCGCCCGCCGCCAGTTCGGGGCGCGAGAAGCTGCCGAATCCGTCCAGGGCGCCGACGCCGTACAGCGCTTCCAGCCGCCTGCGGGCATTCTCGGAATCGAAGCGTGCCGAGGGCAGCGGCGACAGCACCACTTTCCAATCGGCCCAGACCTCGAACAGCGTTTCGCTGCCCAGCAGCCGGTCGCCCACCAGCAATTCGCCGGGCGACAGCCGGGCCAGGGCCGCCGACAGGGTCTTGGCCGATACCGGCTGCATCCAGAAGTCGCCGGTGGAGACATCGACCCAGGCCAGCCCCAGCCCGCCCTGAGCCTCGGCCACCGCCGCCAGGTAGTTATGGGCCCGCGCATCCAGCAGGGTGTCCTCGGTCAGCGTGCCCGCCGTGATGACGCGCACCACGTCGCGGGCCACCACCGATTTGGAGCCGCGCTTCTTGGCTTCGGCCGGATCTTCCATCTGCTCGCCGATGGCCACCTTGAAGCCGGAGCGCACCAGCTTGGCCAGATAGGCCTCGTAGGCGCGCACCGGCACGCCGCACATGGAGATGTCCTCGCCCAGATGCTTGCCGCGCTTGGTCAGGGTGATGTCCAGGGCGGCCGAGGCCTTGACCGCGTCGTCGAAGAACAGCTCGTAGAAATCGCCCATGCGGTAGAACAGCAGGCAGTCGGGATGCGCCCGCTTGATGGCGAGGTACTGCGCCATCATGGGGGTCGCGTCGCCAAGATCCTGATTTGGGGGGATGGACGGCGTCTCGGCGGTCACGGTCTTCTTCTTCTCAGGGGTGTCGGGCACATTACCATGCGGGCAAGGGTCCGCAAGGGGCGGACTTTTCCCAAAGATCGAGACATGCGATGATGTCGGTCCAGACTATCGGCTCGGACGAGGAAAATGGGCGCATTAGCCAGTCTTCACCGTCATCGCGAAGAAATTCTAAGGCTGGCCGAGACCTTCAAGGCCAGGGACGTCCGCGTCTTCGGCTCGGCATCCCGTGGCGAGGAGCGCGAAGACAGTGACGTGGATTTCCTCGTCGCATGGGAAGAGCAGGCCAGTCTGACCGATTGGGCCGGTTTTCAGCAGGAACTCGAACGCCTGCTTGGCCGCAAGGTGGATGTGGTCAGCGAGGCCTCGCTGCATTGGTATATCCGAGACAAGGTTCTGTCCGAGGCCTGTCCGCTGCCATGAAGGATTCCAGGCTTTATCTTTTGCACATCGCGGAATGCATCGAGCGAATCGAGCGCTACGCGGTCACGGCGCCGGATTTGGTCGGCGATACCATGGCCTTGGACGCGGTGCTCCGGAATTTGCAGACCATGAGCGAGGCAACCCAACGCTTGCCGGACGAGGTCAAGGCTCGTCACCCTCAAATACCGTGGCAGCGTATTGCAGGGTTTCGCAATATTCTGGTCCATGGCTATTTGGGGGGAATCGATGCGTCGATTATCCGAAATGTCATCGCATGCGAGTTGCCGCTTCTAAAAGTCGCCATCGGAACTGAATTGTCCATCTGACGCCTCTAGGCAGACTCCCCGCCATGGAGCACAATCAACGGAGCCGGACGACAGACCGGCCCATGCCTGAGGAGAACATCATGACCGCCCAGACCAAACCCGCCGCCCTTCGCGAGGTGGTGGGAACCTTCGCCGACCGCGCCCATTTCGAGGCCGCCGTCAGCGCCCTGCTGGAATGCGGATTCGATCGCGGACGCCTGTCCGTCCTGGCCTCGCACGACTCGCTGGAAGTGGCGGGCGGCAAGGCGCAGAAGTGGCGCGATGGCCTTGTCGCCCTGGTGGGAGAGATGAAATACGAGGGGCCGCTGGTGGCCGCGGGCCTGATCGCCTTGGCCGCAGGTCCGGTGGGCGCGGTGATCGCGGGCCTGATCGCCGCCGGAGTGGGAGGCGTCGCGGTGAAGGAACTGCTGGACGAAGTGGCCGCCATTCCCGATTCAGGCGACTTCACCCGCGCCCTGGCGGCGGGCAGCGTCATCTTGTGGGTCAGCGTCGAGAATGCCGCCGAGGAGGCCAGGGTCAAGCCGCTGCTGGCCGGGGCAGGCGGCGCCAATATTCACATTTTCGAACGCGCCAAGGGGCATCGGCACTGAATTCTATCGGATTTCCGGGGGTGACGAGGGTGATGTCCCCGCGCTTAAATGACCAAGAGCCCGGCGAGGTATAAAGCCGGGCCGCAAAACGGAAACGGGGAAGACACGACCATGGCAAGCACCTTCAACACTTCCGCCACCAATGGTGACGACGATAAGGGCGTCAGCGCGCTGGAGCGCGATACGCTGCTGATGCACGCCTCGGGGCGGCCGGGCAAGATCGAGATCGTGCCGACCAAGCCGCTGGCCACCCAGCGCGATCTGTCCCTGGCCTATTCGCCGGGTGTCGCCTTTCCCTGTCTGCACATCGCCCGCGATCCGTCGCTGGCCTACGACTACACCGCCAAGGGCAATCTGGTGGCGGTCATTTCCAACGGCACCGCCGTGCTTGGCCTCGGTGATCTGGGCGCCCTGGCGGGCAAGCCGGTGATGGAAGGCAAGTCGGTGCTGTTCAAGCGCTTCGCCGATGTGGATTCCATCGATCTGGAAGTGGATACCAGGGACGTCGAGGAATTCATCGGCGCGGTGCGCTATCTGGGCCCCACCTTCGGCGGCATCAATCTGGAAGACATCAAGGCGCCCGAATGCTTCATCATCGAGCAACGCCTGCGCGAGCTGATGGATATCCCGGTTTTTCACGATGACCAGCACGGCACCGCCATCATCTCGGCCGCCGGTCTGATCAATGCGCTGGAATTGACCGGCCGCGACATGGCCAAGACCAAGGTGGTGGTCAATGGGGCCGGAGCGGCGGGCATCGCCTGCATCGAACTGGCCAAGGCCATGGGCATCCGCCACGAGAACGTTATCCTGTGCGACACCAAGGGCGTCATCTTCCAGGGCCGCACCGAGGGCATGAACCAGTGGAAGTCGGCCCATGCGGTCGCCACCAAGGCGCGTTCGCTGGCCGAGGCGCTGGAAGGCGCCGACGTCTTCATGGGTCTGTCGGTCAAGGGGGCGGTGACGGCGGAAATGATCGCCACCATGGCGGCAAAGCCCATCATCTTCGCCATGGCCAATCCCGACCCGGAAATCACCCCGGAAGAGGTCAAGGCGGTGCGCGCCGACGCCATCGTCGCCACCGGACGCTCGGACTATCCCAACCAGATCAACAACGTGCTGGGCTTCCCCTATATCTTCCGCGGCGCGCTGGACGTGCGGGCCTCGACCATCAACGAGGCCATGAAGATCGCCGCCGCCAAGGCCATCGCCGCCCTGGCCCGCGAGGACGTTCCCGACGAGGTGGACGCCGCCTATTCCGGCCGCCGTCTGCGCTATGGCCCCGACTACATCATCCCGGTGCCGTTCGACCCCCGCCTGATCTCTTCCATTCCCCCCGCCGTGGCCAAGGCGGCCATGGATAGCGGCGTGGCGCGCAAGCCCATCATCGACATGGCGGCCTACAAGCGTGAACTGTCGGCCCGTCTCGATCCGGCTTCCGCCAGCATGGAGGCCATCACCGAGGCGGTGAAGGCCAACCCCAAGCGCATCGTCTTCGCCGAGGGCGAGGAGGAAAAGCAGATCCGGGCCGCCGTCGCCTTCTCCAACGCGGGCCTCGGCCATCCCATCCTGATCGGCCGCGAGGAGCGCATCCGCGCCACCATGAAGAATATCGGCCTACCGGTGGCCGAATCCCTGGAAATCATCAATTCGCGGCTGTCGCCGCGCACCGGCCACTACACCGACATGCTGTACGAGCGCATGCAGCGAAAGGGCGCGCTGTACCGCGACGCCCAGCGGCTGGTCAATCAGGAACGCAATATCTTCGCCGCCCTGATGGTGGAATCGGGCGATGCCGACGCCATGGTCACCGGCCTGACCCGCAACTACTGGCAGGCCTTCGAGGAAATCCAAAAGGTCATCGACCCCACCCCGGGCGAGCTGATGTTCGGCATGACCGTGTTCATCGCCAAGGGCCGGGTGGTCTTCGTGGCCGACACCACCGTGATGGAGACGCCGACCCCGGAGCAACTGGCCGATATCGCGGTGCAGACGGCGCACAAGGCCCGCCAGATGGGCCACGAACCCCGCGTCGCCATGATCAGCTATTCCACCTTCGGCAATCCGTCCAACGATCGCGCCGAGCGGGTGCGCGAAGCGGTGGAAATCCTGGATCATCGCAAGGTGGACTTCATCTATGACGGTGAAATGGGCGCCGATGTGGCCTTGGACCCCGAACTGTTGGGGCACTATCCCTTCTGCCGCCTGAAGGAGCCTGCCAACGTGCTGGTGATGCCCGGCCTCTATTCGGCCACCATCGGCTCCAAGCTGTTGCAGAAGCTGGGCGGCGCCAGCGTCATCGGCCCCATCCTGGTGGGCATGTCCAAGCCGGTGCAGATCACCTCCATGGATGCCTCGGCCGCCGACATCGTCAACATGGCGGTGCTGGCTTGCCATGACGCGCTGAAATAGGGCAGGGCAGGGCATGGCCAAGCGCGTCGCGGTGGCTCTGGGCCGGATCGTCTCGGTCACGGTCCTGCTGTCCAGCCCCACCGGCGTCGTGCTTCTGATCCTGGCCGCCACCGGCCATGTTTCCGCGGGCAGCGTTCTGGCCATCTGGGGGCTGGTGGCCGTCGTCTTGGCCGTCATCGTGCGCGCCCATCTGTCCGATCTCGATGAGCTGGCGGCCTGGATCCGCTCGCTGGCCATGGGGGGCGAGGCCGGACCGCCGCCGGGGCGCGAGAACACCGCCCTGGCCGAGACGGTGGCCTCGGTGGGCGGGCTGCGCCGGGCTTGGCAGCAGAGGTCCGCCGAACTGGCGGAATCGGCGCGACGCAATGAAAGCCTGCTGGACAATCTGCCCGACCCCCTGCTGCTGCTGGACGCGACCCGCAAGGTGGTCCGCGCCAACCGGGCGGCCGCCAAGCTGTTCGGACCCGAGCTCGCCGGGCGCGACATGGCGTCCTTCCTGCGCGATCCCATGGTGCTGGAAGCCACCGAGGCCGTGCTGGCGGGGCAAGACCTTACCCGTGAATGCGAATTCGCCCAAATGGTGCCGCTGGAACGGGTGTTCCTGGCGCGGGTGGAGCAGTTGGAGGGCCACCCATCGGGCGGCGGCACCGCCGTCCTGACACTGCACGATCTGACCACCGTCAAGCGCATGGAGCGCATGCGGGCCGACTTCGTCGCCAATGCCAGCCATGAATTGCGCACGCCGCTGGCGGCCTTGTCCGGCTTCATCGAGACCTTGCAGGGCCCCGCTCGCGACGACGAGGAGGCGCGCGACAAGTTCCTCGGCATCATGGGGGAACAGGCTGGCCGCATGAGCCGGCTGGTGGCCGATCTGCTGTCGCTGTCGCGCATCGAGCTGAACGAGCACACGCCTCCCAGCGAGCAGGTGGATCTCGGCCGGTTGGTCCGCAACGCCGCCGAGGCGCTGCGGCCGCTGGCCCAGGCCAAGGGCATGGAGATCAAGACCGCCATCGCCGGGGATCTGGGCCATGTCATCGCGCAACCGGACGAATTGGCGCAGTTGTTCCAGAACCTGATGGACAACGCCGTCAAATACGGCCGCGACAATACGGCGGTGGAGGTCTGTGCCGCGCCCGCAGACCAACTGCCCAAGTCGGCGGGGCCCAGCCTGCGCGGCGGTCGCGCCATCATGGTTTCGGTCCGCGATCATGGCGAGGGTATCGCCAAGGAGCACATCCCCCGCCTGACCGAGCGCTTCTACCGGGTCGATACCGCCCGGTCGCGCAAGATGGGCGGCACCGGGCTGGGGCTGGCCATCGTCAAGCATATCGTGAACCGCCATCGCGGCCTGCTGACCATCGACAGCGAGGTCGGCCGGGGCACCACCTTCACGGTTTGGCTGCCGGCTTCACCAAACTGAAGAATACCACGGCGGCGACCAGGCCCAGCAGCGCCATGGCGGTGGTCATGGGCCGCGCCGAGCCGTCGAAGGCAAGGCCCGCCAGCCAACCGATTCCGGCGCCACCCGCCATCTGGGTGAAGCCGATCGCCGCCGAGGCGGTTCCCGCCATCTGGGGAAATGGCGCGATGGCGCCAGCAGTGGCATTGGGCAGCACCAAGGCGGCGAAGACGAAGAACACCATCACCGGCAACAGCACCGAGGCGAGGCCTTCCAGGCCGGGCTTGGCGAATCCGGCCCAGGCCAGTCCCGCCATCAACGCGCCTGCCAGGGTGCAGCCGATGACTCCCAGCCCGACCATGCGCTCGATCCCCACCCGGTGGGTGACGCGCGCCGCGATGAATCCCCCGATGATGTAGCCCACCGAGGCCAGCGAGAAGCCGAAGCCGAAATATCTCGGCTCCAGGCCCATGGCGTCGATCAGGATGAAGGCGATGCTGGACAGATAGACGAAGACGCCCGCGAAGATCACCGTCAGGGTCAGGGTATAGCCGATGAAGACGCGGTCGCGCAGCAAAGTGCCGTAATTGCCGATCATGCGGCCGAGATCGAGGGCGGTGGGGTCGGGGTGGCGGTTGGTCTCGTCCAGCAGGCGCCAGACCATGCCCAGCAGGCCGACGCCGAACAGCGCCAGCAGCACGAAGTTGGAACGCCAGCCGAACCAGGAATGAAACCAGCCGCCGATGGTGGGCGCCACCAGCGGCGCCAGGGCCATGGCCGAGGCCATGTAGCTCATCACCTTGGCGGCCTGTTCGCGGGGGAAGATGTCGCGCACCACGGCGCGGCTGACCACCGGGCCGCAGCACGCCCCCAGCGCCTGGACGAAGCGGCCCAGGATCAGCGCCTCGATGGTGGGCGCGAAGACGCAGAAGATGCTGGCCGCCACATAGAGGAAGACGCCGCCCATCAGGGTGCGGCGGCGGCCGAACCGGTCCGACAGCGGGCCATAGCCCAATTGCATGACGGCGAAGCCCGACACGAAGGAAGCCAGGGTCATCTGCACCATGGCGGTGTCGGTCTTGAAGTCGCGGGCCAGATCGGGCCACGACGCCAGATAAAGATCGGTGCAGATGGGGCCGAAGGCCACCAGCAGGGTCAGCAGCACCGCCAGGGTGCGGGTGGGTGTGACGGGATGGGTCATGATTGCGGGTGTCTGGGGGGATGCGGGCGGGACGCCCGCGCTCCCGGTGGGGCATTGCTGTCTGGAGCGCGGGCGTCCCGCCCAAGAAAGATCGGAGCGCGGGCGTCCCGCCCGCAGGTCACGCTTCTTGCCGCGGCTGTCATGGCGAAGTCCCGTAGCAATGCAGTTCCGGCCCATGGCGCTTCAGCCACGCCTTTGGGGCCTTGATGTCGGCGACCATGGTTTCCACCAACCGCCAGAATTCGGGGCCGTGATTCATCTCGACCAGATGGGCGACCTCGTGGGCGACCACGTAGTCCAGTACCCAGTCCGGCGCCATCACCAGACGCCACGAGAAGGACAGGGAGCCGTCGCTGGAGCAACTGCCCCAGCGCGACCGGGTGTCGCGCACCCCAACCCGGCCCACCTTGCGGCCGATGCGCACCGCCAGATCGCGGGCACGATGGGCCACCAGCAGCCGGGCCTCCTCGCGCAGGAATTCCGCGACCCGGCGGGGGACATGCTCCTCGCGGCCCGAGACGTTGATGACGCCGTCCTCGGCCCAGACGCCGCGCCGGGCGGCGGGCTGATGCTGGATGACATGGGGCATGCCCAGCAGCGGTACCGTGGCGCCCGCGATCAAGGCCACCCGTCCCGGCATGGCCCGCAGCCGCGCCAGGATCCAGTCCCGCTGGCTTTTGGCGAAGCGCTCGGCCTCGGCCTCGGGCACCCCCAGGGGCAGCACAACCACCACGCCGCCGCCGGGGGCGAGGCGCAGGCTCATGCGTCCGGCGGTGCCCGACCGGCGTACCGCCAGCGACAGGTCGTGCCCGTCCATGTGGAGAAGAAGCGGCTTGTTCATGGCAGTGGTGTCATAGCGTGGCGGACGTGGAAAGGGCAAGGTCGGCTTGCAATGATCGGGTTCACTCTTGATAGTGTTTCTTCAATCTCGTCACCCCCGCGAAGGCGGGGGTCCATGGTGGGGATGGCTGTGAGCGACGTGCCCATGAAAGATTCCGCCGACGCATGGATTCCCGCATTCGCGGGAATGACGATGGTAAAATGACCTCGCCCGTCCTCGCCCAAGATGCCGATTCACGCCAGCGCCGCGCCGCCGACCCGGCCGCCAGCGTTTGGGTGGCGGCCAGCGCGGGCACCGGCAAGACCAAGGTGCTGACCGACCGGGTGCTGACCCTGCTGCTGGCGGGCACGCCGCCGCATAAGATTCTTTGCCTGACCTTCACCAAGGCCGCCGCCGCCGAGATGTCCAACCGCATCCAGGGACGGCTGGCGCGCTGGGCCACGTCGGCGGACGAAAAGCTGGTCAAGGAACTCTCCGATCTGCTGGGCCGCGCGCCGACGGATGACGAGCCGGTGCGGGCAAGGCGGCTGTTCGCCCAGGTGCTGGACGCCCCCGGCGGCATGCATATGGAGACCATCCACGCCTTTTGCCAGTCGCTGCTGCGCCGCTTTCCGCTGGAAGCGGGCATCGCGCCGCATTTCCAGGTGATGGACGAGCGCGACGCCGCCGAACTGCTGGAAGCCGCCAAGCTGGATGTTCTCGCCCTTGCCCGCGATGGGGCGGACGGGGAACTGGCCCGCGCCCTGGCCCTGGTCACCGGCCGGGTGCACGAGACCGCCTTTCCCGATCTGATGGCCGAACTGGCGAGCGAGCGCGGCCGACTGGAACGGCTGCTGGACCGCCACGGCGGCACCAGGGGCGTGGTCGCGGCCTTCCGCGCCCGGCTGGGTCTGGAGCCGGGAGAGACCGCCGCTCATATCTTGGCGCGGGCCTGCGACGACACGCGCTTCGATGCAATCGGCTTGCGGGCGGCGGCCAGTGCTTTATTGGGCGGGGCTAAGACGGACCAGGAGCGCGGCACCGCCATGGCGTCCTGGCTGGCCGATCCAGCCGGACGGGCCGAGGGCTTCACGCGCTGGCGGCTGGTCTTCCTGACCCAGGCGGGCGAGATCCGCAAGACCCTGTGCACCAAGGCGATTCGCGAGGGCTTCCCCGGTGTCGAGGACGCCCTGGCCTGCGAGGCGGAACGGCTGGTCATGGTGGCCGACCGGCTGAAGGCCGCCGCCGTGGCCGAGGCCACCGAGGCATTGCTGATCCTGGGGGCGGCGCTGCTGGCCTCCTATAAGCGGGCCAAAGCCTTGCGGGCCTTGATGGACTACGACGACCTGATCCTGGCGGCCCGCGATCTGCTGGCGCGGCCCGGCGTGGCGCCCTGGGTGCTGTTCAAGCTGGACGGCGGCATCGACCATGTGCTGATCGATGAGGCCC
This sequence comes from Paramagnetospirillum kuznetsovii, assembly GCF_003284725.1. Lineage (GTDB taxonomy): Bacteria > Pseudomonadota > Alphaproteobacteria > Rhodospirillales > Magnetospirillaceae > Phaeospirillum > Phaeospirillum kuznetsovii. Next base: position 141,741 of record NZ_PGTO01000003.1, on the reverse strand, counting down.
AGGACACCAATCCCGACCAGTGGGCGGTGGCCGCCGCCCTGACCGAGGAGTTCTTCGCCGGTCGCGGCGCTCGCGAAGTGGTGCGCACCGTCTTCGCGGTGGGCGACGCCAAGCAGTCCATCTACAGCTTCCAGCGCGCCGATCCCCGCGAGTTCGAGCGTATGCGCCAAAGCTTCGCCCGCCATGTCCCCGAATCCGGCGGGCAATGGGACGAGGTGGCGCTGAACCTGTCGTTCCGCTCGACCCAGGCGGTGCTCGATGCCGTCAACGCGGTGTTTGCGCCGGGACAGCCGGGCCGCGACGGCGTCGCCCCCGAAGGCGACGACATCACCCATCTGGCCCATCGCAGGGGCTTTGCCGGACGGGTGGAGGTGTGGCCGCCCTTGCTGCCCCGCGCCGCTGACGAAGCACCCGCCTGGAAGCCGCCGGTGGAGCGCATCCGGGGCGATTCGCCGCGCGCCCGGCTGGCGCGGCTGGTGGCGCGGCGCATCAAGGCGATGATCGAGTCCGAACGGCTGGAGTCCAAGAACCGGCCGGTGCGGGCGGGCGACGTGCTGGTGCTGGTACGCCGTCGCGGCGGCTTCGTCGAGGATCTGGTGCGCGAGTTGAAGGCCTGCAAGGTGGAGGTGGCCGGGTCCGACCGCATGGTGCTGGCCGATCAGATGGCGGTGATGGATCTGGTGGCGCTGGGCAATTTCCTGCTGTTGCCCGACGATGATCTTACCCTGGCGACGGTGCTGAAGGGGCCGCTGGTCGGGCTGTCCGAGGAGCAGTTGTTCGCCCTGGCCCATGGCCGCGGCGAGGCGAGGCTGTGGGAGACGTTGAAGCGCCGCATCCTCGACGATGCCGATTTCGAGATCGCCTATACCGGCCTGGCCGAACTGCTGGGCCAGGCCGACCATTTGTCGCCCCATGCCCTGTACGCCCGGGTGCTGGGGCCGCTGGGCGGGCGCCGCCGCCTGCTGGCCCGACTCGGCATGGAGGCGGAAGACCCCATCGACGAGTTCATGGCCCTGACCCTGGCCTTCGAACGGGCTCATCCGCCATCGCTGCAAGGCTTCCTCCATTGGCTGGAGGCGGGCGATATCGAGATCAAGCGCGACCTGGAACAAGCGGGCCGCGACGCGGTGCGTATCATGACGGTGCACGGCTCCAAGGGCTTGCAGGCCCCCATCGTCATCCTGCCCGACACCATGCAGGTGCCCACCCGCGCCAGCAAATTGTTGTGGCTGGGTGAGGGGGATGAGGAATTGCTATCCTGGCCGCCACGGGCCGAGGACATGGATTGTGTCTGCCGCGACGGCGCCGAGGCGCGCAAGCTTGCCACCCAGCGGGAATACCGCCGTCTGCTCTATGTGGCCATGACGCGGGCGGAGGACCGGTTGGTCGTCTGCGGCTGGCAGGGCCAGAAGGCGCCGCCGGAGGGATGCTGGCACCGGCTGATCAGCGACGCGCTCAAGCCCCTGGCCGCCGAGGTGGAGGACGCCTTCCTGGCGCGGGAGGGCGAGACCGACGGCGCGGGCATCCTGCTGCTGTCCTGTCCGCAGAGCGTCGCGGTGGATGCCGCCAAGGTCGGGGATACGGCGCGGCCGATCGTGCTCTTGCCCGATTGGGCCACCCATGCGGCGGAGGCGGAACCCTCGCCGCCCCGGCCGCTGGCGCCGTCCCGACCCGACGGCGAGGAACCGCCGGTGCGCTCGCCCCTGGCCGAGGCCGATGGCGGCCAGCGCTGGCAGCGCGGCAAGCTGATTCACCGCCTGCTGCAAACGGTGCCCGACCTTCCCGCGCCGGACCGCGCGACGGCCATGATGCGGTTCCTGAACCGTCCCGGCTGGGGGTTGGAGACCAAGGACCAATTGGCCATCGCCAACGAGGTGTCCGATATCGTCGATCATCCCGGTCTGGCCGGGCTGTTCGGCCCCGGCGCCAAGGCGGAGGTGCCGCTGGTGGGACGTATCGGCGACCGGGTGGTGTCGGGCCGGGTGGACCGGCTGGCGGTCACCGCGACCGAGGTGCTGGTGGTGGACTACAAGACCAATCGGCGGCCGCCGGTGTCGGCCGACGAGATTCCCGACCTCTATGTACGGCAGATGGCGGCCTATCGCCTCGCGCTGGCCTGTATCTATCCCCGCCACCGCATCCGCTGCCTGCTGGTGTGGACCGACGGCCCCCGGCTGATGGAGATCGAAGCCGCCCGGTTGGACGACGCCCTGGCGGGACTGGTGGACGACTGACGGCGGGCGGGACGCCCGCGCTCCCAAAAGACGGAGCGCGGGCGTCCCGCCCGCTTTCTATTTCTCCACCGGACGTCCTTCGCCCAGCCAGCGATTCATGCCCTTTTCCACGTTGTAGACGTGGCGATAGCCCAACTGATCGGTCAGGGCCTTGCTGATCACGGCGGTGCGGTTGCCGCTGCGGCAGATCAGCGCCACCTCGTCGCCGGGCTTGGCGACCGAGGCCAGTTTTTCGAGGAAGTCGGGGGCCAGCTTGCCCCGCTCGTCGAAGGCCATGATGCGGTGCGACCCGGCGATGGTTCCGGTCTGGCTCCATTCACCCGGGGTCCGGATATCGACCACCGGCACGCCGCGCCCCATCAAGGCTTGCAACGCCGTGTTGTCCACATTGGTCAGGGCGGACTCGGCCAGGGCGGGAAGGCTGAGCATCATGGCGAACAGGGCCGCCAGCAGGAATCGCATCATTTTCGTCCTCAGAGGGGCCAGGGGCTGCGTTCGCGCACCAGACGGGCGAATTCGTCGCCGGGCAGCGCCTTGGCGAAGTAATAGCCCTGGGCTTCGTCCACCTTGTGGGCCAGCAGGAAATCCAGTTGTTCGCGGGTCTCGACGCCTTCCACATTGACGCGGGTGCCCAGCGAATGGCCCAGATTGACGATGGCCTGGACCACGGCGGCGTTGTCGGGATGCAGGCCGATATCGATCACGAAGGAGCGGTCGATCTTCAGCTTGTCCACCGGGAAGCGCTTCAGATAGTTCAGCGAGGAATAGCCGGTGCCGAAATCGTCGATGGAGATGACGACGCCCATGCCGCGCAGGCCCTGCAAGACTTCGATGGTGGCGTCCACGTTCTGCATGGCGATGCCCTCGGTGATCTCCAATTGCAGCATATCGGCGGCCATGCCGGTTTGTTCAAGGATGTCGCCGACCATGGAGATCAGGCTTTGGGTCTGCTTGAACTGGGCCGGTGACAGATTGACGGCGATCTTCATGGGCTCCAGCCCGTCCTTCAGCCAGTCGCTGCCCTGCATGCAGGCGCGGTGCAAGATCCAGCGGCCCAGCGGCGCGATCAGGTCGGTGCGCTCGATGATGGGGATGAACTCGGCCGGGGGCACCCAGCCGCGAGTCGGATGGTTCCAGCGCAGCAGTGCCTCGCAGCCGATGACGCGGCCCGACGACAGCTCCACCAGCGGCTGGTAGTGCAGCTCCAACTGCTCGGTGCCCAGCGCCAGTCGCATGTCGCGTTCGACGATCTTGCGGGCCTGGACCTCGGCGTCCATTTCCGCGACGTAGAAATGGTAGTTGTTCCGCCCCTCGGCCTTGGAGCGGAACATGGCCAGATCGGCGTTCTTCAGCAGTTGGTCGGCGTCGGTCGCGTCATGGGGATAGACGGTGATGCCGATGGAAGTGCTGGTCAGCACCTCGTGCTCTTCCAGCCCGAATGGCTCGCCGATGGCGGTGATGATGGTTTCCGCCACCCGGGCGGCGCCCTCGGCATTGTCCAGATTGGTCAGGATGACGGCGAATTCGTCGCCGCCCAGCCGGGCCACCGTGTCGGTTTCGCGCAGGCAGCGGCGCAGGCGCTTGGCCACCGCCTTCAGCAACTGATCACCCACATGGTGGCCCAGGGTATCGTTGATGTCCTTGAACTTATCGAGGTCGAGGAACATCAGTCCCAGCATCCAGCCCGACCGCTTGGCCTGGGCCAGGGCCTGGCGCAGGCGCTCCTGGAACAGCACCCGGTTGGGCAGATCGGTCAGCGAATCGTGGTGGGCGAGATGCTGAATGCGGGCGGCGGCCAGCTTGCGCTCGGTGACGTCGCGGCCCACCAGCACCAGTCCCCGCCGACTTCCGTCCAGGTTGAACAGCGGGATCTTCATCATGTCGAACATCCGCGACGACCCGTCGTGGGAGTCCAGCGACTTCTCATAGGCCAGCGGCTTGCCTTCCCGCCATGCCTTCTCGTCGGTTTCGCGGGTGCTGACCAGGAATTCCTGGTGGCCGCGCGACAGCCGCGACAGCTCGTGAGCGGTGCGGCCCACGTAATCCACGCCCGCCAATCCGACCAGATCCAGATAGAACTGATTGGCCACCAGCCAACGTCCCTTGCCGTCCTTGAAGCAGATCAGGTCGGGCATGGCGTTGATCAGGGTGGTCAGCCATTCTTTCTGGGCGTGCAGTTCTTCTTCACTGGCCTTGCGGTCGGTGATGTCGTGGCCGATGGCGACGAACAGCCGCTGGCCGCCCAGCTCCATGGCCGACAGCGACAGCTCCAACGGGAACAGGGCGCGGATCTTGCGCACGCCGAGCACTTCCGTGCGCTGGTCCAAATACGGGGTGAGCAGCAGATTGCGCTTGGCGTCGGCCAGTTGCGGAATCAGGACGGCGATGTTCTTTCCCACGATCTCGTAGGGATCGTATCCGAACATTCGCTCGGCGGCCGGGTTGTACGTGCCGATGGCGCCGTCCTCGCCGAAGGTGATGATGGCGTCGGCGGTGTGATCGACGATGGCGCGGTTGTGCAGTTCCGACAGGCGGTAATTCTCCGCCAGCGCTTCCATGGTGCGGGCCTGCTGGCGCAGCATGGCCTCGCGGGACGCCATGGGGCTGACGTCGAAGACTTGAATCAGACAGTGGCGTTCCGAACCGGCTTCCAGCGGCTTGACGACCACGATCTGGTGCATGGCCTCGGTCCGGCCCGGCAGAGGGGCGTCACGCGTCAGGGGGAACAGCGTCTTGTTCAGCGAGGATGTGAGCATGGCGGACAGGCCGCCGGTCAGGGCCTGCGCGATGGACTGGGCGATGCGGGTTCCGGCCAGATCGGGGAATACGTCCTCTAGCCGTCGCCCCACGGAGGTCGCCGCATCCACTCCCGAGGCCTTGGCCATCCAGGCATTCCACAGGCGGATCTGGCCCGTGGCGTCGAACAGGACGATGCCCGTCTCGGAGGCATCGGTCAGCGCCTGTATGAGGGGATCGGACATCATGATCAGCCTGCGGTACCGTTCATGACGCGGGCGAGATGCGCGGAAATGGCGTCGGAGAACTGACGGGCCGACGCGATATCCATGACAAAGGCCAGGTAGCCGCACAGCCCGGCTTTCGCCACCGAGAAGTCCACTTGCAATACCATCACCAATTCGGTCGCGGCCTGGGTGGTATCGAGAATTCGGGCGCCGCGTCCGCGCACATAGCTGGGCAGCGAGCTTTCGATGGACAGGCCCAGTTGATTGGCCAGGCTGCCGAGGCAGGCGTTGAGGATGATGTTGCCGACCTCCAACAGGGCCTCTTGCTCCAGCTCGGTGAGCGAGTCCATGGGGACGGAATCACCCAGGATGGATCTGACCAAATCCAAGCTGCGGGCTTCGGGGAAAATAAGGAGGATGTTGCCGGAGAAGAGGCTGCTGAACACTTGGCGGATGGCTACCGATACTTGCCTGCCGGTGGATTGGTCCAGGCGGTCCGCCGCCTCGTCGGGGCCGAGGAATTCGATGGACGGCACCGACAGCGAGACTTCGCCCGCCACCATCTGGGACAGTGCCAGCGCGGCCTGCCCGATGGCGATGTTCAGGATTTCGGTCACGGCATCGCGTTCGATGTCGCGCAGGAAATCAGTCATGATGGCTTGGACCCGCCGTCGAGAAACCGGATCAGCTCGTCTTCCTTCAACGGCTTGGCCATGAACCCCGCTCCGATCAGCGCCGCTTGCTCGCGGATTGAATCCTGGATATTGGCGGTCAGCAGGCTGATGGCGGCGGAGGGGCAGCGAAAGCGCAGTTGGCGGGCTGTCTCCAGCCCCCCGATTCCCGGCATATTGACGTCGAGCAGGACGTAATTGGGTCGGTCCAGGGCGATGGCGCTCAGGGCGTCCTCGCCGCTGGCGGCCTCGATGATCACCCAGTCGGGGCGCAGTTTGGCGACGGCCGCCCGGGTCATCATGCGCGCCACCCGGCTGTCGTCCACCAGCAGTATGATCGTTTCGGTCATCGCTCTGCTCCCTGGTGGCTCCTGAAGAACCGCACTCCAGGAAAATCTATGCTTGACGCGTCGTCTTGCCGCAAGGGTAAAGTCCATCTGGGCCAATCGGGAGAGAACGCCGATGATCAGCCATCACGCTGCCCTCATCTACGTCATGGTCATGGTTTCCGCCGCCGACCGCAATATGACTGACGCCGAGTTGCGGATGATCGGCGAGATCGTCAGCTTCCTGCCGGTGTTCCGTGACTATGATCCCGGTCTGCTGACCCGAACCACCGCGTCCTGCGCCGAGATGTTGGACGCCGACGATGGTCTTGATCGCGCCTTGGAGGCCATCAAGGCAGCCCTGCCGCCGCGCCTGCGCGAAACCGCCTATGCCCTGGCCTGCGACGTCGCCGCCGCCGACCGCGAACCGCATCCGGAAGTGCGCCGCCTGCTGGAACTGTTCCGCCATCGCCTCGACATCGACCGGCTGGTGGCCGCCGCCATCGAACGCGGCGCCATCGCCCGCTTCGCCCTGGGCCCCGTCCATGCCTGACGGGCAAGGACTTGCAAAACCGGAACGGCGGAGGTAACGTCCGCCCCACGTCGCGTGCCGGCGTAGCTCAGTTGGTAGAGCAGCGCATTCGTAATGCGCGGGCCGAGGGTTCGAATCCTTTCGCCGGCACCATTTTCTCCTAAGAAAACAAACAGTTAGCGCAGCGCCTTGACGGGCGCTCGCTGCTGTTTTGCAATTCGCAGTGTTTTCGCAGTCCATGCGCGTGTGTTGTTCGCGTTAACTGCAACTATGACTGTGGAGGGCGCAATGGGCCGACCGTCCAAACAAGACTATCGCTATCACGACGACGGAGCCGTGGCGCTGCATCGTCGCCCCAACAGCGCCATGTGGTACGCACGCTGCAAACTCGACGACGGCACCGCGCTCAATCCGTTCAGCACCGGCACCGAGGATGAAGCCGAGGCGGTGAAGGCCGCCAGGAAGAGGATCATGTTCGCCCAGGTGGACAAGGAACGTGGCCTCGACCCCGGCGGCAAGACCTTCGCCTTCATCGCCGAGCAATGGCTGAAGATGATGCGCACGGAGGTCGAGAAGAAGATTTCGACCAAGGCCAAGGTGGATGCCTACGAGGCCATCACGCGCCGCTACCACATCCCCTATTTCAACAAGACCAAGATCACCGAGATCACGCCCAAATCGCTGGCCGCCTATGAGGTGTGGCGGGCCGAGTACTGGACCTCCGGTCCCGGAGCGGTGGCCGAGTTCGAGACCATCATCCGCCAGGACGGCAAGACCTATCTGCGCAGGCCCAAGCGGGTGGCGCGCGGCAAGATGGACGCCGAGGACACGGTGCTGCGGCAAATCTTCAAGTTCGCGGTCAAGGAGGAATACCTGCCGGTAGCCCGCATGCCGACTATCGGCGGCAAGAAGCAGGTCGGCAATGGCACCCAATCCACACGCCGCCCGGCCTTCACCAAGGAACAGGCGGGCAAGTGCAGGACTACGACGCCAACGCCTTCTATCCCATCACCGCCAAGATGGACGAAGCCACCGTGGCGCGGCTGGAAGACGACCGCATGATGTTCAAGGCGTGGCTGGCCCTCATGCTGGGCACCGGCATCCGCCCCGGCAAGGAGCAGCACGACGACCAGAACGGTAAGAACCACCTGTTCCTGACCATCCAGAAGGACACCAAGACGGGTTACCGGCGGGAATGGGAATCAGAGATACCAAGGGGCAAAGTTGCTCACCCCCTGATTGTTGGCTGATTACGGAAAGAGCTCTCTGACCCTGATAAAGGCCATCCCAGTCTCGGCAGCACGGCGAGTTTTGCGGGCCAGCACATGTTCCAGCGGCAGCCCGGGCTGTAGCATTTCGTAAAGATCGAGGCCATCCATGCAGATCACGCGCTTTCCCCGGCCCCACGCAGCCAAACCATCCTCCGAAAATCCAGCGTGGCTGATGAAAAGGCCTCTCGCCCAAGCTGCTTTTTGGTCCAACTTGCCGTGTAAAACGTGAAGGTCGGCGGCGCCTGTCGGCGTACTCTCCCATTTTGCCTCAAGAAGATACGTCTCATCTGGCAGGACGAAACTGCCATCGATTTGTTCGCCGCGAATTCGAAAGGCCTCGCGCGGCCTTAAGGGGATAGCGCCCGGATGGCGAAGGGCACGCACCTATTCAGCCGCTAACAGCATGGAGGAAGACATTGAAGCGATGTGGGGCCGTGTTAAACGGGCGAAGGAACGAAACCCTGAGGACACCGAAGGGATCGCCAAGCTTGTCAAGGAAGCCGAGCGTTTCGAGGAACGGCGGCGGCAGTTCGGGTGAGATGAACCTGAAAAGGTTGGATCGGTATATTGAGAGGGTGGATCGGTGAAGGAACAAAGATGGAAAACGTGTGACGTAAACGTGTGACGTATTTCACCGCAAGTTGGCGCTTAACCCTTTGTTTTTCTTGATTTTAGGTGGATGGCGGAGGAGGAGGGATTCGAACCCTCGATACGGCTCAACACCGTATACACACTTTCCAGGCGTGCGCCTTCAACCACTCGGCCACCCCTCCGCAACACAGGCGGACCCTGATATAAGGGGCCTGCGGAGGGCGAAAACTACACGAGGGAAAATTTCGGTGCAACACTGTTCTCATGGTCAATGGATGGCGGACGGCAAGGAAAGAGTCGGGCATGGCGCTTGATCCCGAATCCCTGGCCGAGGTGTCGCGGCGAACGCTGGCTCATTACGGTCGCCGGGCCGAGGATTTTTGGTTGGGCACCCGCGATCACGATGTGGGCCAGAACATCCAGGCGCTGTTGCGTCACCTGACGGGCCAACCGCCTTTTGCCATCCTGGATTTCGGCTGTGGCCCTGGCCGCGACCTGAAGACCTTCGCTGAATTGGGTCATCGGCCCGTCGGCCTCGACGGCACCGAGGCCTTCGCCGCGATGGCGCGGGCCCATAGCGGCTGCGAGGTTTGGTGCCAGGATTTCCTGGCGCTGGACCTTCCCTGCGCATGCTTCGACGGCATCTTCGCCAATGCCTCGCTGTTCCATGTGCCGGGGCAGGAACTGCCCCGGGTTCTGGCCGAGTTGCGCGCCGCCCTGAAGCCGGGCGGCGTGCTGTTTTGCTCCAATCCGCGCGGCGACAACCGGGAAGGCTGGCAGGGCGAGCGGTTCGGCGCCTATTTCGACCACGAGACTTGGTCGCGCATGGTGATCGCGGCGGGGTTCGAGGCGTTGGAGCACTACTACCGCCCCACCGGCCTGCCGCGCGACCAGCAGCCCTGGCTGGCTACCGTCTGGCGGCGGGCGGACGGGTAGGGGGCGCCTTTAGGCTTGGACTCCGGGCGAGGGTTGCGTATGCTGGCGACGGGCTGGTCACCCAGTCGCATAATCCTTTGGCGGCGCGGGCCTCGCTACGCTGTCGCATAATTTTTTGGTGGGACATGAGTCGCAAATTCGGCATGGTCATGACGGGAGTGGGGGTGCTGCTGGCGGCGTCTCCGGCGCGGGCGCATTTCCAGGAGCTGATTCCCTCGGCCGACATCGTCGCCGAGCAGGGCGAGCGCACCGTGACGCTTGATCTGGTCTTCACCCATCCCATGGAACGCGGCCCGACCATGACCATGGGGCCGCCGGTGCGGTTCGGGGTGCTGGCCCAGGGCAAGACGCGCGATCTCAAGGCGACGCTGAAGCCCAGGATGATCGGCGACAAGACGGCTTATCAGGCCAGCTACAAGGTGGATGCGCCCGGCGACTATGTGTTCTTCGTGGAACCGGCGCCCTACTGGGAAGCGGCCGAGGGCAAATGGATCACCCATTTCGCTAAGGTGGTGGTGGATTTCGGCGCGGGCGAGGGCTGGGACAAGCTGATCGGGCTGCCGGTGGAGATCGAGCCGCTGGTGCGTCCCTACGGGGTGTGGACCGGCAATCTGTTTCGGGGAATCGTGCGCAAGAACGGCAAGCCGGTTCCCTTCGCCAGTGTGGAGGTGGAGTGGATGAATGACGGCTCCGTCAAGGCGCCCGCCGATCCCTTCATCACCCAGGTGATCAAGGCCGACAGCCAGGGGCAATTTGCCTATGCCATGCCGCGTGCGGGCTGGTGGGGCTTCAACGGGCTGGTCGAGGGCGACAAGCCGGTGAAATCGCCTGACGGCAAACCGGCCAAGACCGAGCTGGGCGGACTGATCTGGGTCCGCGCCGTGGATATGAAGTAGGAGAAAGCAGACTTGGCCCATATTCCCGATGGCGTGCTGTCCAATCCGGTGCTGGTGGCGGGAGCCATTGTCAGCACGGTTGGGGTGGCGTTCGGGCTGAAGGGGCTGGACCCGGTGCGGGTGCCTCGGGTGGCGGTTCTGTCGGCGGTTCTGTTCGTCGCCTCGCTGATCCATCTGCCTGCCGGTCTCGCCTCGGTTCACCTGCTGCTGGGCGGCTTGGCGGGTATCGTGCTGGGCTGGTCGGTGTTCCCGGCCATGCTGGTGGCACTGGTGCTGCAGGCGGTGCTGTTCGGCTTCGGCGGGCTGGTGGTGCTGGGGGTCAATACCATGGACATGGCGGTGCCCGCCTTGCTGGCCGGTCTGCTGTTCCGGCTGGCCTGGCGTGACGGCAGCCCGCGCCGCGCCGCCATTCTGGGGGGCTTGGCCGGGGGAGGGGGAGTCCTGCTGACGGCGGTGATGGTGGCCTGCATGCTGGGGCTGTCGGGGCGCGAATTCGAGACCGCCGCCCGTCTGGTGGTGGTGGCCCATGTGCCGGTCATGGCGGTGGAGGCGGTATTCACCGCCGCAGCCGTGTCGCTGCTGGCCCGCGTCAAGCCCGAGATGCTGGCGAGGGCGTCATGATCAAGACGCTCGCCCTGCTGCTGGTGCTGTTGCTGCTGGCCCACCCGGCCCAGGCCCATAAGCTGAAAGTGTTCGCCAGTGCCGAGGGGGCCGCCATCAGCGGTCTGGTCTATTTCTCCGGCGGGGCCAAGGCCATGGGGGTTTCCGGCGTGGTCCAGGGTCCGGACGGCGCCGAGGTCGGCCGTTTCGCCACCGCTGAGGATGGTTCGTTCCGTTTTCCGGTGAACGTGCGCATGGATCACCTCATCATGGTGGATGCGGGAGACGGCCATGTGGCCAGCGCTTTGGTCGCGGCGGACGAGTTTCCCGCCTCGTTGCCGCCCACCTCGTTGCCACAAGTTGCCGCCTCGGCCCGATCCGCCCCCACGGTGGCGAGCGTGGCCGCCGCCGCCGACATGGACGCGGTGGAAGCGGCGGTGGCGCGCCAGATCAGGCCATTGCGCCAGCAGCTGGACGCCTATGAGGAGAAGGTGCGCCTGCACGACCTCCTGGGCGGAATCGGCACCATTTTCGGGCTGTTCGGCATCGTGGCGTGGCTCAATGCGCGGGGGAGGACGTCATGAGCCTTCTCGGCCCCTGCCGGTGCGATGCCATTTTGGATGGCGCCGAGCCCCAAGATGGCCCCTCGCTTATGGAGCGGTTGGACCCGCGCACCCGGGTGATCCTGGCGGTGCTGTTCGCGCTGGTGGTGGTGACGGTGGATGCGCTGGCGGCCCTGGCCCTGGCCCTGGGTGTCGCGGTGCTTGCCGCCGCGCTGGCGCGGCTGCCGCTTGGCTTGACCCTGCGCCGCCTGCTGGCGCTGGAAGGCTTCATGGTCGCGGTTCTGCTCCTGCTGCCCTTCACCGTGGAAGGCCGGGTGGTGGCCGAGCCGCTGGGCTTCGCCGCATCGGCCGAGGGGCTGCGTCAGGCCTGCGTGATCGCCCTGCGCGCCAATGCGGTGGCGGTGGCTTTGCTGGCTCTGCTGGGCAGCATGGACGTGGTCCGCCTGGGACGCGCCTTGTCGCGGCTGGGGGCGCCCCGGCGGTTGGTGCATCTGTTCTTGTTCACCATCCGCTATATCGACGTGCTGGACCGCGAATACCGCCGTCTGCGCCTCGCCATGCGGGCCAGGGCGTTCCGTCCCGCCGCCGGGCTGCATTGCTGGCGGTCGGTCGGCTATCTGTTCGGCATGCTGATGGTGCGTTCGCTGGAGCGGGCCGAGCGCATCGACGCGGCCATGCGGTGCCGGGGCTTCACTGGTCAGTTCCCATCCCTGGAGGACGATGACATCCGACCGCCCGGCGCCCTGGATTGGGGATTGGGCGCGGTGTCCGCCGTCATGCTGGCCCTGGTGGTGGGATTGGGCGTGTGATCCGGCTGGAGGAAATACGCTTCGCCTATGAGGCGTCGCGCCCGGTTCTGGACGGGGTGGACTTTCATCTTGCCGCCGGGGAGCGGGTGGCGCTGAACGGCGCCAATGGGGCGGGCAAGACCACCTTTCTCCATCTCATGGTCGGGCTGGTGACGCCCAGCGCGGGGCGCATCGTCGCCTTTGGACGCCAGCGCGACACCGAGAAGGATTTCGTCGAGGTTCGCGCCCGGGCCGGATTGCTGTTCCAGGATGCCGATGACCAGTTGTTCTGCCCCACCGTCGCCGAGGACGTGGCCTTCGGGCCGCTCAACCAGGGCAAGTCGACGGCCGAGGCCCGCGCCATCGTCCACGAAACCCTGATGGCGCTGGGACTGGAAGGCTTGGAGAACCGGGTCACCCATAAATTGTCGGGGGGGCAGCGTCGGCTGGTGTCGCTGGCCGCCGTGCTGGCCATGCGACCCGAGGCGCTGCTGCTGGACGAGCCCACCAACGCCCTGGACGAGGAAACCCGTCAGCGTCTGCTGGATATTCTGGCGGGATTGCCGCAGGCCATGGTGATCGTGTCGCATGACCGCGAGGTCTGCGCCCGGTTGGCCAATCGCGAAGTCCGGTTGGAGACGGGACGCTTGGTCTAGTTGGCCTTGGTGGCGCTACCGGCCTTCAATTCGGCCAGCTTGGTCCGCATGGCGGCCAGCAGGCCTTCGACCTTGCCGCCATTGGACTGAATCACCGAGGCGTATTCGGCGCGATAGGTGATGACCATGGAGGAACCCTCGACCACCAGATCCACCACCCGCAGCCCGGCGTCGGACTGCTTGAGGCGCCATTGCAGGGCGATGGGTTGCTGGCTCTGACGTTCCACCTTGGAATCAACCAGGACTCGATCTTCATCCCTGCTCACATTGACCACGCTGTGACGCAGATCACCGCCGTAATCCTTGAAGCGGGTGGACCAGGTCAGCACCACGATATCCTCGAAGGATTTGACGAATTCCTGCTGCTGCTCGGGCGTGGCGGTGCGCCAATGACGGGCCAGCACCAGTTTGGCGATTTCCGGCAAGTCCACCTCGGAGGTGAACAAGGCACGGAAGCGGGACGCCCGATCCTGGTCGGACAGCCCCTTGGCGGTCATGGTTTCCATGGCCTGATCGGCCAAGTGCGCAACGAAAATTTTCGGATCCTGCTCTCCCGCGCTGGCCGAGGATGGGCCATGGGCGAGGCAGGTCACCAGTCCGACAAGGGCCGTCAGGAAATATCTACGAAACATCATCGATCACTGCGCCCTTTGAGACAGTTCGTCATTGCGAACCGGCGCAGCGCTGCCCGTCATGCCGGGAGAGGGCACCTTGGTCGGGCCACCACGGCCATTCTTGATTTCCGAGGCGCGGTGTTGGCGATAGAGCGAGCGCAAGGATGCGTAATAATCAAGCGAGCTGCGCTGAACCTCGTCCAGGGTATCGAGCAGGCTTTCGCGCTTGTCGAGGCCGCTCACGCCGATCCGGGCATAGGAAATCCATTCCTTGCGGGCATTGGCCATGGCGATATCGAAGGGGTCGGCGAAGAATTCCGCCACCAGCCCGACGGTATCGCGGGGATTGGACGGCCCGAAGATCGGCAGCATCAGGAACGGGCCTTCGCCGACGCCCCACACCGCCAGGGTCTGGCCGAAATCTTCCTCATGGGCGGGAATGCCGGCCTCGGCCGCCACATCGGCATAGCCCAGCAGGCCGAACGAGGTGTTGAGCATGGCGCGGAACAGGGTCTGGACGGCACGGTCGGGCTCGCCCTGCAGCAGGTCGTTGGCGAAGACCAGCGGGCTGTTCAGGTTGGCCAGCATATTGTGAACGCGGTCGCGGCCGAATTTCGGCATGACATGGCGGTAGGCCTGGGCGGCCGGCTTCATGGCGTAATCGTCGGCGAAGACGTTGAAGGCGAAGACGGCGCGATTCATCGGCTCCAGCGGGTCGTTGACCTGTTGCCACTCGGCGACGGCTTCCTTGTCGTCGGCAGGAGGCGGCGTGGCGCAGCCCGCGAGCAGGGCGAGGGCCATCACGGATCCGGCGAAACGGGTGATGACGGAGCGGCTTGCACGGATCACGGTCATGGGTCTCGCACCTTGTAATGGCCTTTCGAACGGCCAAATTGCGCCTTGCGGGGAGCGTAACGTCCCTACTTTCCGAGGTACCACAGTCCAGGCGGAAAGGCTAGGGGGCAGAGTCTTGATTGTGGCATCCGTGTTCTTGCGTGTGACAAATCTGCACCACGGAGCGAACACCCTATATCCGCGCGCCGAAAACTCGTATAAAGATATGTTTATATGTATTCGAGGGGGTGCCGGTGGAGACAGTGCTGACGGGATTGCGGGCCGCCGCCGAGCCGACACGGCTTCGACTGCTGCACCTGCTTGCCCAGGGCGATCTCACCGTCACCGAGCTGACCCATATCCTGGGCCAAAGCCAGCCGCGCGTGTCGCGCCATCTGAAGCTGATGTGCGACGCCGGTCTGCTGGATCGATTCCCGGAAGGCGCCTGGGTGTTCTACCGGCTTGCCGCCAAGGGGCGGGGCGCCATCCTGGCCCGCCATCTGCTGGATCTGCTGCCGCCCGAGGACCGGACCCTGGCCATGGATCAGCAGCGCCTGGCCGCCATCCGGGCGTCGCGGGCCGACAAGGCGCAGGACTATTTCAGCGACAATGCGTCGCGCTGGGACCAGATCCGCTCGTTGCATGTGGACGATGCCGTGGTGGAAAAGGCCTTGCAGGACGTCTTCGCCGGTCGCCCGGTGCGCGATCTGGTGGATATGGGCACCGGCACCGGCCGGGTGCTGGAAGTGCTGGGCCCCAAGGTGGAACGCGCCGTCGGCATCGATCTATCGCGTGAAATGCTGGCGGTGGCCCGTGCCAATCTGGAACGGGCGGGCCTGCGCAACTGCATGGTGCGCCAGGGCGACATCAGCCATCTGCCGCTGCCCGCCGCCGCCGCCGACGCGGTGACCATTCATCAGGTGCTGCACTACGCCACCGAGCCCGGCCTGCTGGTGGCGGAGGCGGCGCGGGTGCTGGAACCCGGCGGCCGCCTCGCCATCGTGGATTTCGCCCCCCACGACCTGGAAATCCTGCGCGACCAGCACGCCCATCGCCGCCTTGGCTTTTCCGACGCCGAGGTGGAAGACTGGGTGCGCGGTGCCGGACTGACATTGCACGCCGTTTCCCGCCTTCCCGGAAAACCCTTGACCGTGGTGGTGTGGACGGCCGAGAAACCTGCGCCAAGGAGCGATTTGCTTTGAGTTTTCCCCTGTCCGAACTGCCCATCGCCTGCGCCTCCCGCCGACCGGTCAGCGTGTCGTTCGAATTCTTCCCGCCCAAGACCGAGAAGATGCAGCAATCCCTTTGGGAATGCGTCCAGCGGCTGGAGCCCTTGGGCCCCCAATTCGTCTCGGTGACCTATGGGGCCGGTGGCTCCACGCGGGAACGCACCCACGAGACGGTGGTGCGCATCGCCCGCGAGACCAAGCTGAGGCCCGCCGCCCATCTGACCTGCGTCGGCCATTCGCGCGGCGAGGTGGATGATATCGCCCGGCGCTACTGGGACGAGGGCATCCGCCATATCGTGGCCCTGCGCGGCGACATGCCCGACGGCCAGCCCTATGCCGCCCATCCCGACGGCTACGCCTATGCGGTCGATCTGGTCCAGGGGCTGAAGCGCATCGCCGATTTCGAGATTTCCGTGGCCGCCTATCCGGAAAAGCATCCCGACGCGCCTTCCGCCGATTTCGATCTGGATAATCTGAAGCGCAAGATCGATGCCGGGGCGAGCCGGGCCATCAGCCAGTATTTCTTCGATCCGGCGGTTTTCCTGAATTTCATGGAGCGCTGCGCCAAGGCCGGAATCACGGTTCCGGTGTTGCCCGGCATCCTGCCGGTGACCAATTTCGCCCAGGTGCAGAAATTCTCCGCCGCCTGTGGCGCCTCCGTCCCCGATTGGATGGCAAATCTGTTCGAGGGCTTGGACGACGACCCCGAGTCCCGCCGTCTGGTGGCCGCCACCGTCGCGGCCGAACAGTGCCGCATCCTGGCCCAGAACGGGGTGGAGCAGTTCCACTTCTACACCCTGAACCGCGCCGACCTCGCCTATGCCATCTCCCACATCCTGGGGGTCAGGGCGACGGCGAAAAAAGATTGAAAATTGAACCACGAAGGCGCGAAGGCACGAAGACAAGGGGAAGAAGGACTATTTCTTCGTGATCCTTCGCGCCTTCGCGCCTTCGTGGTGAATTCGCCTGGGGCCGGCCTCGGCCGTCATTAAGGACCAAGACCCATGACCAATATCCTCGATCATCTTCACAATCGCGTTCTTCTGTGCGACGGCGGTACCGGCGCGCTGGTCCAGGCCATGAACCTGTCGGTGGACAAGGACTTCATGGGGCTTGAGAACTGCACCGAGATCCTGGTCAAGT
Source organism: Paramagnetospirillum kuznetsovii (assembly GCF_003284725.1). GTDB lineage: Bacteria > Pseudomonadota > Alphaproteobacteria > Rhodospirillales > Magnetospirillaceae > Phaeospirillum > Phaeospirillum kuznetsovii. Next base: position 124,894 of record NZ_PGTO01000003.1, on the reverse strand, counting down.
CGCGCCCCGATGTGATTCGCGGCATTCACGAACGCTATTTCGAGGCGGGCGCCGACATGGTGGAGGCCGACACCTTCGGCGCCTCGCCCATCACGCTCGCCGAATTCGGCATCGCCGATCAGGCCGACGAGTTGAATCGTCTCGCCATCGAGCTGGCCTGGGAAGCCACCGAGCGCTTCAAGGGCGACGGCAGGGCGCGCTTTGTCCTCGGCGCCATCGGGCCGGGCACCAAGCTGCCGACGCTTGGCCATATCGGCTATGACGAGCTGGAAGCCGCCTATGTGATCCAGGCCGCCGGACAGATCAAGGGCAATGTCTCGGCCTTCCTGGTGGAAACCTGCCAGGATCCGCTCCAGATCAAGGCCGCCGTCAATGGCTGCAAGATCGCATGCGCCAATGCGGGCAAGGACATTCCCATTTTCGTCCAGGTGACGGTGGAGACCACCGGCACCCTATTGGTGGGCGCCGACATCGCCGCCGCCGCCACGGTGGTGCACAGCCTGGACGTGCCGCTGATGGGGCTGAACTGCGCCGCCGGGCCGCAGGAGATGGGCGAGCATTTCAAGTGGCTGGTCGACAACTGGGACGGCTTCGTCTCCATCCAGCCCAATGCCGGACTGCCGGAACTGGTGGACGGCAAGACCCGCTATCCCCTGCTGCCCGACGAACTGGCGGTGTGGCACGAACGCTTCGTCGCCGCCGGGGCCAATCTGCTGGGCGGCTGCTGCGGCACCACCCCGCCGCATATTTCGGCGACCAACGAGATGCTGAAGCGTATCGGCAACGGCTATCGCCCCACGCCGGTCAAGCGCTCGGTCCATTGGGTTCCGGCGGTGGCCTCGCTGTATTCGCAAGTTCCGTTGAAGCAGGAAAACGCCTTCCTGGCCATCGGCGAGCGCTGCAACGCCAACGGCTCCAAGAAGTTCCGCGACCTGCAGGATGCCGAGGACTGGGACGGCATCACCGCCATGGCCCGCGAGCAGGTCAAGGAGGGCAGCCATACCCTCGACGTCTGCACCGCCTTCGTCGGCCGCGACGAGGTGCGCGACATGACCGAGGTGGTCTCGCGTCTGCGCGGCGCCGTGACCACCCCGCTGGTGATCGATTCCACCGAGCTGCCGGTGCTGGAAGCCGGTCTCAAGCTCTATGGCGGCAAGGCCATCCTGAACTCCATCAATTTCGAGAACGGCGAGAAGGATGCCGCCGACCGCCTGACGCTGGCCCGCAAGTTTGGCGCCGCCGTGGTGGCGCTGACCATCGACGAGGACGGCATGGCCAAGGACGTCGAGGCCAAGATGCGCATCGCCCATCGCCTCTATGACTTCGCGGTCAATCAACATGGCTTGCCCGCCAGCGACCTGCTGTTCGACCCGCTGACCTTCACCATCTGCACCGGCAACGAGGACGACCGCAAGCTGGCGGTGGAGACGCTGGACTCCATCAAGCGGATCGCCAGGGAACTGCCCGATTGCGGCATCGTGCTCGGCCTGTCCAATGTGTCCTTCGGCTTGAAGGCGGCGGCGCGCCAGATCCTGAACTCGGTGTTCCTCCATCACGCCATGCAGGCGGGCATGACCGGCGCCATCGTCCATGTCTCCAAGATCCTGGCCCTGCACACCCTGCCGCCCGAAGAGGTCCAGGCCGCCGAGGATCTGATCTTCGATCACGATCCCCAGGCGCTGGCCCGCTTCATCGCCCTGTTCGGCGACCGCAAGGCCGCCGAGGTCAAGGCCGCCTTGCCCGCCAAGACCGAGGACCGCCTGAAGCAGCGCATCATCGACGGCGACCGCACCGGCCTCGACGACGATCTCGCCGCTGCCATGGCCGAGGGCTGGAAGCCGCTGGACATCATCAACAATCTGCTGCTGGACGGCATGAAGGTGGTGGGCGAGCTGTTCGGCTCGGGCAAGATGCAGCTTCCCTTCGTGCTGCAATCGGCCGAGACCATGAAAGCCGCCGTCGCCTGGCTGGAACCCCATATGGAAAAGGCCGACGGGCAGCAGAAGGCCACCCTGGTGCTGGCCACGGTCAAGGGCGACGTCCACGACATCGGCAAGAACCTGGTGGACATCATCCTCACCAACAACGGCTACAAGGTGGTCAATATCGGCATCAAGCAGCCGGTGGCCGAGATCATCAAGGCGGCCAAGGAGCACAAGGCCGACGCTGTCGGCATGTCTGGCCTTTTGGTGAAGTCCACCGTCATCATGCGCGAGAATCTGGAAGAGATGACGGCGGCCGGTCTCGACATTCCCGTGTTGCTGGGCGGCGCCGCGCTGACCCGCAAATATGTGGAGGAAGACTGCCGCGCCGCCTATGGCTCCGGCCGGGTGGCCTATGCGCGCGACGCCTTCGACGGCCTCGACCTCATGGCCAAGGTGGCCGAGGGCAAGTTCGACGCTCATGTGGACGCCCGCGCCGCCGATCCCCACCGCCCCGGCAGTCCGTCGCGCAAGCTGGGGGAGGCGGCACAGCTTAGCCTCCGCCCGGTGGATTGGGACGAGATCAACCTGCGCCGCGCCGAGCTGCACAAGGACGTGCCGGTACCGGTGCCGCCGTTCTGGGGCGCCAAGGTGATCGAGTCCACCTATCTGCAGAACCTGATCCCCTTCCTCAACGAGACCATGCTGTACCAGTTCCATTGGGGCTACCGGAAGCAGGGGCGCTCGCTGGCCGAGTTCAAGGATTGGGCCCACAAGGAGCTGAAGCCCATCGCGCTCGACATGCTCAAGCGCTGCGCCAAGGAGGAAATCCTGCGTCCCCAGGCCGCCTACGGCTACTGGAAGGCGGCAAGCGACGGCGATTCGGTGGTGCTGTTCCATGAGGACGGCAAGACCGAAGCCGCCCGCTTCCCCTTCCCGCGCCAGGCCAAGGAGGGCGGCTTGTGCATCGCCGATTTCTTCCGCCCGGTCTCCGACCCGGTGCGCGACGTCATCGGATTGCAGGTGGTGACCATGGGCAAGCGCGCCACCGAGGTGGCAAGCGACTGGTTCAAGGCCGACAAGTACCAGGACTATCTCTACCTGCACGGTCTGTCGGTGGAGATGGCCGAAGCCATGGCGGAATACGTCCACAAGCGCATCCGCTCGGAACTGGGCTTCGCCGCCGAGGACGCCGCCGATATGGACAAGCTGCTGAAGCAGCAGTATCGCGGCTCGCGCTTCTCGTTCGGCTATCCCGCCTGCCCCAGGATCGAGGACCAGACCGCGCTGTTGTCGCTGCTGGGGGCTGATCGCATCGGCGTCACATTGTCCGACGAATTCCAGTTGGAGCCGGAACAGTCCACCTCGGCCATCGTCACGATCCACCCGCAAGCCAAATACTTCAGCGTCTAGGCAAATCGGGGGGCGGAAATCCGTTGACCCGCCCCCCGCCTTCGCTATAGTCCGCCCACCATTCTTGCGGTGCCCCAGTGGCGGAATGGTAGACGCGGCAGACTCAAAATCTGTTGCCGGCAACGGCGTGCTGGTTCGAGTCCGGCCTGGGGCACCAACAAATTCAAGCAGTTACGGCATGACCTCGACGGCGCTCAGCAGAGCGGCGATGCCGCTTGGCTGATTTTGTCCCCCACCTGTCCCTAGAAATAGCGTGACGGACTGTCAGTTGGGGAAATTCGGGATAGGGGGCCGCCACCCGCCCGGGCAGGATGGGCGGCAACGAATTCGACGCCTATGGAATGGTCCCGGTTGCGCTCAAGGTCACGGGCCAGATGTCCCATGATGTAGTGCTTATGTTCATACTGCTGGAGGAATTTTAGCGCGGTTCCTCGGCCACCCGGACTGCAGTGGTTCAATTTACTTTTCGACGTTATCATGCCGCTGGTCAGTGCGGAAAATTTGGGCAGGGGCGCAAATTGATCTGGGATTGACGCGATATCTTTGGGGGAATTTTCTTTTGGCAACGGCTTCCAACCATGCTCGATATTTGTCTGGGAGGCTGGCGGTCGTGTTGCTTACCTTTTGGCTGCCACTCTCCGCGCAAGGGCAAAGCCGTCTGCCGAGCAGCGCCGAGCCCGGCCGGGAAAAGCCGGTGGTGCAACCTGCCCCTCGTGGCGATTTCGACATCATTATTCCGGCGCCCAAACGCGCCCCCCTGGGCCAGGACGTCGATTCGCTACGCTTCTTGGTGCGTGAAGTGGTCGTCGAAGGCGCCACCGCACTGCCCAAGGAGGATCTGTCCGCGTTGGCCGCCCCGATTATCGGCCGAGAAGTGTCGCTGTCGGACATCATCGGGATCGCCGAGGCCATCGAGGCCCGCTACCGCGCCGAAGGATATCTGCTGACGCGAACGGTGGTTCCGCCCCAGCGGACGCGAAGTGGGATATTCAAGATTCAGGTGGTGGAGGGCTATGTCGGGGCCATCGCCGTCGAGGGACTGGCCGGGGCCGAGGAGGCGCGGGTCAGGGGAATTCTTGCGCCGGTCGTGGCCCAACGCCCCTTGCGCAACGACACCATGGAGCGAGCCCTGCTGCTCGTCAACGACCTCCCGGGCATGAAGGCCGCCGGTCTGCTCAAGCCGTCCAAGGACGAGACCGGCGCCGCCGATCTGGTGCTGACGGCGTCCGTCGCCACCATGGATGTGACGGCCAGCGTCGACAACCGGTCCTCACGCTACGAGGGGCCTTGGTATGCCAATTCCGACATTGGATTGAACTCGGTTGCCGGGTTTGGGGAACGGGTCACGGCAGGCGTCTCGTCCACTCCGGATGGCCGGAAAAAAAAGGCCATGCGCCTGGGCTATGTCCAGCCCATGGGGACCGATGGCGCCATGGCTTCGCTGGCCTTTGACTACAGCATGTCGCGCCCAGGCTATACCTTGGAGGATCAGGATGGGCGGACCTTCAGTTCCAATCTGGGGGGAAGGCTCAGCTATCCGCTCCTGCGGACCAGGGCGAACACCATCACCCTCGACGGCGGCTTGACCGCCCGCATGGCAAACAGCCATCTTGCCGGTGTGCCTGTCAGCTTCGACCGGTGGCGGGTGGTGGATGCCAAGCTGTCATGGCTACATTCGGGCTGGCTGTCGGGGGTTGATTCCGCCGCCATGGGGCTGTCGCGGGGCCTGCCGCAGTTGGGCGGCAGCGCGCGGGGTGATGCCTCCCTATCGCGGCTGGGGGCGGATCCATCCTTCACCAAGGCCACCTTCGATCTCAGCCGCCTGCAAAATCTCGCGCCGTCATGGGATCTGTATTTGGGAACTTCGGGGCAGTACTCCGACGTGACCCTGCTGTCGGGCGAGGAGTTCGCCTTGGGCGGCACCACCTACGGGCACGGCTATGATCCCAGCGCCCTGGTGGGCGATCACGGCTTTGGTGCCACGGCATCTCTGCGCCACGATATTTCGGCGCTTGTTCCGGAAGCGAAATCCCTGATGGTCTATACCTTTTACGATGCTGGTCTCGTCTGGATCCGCAGCACGGGACGCCAGCAGGGACTGTCATCCTGCGGTGCCGGGCTGCGTTCGGGCCTGACCGATAGTCTCGACGCGACGTTGGAAGCCGCCCACCGCCTTCAGGGAGCAGAGAGCACGGTGGGCGGTCATTTCGCCCGTGTCATCCTCGCTCTGTCTGGACGGTTCTGACATGAACGCCTTGCTCGTCTTCGGCCGACGTCCACTGCTTCTGTCCAGCACAATCTTGGCCATGGTTCCGGCGTTGGTCGCGGAGGCGGCGCCGCAGAACGGCAGCGTCGTCAGCGGCCAGGCCACCATCACCCAGAGCGGCAATACCCTCAACATCATCCAGCAGAGCAGCAAGCTGGTCATCAACTGGAACAGCTTTTCCATCGGAGCGGGCGAGATCGTCCGCATCACCCAGCCGAACGCCCAGGCCAGCATCCTCAACCGGGTGATCGGCGGCTCCATGTCCAGCCTGAACGGGCAACTGCTTGCCAACGGCATCGTCTTCATCGTCAATCCCAACGGTATTCAGATCGGCAGTTCCGGCCGTATCAGCGTCGGCAGCTTTGTCGCCACCACCTCGAGCATCGCCAATGCCGACTTCCTGGCGGCGCGCTATGCCTTTTCGGCGCCCACCGCCAATGGGGCGGTCAGCAATGCCGGGGTCATTTCCGCCGCGCCGACCGGCACGGTGATCCTGGCGGCGGTCCAGGTGGAAAATTCCGGTCAGATCAGCGCGCCGCAGGGCGCCGCCGCCCTGGGCGCCGCCAAGACCTTCAACGTCGACGTCAATGGTGACGGACTGCTGCGCTATCAGGTCGGCGAGGCGGCGGTGGGGGCTGTGGCCACCAATAGCGGACTCATCAAAGTTGCTGGCGGCCAAGTGTTGATCGCGGCGCGGTCCATCGACGCGGTGACGCGCGACGTCATCAATGTCGGCGGCCTGGTTGAAGCCAACTCGGTCTCGGCCAAGAATGGCGAGATCGTGTTCGACGGTGGCGCTACCGGCATCGTCTCGGTAACCGGCCAGGTGCAGGCCGTGGGGGCCAATAGCGGCGAGACCGGCGGTACCGTCAAGGTTCTGGGCCAGACGGTCGGCATCATGGATGGTGCGCGCATCGATGCATCCGGTGCGACTGGTGGCGGCACGATCCTGGCGGGAGGCAACTGGCATGGCGAAGGCCCCGAGTCCAATTCCAGCGTGACCTATCTTGCGCCCACCGCGACATTGGTGGCCGACGCCACCGACCGGGGCAATGGCGGTCAAGTGGTGGTCTGGTCCGATGGGACCACTCGCGCCTATGGCTTCGTCAGCGTGAGGGGCGGGGCCGGGGGCGGTGATGGCGGTGCGGTGGAGGTTTCCGGCAAGAGCTATCTGGCCTTCGAGGGCAGCGTGGATCGCACGGCCTCATCGGGGCGCTCCGGCTCCCTGTTGCTCGATCCGCTGGACTTCGACATCACGCACGGCGCGGCGGGCGGATCTCCTGTCAACATGGCGGGAAATCCGCTGACGCCCAATGTGGGCGGACCGGCATCCTCCATCACCGACGGAAAGATCGTCGCCTTGCTCGGTGGTGGCGCCGTTTCGCTATCGACCTCGGCAGGCGGCAATATCACGATGATGAACACCGTCGCCATCAATACGGGAGCAACAAACTCCCTGACGATCAATTCCGGTGGCAACTTCACCGGCCAGAACGGCTCATCCATCACGACCGGCGGCGCGGTCAGCATTTCGGCCGGCAATGCCAGCGTACTCAATTACTCCACCGCCACCACGGCGGGAGGAAACATTAGCCTGTCGGGTGGTGATGTCAGCCTGGGCGGCGGCGGCGCTCCTACCATCAATTCCACCGGCGGCAACATTTCGGTGACCGCAACCCGCACCGTGATCAACAACGGCGCGGTGCTGACCGCCGGGGCGGGTACCGTCACCCTCAACAACCCAGCGGGAGGCGGATCGCCACCCGGAGCGTCCCGACCGCCTCCTCCGCCTCCGCCTCCGCCTCCGGGATCGGTCGCTCCCGGACCGCAAGGCATGGGTGCGCCTCCGCCCGGCGGAGTGGGGGCAGGCGATGTGCTGGGCGGAGCCGGTCCGGGTGGCGGCGCTCCGGGACAAGGGCCCGGGGGGGGCGACGCATTGGCGGGCGAAGCGAGCGAGTCTGCCTTCGGGCCGCCCGGCGAGCCCGGGGCGCAGGGCGCGGAGCAAGGCGGCCGTCCCGGCGGTCCACCCCAGCCCGGCGGTGGCCGCGACGGTCCCCGCAAGGAGCCTGCTGCCAAACCGGCCGTGGCCCAGGTCATTCCCGGCCTGCTGCAACGCGAGGTTCCGGCGGCGCCCGCTGGCAACCAAGACATTCCCGGCGTGAGCCAGCGCTACTCAAGCTTTGGGAATCCGGCGCTGTGGTAGCAATCGGCCGCCTCGTCGCCCTGACCGCTTTGGGATTTGTGTCGGCCGGACTTGCCTGGGCGGACGATTCGGTTCTGCTGGGCAAGGACTTGCTGGGGCAGGATTGCCGTGGCGAGGTTCGCGCCCCCATCTCGGCCGATCCGCGCGTTCCGGCCCCGATCGAAGTCCGTTGCGGGCCAACCTCCCTGGCCGGTGGCCGGGTGAGAGCCGATTGGACCGGAGAGGCGGCGCCGACCAGGGAGGCCGCCGCCAAGGCCGTCGCCGACAGCCCGATCACCGCCGACATGGCGTTCAGATTGTCCTGTCAGCCTGGGGAATGGGTGACATCCGACGACGGCGGCGACGTGCTGGTGGCCCTATGCTCGGCGCGGGAGGGCGGCTGGCCAGCCGTTACCGTGGCCGCCATTCGGGGCCAGTTGCTGATCCAGGCCGAGGGCGTGCCCGCCAATCAGCCGGCGCTTGAAGCCGCCATCGCTCATCTGGCCCCGCCGAGCGCCGCCCAAACCGCCGTCAATCCCCGTCGCGACAAGCCCGCGAGCAAATCTGCCCTGTTCGATCCGGCCCTGGCCGCGGGCTATCGCGATCTGACCGAATTGGCGCGGCTCAACAACGGCATGGGCAATCATGTCGGTGCCGAGCAAGCCTATCGGCGGGCGTTCGACGTGCAGCGCAAGGTCTTCGGCGAGACCGATCCCGGATTGGGCGACACCTTGATGCATCTGGCCCTGGAAGTGAGCAACCAGGGGCGTTTCGTGGAGGCGGGGGAACTGTTCCGCCGTGCCGAGCCGCTGGTGCGCAAGTCAGTGTCTCCCCACGACGTGCCGCGCCTGCTGAGCTATCAGGCATTGGATGCCGCCAATCGCCACAGCTATGCGGAGGCGCGGACCCTGGCGCGGCAAGCCACTCTGGCGCGGCAAGCCATGGTCGTCGCCGATGGTGGCGCGGTCGGGGCCAGGGGCGGGCTGATGGACGGATTCCTGGCGAGGGGCGACCAGGCGCAGAGCCTGCTGCTGGAAGCGGCCATGGCTCTCAAGCTGAATGATCTCGCCACGGCCGAGATCGCCGCCGCCGAGGCGCTTGCCATTACCGACAAGACGGTCGGCCTGCCCGGCGGCTGGCGGGTGCGGGCCTTGGCAGCCTTGGGCGAGGTCTATGGCCGCCAAGGGCGGGCGGCGCAAGGCGAGCCCTTGCTGAAGGAGGCCGTCGCTACCAGCCAACGGCTGTTCAACGACGGCATGCCCACCATCCTGGCCCTGGCCGCTCTTGGCCGCTTTCACGCCGATCAGGGGCGCTACGGCGAGGCCATGGAGGATTTCCGCGCCGAATTCGCCATGCTGTCGCGACGCTCGCCGGAAGGCTTGCGCCTCGGCTTCGAAGCAGTGGCGCCATTTATCCAGACTGCCCTCGAAGTGGCGGAGCACGGCGGCGACCGTCCCGCCCTCCTCGATCAGGTATTTTCTGTCCTGCAAATGGTCCAGGCCGGGCAGCAAGCCGATACGGTGTCCCACGCCGCATTGAAATTTGCCGCCGGAGACGAGCGCATCGCCAAGATGGTCGCCGAGCGCCAGGACAGTCAGCGCCGACGCGACGAAATCCGCTTGTCCCTGGCCACCGAGGCAGCCCGGCCGAGCGAGCAACGGGATCTTGATCGGGAAAGCTGGCTGGCCGAGCAGTACGGTCTGGCTGTTACGCGGATGGCCGAGTTGGATGTGGATCTGCGCACTGCCTTCCCTGACTATGCCAATCTGTCCAATCCCGCTCCTGTTACCGTTGCCCGTCTGCGGACGGCGCTGAAGCCGGGCGAGGCCGTGGTCGCCTTTGCCTTCGGCGACGATTTCGGCTTGGCAGTGGCCGTCACGGCCGACGACATCCGGGCGGCTTTGCTACCCATTACCAAGGCGGAGCTTGCGACCGACGTGGCCGATCTGCGCAAGGGCATCGCGGTGCACGAGGGGCGGGTGGGGCGCTATGACCTGATGCTGGCCCATTCGCTGTATCGCAAGCTGTTCGCGCCGTTGGGGCCGATCCTCGGCACCGCCCGCCATCTGATGGTGATTCCGGCCGGAGCCCTTGCCAGCCTGCCGTCCGCCGCCCTGGTGGTCGGCCCGCCCAGTTCGGTGGAGCCCGCCCAGGCCGACTGGCTGGTCCGCCACGCCGCCATCGCCCAATGGCCGTCGGTGGGCGCTCTGGTCTCCATGCGCCGTCACGCGGGAACCTCCCAAGCGACACGTCCGTTATTGGGCATCGGCAATCCCCGCTTTAGCGGAGGCGGGCAGAGGGGAGCTTCGGCACTGGCTGATCATTGCCGCAGCGACGGGCCGCTGCCCGCCCAAATGCTGGGCCAACTGGCGCCGCTGCCCGATACCGCCACCGAGTTGAACGCGGTCGGACGGGTCTTGAAGGCATCGTCCGGCGATATCCTGCTGGATGGGGCCGCTACCGAAAGCGCTCTTCGCGGCAAGGCGCTCGACCAATACCGCGTGCTGTATTTCGCGACCCATGGCCTGCTGCCGGCCGAATTGAAGTGTCAGTCGGAACCGGGCCTCGCCCTGAGCCCGCCGCCGAGCCCGGCCACCGTCAAGGCCGAGGATGGACTTCTGGAGGCCAGCGAGATCGCCGCCCTGCGCCTGGATGCCGATCTGGTGGTTCTGTCCGCCTGCAATACCGCTTCGGCGGGGGGAAGCTTCGGCGGCGAGGCCCTGTCCAGTCTGGCCGACGTCTTTTTTCATGCTGGCGCCCGTTCGGTTCTGGCGTCTCATTGGCCGGTTCCCTCGGCGTCCACCACCCAATTGATGACGCGCGCCTTCGAGCGCAATGCCGCCGTGGCGACGGAAGGGTTCGACGCCGCCCTTCGCCAAGCGCAGTTGGATCTTCTCGACAACCGGGCCACCGCCCATCCGGTTCACTGGGCTGGCTTTACCCTGATCGGCGGAACCATGGCGGGAGCAAGTCCATGAGACTCGGCAAGCCCTGGCAAGCTGCCCTGCTGGCGGCCATGATCCTCGCCACTCCCCGGGTTGCCCAGGCGGTGGACGTCTATGTGGTCGAGGCGAAAGGCATCGAACTGGCGCCTGGGCAAGTTCTTGATGGCGCCAAGCCGCTGAGTCTGGCGGTGGGGCAAAAGCTGGTTCTGGTCACCGCCGACGGGCGGACCATCAAACTGAAGGGACCGTCGGAGGCGGCCCCGGCCGCCGAGGTGCAAATGGCCCAGGCGGACATGGCCAAATCCTTGAAGGGCCTGATGACCGCCCAGGCCGCCGACACCACGTCGGCTGGTGTGGTGCGCAGCGGCGGCGACGAGCGACCACCACCGCCGGAGCCCTGGCTGGTGGATGTGCGTCACGGCGGCGACCACTGCGTCATGGCGGGCGGCGAGGTGGTGCTGTGGCGTGGCCTCGGTGCCCTTGGCGAGACAGAGATCGAAATTTCCCCGTCCGATCGATCGTGGCGGGCGAAAGCGCCGTGGCCTGCTGGCGAGGACCGGCTGGCTTTGCCCGCCTCGCTGCCGCTGCACAACGGCAAGGCCTATCTGCTCGCCCTCGGAACCAGTTCGGTGGCGGTCACCATCCATGCCGTGCCCGCCAGCCTGGGCACCGACGCAGCCCGCGCCGCCTGGCTGCTGGAATTGGGATGCGGCGCCCAAGCGAGGGCGTTGGTCAACGGAGCGCAATGACATGGCGAAGATGAAAATCTGGCTGGGGCATGGGGCGGTCGCCGCCATATCGGTCCTGGCCGCCTTTCTTCTGTCCGAATACCTGCCGTTCATGGCCATGGTGGAGAATTGGACCGCCGACTACCGGGTGGCGACGCTGCTGCCGCCTGAACCCCAGCATCCCGACATCGTGGTCGTATCCATTACCGAGGACACGCTGCAGATGTTTCCCTACCGTTCGCCGGTGGACCGCCATTTCCTGGCGGAATTGCTCGATAGCCTGGATAAGGCGGGGGTCAAGGCGGTGGGAGTGGACATTCTGTTCGATCAGGCGTCGGAACCGGCGAAGGATGCCGAACTGCGCGATACCTTGGCTCGGATGAGAATGCCGGTGGTGGCCAGCTATATCGGCGCCGAGGAAGGGCTGAACGAGGATCAGCGGGAGTATCTCGACGAATTCATTCCCTTCGCCATGCGCGGCTACGCCACCTTGCACAAGGACGCCTATGATCAGTCGGTCCGCGAGATGTTCGCTGGCCGCCCATCGCCGGACGGTTTCATTCCCGGACTTCCCCTGGCCCTGGCGTCCAAGCTGTATCCCGGCCTCAATCCGGTCGCTCAGCCAATATCATGGCACGGCAAGCCCGCGGCCGATGTTCCGCCGTTTCGCCAGTTTCCCGCCCATACGGTCAAGCTGATGCCCAAGGATTGGCTGAAGGATAAGGTTGTCCTGATTGGCTCCGATCTCAGCCTGACCGACCGCCATCGCACCCCGTTCTCGGTGGGTGCCGGGGAAGGCGGCCGATTGACGCCCGGCGTGGTCATTCATGCCCATGCCTTGGCGCAATTGCTGGACGGCCGCCATCGCGATGGCATTGATCCCCGTCTCAAGCTGCTCCTATGCATCGTGGTCGCTATCGCGGCCATCGCCATATCCCGACTGCCCTTCGGCGTGGGAATCAAGGCGGGGTTGGCCGGGGGGCTGTTCGTTTTGGTGTGGGTCGGCGGCTTCTTCGCCTTCGCCAGGACCGGAATCAATATTCCGCTGCTGATGCCCAGCCTGGCCCTGACCAGCGCCCTTTGGCTGGCCGAAACCCTGGGAGGGCGCCAGGAGCGCCAGCAGAAGCAATTCATCAAGGATGCCTTCGGGCTTTATATGTCGCCCAGCATCGTTGAAGAACTGGTGCGTGACCCCTCTCGGCTGACACTGGGGGGCGAGCGCCGTGAAATGACCTTCCTGTTCACCGACGTGGCCGGCTTTACCACCGTGACGGAACAGACCGATCCGCCGGTGCTGGGCGCCATTCTGAACCAGTATTTCGACGGCGTGTGCGGCATCATCATGGACCAAGGCGGCACCGTGGTGGACTTCATCGGCGACGCCGTGTTCTGCCTGTTCGGCGCTCCGGTTTCCCATGCGGATCATGCCCGGCGGGCCATCGACTGCGCCCGACGCATCGAGGAATTTTCCCTGCGGTTCCGCAATTTGGATCATGTGAAGGCCTGCGGCTGGGGCATCACCCGCATTGGGGTGCATACCGGTACCGCACTGATCGGCAATTTCGGATCGGGAAAGCGCTTCAAGTATTCCGCGGTGGGCGATTCCGTGAATACCGCGTCCCGAGTCGAGGGGCTGAATAAGTATTTTGGCTCGGCTGTTTGCGTGTCGGAGACCAGCGTCGCCGCTTCGGGAATGACTGGGCTGCGGCCCCTGGGGCGCTTCATGCTGAAGGGCAAGTCCCATCCCCTCGCGGTCAACGAGCCCGTATCCGACGACTGGCTGGCCAGCGGCGCCGGGCGTGGCTATCTGGCGGCCTACGCCCTGATGGCGGAGGGACGAGGAGCCGAAGCGCTTCGGGCCTTCGAGACACTGGACCAGACGGAACCGTGCATCGCCTTCCATCTGGAACGGTTGCGCGACGGCGAGACCTCGGACGTGGTCACCATGAAGGACAAATAGGGAAGGCTACTCTTCCACTCGGCTGGACAGGTCGAGGATGCGGTGCTTGAGAAACAGTACCCAGTTGTGCATGAAGGGATCGAGCCCCGAGATCTTCGCCTTGAACTTCTCGGCGGTGATGACCATCAATTCGGTCTTCTCGGCGGCGATGGCGGCGGCGCTGCGCGGTGAATTGTCGATCAGGGAAAGTTCACCGAACGCCTTGGGCGCCGTCAGCCTGACCAGCACCACGTCGCCGCCGGGATTGCGTTTCACGATATCGACAGCGCCGGAACGTATGATGAAGGCGGTCTCCGACGGGTCGCCTTCCTCGAAAATTATGTCGCCCGCCTGGAAGACCAGACGGTCGAGCATGGCTTCCATGGCCTCTGGATTGACCGTGCTCATGCCGCGGCGCCCTTGTTGCTCTTGGTGACGCGCGCCGAAAGATCGGTGATGCGGCCCACCAGATATTGAAGCCAGTATTGGCAGAAGGGATCGAGCGACTCGATCCTCTTTTGCATTTCGCGCATGTCGATGACCCGCAACTGGCAGCCCTCCAGGGTCGTTGCCGTCGCCGTCCGCTTCATGGGGCTGAACAGCGCCAGTTCGCCGAAGAAGGCGTCCTCGCCCAGTCGCGCCAGCAGGACAAGCTGCTTGCGATGCATGGTGATGATTTCCACCTGGCCGGACACGATCATATAGCCGTGATCGGGGGCGTCTCCTTCGCGGAAGATCAAGCTGCCGGGCGGAAAGGTCCGCACCTCGGCGCCTTGGGCGACCATTTCGGCCAGCTGAGCGGCCATGCGGCGCGGATCGGGCTTGGCGGCCGGTGCCGCCGCCTTGGCCGCCGTCGCGATGCCGCCCGGCCCGAACATCGATATCTCGCGCTTGCTCAGCGCATCGGCAACCAATGTGCCGCCCAGAACCTCGCCGCCCTTGCGCAGGCGCGTGGCCACCGCCTTGAAGGTATCGCGCTCTCGGGCCGGATCATAACGGTCGAGTGGTTGAGAACTGGTGATCTGGCGCGTGAGGCGGTCCAGCAAGACGGCATGGGTCTGCGGCATCTTACCGGCGGCCAAAAGCGGCATGAACAGCGCCAGCTGTTCCTTTGCCTCGGACTTTTGCGCATTGAACTCGCCGTTGCACAGATCGGCGATGGTGCATAGCAAATGCCCCATGTTGCGCTGGAAACCAACGATATCGTCGAAGGCGGACGGCAGGTACAACAGGTCGGCCACCACACCGTCGATCAAGGCCAGGACGTCCTCGCGCGGGTCGGGGCCCGCCAGTTTGGCGAGTCGCTCGAACTTGGCCAGCCACGAGCGGTGCTGGACCAGATCGCGGCACAGCAGCACCAGGGCGGGGAAATCCTCGCGCCCGGCCGGGGCCGATGCTATCGCCGCATCCATCTGATCGACGAATTTGTGGCCGACCATGGCGGGCAGTCCACCACTCTCGCCGACCTTGTGAACCCGTTGGGTGATCTTGGTGACGACGTCGTAGATCTTATCGAGGCGGGTAGAGACCTGATGTCCCGGCATCTTGCCCTGTAACGAGGCGACCCGCTCGGCCCCGGCCTTCAGCAGATTGCCATAGGCCTTGATGTTTTGTAGGGCGCGGTAGTTGTGCAGGAACTCGGTGGGGGTGAGATAGACCCTGTCGATATAGCGGCGCAACAGTCGACTGATGGTCATGCGGCTTTCGATGCCGTAGAAATCATAAATATCGGCGCACATATGGGCGTCGTCGATGGCGACAATTTCTAGATTGGCCTCGGTGATGTCACGGATTTCGCTATAGATCACCTCACCGTCCACGGCGCCGTCGTCCAAGACGGTTTCTTGGACGATGCGAACGCCCATGCAGATGGACGCGGCGAACAGACGTTGAGCCGCCGCTTTGGCGGAATCCTCGTTGGGGTGTTGCTCGACGGAGGTCCAGTGGTCGTCGGCAAAGGACTGAACATCGAAGTTGGTTTTGGCGGCGCCCATTCGACAATCACTCCGGTGCCGATCTGAACTACGAAATTGCCAGTGGCCTTGCTCTGGGTCAAGCTGGGCGGCAAATGGAGAATGGAGATCGCGCGTGACTGTCGCTCAAGCAATCCTAGACCGCTATCGGATTCTCGGCGAACCGGCGACGTTTCCCCTGGGGGGGGTCTATTCCGGCTTCGATCCCTTCGCCGACCGGGCGATTTCCCTCTATGAGGTTGCTCCGGGTCATGCGGGCTTCCGCCCCGGTCTGCTGGTCGAGGATGTGCGCGAGGGCGCCCGCGTCTCCCATCCCAACCTGCTGCCGGCGCTGGCTGAGATTCCATCGCAGACCGGCCCATCCTATCTGGTCACCGCCACCGCCAAGGGGGTCCGCCTCGATATGCTGGCGACCGACAAGGGCCTGACCGCCCAGGGCGCGCTGCACATCATGCGGATCATGGCGAACCTGCTGGAGTATTGTTGGAAAAGCGGCATCAAGGGATGCGGCTTCGGAACCAAGTCCATCTATGTGGCCCCCGAGGGCATCCGCTTCGCCAGCATCGCCGAAAGTCGGCTGTTGGCCCGCGCCGCCGGGCGCGAGCTGAACGGTCGGGCGGGCGACATCACCGATTTCTCCGAGATACTGGCCGCCACCATCGAACTTTGCCGTCGTGCGGGAAATTCCTGCGATCAGGTGGAGGCCGTGGACAAGGCTCTGCGCGAACACGGCTTTCTGGCCGCGAGGAATCTCCTCAACGGCATCGCCGATACCGCCGACGACAAGGACGAGGAAGGACGCAAGACCCTTACCCGCCTGGACGCGGGGGACTTCCTGTTCAAGGAGGGCGATCCCTCCGACGACACCTTTTTCGTATTGGAAAGCGGTCTCGTCCAGGTGCTGAAGGCCGATCCGTCGGGCAACGAGATGTTTCTCGATCTCACCCAACCCGGCCAATTGATCGGCGAGATGGCGGTGATCGATAGATTGCCGCGCATGGCAACCGTCCGTGCCATCGAACCTTGTCAGCTTTTGATCATTCGTGGGACGGTGTTCCGATCGCGTCTGGCCAAGACGGAAAAGGTTGCCATGATGTTGATCGAGACGCTGTCGCGCCGCTTGCGCCAGCGAGCCGACGAGATCACCAGTCTGAAAAGCGCCTTGGGCGGCAATCGCTAGTCCGCCACCATCATGCGCTTACGTCAGGAGACCCATTCATTCGGGCTCGGCGTATCGAAACGAAAACGCCGCCCAGATGACCGGCGGCGCTTTCGGTGCGGCACGAAGTGACAAGGCTTCAGAGGCGTTCCACATCCACGTCAAGATGACGATGGCCGTAGTGATCGCACCATCCTGTGTCATCGAGGCAAATGGGGCGGGCCGGGCCGACGGCTTCGACGAAGCCCTGGCGGACTTCCTTGCCTGGACGCGGCGCGATGACCTGAAGAATATCATTGGCGAGATGGGTGCCGACGGCCAAGGCGACGGCGTTCGGATTTTCTAACATTCGGCCCTCCTCTCTCGGTTGAGGCTCACCCAATATTATGACAAATGGCTTAAACTTCATCGTGTCCTCCCTGCATGGGAGCCCCCCGCGAAGCACAGCAGCATTGTCGTCGGAAGCGCCACTCCCGAATCAGGCGGAACTGCCGTCCAGATAGGACAACAGATCCTTCTGGCCGCCGGAGGTGTCGGTGGACTGTTCACCCCCCAGATAGGACGCCAGGCCGCCTTGTTGACTGGCGCCATTACCGGTCAGGTAGTCGATCAGCGAGGGACCGTTGTGCATCATCAGGGCGCTCAACAGCGATACCTGCGAATTGAGGCTGCCATTGCTTCCCGTATAAGGCTTCATGGCATCGGACAGGGCGGCCGAGACTTGGTTGATCAGCGCTTCGACCCCGGTCGGATCCTTGGCGACCGCGGCGTCCAGGGCTTTCTGATCGACGACGAAGGTTCCGTCGGGCTGGAGGGTCATGCCGATATCGGCCAATTGAGTAAACGAACCCGCGTCGCTATAGCTGGCGGTGGCGGCGTCACCCAGTGACTTGAACAGACCGGCGGCAAGGTTGACGTCTTTTTCCAGTTTGCCGTCCTTGCCGGCCATGGAGGCGATGGACTTCTGTATGCCGTTGAAGGCGTCCATCAGCGACTTCGCCGCGTCGGGCAGCGGAGATTTCGCCACGCTCAGGCTTCCCAGCCCGCTGAAATCCACACGGGTGCCCATGGCGACGGGCACATCGGTGTTCGAGCCAAAGGTGAAGTCCTCTCCGTCGAGGGAGTAGAGGGTGTCGGTGGCATTTTGGACCGTCGCCAGATACGACAGGTCGGGCTTGGCCGGGTCGTAGTCAAGCTCGGCCATGCCGGTGATCTTGAAGGCGCTGGCGGCGCCGGTGTCTCCGGCCAGATGCAAGGAGAAGCCGCCATTCTCTTCCACCACGCTCGCGCGGATGCCGCTCGACGACGCATTGATGGAATCGGCGATATCGTTCAGCGAGCCGCTGGCGATGGGAATGGAGAGCGGGTCCGAGCCCGGCACGAAAGCGCCGCTCTCGGGATCGACCGTGCCGACCTCGATGGTCAGGGTTCCGCTGCCCAGCGAAACCTGGTCGGGATCGCCGAACGGGCCGCTGATCAGCTCTTGGGCGGTGGCCAATTGCTTGACCTCCACGGCGACCGATCCGGCGGCGCCGGGGGCGGCCTGGAGCGGATGGTCCAGCGCGGCCATGTCGGATTCGAACGATTTCCCCAACTGGGCCAGCCGATTATATCCGATCAGGGCATTGCCCGCGTCCTGCTGCCCCAGCGATAGCGTGAAGGCCGGGTCGCTGCCCAGTGCGCCGCGGCCGGACGGCAGGGCGTGCCCGGTGGTGGCGGCGTCGCCGGATTGCGAATTGGCGCTGGAGGTCGAGCCGCTGCTGTATTGGCTGAGCAGGGCGGCCAACGAGGATGGCAAGGCCGAAACGCTGGTGGTCATGGCAAGGTCTCCGATCGACGGGCCGCCGGATTGCTTTGGCGGACGCGGTCCTTGCCAGGATCTTCGCAGAAATCATGCCAGATCAGGGCGATGCCCGTACCGCATTGTTTTCAAATGGGACTGGGTCGCGAGGAGCTTCCGAGACGTCCGGCCTTCCCCCGAAGACCGGCAATAACTGCCGGGAAAATCAAACACTCTTGCCGGTCAATCGGTCATGGACCCTCGTCCACCAAGGTAATCTGCAGGTCGCAGACATTCGTCATGGTGGGGCCGGTTTTCAGCAATCCGCCGAGCCGGTCGAAGAACGGATAAGCGTCGTTGTCGCGCAAGGCCGCGTCCCACGACAGCCCGGCCCGCTCGGCCGCTTCCAGCAATTCGGCCGAGGCGAAGGCCCCGGCGGCGTCGGTGGGGCCGTCGCCGCCGTCGGTGGCCGCCGACAGGACATGGATGCGGCGGCCACGACCGGGCTCCCGGGCCATTTCGGCCAGCACCGCCAGCGCCAGTTCCTGATTGCGGCCGCCCTTGCCCGATCCCCTCAGGGTGACGGTGGTCTCGCCGCCCGCGATGATACAGGCGGGCGGCGTCGTCAACAATCCTCCGTCGCGGGTGTCGCGGGCGACGGCGAACAGCAGCTTGGCCACCTCCCGCGCCTCGCCGGTCAGGCTGCTGGTCAGGGCGGTGACCGCATAGCCCCGCGCCCGCGCCGCTTCGCAGGCGGCCAGCAGGGCGGTGCGGTTGGTGCCGATCAGGATATTGGCGGACAGCGCGGCCGCCGGGTCGCCGGGCTTCAAGGATTCGGGGATGCCTCCGTCCGCTCCCAGGGTCAGGGTCTTGACCACGGCGGCGGGCAATTGGTCTCGAAGATCGAACGAGTCGATGATGCCCAGGGCGTCGGCGAAGCTGGTGTCGTCGGGACTGGTCAGGCCCGAGGCGATGGTGTCCAGCCGGTCGCCCACCACGTCGGACAGGATCAGGTTCAGGCTGCGGGCGGGGGCCAGCAGGGACAGCAAGCGGCCGCCCTTCAGGGTGGACAGGTGCTTGCGCACGCAATTGATCTGGCCGATATCGGCGCCGCAGGCCAGCAGGGCACGGGTGACCGCCTGCTTGTCGTCCAGGCCGAGGCCGCTCAAGGGGGCGGGCAGCAGGGCCGAGCCGCCGCCCGAGATCAGAGTGACGACCAGGGTTTTCCCGTCGGCTCGGCGCGCCATGTCGGCCATGGCTTGGGCCGCCCGGACACCCTGGGCGTCCGGCGTCGGATGGCCCGCCTCCATCACCTTGATCCGCGACAGCGTCTCGCCGTGGCCGTATTTCACCACCACGAGGCCTTCGGTGATGCGGTCACCCAGCACCTGCTCCAAGGCCAGCGCCATGCGGGCCGAGGCCTTGCCCGCGCCCATGACGACGATCCGGTCATAACGGCTCAGATTCTCCTCATGGCGATAGCCGTCGAAGTCGATGACCAGGCGCTTCCCCTCGGCGCGGACATGGTCGGCGATCATGCGGAAGGGATCGACCCGCCGCAGGGCGGCCCGGAAAATCGCTTCCAGATCCTCGACCTGGCGGCTCACGGCTACAGGCCTTTCTTGCGCCGAACCGTGATGGACTCGCCGCCGACCCCCCAATTATCCGTGTCCACCTCGTCGATGACCACGACCGTGGTGGCGGGGTTCTTGCCCAGCACGTCCACCAGCAACTGGGTGGCGCCCTGGATCAGCTTGGCCTTTTGCTCGGGCGTGGCGCCCTCGCGGGTGATCTTGATGTTGACATAGGGCATCAGCGGAACCTTTGCAGCAGTGAAGGATTGGCGTTGCCGACCAGGACGCCCGCCGAGACCAGGGCGAGGCTGACGATCAGCATGGGGGTAAGCGGCTCGCCCAGCACCGGCACCGCCGCCAGGGCGCCCAGCGGCGGCACCAGGGCCACCAGCATGCCCATGCGCGACGTGCCCAGCAGTTCCACCGCCCGCATATAGATCACCATCTGGATGACGGCGGCGAGAACGCCCTGATAGGCGACTTGGAGCAGGATCTCACCGGCTCCGGCCTCCAGGATGCGCTTGGGCAGGGCCAGAAGATAGATCGGCAGATAGACGATGGCGGCCAGCATGGCCACGTTGACGGTCACCTCCCAGGGCGCGATCCGCCAGCGCCGCGCCAGCACGGTGTAGAGCGCCCAGCAGACCGAGGCCGCCACGAACATCAGATCGCCGCCCAGGGTGGACTGGTCGGCCTGGAAGACCTCATAGGCCAGGGTGGCGGCGCCCAGGGCGATAACGGCCATTCCGGCCCAGCGCAGCGGCGACGGCCGTTCGCCCATGATGGCCCAGGCGCAGATGGGCATGGCGAAGGGCTGGAAGCCCGACAGCAGGATGCCGCCATGGGCGGCCGGAGCCAGCCGGAAGGCCGAATAGGTCAGCAGGGTATAGCCGAGCCCGCCCGTCAGGGTCAGGGCGATGACTTTCGGGGTCAGCAGGGACGGCCGCTTGGCCCGCAGCCACAGGGGCAGCACCAGGATGACGGCGGTGCCGAAGCGGATGGCGCCGATGTCGAACGGCGTCAGGGTGCCGGTGCCGCCCAGGCGGGTGACCAGGATGAAGCCGGTCCAGATCACGATGATCATGCCGGCGAAGACATAGCCGCGCATCAGCAGGCTGTCGGACATGGACTCCTCCGCGGGGCGAGACACCCCGCCGGATCATAGTGATAACAGCGATGGATTGGGGAGGAGGATTTTAGCCCTCCAGCGCCCTCAATTCGGCATTGGTGTAGCGCAGGCGGCTGGCGAGCACGCTGGCCAGCCCCTCCATCAGGGTCAGCCCGACCTTCTTGTGGGCGTCGGCGAAGGCGTCGAAGCCCTTGCGCGACAACACGTAGAGATGGGCGTCGGTGAAGGCCACCGCCTCGGCCGAGCGGGCCTCGCCGTCCAGGAAGGCCATCTCGCCAAAGAACGAGCCCTTGCCGAAGGTGGCGAGATGACGGACATGGCCGCCCGCCAGCGGCAGGACGATGCGCACGGTTCCCTTGCGGATCAGGAACAGCTCGTCGCCGTGATCGCCGATGGAGAAGATCGTCTCGCCCGCCTTGACCTCCCGGGTCTCCATGCTCTTTTCAAGCTCGATCAGGGTTTCCTTCTTGCGGTCCTTGAACAGCTCGATATCGGGAAGTTCCAGCAGGCTTTCCTCGTTATCGGGCAAGGCGGCCTCGGCGATGATCTGGTCCTCGGCCCATTCCATGGCCTCGTCGACCTCGCCGAACATCCGCACGGGATGGCCGGACCGCACCAGTCCCAACTGGTCGAAATACTGCTCCATGTCCTTGCCGCTGGGCAGATGCTTGGGAATCTGGCTGAAGATCAGCACGCCATGGCGCTCGCCCAGCATGTCCTTGATCTGGTCCAACATATGGGCGGCGGTGATGTCCACCGATTGAACCCTGCGCATGTCAAGGATCAGGTAGCGGCGGGTCTTCAGGTCGGCTTCCAGGGCGTGGAACAACTGGCTGGTGGTGCCGAAGAACAGGCTGCCCTGCAATTCGACGATGGCGGTCTGGTTGCCGCGTTCGGCCAGGATGTCCATTTCATCTTGGACCCTGACCCGCTTGGAGAAGGTCTGGTCGCCCGAGGCGATGCGGCGCACCACCGAGCCGTGCACCTGTTCGCGGATGAACAGGAACACCGCCAGGACCACGCCGACGCCGGACGCCACGATCAGGCTGATGGACAGGGCGCAGGCGATCACCGCGAGGATGACGGCGAAGTCGAGAATGGTGGAGCGCGATTTCAGGAAGCCGAGGCTGCTCCAGTTGATCATGCGCACGCCGATCACCAGCAATATGCCCGACAGCGACGCCACCGGCACCCACGAGATCAGGTTGGCCAGCAGGGCGAAGGCGATCAGGGCGGCGATGCCCTCGATCAGGCCCGAAAGTCTTGTGGTGGCGCCGCTGGACATGTTGACCAGGGTGGCCCCCATGGTGCCCGCGCCGGGAACGCCGCCCAGGGCGGCGGCAGCCAGATTGCCCAGGCCCTGGCCGATCAGCTCGCGGTTGGAATCGTGGCGGGTCCGCGTCAGGGCGTCCAGCACCACGCAGGTCTTCAACGTGTCGATGGACAGCAGCACCGCCAGGGTCAGGGCCGGAACCACCAGATCGCGCAGCGCGCCGAACCCCAGATCGCCCAGGGCCGACCAGCGGGCGGAAAAGGTCTCCAGCAATCCGCCGCCGCCGCCGCCCAGGGCGCCGACCACGAAACTATTGCCCGCCAGGGTCATCAGCGCCGGATCGAACAGGCCAAGCGCCAGATAGGTCAAGATGCCTGCCACCAGCCCCAGAACCGGGGCTGGAACCTTCTTGGTCACCTTGGGTGCCAGCAGCATGACGGCGATGGTGGCGCCGCCCACCGCCATGCCCTGCCAACGCCACAGGCCGGGCGAGGTCAGGGCGCCGAGAAAGTTGACCCCCTTGGGGGTGCCGAGAAAGCGTGGCAACTGGCTGCCGATGATGATCATGCCGACGCCGCTCAAGTAACCGCTGACCACTGGATAGGGCATGTATTTGATCAGCCCGCCCAGCTTCAGCCCGCCCATGATCAGTTGCAGGCCGCCCGACAGCAGTCCCATCAGGGCCAGCAACAGCAATCCCAGTTCCGGGCTGCCGCCGCGCCCCATGAATTCGATGGCGAAGGCCGACAGCACGGCGGCGGCGGGGGCGCAGGGCGCGCTGATCAACCGGTTGGTGCCGCCGAACATGGGGGCCAGCAGGCCCAGCGCCACGGTGCCGAGAATGCCCGCCACCGCGCCTTGGGCGCCGAACTGGCTGCCCAGCGCCGAGAAGATGGTGACGCCGAAGGCGATGGCGGAGGGTAGGGCTACCAGCATGGCGGCGGTGCCGCCCCAGATGTCGCCCAACACGCTGTCTGACTTCAATGCCTTCATGACGCCCTCCCCCTGTGTCGCGGCGGCATGCCTTTCGAATAGGCTACACCATGGCGGGGGAGGGTTGAACCGGAGATTGAAACAAAACCGTCATATGGCTCGCGGGCGGCACCACGATTGTCCGGGCTGGGTCTGGAAGCGACACGAACGCTAAACCCCCTTCTTGGATTTCAGCGTCGTCGCCTTGGCCGAATCCTTCGGGGGGATGGTTTTGGCGGGAGCCAGCATTTGCTTGGCCATTCTCAGCATTGCCCCCGCACGCCCTTGCTCGTGCTCGTGCTCGTGCTCGTGCTCGTGCTCGTGCTCCTCGTGCTCCTGCTCTTCGTGCTCATGCAGCTCCTGTTCTTCCTGCTCCAATTGTTGGGCCTCATCCGCAAAGACCACGTTGGGGGCGAGCGCCTGGAGGTCGATGCCGGGGGGCAGTCCGTGCAGTCCCGGATTCTGGAGATCGGCAATGCATGCATCAAGATCAGCCTCCTGCAACTCGCCATTGCAGGTGGGGCAGGTCGCGGTCTCCTGTATCTGCAACCGCACATCTGTATGGCGGTCGAAGCAATTGTAACATAGCGGCATGGCGGCCGCCCCGCCCGCGCCGGGAGCGGTTTCGGCGTGCCAGTCTCCCGGAACCTGATACAGGGCCGGGAAGACTTCGGCGCAAATCGAGCAAGGCGCGTTTCCGTCATTCGGATAGAACGGCATGGAATATTCCCCCCATCAATCGCGGGTCGATTCAGAGTGTTTGGTCGAAGGCATGGGCATCACTTCTTGTTCGCCCATTCGACAATATCGAATTGATCATTCCAGTTAATCGGCATTATTCGAGGTGTTGCCTGATGATGCCCAATGTTTCTGAATTGCGGCATGGCAATCATGATCATGTATACATTCGCGCCACCGGAGAATGACACCCGCAGGCTTCCATCGGGGGCGGTCAATCGACGCTTGAAACGCCACGACGCTGTATTGTGGTATTTTAGAGTGGTTCTTGACAGGGACGGTGGAAGCTTTACGTCGTCCCATCCTCCGCCAACATTATAGGCCGCTTCCCACCACGAGAAATCGCGTGTCAGGTCCGCTCGCCCGTCCCAGGCTTGGCCCTGGTAATACAGCCAGGCGGCTTTCCGCGCCCCGACATCGGTTTGTTCAAGCACATTCCAATCCGTCAGATCGAAAGAGACGCCATGCCAGACTTGGGTGCTGGTACTGACGGAAACATCGCCGGTCGGCCCTTCGCCATTGCCGCCGATGGAAATGGAATCGGAGGATGTGGAGACCACTTGATTATCGACCCGGGTGACGTTGTTCGCGTTCGATGGCGAGGAACTGGTCAGGGATACGCCGTCGCCCGTAAGGCTGGGCGCAACGAATGCCTCGATTTTATGGTGGAAATAGCCCTTGCAGAGATCGCCGCAGAGGGGGGAATCATGGTCGCCACCGGTCAGTATTTTTTCACTGATGAGTTGGCCCGGAGTGATGATTCCATCCTCCCGATAGACGACAAGATATTCGTCATTGCCGTGCCCAAAGTCTTCGTAAATATAGTATTCACGTGATATCTGCGCACTCCAGTCTTGGTGCCCGTTTCCAGGTGGTCCTTGTATCTGCGGCGGGAACCACTCATGGTATAGAGTCTCAGATACATTCGTAGTTTGGTGGAAATGCCCCCATTTCACTCCAGACACCGTGGGGGTCAGCCCCTCTCCAATTCCACTATCGGAACGATCAGCCATCAAACCCTCCGAAATTAGCGCTTCGCCAAGCCATGGGTCTCGCCACACTTAGGTGGCATCATTGGCATGCTAATTCCGGCTTTAATATTCTCCTACAATTAAATGCACCTAAAAGAAGATGTATAAAAAATATATTTCCCATCTTGGGACTCATCGTTGCGCTGCCTGGCGGCAATAAGGGGGGGGTGTGCGATTCCCCTCTCTTCGAGGTCGTGGATCATTTCTTGGCGGGCGGCACGTTGCAGCACTGATGGACGATCTTGGATTGGTCGCGCCGGTTGTCGTCCTGGAAAGCGCCCCAGGCACGGCAAAGGCGGGCCAGCAGGCTGTCGGACGGTTCCAGCCCCTGGGCGCGCAGGCGGGGCGTCAGTTCGCCCAAGGTCACCCGTCGCAGGTCATAGCCGAGCCTTAGGCGCGGACCATCGGCCCGCGCCTCGATCACGCCGTCCAAGGCGGCCGCCCGCTCGACCTCGTCCTGCTGGGGCGGGCGGGCGAGGGCGAGGCTTCTGCGGCGAAGGATCGGATGGTCGGCGTGGTCCATCTCACGGCTTGGCGTGTTGGGCGATGATGGAAGCGCGGAGTTCGCCCAGCGTGGACAAAGGGGATGGATGGGAGGGATCGGTGTAATCAAGCACCGTGGCGCCGTCCTGCCGATAGACCACGACCCCAAGCGAGTGATATCGCCAGCCCGCCAGCGGCATGGAGTCATCGAACGGCGGAGGCTGTCGCAGCTTGCTCCAATCGCCGTCCAGCGACATGACATGCGCGCCCGACTTCGTCGCGTAGGTCAGGACGAGAGCGTAGTCCAATGTCTCGCTGTTGCGGCGCGACACCGTGCCGGTCAGTTTCCACGGCGGCCGAAGCTCGATGGAGGCGCTGTTGGTCGCTAGCTGGATGGGGCGTTCCGTTTCCGCGAGGTCCACCTTTCGCGACCCGGCGAGGCTATCGGGGCCGTCGGGAAGCGACCGGTTGAGGAGGGTGATCAAGAGCTGATAGGTCAGGATCGGCGCATCCAGGGCATCGATTTCCTTGCCTTTTGGTAGCGTCAGCCCCCGCGTCAGCATGGCGCGGCCCTCGACCAGCGTCACCGTGCCCTGCTGCGCCTGCCCCTGGTCCCGATTATCCAGATCGATGGTCAGGGTGTTCTGGCCGTGGATGCTGAGGGTGAAGCGCGACGTATCGCTGGAATTGGGATTGGCCGTGGCCAATCGGACGACATTGGCGGCATACCACGGCGATCGCGCATCGCATTCGTTGGTCTTGTCGCGCGGACACTCGGCCAGCGCGCCGGTGGCCAGCATGAACAGGATGGCCGTGAGAAGTCTCAATAAATTCGGCATGGCACCATCCCAGCAGGGTCAGGTCAGCTCTTCATACAATGTCCGCGCTTCCGGGGCGGGGCGGCGGGCCGTGCCCAAGGCAAGAACGCGAACACGCCGCCGCCTGGGGCCGGTGAAGAAGATCAGCTCATCCCCGGCCTTGACCGTCTGTGCCGCCTTGCTTACCACTTGACCGTTCAAGATGGTCTCGCCCGATTCGGCGATGGTAGCGGCCAGTGACCGCGACTTGAAGAAGCGGGCGAAGAACAGCCATTTATCGATACGCAGGCCGTCGGACACGACGCCGGTTCAGTGCGGGCGAGGACGCCCGCGCTCCTTCAGCCGCACTTGGAATAGCCGCAGGAGGTGCAGGTGTCGCAGCCTTCGGTGCGCAGCAAAGCGGGCTGGTTGCATTTGGGGCAGTGGCGCATGCGCGAGCCTTCCATGTTGACCACCTGGCGCTGATCGCGGGCCTCGGGCGGCTCGCGGGCTTCCTTGGGGTCGGGCATGAAGCCGATGGCGATCATGTGGCGCTCGATGACCTCGCCGATGGCGGCCAGCAGCGAGGGCACATAGCGCCCGCCCACCCATTGACCGCCGCGCGGATCGAACACCGCCTTCAACTCCTCCACCACGAAGACCACGTCGCCGCCGCGGCGGAACACCGCCGAGATCATGCGGGTCAGGGCGACGGTCCAGGCGAAGTGCTCCATGTTCTTGGAATTGATGAAGACCTCGAACGGGCGGCGGCGGCCGTCCTGGATGATGTCGTTCAGCGTGATGTACATGGCGTGATCGGAATCGGGCCAGCGCACCTTGTAGGTGGAACCGGGCAGGGCCTCCGGGCGGTCCAGCGGCTGGGTCAGGTGGACGATGCCGCCCGCCTCGAACGGGTCGGAATGGCGCACGCGGGTCTTTTCCAGCGGCAATTCCGGCTCGGCCTCGCGGGCCGCTTCCTTGGCCTTGTCGGGCTTGACCTCCAGCACCGACCCGGTGACGTCGTTGGGCCGGTAGGTGGTGCAGCCCTTGCAGCCCAGCTCGTAGGCCTGGGTATAGACGTCGCGGAAGGATTCGAAGTCGATGCTTTCCGGCACGTTGATGGTCTTGGAGATGGACGAATCCACGTATTTCTGCACGGCCGCCTGCATCACCACATGGTCGCCGGGGGTCAGGCTCTGGGCATCGACGAAGCTGGACGGCAACGGCGCGTTGTCGCCCTTCATGCGGCGGAACAGGCGATAGGCGTAGTCGCTGACCTCTTCCTCCCGCCTTGTGCCATCGCGTTGCAGGACGGCGCGGCTATAGGTGAAGCTGAACACCGGCTCCAGCCCCGACGACACATTGTCGGCGAACAGCGAGATGGTGCCGGTGGGCGCGATGGAGGTCAGCAGGGCGTTGCGGATGCCATGGGTCTCGATGGCCTCGATCACGTCGGCATCCAATCCCCGGACGGTCTCGCCCTGGAGGTACTTTTCCTTGTCGAACAGCGGGAAGGCGCCTTTCTCCTTGGCGATATCCACCGAGGCCAGATAGGCGGACCGGCGGATGGCGGCCATCCAGGTCTCGGTCAGGCGGATGGCGGCGGCGCCGCCATAGCGGGCGCCGCACAGGATCAGGGCGTCGGCCAGCCCGGTGATGCCGAGGCCGATGCGGCGCTTGGACTGCGCCTCGAAGCGGTGCTGTTCCAGCGGATAGTTGGAGACGTCGATGACGTTGTCCATCATGCGCACGGCGACACGCACCAGCCGGTCCAGCCTGTCCAGGTCCAGGGCGGCGGCGTCCTCGAACGGCCTGTCCACCAGCCGGGCCAGATTGACAGAGCCCAGCAGGCAGACGCCATAGGGCGGCAGCGGCTGCTCGCCGCAATTATGCACCACAAGGCCATTGGCATCGAATGCGTTGATACCGGGAACTTGAACGTCGAACACGTCGGCGCTGCCATCAGGATCGATGGACTCGATCTTGGCAATGAACCGTTCCCGATTGAGCCCTCTGCGATAGCCGTTCAACGCATTCGCCAGACGAGTCGCCTTGTCCCCGTCGCCGAACCCGATCAATTCGGCGAAACGCGGCAGATTCTCGCCGCTGATCACCAGTTCGTGCTGGCTCCTGCAATCATAGTCCCGCAGTCCACCCCGGCCATCGGGCAGGGGGCGGGCGCCAGCTTGGCGGCGATCGCGGTAGATGGTGCTTGCGATGCCCAATCGAAGCAGCATCCGCTGGACGGCTTCCAGCATGGCGGCGTCGCTTTGGGCCAAGCGAACGCTCACCCCTTTTATCTGCCCGCCTTGAACACTGCCGTCGCTGTCGAACAGCCCGCGCAGGAAGCCGCGCGAGAAGTCGGTGGATTGACGTTCGATATCGGGGGTGGCGGTCTTGTGTCCCGGAGCGAGTCCAAGCTTCTCGGCGAGGGATTTGATGGCGGCCAGAGCCAAGCGATATTCTCCCCGCCCCGCAACCTCGGCCCAACCGGTGAAATCGGCGCGATGCGGCAGGGTTCGGGCCGCCATTTCCGCGCGTTCCATCATGGTTCGGACGCCGGAGGTTCCCCCGTTGACCGCCTGGGCTTCCGGCCAAGCGCTCAGAATGGCCTTATCAGCCTTGAGGGTGCCGTCACCGACCAGCAGGCCCAGCAAATAGCCTTCACTTTCACCATGGGCGCCGCCCCATGCGGGGGCCGAACGGTGGTCGTTCACCACGATCTCGTCGCCGGGTTGCAATTGGCTGGCCGGAATCCAGGCGGTCTCCATGCGCCAGCGTGTCCGGGTGGTGACCTTGCGGACCGGATGGTCGCCGGTCAGGCGAAGCGAGTGCCCTTCCACGGCGACCAGTTTGAGCACGGGTTTGTGTCCGGTGGCGAAGAAACCCTGGGGGCCAGAGGCGTGGGGCTGTCCGTTGACCATGGCGGTGAAGGGGCGTCCCACCAGTTCGGCCACTTGGCGGGGGCCATCGGACGTCTGGACCCAGGCGTCCGATGTCACGCAGGGATTGGTGGCGTGGATATCCTCGCAGTACCACAGGTTATTCAGCCGGTTGATGCGGTCGATGAAGATCACGCCCGGCTCGGCATAGGCATAGGTGGCGTGCATGATCTTGTTCCACAGATCACGCGCCGGAAGGCTTTTATAGGTGGTGCCCTTGAAGGTCAGCTCCCAACTGGTGCCTTCCTTGACCGCCTGCATGAAATCATCGGTGACCAGCACAGACAGATTGAACATGCGCAGCCGCCCGGCTTCCCGCTTGGCGTCGATGAAGGCCTCGATATCGGGATGGTCGCAGCGCATGGTCGCCATCATGGCGCCCCGGCGCGACCCCGCGCTCATGATGGTGCGGCACATGGCGTCCCACACATCCATGAAGGACAGCGGCCCCGAGGCGTCGGCGCCGACGCCCTTCACCGGGGCGCCCTTGGGCCTGAGCGTCGAGAAGTCGTAGCCGATGCCGCCGCCCTGCTGCATGGTCAGGGCGGCCTCCTTCAGATGCTCGAAGATGCCCGCCATGTCGTCGGGGATGTTGCCCATGACGAAGCAGTTGAACAGGGTCACCTTGCGGCCGGTACCCGCCCCCGACAGGATGCGCCCGGCGGGCAGCACCTTGAAGTCCTCCATGGCCTCGAAAAAGCGGTCTTCCCAGGCGGCGGCATCGGCTTCGACCACCGCCAGGGAACGGGCGACCCGGCGCCACGAATCCTCGATGGTCTTGTCGACGGCTTGGCCGTCGGCGGTCTTTTGCCGGTACTTCATGTCCCAGATCTGTTGGGAAATGGACGCAACCTGTGTCATGGAATCGCTCTCTCCGCCCCGCCGTCGCCCCTCCCAAGTCTAGGACTCCGGGCGGTGGAGAATCAAGTTGAATGTTCTTTCTTTGTACCAACAGGCTTGTGAGTCGCTAAGGCCTTGGCGGACTTGCCAATTCGTCACTTATCCCCGCTTTTCACGGCAAGCGTGCTGGGGATGAAAATGGGGAAACGGCGAATCCACAGACTTATCCACAGCGGAAGGGAAATCCACACCCAATCAATGGTTTTGCCCCGTATCGGGGTGCTGTTCCCGCGCCTCGGCGACCAGGCGGTCGGTGGCGGTCTCGACGCGGGTCTCCAATTCCGCCATGAAGCCCTTGCGATCCATGCCCGGAGGAATGGCGGGCAGCGCCTCGATGGTGATGATTCCCGGCTGTTTCATGAAGCCGCGCCGACGCCAAAAAACACCGGAATTCAATGCGATAGGCACCACTGGCAGCTTCAGGGCGCCATAGATCATGGCGATCCCGGAATGATAGGGCAGCTTGGCTCCCGGCGCGGCGCGGGTGCCTTCGGGGAAGATGATGACGGGGCGGCCCTCGGCCACCGCGTCCTCGGCCCCCTTGACCATGGCTTTCAGCGCCTTGGTGCCCGCCGAGCGGTCGATGGCGATGACGCCGCTCTTGCCCAGATACCAGCCGAAGAAAGGTATCCACAGCAGCTCGCGCTTCAAGATGAAAGCGGGGTCATTGAAGAGCAGATGGAAGACAAAGGTCTCGAAGGCCGACTGATGCTTGGAGGCGATCAGCACCGGACCATCGGGAATGTTCTCGGCACCGCGCAACTCATAACGCAGTCCCGCGATGACGCGCAGACCGCCCTGCACGCCGGCCAGCCACAGGCGAATGGCGGGCTTCATGGCGCCCCGCGGCAGCACCAGCAGCGGCAGGTACAGCACGGACAGCCCCAGGGTCCACAGCCAGATGAAGACGACGAACAGGGCTGATCGGATGGCGGTCACGGCTTTCTCTCCGGTGGCTTGGGAATGAACAGGGGGCGGGCCAGCGCACCCAGATACTTGGTATACTCGGTGGCAAGCAAGTGCGCCGTCCCAGGCCAACGCCACCACTGATCCTTCTTGAAGGCGTCGGGAAACACCGGATGGGCCACGATCAGCACCCCCGGCATGGCACGGCGGAACTCCAACATGGCGCGTTGCATGTGGTAGGAGGCGGTCACCAGCCGCAACGAGGCGAAATGCTCCTCGGCCATCCAGGCGGCGGTCTCGGCGGCGTTGCCCACGGTGTCGTCGGCGGCATGACCCAGGGCGATGCAGCAATGGGTATCCGCCGGTGGGCGACCGGCACGCCGCAGCAATTCCGCCAGATCGACACCCTTGTGGACGCCGGAGACCAGCAGCTTGCGCCCCTTGCCTTGCTCCAGCAGCGCAAGTCCGCCAGCCAGGCGCTCGCTGCCGCCGGTCAGCACCACGACGGCGTCGGTGGCGGTGTCGCGGTCTTCCACCGTGGCGGCCATGGTGGCGGCGAAGACGATCAACCCGCCCGCCCAGGCGCCCACCAGCATGCAGGCGACGGTACCGGCGGCCAGGAGGGCGCGGGGAATTCCGACGCGGGTTCTCATGGCATCCGGGACAAGGTGCCGTGGACGGTCAGCCGCGCCGTCAGCATGGCGAGGCCGCCCGCCAGCAGAGGCAGCAGGCCGATGGTGACATAGCCCATGATGGGAAGGCTGAGGCTGGGCAGGAAGCCGCCTTCCAACCGCTTGGACGCCCAGCCGATGGCGGTGAGCGCGGGCAACGTCATGCAGAGCCCCATCAATCCGCCGGAGATGCCCAGCGCGAAGGCCCGGTCGGCGAATTGCCGGGCGATATAGTCGTCATGGGCACCGATCAGATGCAGCACCTCGACGATGCCGTGATGCACCGCCATGCCGGTGCGGGTGCCGTAAACCACGGTGGCGGCGGTGACGGCCCCGATCAGGGCGACGACCATCACCGCCAGCCATTGCAGGGTACGCGACAGGTTGATCAGGCGCGACAGCCAGACCCGGTGATCGTCCAGCGACGCGCCGGGCACCGCCTGGGCCAGCCGCTCGGCCACCTCGGCCAGATCGACGCGGGCGGTGGGATCGACGGCCACGTCGATCAGGCGCGGCAACGGCAGATCCTGGACCACCTCGGTGCCGCCCAGCCAGGGTTCCAGCAGCGCCAGGGTGCGCTTCTTGTCGAAAGCCTTGACCGCCACCACCCCCGGCACCTTGCGCATGACATCCACGGCAAGGCGCACCCGATCCTCGGTGGCGGCCTCCGCCTGATCGCCGCCCGCGGGCAGCACTTGGACGGTGAGCGTGCCCGAGACGTCGTGGTCCCAGCGGTCGATGATGCCGCTGATGACGAAGGCGCCCGCCACCGCCATGGAGGCGAGGAACACCATCAACGCCACCAGCCACGGCAGGAAGCGCGAGGTGGCGTCGCCCGCCAGCGGCAGATCGGAGTGACGGCGGAACATCATGGCGCGGGCTCCGGCGGCGGCCCTTGGTCGCGGACACGGGTGATGGTGCCGTGCTCGAGATGCAGGCGGGGCAGATGGGCGAAGCGCTGGACCAGCAATTCATTGTGGGTGGCGACCACGATGGTGGTGCCCAGCTTGTTCAGCTCCTCGAACAGATACATCAGCCGCATGGCGATGTGGTCGTCCACGTTGCCGGTGGGTTCGTCGGCCAGCAGCAGATCGGGGCGGCCGATGACGGCGCGCGCGATGGCGACGCGCTGCTTCTGGCCGCCCGACAGGGTGGAGGGACGTGCGCCCAACTGGTCGGCGAGGCCGACCCAGGACAGCAGTTCGGGAACATGCTTGCGGATCTCGGATTCCTTGACGCCCCGCACACGGAGCGGCAGGGCCACATTGTCCAGCGCGGTCAGGTGATCCAACAGGCGGAAGTCCTGGAACACCACGCCGATGCGCCGCCGCAGGGCGGGCAGCTCGTAGCGCTTGGTGCTGGCGATGTCGCGGTCGAACAGCACGACGCGGCCCCGGGTCGGCCGCAATCCCAGATACATCAGACGCAGCAACGAGGACTTGCCGGCGCCAGATGGGCCGGTCAGAAAATGGAACGAGCCCGACGGCAAGGCGAAGCTGATGTCCTGAAGCACTTCCGGCCCCAGGCCATAACGCAGCCCGACGCTGTCGAAACGGATTATGTTTTCCCCACGAGGGCGATGCCGCACGGCGTCTTCTCCGGAACGTGCCGAAGGATGACACGGCGACATCCGTGTTGTCAGCACAAGCTTGTGTTGGTCTTCGCTCCAGCCTATAAGAAAGTACGTCTTTTCGGGTCTTTGCAAAACATGCTCATCACCTGTCCAAGCTGCTCGACCAACTTCTCCATCCCGGATTCCGCGCTGGGTACGACTGGGCGCAAGCTGAAGTGCGCCAAGTGCGGACACAAATGGCACCAGCAGCCCATGATGGTGATGGAGGACGACGACACCGATTTCGATCTGTCCGGCCCGTCGTTCTCGGCGCCGCCGCGTGAAGAACCAAGCTTCGCGCCGCCACCGCCACCGCCCGCTCCGCCGCGCGCCGCCGCGCAGGCCATGGATTCCGATCTCGATGATCTCAACATGGATGCCGGGCCCGCCCCCAATTTCGGGGCGCGCACCGCCGCCGCCGGAAAGGACGACGAGTCGCTTGAAGGGCTGCTCGATGCGCCGCAGCCGATTCCCGATGTGTTTTCCACCGCCGCCCCCGAAGGCAAGAAGGGGACCGGCTTCCTATGGTTCCTGCTGATCCTTCTGGTTCTCGGCGGCCTGGGTGGCGCTGGCTATTACTTCCAGGACCAGTTGGTGGAAGCGGTGCCGGAGGCGGGCGAGATGCTGGCCCAGACCGGATTGCGCCGCGAGAAGCCGGGCGCCGGACTGGAATTGCGCAAGGCGGGAACGCCGGAACGCTTCGTCCATAACGACACCGACGTCCTGGTGGTGCGCGGCATCATCGCCAATATCACCGATCGGGTCCGGCCGGTTCCCACCATGAAGCTGGTGCTCATGGACAAGAACAAGCAGCCGGTGCAGGAAAAGCTGTCGCAACCGCCGGTCTCGGCGCTGGACCCCCAGGGCACCGCCAGCTTCAAGATCATGCTGGAACGCCCCGATCCCAACGCCGTGGAAGTGGTGGTGGTGTTCGTGGAATCCGCCGCCGACGGCAAGCCCGTTCCGCCGCCGGTTCCCAAGGCTCCGGCCGCCCCGCCGGTGCCCGACGTGGCCCCCGCCGCTCCGGCCGCCCCCGCCCCCGCTCCGGCAGCCGAGGCGCCTGCTGCCCCGCCTGCTGCGGCTCCGGCCGCCACTCCGGCCCCGGCAGAGGTGAAACCGGCCGAGACCAAATAACGAAAGCCCCGCTCCGGCGGGGCTTTTTCTTGGTGGACTCTCGTTTTGTCATCCTGCGCCGCAGGCCATTGCCGTCCGGTTTAAATTGACGTGGTTTCATCGAACGCCTGAGTCTGCCGCTGTTTGAAGGCGTCACCTTCGGTATGGCACTCGAAGGTCGATTCACCATCAAGACACCAAGGGCACCAAGAGGGCGACACGGTTTCTTGCCTTCCGTCATGCCCGTGCTTGTCACGGGCATCCACGCCCATCCGTCTGGACTATCGGCTCATAAGGCATTCAAGCGGAGCCGCGTGGATGGCCGGGCCACGCCCGGCCGTGACGAAAGAGTGAGGCTTGGCCGTTTGCTCCGCCCTCTTGGTGTCCTTGGTGCCTTGGTGGTGATTCGGCTTTCGCGGCCTCAGAACTGCTTCAGCAGCCGCCGCAGATATTCGATTTCCAAGTCCGGCCGCCGGGGATCACCGGCGCGGCGACGCAGTTCGTCGAGGATTTCCCGCGCTCTCTGGGTCTCCACCTGCCCCGGCACCTTGGTGGTGCCGTCGTCGCGATGGGCGGAACCCTGCTGGGCGCGGCCGAAGGGATCGCGGGCGATGACGCCGCCCTTGCCCTTGGCCCGCCGGGACTCCATGGCATCGGCCATATCGCGGGCGCCATCGCCCAAGAGGCGAAGCGCGTCGCTCTGTTGTTCGGCGGCAACTGGCCAATCACCCTTGTCCAGGGACTTGGCCGCCTCGCCCATGGAGCGGGCGGCGTCGTCCAAGGTGGTGGGATGGTCGCCCAGGCTCTGGTTCAGCTTGGCCAGGGCGTCCCGCAGGGCTTTTTGGGCCTCGGCGGCCTTGCGCGCCTCGGCGGCGCTGGGCTTGGCCGGAGCGGGGGAGTCCTCTCCTTCGTCCTCGGACGTCGGCGACGGCGACTTGCGGAAGCTGTGGTCGAGCAGATCCTGCTGGCGACGGGCGATGTCGCGCAGCTTGGCCTTGATCTCGGCGGCGCGTTGGTCGGCCTTTCCGGGCGGCCGCGCCTCGCCCAGACGGGATAGGGTTTCCGACAGTTCCGCCAGTCGGCGGCGAAGCGCCTCGCGATTGCCGGTTTCGGCCATGGCGCGGAGCGAGTCCAGCATCTCGTTCAGTTCGTCTTCGCCGATGGTCTCGCTATCGGGTGAGGACTCGGTTTCCATGCCCGATTCCGCCAGGGCGGACAGATAGCGATCCATGGCGGCTTCGAAGCGCTCGACCAGTTCGGCGAGGCGGCTGGGAGGAGCATTTGCGGCGAGCGCCTGCTCCAACTCGCGGCGGGCCTGTTCCAGATCCTTCTCCGCCGCAGGCAGGCCGCCGTCGTCCAGGCGAGCGGCGGCATTCCACAGCAGGTCACGCACGTCGTCGCGATCGAACGACTCCGCCGCCAGCAATCGCTGGGTCAGGGCCAGGGTCAGGAAGACCCGCGCGTCGCCGCCGATGGCGTCGGGGTCGCTCAGCAGGCGCCGCAGCTTTTCAGCCACGTCGGGCCCCAGGCGAGGCGCCTCGCTCACCTCCTTGCGCCATTGGATCAGGGCGCGGGCCACCGGGTGGCGGAAGATGCGTTCCGGCAGGCTGACCACCGTCGCCTCGCCGCTGCCGATCTGACCGGCGCCGTCCTCGGCCTTGGGGATCAGTCGGACTGTCTGGCCAGCCCAATCATGGGCGGCGAGATCGATGCGGCTTGCGAAGGAGAGGCTGCGGGGCTTGTCGCCGGGCAGGGGCATCGGCACGACCAAGGGTGAGGGCAGCACCAGGGGAGGCGCGGCGGTCTCCATGGGCTGAATCTCCAGCCAGATCCTGGCGATGCCATAATCGTCGGAGGCGTCCAGGGAAAGCTGAAGCCGTCCCCGCTCGTCGGGCTCGGGCTGACCGACAAGGGCGATGGAGGGCAGGGCGTCGCGGATCACCGTCATGGGCCAGGCGGCGACGGTGCGCCATCCCTGATCCACCGCCAGCACCGCGCCGCCGGTGATGCGGCCTTCGGCCCTTTGGCCGCCGCCGTCATCATTGGTGAA
This sequence comes from Paramagnetospirillum kuznetsovii, assembly GCF_003284725.1. Lineage (GTDB taxonomy): Bacteria > Pseudomonadota > Alphaproteobacteria > Rhodospirillales > Magnetospirillaceae > Phaeospirillum > Phaeospirillum kuznetsovii. Next base: position 88,396 of record NZ_PGTO01000003.1, on the reverse strand, counting down.
GGCGATGACGGCATCGCCCGCCTTGAGGCTGGCCCCACCCCATCCGCCCGCCACCACGGCGCGGACGCCGCTTGCCTCGGGAACCGCGATGGCGCCCATGCCGGGGCGCAAAGCCATGGCGGTCAAGCCCGTATAGGCGGGGGGCGTGATCCAAACTTCCAATGCCGAGGGGCCCAATCCCGGCAGGTCCAGCGCGGGCAACAGGAAGCGCCGCGCCCGGTCGTGCCAGTCGGCAAGACCTCCTGCCCCGGCGATCACCAGCAGCAGCAGAGCGGCGAATCTCAGGCCCAGGGGATCATGGCGGGCCATGACCGGCCGAGGCCAACCGGGGGTGAGCCCCTCGGCTTGTTTCTCCATGCGGCGCAGATGGGCTTGCCACAACGCGGCATCGCCACCGGCAAGGCAATCGTCGAGCGCCGCCAGCGGGCGATGGCCGACGCCGCTGTCCTCTTCCAGCCTGCGGGCCGCCTGGGCATCGCTGGGACGGGCAATTCGGGTCAGGCGATAGGTGACGAGACCAATGGCGGCCAGCCATCCCGCCAATCCGGCGGCATGCAGCCAGCCGGGCAGGTCGGCCGCCACGTCCAGCAGCGCCAGGGCCGCCGCCAGGGCCAGCAGCGACCAGAGGGCGGTGACGCCGGGCGCCAGAAGCTCCCCCCACAAGGCCAGCCGGGCAAGACGCAGCCGGTCGGCAAGGGGGAGCGGACTCATGTCAGAGCCAGTCGGGAAGGCTTTCCAGCGCCAGCATGTCCTCGTAGCTGGGCCGGGCGCGCACCACCGCGTAGGCATCGTCCTTGACCAGCACCTCGGGCACCAGCGGCCGGGTGTTGTAGGTGGACGACATGGCGGCGCCATAGGCTCCGGCGGTGCCGAAGGCCAGCAGGTCGCCGGATCGCATGGGCGGCAGCTTGCGTTGCTTGGCGAAGGTGTCGCCGCTCTCGCAGACCGGGCCGACCACGTCCACCTCCACGAGCCCCTCGCCGGGGCGGGCCTGATGCACCGGGACAATGGCGTGATAGGCGTCGTAGAGCGCCGGGCGCATCAAATCGTTCATGGCGGCGTCGACGATCAGGAAGGTGCGCGTCGCCCCCTCCTTCACATAGACCACCCGCGACACCAGGATACCGGCATTGCCCACCAGAAGACGGCCGGGCTCGACCACGATACGGCACCCCAAATCGCCCAGGGTGGAGGCCATGACCTCGGCATAGGCGGCGGGGCTGGGGGGGATTTCGCTGTCATAGGGCACGCCGAGGCCGCCGCCCATGTCCAGGCGGCTGATAGCGATGCCGTCGGCCCGCAGCATGGCCACCAGATCGCGCACCCGCAGGAAGGCGTCGCGGAAGGGATCAAGCTCGGTCAATTGCGAGCCGATATGGCAGGCGACGCCGACCACTTCGATGCCGGGCAGGGAATTGGCCAGGGCGTAGACCTCGCGGGCCCGCGTCCATTCGATGCCGAACTTGTTTTCTTTCTTGCCGGTGGTGATCTTGGCGTGGGTGCCCGCATCCACGTCGGGATTGACCCGGATGGAGATGGGCATGCGCACCCCGCGCGCCGAGGCTACCTCGGACAACAGCCGCAATTCAGGCTCGGATTCCACGTTGATCTGGAAGATGCCCTTGGCGACGGCGAATTCCAGTTCGTGCCGAGTCTTGCCCACCCCGGAAAAGACGATGCGATAAGCAGGCACGCCAGCGGCCAGGGCCTGGCGCAGTTCGCCCTCGCTGACCACGTCGGCGCCTGCCCCCAGATTGGCCAGGGTGCGGATGACCGCGATATTGGGATTGGCCTTGCAGGCGAAGCAGATTGTGGCGTCCAGGCCCGCGGCCTTCAAGGCATCGGCGAAGACGGTGTAATGCCGTTTCAAGGTGGCGGTGGAATAGCAATAGAAGGGGGTTCCCACTTCGCGGGCGATGCGGGAAAGGGCGACTTCCTCGGCGTAAAGCTCGCCGTCGGTGTATTCGAAATGGTTCATCGGGACTCGGCGTCAGGAGGGGTGACATTGGTGGGGGGCGTGGTCATGCGCGGCTGCGGCGGCTGATAGTCGCTGCTGCCCGAGGCGGGCGGGCTGGACTTCTTCTTCGCCCCCTCCGGCTGCGGGATATAGGGGTAGGTGCGCGGATAGACGGCGTCCTCCGGCTCCTCCGGGTTGCCCTTGCGGCCACAACCGGCCAGGGGAACCGCCGTCAGCACCACCAGTCCCAGGATCAGCAGTCGACGCATCACGATCCTCCGCCGTTCAAGCTCTTGCGGGCGGCGGCGACCGCTTCGCGGACCCGGTTCGGGGCGGTGCCGCCGAAGCTGGTGCGGCTGGCCACCGAGGAGTCGACGCTCAGCACCGCCATGGCCTCGGCGGTGATGCCGGGCTCGATGCCCTGCATGTCCGCCAGGGTCAGGTCTTCCAGGCCGATGCCCCGGTCCTCGGCCAGCTTGACCAGCGATCCCGCCACATGATGGGCGCGCCGGAACGGCATATTGATGGCGCGCACGCACCAGTCGGCGATGTCGGTGGCGGTGGTGAAACCGGCCCCGGCGGCGGCGCGCAGCACCTCGGCATTGACCGTCATGTCGGAGATCATGCCGGTCATGGCGGCGATGGCCAGTTCCATGGTATCGGCGGCCTCGAACACCGGCTCTTTGTCGTCTTGCATATCCTTGGAATAGGCCAGCGGCAGGCCCTTCATGACGATCAGCAGGGCGTTGAGATCGCCGATCACCCGGCCGGTCTTGGCGCGGACCAGCTCGGCGGCGTCGGGATTGCGCTTTTGCGGCATGATGGACGAGCCGGTGGTGAAGCCGTCGGACAGGCGCACGAAGCGGAACTGGGCCGAGGTCCAGATGACCAACTCCTCGGCCAGACGCGACAGATGCACGGCGCAGATGGCGGACGTCGACAGGAATTCCAGGGCGAAGTCGCGGTCCGACACGCCGTCCAGGGAATTGCGCATGGGACCGGCAAAACCCAAGTCGGCTGCGGTGGCGTGGCGGTCGATGGGGAACGAAGTCCCGGCCAGCGCCGCCGAGCCCAGCGGGCATTCGTTCAGACGCTTGCGGGCGTCGGCGAGGCGCGAACGGTCGCGCGAGATCATCTCCACATAGGCCATCATGTGATGGCCGAAGGTGACCGGCTGGGCCGCTTGCAGATGGGTGAAGCCGGGCATCACGGTGGCCGCGTGTTCCTCGGCGCGGTTCAGCAAGGCCTCGACCAGCCCCGCCAAGGCGGCGTCCATGCCGTCCACCGCATCCCTGACCCATAGGCGGAAATCGGTGGCGACCTGATCATTGCGCGAGCGCGCCGTGTGCAGCCGTCCCGCCGCCTCGCCGATCAGGGCGGCCAGACGGGATTCCACATTCATGTGGATGTCTTCCAACGCGGTGCTGAACGGGAAGTCGCCCGCCTCGATCTCGGCCAGGACCGTGTCCAGTCCGGCCAGGATGGAATCGCCGTCCTCCTGGGTCAGGATGGACTGGCGCACCAGCATGCGGCAATGGGCCTTGGAGCCCCGGATATCCTGGGCGTAAAGCCGCTTGTCGAAGTCAATGGAGGCATTGATCCGCTGCATGATGGCGGCGGGTCCGCCTGCGAACCGTCCGCCCCACATGGCGGAAGCGGCGGGCTTGGTCGTGTTGTCGCTCATGAAACCCAGTCTTGATACGAATGAAATGGAAATCGGGCGTCGAAGGCGTCAACCTACACCCTTACGCGCCCGCCCGGAAGCGGGAGTGGATGACGAGACGTGGAGAGTACCGCGCATGCCGATCGTGTGGCGAGACCAGATGAATGTTGGAATTCCCGAAATCGATGCCGATCACCGTCACCTGATCAGCATCGCCAATGAGTTCGAGGGCGCCGTCCGTCGCGGTGCCGGCCAAGCCGACGAACTCAGTATTCGCTCGACGCTCCGTCAGATGCAGCACTACGCCCGCGACCACTTCGCCCGCGAGGAGCGCATGCAGGAAAAAATGGGCTATGACGGGCTGGCGGAAAACAAGATCCAGCACGCCATGCTGCTGCGCAGCCTCAACGATTTCATCGTCCTGTTCAGCGATGGCCGGTTGGGCCCCCCGGCCGAGGCGACCGAGAAGATGACCGCATTCCTCAATCGCTGGCTGGTGGACCACATCTTGAAGATCGATCTCAAGATGAAGGGCAAGATCACGCCCTAAAGGCCGCTCTCAGTGGTGGTGATGGGCGTGGTCCGCCGCATTGGCCGCCGGGGCGGGAGCCGCCCCGCCCATGCCGTTGGCGGCCTGCATGGCCCGGATATAGGCGACAAGCTCCTGGTCCTGTCCGGCTTTCAGTCCTTCGGGCTTGGGCATGTCGCCGAATTTCCACATATGGCTTTTCGCGCCGGTATTGACGGCCGCGACGATGGTCTCGTCGCCATGGCCCGAATTGGCGCCGTAGGACGGGTGCAGCAGCGGCGGCGCGCGGTCCGAACCCCGCAAGGCGATTCCGTGGCAAGTGGCGCAGACCTGCTCGAACGCCTGCTTTCCCGCTTGGGCCTTGGGAGACAACCCCGGAGTCGCCACCGCGTCTTGCCCGAAGCGGGCCATGACGGTCTTTCCCTTGACCGTCAGGGACAGCACGGCGGAAACCTTGTCCGCCGCCTGAACCGGGGCCGGGGCGAACAGCGATCCGCCATCCGGGGCGAAGACGGCCTCGACGGTCTTGCCGCCCACCAACAAGGTCGCCTTGCCCGAAGCGACGATGGTCTTGTCGTCGTGATCGCGGACCCAGACCCGGATGCCGCCGTCGCGAACCAGGAATTCGATGCGAATGCTTTCGGCGGTTTCCAGATACTGGCCGCCGTACCAGGCGCTCATGGCCCCATGAGCCAGGGCGGGAGGCGCCGAGCCGAGCAGGACGACGGCAAGGGCGGCGGCGGCGACGGTCTTCATGGTCTTCTTCTCCGAAAGGGATGAGTGCCGCTCCACAGACGAGCGGGCGACGGTTAGGAATAAGACAGGAGTGACGATGGTGTCGAGGATGGTCGACGACATCAAGCCGCCGAAAATCACCACCGCCACCGGGTGAAGGATTTCCTTGCCGGGCGCGCCACCGGCCACCACCAGCGGAATCAGGGCCAGCGCGGCGACCAGGGCGGTCATCAGAACCGGGGTCAGGCGTTCCAGCGAACCGCGTTCCACCAAGGCCGGGCCAAAGCTTTGGCCTTCCTCCTTGGCCAGATGCAGGTAGTGCGACACCTTCATGATGCCGTTGCGCGCCGCGATGCCGGTCAGGGTGATGAAGCCCACCAGACTGGCCACCGACAGGGTCTGGTCGGTCAGCCAGAGCGCGGCGACACTGCCCACCAGGGCCATGGGGATATTGCCCATGATCACCAGGGCCAGCGTCACCGATTGGAAGTGGCTGTACAGCACGGCGAAGACGCCTGCCAAGGCCACCAGCGCCAACAGGGCGATCAGGCGGCTGGCCTCCTGCTGGCTCTTGAACTGGCCTTCATAGGTGATGCTGCTGCCCTGGGGCAGCGCCATGGCCGCCAATTCCGCCTGAACATCGGCGATGATGGCGGCCATGTCGCGGCCGTGGCTGTTGGCCAGCACCACGATGCGGCGCTGCATGTTGTCGCGGTTGATGACGTTGGGGCCCTTGGTCTCCACCACCTCGGCCAGCAGCGACAGCGGTACCTTGCCCGCCGGGGTGTCCACCAGGATCTGGCGGAAATCGGCGGTATGGGCGCGCCAGTCCTCGGCGAGGCGCAGCACCACGTTGAAGCTGCGCTGGCCGTCGCGGACCTGGCTGACGGTCTTGCCGTTCAGGGCGGCTTCCAGCGTCACCGTCAGCTGGTCGAGGGTGAGGCCGTATTTCTTGGCCTCGGCGCGGTCGAGCCGGATCTGAAGCTGGGGGATCAGCACTTGCTTTTCCACCTGAAGGTCGGTCAGTCCAGCAATGCCGCTCATGCGGCGGCGGGCCTCCTCGGCCAGACCGCGCAGGGCGTCGAGATCGTCGCCGAAGATCTTGACGGCGATCTCGGCCCGCACGCCCGACAGCAGATGGTCGAGGCGGTGCGAGATGGGCTGGCCGATATTGAGGGCAACGCCGGGAATGCGCCCCAGCCGTCCGCGCAGATCGGACAGGATGGCCTCGCGACCCCGCCCGGACGGCTTCAGGTCCACGTCGATCTCGGTGTAGTGGACGCCTTCGGCATGCTCGTCCAGCTCGGCCCGGCCGGTGCGCCGCCCGGTCGACTTCGCCTCGGGCACTTCCAGGATCAGCCGTTCGGCGATGGTGCCGATGCGGTTGGATTCCGACAGCGAGGTGCCCGGCGGCAGGATCAGGTTGATGGTCACCGTTCCCTCGTTGAAGGCGGGCAGGAAGGCCCGTCCCAGGAACGGCACCGAGGCGGCGGCGACCAGCACCAGCAGCAGGGCGGGCAGGATGACCTTGGCCCGATTGGCGAAGGACCAGCGCAAAAGCCTGGTGTCCAGGCTCTTGAGCTTGCGCACCAGCCAGCCGTCGCCATGGGCCACGGCCTTGGCTCGGGGCAGCAGATAGGAGGACAAGGCGGGCGTGACGGTCAGTGATACCGCCAGCGACGCCAGGATCGAGACCACATAGGCGATGCCCAGCGGGGTGAACAGGCGGCCTTCGATACCCGACAGGGCGAACAGTGGAATGAAGACCAGAACCACGATGACGGTGGCGTAGACGATGGAATTGCGCACCTCCGACGAGGCGTCGCGGATGACCTCGGCAACCGGGCGGGGATCGGGTGATCGGGCGTTTTCGCGCAGGCGGCGCAGGATGTTCTCCACATCCACCACCGCGTCGTCCACCAGTTCGCCGATGGCCACCGCCAGACCGCCCAGGGTCATGGTGTTGATGGACAGGCCCAGTCCGTGGAACACCAGGGCGGTCGCCACCATGGACAGGGGAATGGCGATCAGGCTGATGAAGGTGGTGCGCATGTTCATCAGGAAGGCGAACAGCACGATGGTGACCAGGACGGCGCCGTCGCGCAGCGCCGCCTCCACATTGTCCACCGCGCGGGCGATGAAATCGGCCTGCTTGAACAGGACGTGGTCGGCGCCGACATCGGGGGGCAGCGACCGCTTCAGCTCGGCCAGGGCCTTTTCCACCTCGCGGGTCAGGGTGACGGTATTGGCGCCCGGCTGCTTCTGCACCGCCAGGATCACCGCCGGGGCGGCGTCGATGGAGGCATCGCCGCGCTTGATGGCGGGGCCGAAGCGGACCTCGGCCACCTGATCCACCGTGATGGGGGCATTGCCGCGCCACGCCACCACGGTGTCGCGCAGATCGTCCAGCCGAACCGTCTGGCCCAGATTGCGGATCAGGAATTCCGAGGCGCGCTGTTCGAGAAACCCGCCGGTGGAATTCTTGGCGAATCCGGCCAGGGCGGTTTCCAGATCGGTATAGGACAGGCCCAGCGCCGACAATCGGGACGGCGAGACCATCACCTGATACTGCTTGACCTCGCCGCCGATGGGAATGACTTGGGACACGCCGGGAATGGACAGCAGGCGCGGCCGGATCAGCCAGTCGGCAAGGCCGCGCAGCTCCATGGGCGGCGTCGCGCCGCTCTCCGAGCGCAATCCGATCAGCATGATCTCGCCCATGATGGAGCTGACCGGCCCCATGACCGGCGTCATTCCGGTGGGAAGCTGTTCCTTGATGGTCGATAGTCGCTCGGTCACCAGTTGGCGGTTGCGATAGATCTCGGCGTTCCAGTCGAACTCCACGAAGACGATGGACAGACCGATGGCCGAGGTGGAGCGAACCCGCGTCACCCCCGGCGCTCCGTTCATGGCGGTTTCCACCGGACGGGTGACCAGGGCTTCCACCTCTTCGGGCGCCAGACCGGCGGCCTCGGTCATGATGGTGACGGTGGGACGGTTGAGGTCGGGGAAGACGTCCACCGGCAAGCGGCTCATGGTCCAGCCGCCATAGATCAGCAGGATCAGGGCGAAGGCCAGCACGAACAGCCGGTGGGTCAGGCTGAAGGCGATGATGCGGTCGAACATCGCTTATCTCCCCGCCCGCAGTTGGTCGACGCCCTGGCTCACCACCCGCTCTCCCGGCGCGACGGAGTCCGAGATCTCGGCAAGGGGGCCGACGATTCGCTCCAGCTTCACCGGCCGCGCTTCGAAGACCTCCGGGGCGGTGCGCACGAACACCACCTGTCGGCCGCCCAGTTCGGTGATGGCGTCGCGCGGCACGGCGGTGCTGAGACGGGTCGCCCCCGTGGCCAGGAAGACGTCCACCGGCATGCCGATGCTGAGATCGCCCACCCGGTCCGAGGTCACCTGGAAGATGGCGTGGATGCCCTGATCCTGGGGGTCGAGCTTGGGACTGCGCCCCAGCAGGGCCAAGGCGAAGGTCTGGCCGGGCAGCAGCTTGGTCGCCGCCATGGCGCCCGATACCCGCTTGGCCAGGGGCAGGTCGTGGATGATGGCCTCCACCCTCAACCGGGTCGGGTCCACCACTTCCACCAAGGCCTGGGTGGGATTGACCACCTCGCCGGGAACCACATGGACGTCGGTCACCACGCCGTCCAGCGGCGCGCTCAGCAGTTCGCGGCCCAATTGGGTTCCGGCTATCTGGGCGCGTTCCCGCCGCAGTTGCTCCACCTGGATGCGGCTGGTTTCCACCTGCTTGACCGGGACGAGGTCACCCAAGGCCGTGGATCGGGCGAGGTCGTTCTCGGCAATGGCCAATTGGCTTTCGATGCGCGACAGCGACGACCGCTTGTCGCCGCGCTCCAAATTGGTCAGCGTCGGTTCCAGCACCGCCAGGACTTGGCCCTTCCTCACCCGCTCGCCGGGGACGGGAATGGGAAAGGCCGGGTCGGCCACGATGCGGGCGGTCTGGGATGGCTGGATGCGGGCATAGCCGGACGGATCGGGAATGACGCGGCCCACCACCCGGACGCTGTCCATGGTCTCGCGCGGCTCGATCTTTTCCGTGCGGATGCCCAGCAGGAATTGGTTCGCCTTGGACATCATGACCGGTTCTCCCGGTGGCGTCTGGGCCTGGGCAGAGGCGGCGGCCAGTATGGACAGGGCCGCCAAGATGGCGCTTGCCCGGTTCCTTCGCAGGCGCGACAGACCCAGCATGACGGCAACCGCGCCGATGCCGATGGCGCCGCCGCCGACCCAATGGGTCCAATGGGAGACCGCCGCAGCGCCCGCCGAGGCGGAGCGCGGACCCAGGCGAACGCCTTGGATCAGCAGCAAATCGTCGCGGTGCCCGGCCAGGATGACCAGCGTCACATCGGCGCCCTCGGGAGGGGGTGCCCAGGCCAGGGCATAGACGCCCTCGCCGTGGGTGGGGGCCGCGCTCCCCTTCCAGTCTGCGGCCTCGACCGTGACGGTGGCGTCCGCGACCGGTGCGTTGGTGTCCGCATCGGCGAGATATAGCAGAGTCCTGCCGTCTCCTCCCGGAACCAGAACGGCCTGGAACGAACCTCCTTCCGCGCTGAATCCCGTCTCGACGGAAATGCTCGCGGCCGCTGGTGGCGGTGCGCCGTGGTCGATGCCGTCATGGGCTTCGGCTGTCGGGGAAAGCAGGCTCAGGACCGCCGCGAACGCGGTGGCCAGCAGGGGTGGATTGAACATGAGGGACGACTCCCAAGGCAAACACGACCATTGGAGCGCGGACGCGCTCCGGCTTCCCCGTCCAAGGCGACGGGGTGACGGCGTGCTAGAGTCTGGGAGGTTTTGGCGGCGGCGCCGAGCCGAGCAGGGGATGCGCCGCCTGCGCGGTCGGTGGGGCGTAGGCGGTGACCTCCGGCGGGGCCAGGGGGGCGACGGCCGGGGGAATCAGCGAGGCGAGGGGCGCCGCCATGCAATGGCCGCAATGATCGGCCATGGAACAGGGGGCATGATGAGACGATCGGGGACAATCGGCGTCATGTGACGCAGGAACGGCAATGGCGGCAGCGGCCGCAGGGGCTTGGGCGTGATCATGAGCCACGGCGGGCCCGGCGACCACCAGCAAAACCGCCAGCATCCCGATCCGCATCACCCACCGCAGAATGCTGTGTTCCGGCATTCGTCGCTTGACCCTATCCATACCTTCAAGGAATTAGGAAGGTCCAGACGGCAGCCGCTCGTCAAGAAAAAAACGCCATGGTGCCGTCACAGTGCGCCATGGCCGCTGATCCGGTCTGATGCTATTTTCCGGGAAAAGGATCGAGGGCTGAGAGTGCTGCAATCAATCAAGTGGGTCGGGACAGCGGCCGGTATCATCGGCGCGCTGTTTCTGGCCGCCAATGTGGCGGAGAGCGGGTGGGGCTTCACCTTCTTCCTGGTTTCGTCGCTGGCCTGGACCTGGGTGGGCGTGCGCACGCGCGACCACGCCCTGACCGCGCTTCAAGGCGTGTTCGTCGGCATCGATCTGCTGGGCATCGTCCGGTGGCTGCTGTGAGCGAGCAAGACCCCGACGTTTGGCGGGTGGCGAAGCTGGTCATGGAACGCCATGGCGACGAGGCCTCGGCCCATGCGGCCGCCAAGGCCAGGGATGCGCTGGCGAGTGGCGAGCGCGACGACGCGGTGGCCTGGACCCGCATCTACGAAGCGATCGAGTCTTTGCGGCAAGGGCTGCCGGGGCCGGGGGACACCGTGCATTAGAGCGCCGAGCAAAAAATATGAGGCGACGCGCTCTGGCGAGCATTGAGCGAGCGGCCAAGCGGCCGGAAGGACGCGCCCGGCGAGGGGCAACAAATGAAGCTAGAGAGTGATGCATATTAATGCATCACTCTCTAGAGACGCTATGCGATCATCACCCGATTGCGTCCGGCGGCCTTGGCGCGGTAGAGGGCCGCGTCGGCCTGCTTCAGCAATTCCGCCACATCGGGCGCCACCGCCTCGGGGGTGGCTTGGTCCGATGGTCCCCAATAGGCCACGCCGACGCTGACGGTAAGGTCGAACACGTCGCCCTTGGCGGGACGCACCACCATCTCTTCCACCTGACGCCGCAGCCGCTCGCCGATCACCTTGGCGCCGTCGATGCCGGTATTGGGCAGGGCGACGGCGAATTCCTCGCCGCCGATCCGGCCCAGGATATCGTATTCACGAATGGCGACGCGGCAGGCGGCGACGAAGGCCTTCAAGGCGTCATCGCCGGCGGCATGGCCCCAGGTGTCATTGATGGACTTAAAGTGGTCGATATCGAGCGCCAGCAGCGAGAACGACCGCCCCATGCGCCGCGCATGATCCAGTTCCAGTCCGGCGAGATGGTGGAAGTGGCGGAGATTGGCGACGCCGGTCAGCGAATCCCGGGTCGCCAGCACCTCCAATTCGGCCACATGCATCTGGGTGTCGCAGAAATCGCGCAGCGACAGCGCAAGGTCCGAGATGCCGCCGTCATCCTCCAAGACCACCGGCACCCGATTGATCACCAAGCGCAGCAAGGCGGCGCCGCTGCCGTCGCAGCCGACATCGGTCACCGGATAGGCGCCGACCACCAGGGTGCCGTTGCCGACGGGAAGCACCAGACGCTGCCATGTCTCGGTCGATCCGCCTTGGAACTGGGCGGTGTAGGAGCGCCACAACGGCAGGTTCAGGCGTCGGGCGTAGGTGTATTCGAATTCCAGCATGCCGCGCCGGTCCGGCGGCAGGATCTCGGCGGGCAGCACGTCGATGACCCGGCCGGTGAGGTCGGCGCCGAAATGGCGGGCGAAGGCGGCACCGTAATGGGCATAGCGATTGCCGCTTCCCTCGGGCTCGATCACCAGCAGATGCGGGGCGTGGTCGGAAAATTCCGCCACCGGATCAGCGATCGCCTGTCCCTTCGCCGCGCCGCGCCAACGGGCCAGCAGTGCCAATAGGCGCGCATCCATCACTGCGGGGATCAGGTCATGCATTGTGCGGCTCCGGGACGTTTGTGGACACAGGAGCTAACACGGTGTTGGTTAAGGATGCCTTCATGGCCAATCTGGTCCATGATCCACGCTTGATCCACGTCAACGCCGTCCTTTTCCTCGACAGTCACCATCGGCCCATGTCGCCCCTCATCCGCCGCCTGTTTCTTGCCACCCGTCCAATGTTCTTCCCCGCCTCGGCCGTGCCGGTGGCGGTTGGCACCGCCTGGGGATTGCGCGACGGCGCGCCCCTCAGCCCGGTTCCGCTGCTGCTGGCCCTGGTGGGGATGGCATGCCTGCATGCCGGTGCCAATGTGATCAATGACGTGGGGGACGCGTTGAACGGCTCGGACCGCCTCAATACCGACCGCATCCCACCCTTCACCGGCGGCTCGCGCGTCATTCAGGACGGTTTGCTCGGCCTTCGGGCCATGGCGCTATGGGGATGCGTGCTGCTGCTGGCCGGAGCCGCCGTCGGCGGTTCGCTGGTCGCCAGCAAGGGCCTGACCATCCTGGTCTTCGGCCTGGTGGGCGGGGGCCTGGCCCTGGCCTATTCCCTGCCGCCCTTCAGCCTCGCCTCGCGCGGATTGGGCGAAGCGGCGGTGGCACTCGGATTCGGCCTGCCGGTGGCGGCCAGCGCTTGGCTGCAAAGCGGCACCTTCAGCCTGGTGGCCATCCTGGCGGCGGCGACGGTGGGGTGCTGGACCGCCGCCATTCTGATCTGTAACGAGGTACCCGATATCAAGGCCGACGAAGCCGCGGGCAAGCGCACCCTGGTGGTGCGCATGGGCGCGAAAAGCGCACCGTCCATTTATGTGGCGGTCCAAGCCTTGGCCTCGGCCCTGATGCTGGCGCAGGGTTGGCTGTCCGAGATGCCTCCCTGGGCGACGGTGCCCCCCCTGCTGACCGTATTGGCCGCCTTGGCGGCGGCCCCCCTGATGATGGGCGGACGCGGATCGCAATTGGCGGCGATCCGCGTCACGCTGGCCATTCACCTGCTGGGCGGCATCTGGCTGACGGCGGCGGCGCTGGTGTAGGGTTGCCCCCACCTCGACCCTCCCCCGCAAGCGAGGGAGGGGAGCCAAGCCGCCGGAGGCGGTGCCCGGCGACCGAGGGCTAACTAGACATTGAACAGGAAGTGGAAGATGTCGCCGTCCTGGACGACGTATTCCTTGCCTTCCAGGCGCATCTTCCCGGCTTCCTTGGCGCCCGCTTCGCCGTTGCAGGCGATGAAGTCGTCATAGGCGATGGTCTCGGCGCGGATGAAGCCGCGTTCGAAATCGGTGTGGATGACGCCCGCCGCCTGGGGGGCCTTGCAGCCCTTCTGCAGGGTCCAGGCGCGGGCTTCCTTGGGGCCGACGGTGAAGAAGGTGATGAGGTGGAGCAGCTCGTAACCGGCGCGGATGACGCGGGCGAGGCCGGTTTCCTCCAGTCCCAGGGTTTCCAGGAACTCCTTGCGCTCTTCTTCCGAGGTCAACTGGGCCACTTCGGATTCGATGGCGGCCGAGATCACCACCGAGCTGTTGCCCTCGGCGGCGGCGAACTTGGCGACGCGTTCGGAGAATTCGTTGCCGGTGGCGGCGCTGGCCTCGTCCACGTTGCAGGCATAGACCACCGGCTTGACGGTCATCAGGCCCAGCGTCTTGGCGATGCGGCGCTCTTCCTCGGAATCGAAGGTGATGGTGCGGGCGGGCTTGCCGTCGCGCAGCGCGGCCAGCAGCGGCGCCATGACGTCCACCTGGGCCTTGGCATCCTTGTCGCCGTTCTTGGCCTTCTTCTCCAGCGGCACGATGCGGCGCTCCAAACTGTCCAGATCGGCCAGCATCAGTTCGGTCTCGATGGTCTCGGCGTCGCGCACCGGATCGACGCTGCCCTCCACATGGGTGATGTCGCCGTCCTCGAAGCAGCGCAGCACATGGACGATGGCGTCCACCTCGCGGATATTGGCGAGGAACTGATTGCCCAGGCCCTCGCCCTTGGAGGCGCCGCGCACCAGACCGGCGATATCGACGAATTCCAACTGGGTGGGAATTTCCTTCTGGCTCTTGCCGATGACGACCAGCCTGTCGAGGCGCGGATCGGGCACCGCCACGCGGCCCACATTGGGCTCGATGGTGCAGAAGGGATAATTGGCCGCCTGCGCTGCCGCCGTGGAGGTGAGCGCGTTGAACAGGGTGCTCTTGCCCACATTGGGAAGGCCGACGATGCCGCAGTTGAAACCCATGAAATCCTCGTTCTTGCTAGAGCGCGAGTCGGCTGATGCCGTCGCGAATGAGAGGGACGTTGAAATTGATGAGAAAGCCGAGGCGTCGGCCGGAGAGCTTCAAATAGGTGAGGAGCTGCGCCATATGGAGCGGCGCGATCTTCTCGACGGCCTTTATCTCCACGATGATCTTGTCCTCGACCAGCAGGTCGAGCTTCAAGGCCGAATCGATAACCTCTCCATCATACGTCACCGGGACCGCCACCTGTCGCTTCACGCCCAAGCCTCGCTTCGCCAGCTCACGCGTCAGGCATTGCTCATACACCGACTCTAAAAGCCCCGGTCCCAGCGTGCGATGAGCCTGAAAGGCCCCATCGACGACGTCCTTCGCCAGGGAGTCGAGATGGTTGGGCACTTCAATCATCTTGGTGTCCTTGGTGCCTTGGTGGTGATGTCAGCGATGCCGACATGACAGACGTCGGTCATTGATCCTGGCGGTGGTTTACCACCAAGACACCAAGGACACCAAGAGGGCGCTCCATGCGTTGGCTTCGTTGCCTGATGATGCCCATGGTGATTATTCATTTTTCTTACGGAACGCCGCCTTCAGCGCGTCGGCGAGGCTGCCGCCGGAGGGCGGGGAGGGTTCGGGAAGGGGAGCCGCGGCCGTCTCCATGGGCGGCTTTTCCTTTTTCGGCTTGGGCGGGGCGGTCAGGTGGGCGACGCGGTTCATGAACCCGGCGTCGTCGCCCTCGGCCAGCATGGGGAAGGTGGCGGCCACGGCGTCGAGCAGCGGGGCCATCCAGGCCTCGTCGGCCTTGGCGAAATCGTGCAGGACATAGCCGGTGACCAGATCGCGGTCGCCGGGATGGCCGATGCCGATCCGCACCCGACGATAGTTCTGGCCCATATGAGAATCGATGCTCTTCAGCCCGTTATGGCCACCCGCGCCGCCGCCGCGCTTGACCTTGAGACGGCCGGGCGGCAGGTCGAGCTCGTCATGCGCCACGACGATGTCGTCCACCGGAATCTTAAGGAAGCGGGCGGCCGCACCCACCGATTGGCCGGACAGGTTCATGAAGGTCATGGGCTTTAGAACCAATACCTTGCGGCTGCCGATGACGCCTTCGGCGATCTCGCCCTGGAACTTGGATTTCCAGGGGGAAAAGGAATGGCGGCGGACGAGTTCGTCCGCCGCCATGAAGCCGATATTATGACGGTTTCTGGCGTATTGGGCGCCGGGATTACCCAGTCCCACCACCAGCAGCGTCATGTCAGCCAGCAGCCTCGGGGGCCGCTTCTTCGGTCTCGGCGCGGGCCACGGTCGGCGCCGCGATGGAGGCCACGGTAGCGTCCAGGGCCATGTGATAGGGCTTCACGCCAGCCGGCAGCGCGATGTCCTTCAGATGCACCGACTGGCCGATCTCGAAGCCGGTCAGGTCGATGACGAATTCGTGCGGGATGGCTTCCGGGCTGCACATCACTTCGATTTCGTGCAGTTCCACATTGACCACGCCGCCCTTCTTGATGCCCGGGGACTTGGCTTCATTGGTGAAGTGGACCGGAACCTTCACGTGGATGGCGTGATCGGCCGACACGCGCATGAAGTCCACATGGATCGGCTGGTCGGTCACCTTGTGCATCTGCACGTCGCGAGCGAGGCAGCGATGCTTGCCGCCCGAACCGAGATCGACGTCGAACAACTGGGTGAAGAAGCCGGACTTGGTGATCTGGGCCCACAGCACGCGGGGGTCGAGTTGAATGCAGACGGGGGCCTGCTTTTCGCCATAAATGACGCCGGGAACCTTACCTTCGCGACGAGTGGCACGGGCGGCCCCCTTTCCGCTCCGATCGCGCATCTCGGCGGCGATGATGATAGCTTCGGACATGGTGTTCTCCTGACAAACACATATAAGCGCGGCCTCCAGGGGTGCCGCGCGGAACCGGTCGTTTACACCTGTTGCCCCGGCTTGGCAAGCATGACTAGACTCGGCGCCCGTTGTTCAAGGCCCGTTGTTCAAGGAAAGCCGTGTCATGACCGCATCGGCGCGGGATGTTCTCGCCATTCGTGATTTCCGCCTGTTCCTGCTGGGCCGCCTGTTGGCGTCCCTGGCGCAGCAGACCGCCAGCGTGGCGGTGGGCTGGCTGGTTTACGACACCACCCACAATCCCATGGATCTGGGGCTGGTGGGCTTGGCGCAGTTCGTTCCCGCCCTGATTTTCGTCCTGCCCGGCGGCCATCTGGCCGACAAGGTCGACCGCCGCCTGATCCTGCTGGCCTGTTCGCTGGTCACCACCCTGGTCATGTTGGCCCTGCTCGCCATCGTGGCGTCGGGATCGCCCGACATGGTGGCGGTTTACGCGGCCATGTCGGTGCTGGGCGCGGTGCGCGCCTTCTGGGGGCCTGCCGGTCAGTCGCTGACTCCCTTGCTGGTGCGCCGGGATCTGCTCAGCCGCGCCGTGGCGCTCAATTCCACGGTCTGGCAGATCACCGTCATCGCCGGACCGGCCTTGGGCGGCTTTCTATATGCCCTGGGACCGGTGGCGGTGTTCGGAACGTCTTCGGTGCTCTTGACCGGGGCGACGCTGGCCACCTTCGCCATGACGGCGCGGCTTTCCATTCGAACCGAGAGTTCGGGCGGCATCTTCGACGGCATCCGCTTCGTGCTGGGGCGGCCAGAAATCCTGGGCTCTGTGTCGCTGGACCTGTTCGCGGTGCTGCTGGGCGGCGCCACGGCCCTGCTGCCCATCTATGCCAGGGACATCCTGATGGTGGGGCCGGTGGGGCTCGGCCTGTTGCGCAGCGCGCCCGCCTTGGGGGCCGCGACCTCCGCCCTGGTCCTGGCCCATCGTCCCATGGAGCGCGGCGCCGGGGCCAAGCTGTTCGTGGCGGTGGCCATCTTCGGCGCGGCCACCGTGGTGTTCGGCCTGTCCACCAGCTTCCCGCTGTCCATGGCGGCCCTGGCGGTGCTGGGGGCCGCCGACATGGTCAGCGTGGTGCTGCGCCAGACCCTGGTGCAGATCAACACGCCCGACGAGATGCGTGGCCGCGTCAGCGCGGTCAATCTGGTTTTCATCACCGCCTCCAACGAACTGGGGGAGTTCGAATCGGGCGTCACGGCGGCGTTGTTGGGCACCGTGCCCGCCGTGGTGCTGGGCGGTGTCGGCACCCTGGCGGTGGCCGCCATCTGGGCCTATCGCTTCCCGGCCCTGCGCCGTTTCGAATTGTCCAAGGAGGGAGCATGATTCCCTGCGCCGATTCCCGCCTCGCCGCCCAGATCGCCTTCATCGTCGAGATCGACAAGCTGAAGACCATCCTGCGCCAGACCCTGCTGATCGATTCGTCGCGGCGCGAGAATGATGCCGAGCATTCCTGGCACATCGCCACCATGGCTTTCCTGCTGGAGGAATACGCCGATGATCCGGTGGATGTGGGCCGGGTGGCGCGCATGCTGCTGATTCACGACATCGTCGAGATCGACGCGGGCGACACCTTCATCCACGACGAGGCCGGGCACGAAGACAAGGACGCCCGCGAGCAGGCGGCGGCACGGCGGCTTTACGGCCTATTGCCCAAGGATCAGGCGGCGGCTTACAGCGCCCTGTGGCGCGAGTTCGAGGACCGCCAAACCCCAGAGGCCCGCTTCGCCCATTCCCTGGACCGGCTGCAGCCGCTTTTGCACAATTTCGAGACCGAGGGCGGCACCTGGAAATCCAACGCGGTCACCGCCGATAAGGTGGAAAAGCTGCTGCCCCGCATCGAGGGCGGGTCCGGCCGCCTTGCCGCCTATGCCCGCAGCCTGATCGCCGAGGCGGTGGCGCGGGGCTATCTCGCTCCCGCAGCCCGGAATGCTTCAGGTTCAGGCTGAAGCATTCCGGGATTCGCGCTGCTTGGAAAAGCGCCGCTTTTCCACGGGCTCAAACGCCGCTCGGGCTTAGGGTTTGATTCAGTGTAACTGCATCAAACCCTAACTGCCCCCTTGGCGCGCCGCCAAATAAGCCCCATGATCATCATTATAAATATAAGATCGGCGGGGGTGAGGCGTGGCACGTTCCGTATTGATCGTCGATGACGAGCCCAACATCGTCATTTCGCTGGAATTCCTGGTCAGGCAGGCGGGCTATGAGTCCCGCATCGCCCGTGACGGCGATGCCGCCTTGGCCGCCGTGGCGGAACGGCTGCCGGACCTGATCCTTCTCGATGTCATGATGCCCAAGCGCGACGGCTACGATGTCTGCCAGACCATCCGGGCCAATCCGGCCTGGGCGGGGGTTCGCATTATCATGCTGACGGCGCGCGGCCGCGAGATCGACCGCGAGAAGGGGTTCGCCCTCGGCGTGGATGACTATGTCACCAAGCCGTTCTCGACCCGCGAGGTGGTGGAACTGATCAAGCACTACCTGGAGCCTGCTCCTTAAGACCGTGAAGGGACGCCTGTGAGCGACAGAAGCTGGATCGCCCTCATCTTCGCCGGATTGGGACTGGCGGGATCCGTCGCCCCGGCGGCGGTGGCGCTTTGGACCGGCGAGCCGTTGGGCTGGGCCGAGAAGGTGTCGGGCGTGATCATCGCCGGTCTGTTCGCCATGGCCTGGAGCTGGGTGGATCACCTTCTGCTGGGGCCCAGCGCCCGTCTTGCCGCCGACATCCAGGATTGGCTGACCGGCTCGGCCCAGGAACGGCCGCTGGGCGATGTGGGCCTGCATTCCCTGGGGGCGCTGCCCGATGTGGTCGGCCATCTGTGCGATGCCGCCCGTATTGAGCGCCAGGGTCTGCGCCAGGCCGCCCGCACCGCCAGCGACCGGGCCCAGGAGCAACGGGCTTGGCTCGACGTGGCGTTGCGCGATCTGGCCGAATGCGTCGTCGTCTGCGATCTCGACCATCGGGTGTTGTTTCACAACCGCGCGGCCGAGCGCCTGCTGGCCGGCGTCGCCAGTGGTTTCGGCTTGGGGGCGCTGGTCCCGCGAGCCTCGCTCGACCATGCGCTGGATTGCCTGAAGGCGCGGCTTTCGACCTTCGGCAAGGATGGCGAGGGACTGGTGGGAACCACCGTATTCGCCTGCCCAAGCCGCAGCGGCCGTCAATTGCTGCATGGACAGATGTCGCTGGTCCTTGGTCCTCGCCGCGTTATCACCGGCTACGTGGCGGTGTTTCGCGACATGAGCGAGAACTGGGCCGACCTCGATCCCCGCGACGCGGTGCGCCAAGCGCTGACCCGTGACCTGCGGGGGCCGCTGGGCTCGCTTTATGCCGCCGCCCAGATGCTGACCGACTATCCCGACATGGCCGCCGCCGACCGGTCGAAATTCGTCGGCGTGGTGGCCGAGGAAAGCGTGCGCATGAGCAACCGGCTGGAAGCCATGGCCGCCGGGTCGAGTCGCTCGGCGCCCGAGGCATGGCCCATGGCCGACATCCATTTCAGCGAGGTCTACGCCTCCATCGCCGCCACCTTGGAACACCGCCTGGACATCAAGCTGACCATGGTCGGCGTGCCGCTGTGGCTGCACGGCGACAGCCACAGTCTGATGGAAGCCTTCCTGGCGTTGTTCGCCGCCCTCCACGCCCATACCGGCAGTTCGGTGTTCGACATGGAGTGCATGCTGGGCGACCGCCGCGTCTACATGGATATCAACTGGAAGGGCGATCCGGTCGCCGACCACCGCCTGACCCATTGGCTGGACGCCGAGATCAACACCGCGCTGGGGCCGCAGCGGGTCAGGGATGTGCTGGACCGCCACGACAGCGAGCCGTGGAGTCTGTCCAAGCGAGGCGGCTTCGCCGCGCTTCGGGTTCCCTTGCCGCTGGCCCGTCGCGCCCAGTTCACCGATGCCGAATGGACCGGCCTCGGCAGTCCGTCGTCACTGACCGAGGCCGATATCAGGGCGGAATTGCTTGTCCGCGCCAATGTGGGCGCCTTTGCCGGGCGCAAGCTGGATCACATGGCATTCCTTGCGGTGGCGGTGGTCACCCCCCTGGGAGCCGCCCAGGCAGGCGATCGCCGACGCATCACCGCCCTGGGCGCCGTCCGCATCGAGGATGGCCGACTGCTGACGGCGCGGAGCTTCGAGCGAAAGGTCGCGGCGGATGCGGAGGGAAGCGCCGACGGCAAGCCGCCGCTGGCGGTGGTGCTGCCCCAGTTCTGGGCCTTCGCCGACGATGCCGTCCTGGCCTTCCACGGCATCGGCTCCGCTCTCGGCCTGCTGGAAGACCGCGAGGGCCAGGGCATTCATCCCCTGGTGGTCGACACCATGATGATCTCGTCCCTGCTGGACCCCATCGAGCCCGACCATTCCCTGGAGGAGACGGCGCGCAGGCTGGGAATCCGGGTGGGCGATCATCGCACGGAAATCGGCAAGGCGCTGATCACGGCGGAAATCCTGATCCGCCAGATCGACCGGCTGAAGGAAAGCGGAATCCATGATTTCGGCCAATTGATGGACACGGTGCGGGGCCGTCTGGCCCGCGCCGAGGCCTTGGTGGAGAGCTGAGATGCCGCATCGCCGCGCCTTCCGGCTTCGCAAGTCCAAGGCCGTTCGCGACAAGCTGGCGGCGGCCTTTCTGTTGGGGGCCGCCCTGTTCACCCCGCCACTGCTGATGCTGTTCATGAACGGCGGCATGGTGGCGGGGGTTCCTGTCTTCGCCCTTTACGTCTTTTCCGCCTGGATCGGCTTGACCGGCGTGGTGGCGCTGATCGCGGAAAAGGGTGAGGGGGACTGACCATGTCCACCGGGGCGCTGGCGCTCGTCTCGCTGCTTTATCTGCTGGTTCTGTTCGCCATCGCCTATGGCGGCGACCGCAGGGTCGGGCTGACCGGGCGGCCGCTCAGCGGGCCTTGGATCTATTCCCTGTCGCTGGCGGTCTATTGCACGTCCTGGACCTTCTTCGGCAGCGTCGGTCTGGCGTCCAGCCGCGGCCTGATGTTCCTGCCCATCTATCTGGGGCCGACGCTGATGGCGGCGCTGTGGCCCATGGTGGTGGGCAAGATGATTCGCATCGGCCGGGCCGAGCGCATTACCTCCATCGCCGACTTCATCTCGTCGCGCTACGGCAAAAGCCATTCGGTGGGCGCCCTGGTCACCGGCATCGCCATCATCGGCATCGTCCCCTATATCTCGCTTCAGCTCAAAGCGGTGTCCGACACGTTCGAACTGCTGACTCACGAGACCACCGCGAACCTGTTCGACACCGCCTTCTACGTCACCGTGATCCTGGCGGCGTTTTCCATTCTGTTCGGGGCGCGCCATATCGACGCCTCGGAGCATCATCGCGGCATGGTCAGCGCCATCGCCTTCGAATCCGTGGTCAAGCTGGCGGCCTTCCTGCTGGTGGGCGGGCTGGTCACCTATTCGTTCCACGATGGATTCGGCGATTTGTTCGCCCAGGCGGCGGCGCGCCCCGATATCGCCCAGCTCTTCACCTTCGCCGGGTCCGGCGATTACGGCACCTGGATATCGCTGACCCTGCTGTCCATGATGGCCATCATCTGCCTGCCGCGTCAGTTCCAGGTGGCGGTGGTGGAGAATGTGGACGAGGCCCATGTGCGCCGGGCGGCTTGGCTGTTCCCGCTTTACCTGATCCTGATCAATCTGTTCGTGCTGCCCATCGCCCTGGCCGGTCGGCTGGCCTTCGCCGATCAGGGCGTCGATCCCGACACCTTCGTGCTGGCATTGCCGCTGGCCAAGGATTCCGCCGTCTTCGCCACCATCGCTTTCCTCGGCGGGCTGTCGGCGGCCACCGGCATGGTCATCGTCGAGACCATCGCGCTCGCCACCATGTTTTCCAACTACATCGCCATGCCGTTGCTGGTGCGCGGCTATCTGGCCTTCGCGCCGGGCCGCGATTCCTTGAGCGGCGTGGTGCTGGCCATCCGCCGTCTCGCCATCGTGGGCTTCTTGTTGCTGGGCTATCTTTATGCCCGGCTGACGGGGGAGAATTTCACCCTGGTGGGAATCGGCCTGATGTCGTTCACCGCCGTGGCTCAGTTCGCGCCGGTGCTGCTGGGCGGTTTGTTCTGGCGGGGCGGCAGCAAGGCTGGCGCCCTGGCCGGTCTGGCGGCGGGGTTTCTGCTGTGGGCCTATACCCTGTTTTTGCCGTCCCTGGCGCGTTCGGGGGTTTTGCCGTCTTCCTTCACCGAATGGGGGCCGTTCGGCATGGCGCTGCTGAAGCCGGGGGCCTTGTTCGGTCTGGCGGGAATGGAGGCGGTGCCCCATGCCCTGATGTGGAGCATGATCGCCAATATCGGCTGTTATGTGCTGGTGTCCCTGATCTCCGAGCAAAGCGCCATCGAGAGAATTCAGGCGTCGCAATTCGTGGATTCCTTCAACGC
The DNA here is from genome assembly GCF_003284725.1 of Paramagnetospirillum kuznetsovii. Lineage (GTDB taxonomy): Bacteria > Pseudomonadota > Alphaproteobacteria > Rhodospirillales > Magnetospirillaceae > Phaeospirillum > Phaeospirillum kuznetsovii. The sequence goes on along the minus strand of NZ_PGTO01000003.1, from coordinate 66,020 downwards.
GGTGCCGGGCGGGACGTCGCAGTTCTGGCGCGGCAACGCCACCATTTCGGACCTCCAGGCCCTGGCCGCCCGCTTCGTCGGCGCCGAACATGCCGAGGCGGCTTTTCGGGGGTTCAGTCAGACGCGCCGGATCAGCCCCAATCCGGACGAAGCCAATCCGGAACTGGTGGAGTTCACCGAACGGCTGCTGGCAGGCGCCATCGGCACCGCCACCGCCCGGGTGGTGGTGGCCTCGGTGGCCAAGGGCGAGATCGTCAGCCTGCACGAGGTGATGGATATCCTGGACGAGAACTCCCAGGTCATCGCCTATAGCCATAAATTAGAGCAGAAATCCAAGGAGCTGGAGACCACCACCGCCGAGCTGCGGGCCGCCTACGAGAAGCTGAGCGATCTGTCGCGCCTGAAGGACGAGTTCATCGCGACGGTCACCCACGAGCTTCGCACGCCGCTGACCTCCATCCGCTCGTTCTCGGAAATCCTGTTCGACAATCCCCAGGTGGACCTGTCCCAGCGCCAGGAATTCCTCGGCATCGTCATCAAGGAAAGCGAACGCCTGACGCGCCTGATCAATCAGGTGCTGGATCTGGCCAAGCTGGAGGCCGACACCGATACCTGGGATCTGGTGGACAGCGATCTGGTCCAGGTCATGGAGGACGCCGCCAGTTCGGTGGGGCAGTTGTTCAAGGACAAGGGCGTGGCGCTGGACCTCGATCTTCCCGCCCAGCCGGTCCATCTGGAGACCGATCGCGACCGCTTTTCGCAGGTGGTCATCAATCTGTTGTCCAACGCCGTGAAATTTTGCGACCCGCAGACCGGCCGCGTCCAGGTCTCCTTGCGTGATCAGGCGGACGGCATCACCGTTTCGGTCCGGGACAACGGTCCCGGCATTCCGGATTGGGCGTGCGAGAAGGTCTTCGATAAGTTTCAGCAGGTGGGCGACACCATGACCTCCAAGCCAGCGGGGACGGGCCTGGGCCTGACCATCAGCCGCAATATCGTCAGCCATCTGGGCGGACGAATCTGGGTGGAGAGTCCGCCTGGGCAAGGGGCGATGTTCGCATTTTTCCTTCCCCGCATCCCAAGCGATGGCAACCTGGGTGCGGGTTCGATTGGACCTGATCACTAAGGTGATGTAAATTCCCGCCTTGGATATGCAAATGGGGATGGAGCGGTTGAGGGTGTCCAGCGCGTTGGCGGCCAGAGAGGAAGACGAGGAGGCCCCGGATTCGGAACAGCCGAGCGCTTCCGCTCCTGTCGGTGGTTGGACTTCCGAGCCCGAGGGGGAGCCCTTCGAGCAAAAGTTCAGGCCGAAGGGAAACGCCAAGGATATCCGCGCCCAAGTGTCCCGACTGTCCGATCTGGCGCGGAACTGGCCGGATGCGGCCAAGGCCGCCCGTGGATTCGGGCAGTCTGTTCTGAGCAAGCTTCAAGCCCTTGCCGCCCAGTATCTGCCGCATCCTCGGGCCGAGGTGGAGCAGTCCAGGTCGCATTCCGCCTTCGGTGGCGCCGCCGAAGCCGATCCGCTGCCGCAGGTGGATCCCGCCGAGGCCAAGGCCCGAATCGATTTCATCTTGCAACGTCTGCCGCCCAAGGGCGATCCCTCGATCCCCGGCAATCTTTCGTCCTTGGCCCTGCTGCTGGCCGATCAGCCGGCCTGCCTGGATTTCCAGGCGGTGGATTTGCTTCATGACTGCTTCCCGCGCGGCACCCGTAACTCCGACAGTCGTCTTCTCATGGCTGTCGCCCGCAACGTCACGCGCAATTTCGGACAGCCGGGCCGCCTGCCCATTTCCAGCGGCAAGGCCTGGACCATGCTGGACCCCGATTTGTTCAACGATGAAATGGCGGCGCAATTGGCCGCCATCTGCAATTTCGTTCGCAACTGGCAGACGACGCAGAGTTCGTTCCTTATCCTGGAATTCGCCGAGATCGAACTGATCGAATACCTGTTCGAGAATATGCACCCGGTCCGCCACGCCTCGCTTTTGCTGAAGGTGATGGAGTTCAAGGTGCTGTCGGCGCGCCGGGTGGGGCTGTTGCGGCGCATTCCCGCACGGGTTCGTCGGTTTGTTCAAAATCCCGGTGGGCGGTCCGCCGCCGTGGTGCGGACTTATGTGGATGACACGATCTCGCTGCTGAACACGCTGACCGGGCCGGAGCATTTTGCCGCGGTTTCCATGGCGGCGCGTATCGCCCTGGCCGAGTTGGAAAAGATCGTGGCGCAGATGGAGACGGCGGCCTTGCCCGCGCTTTCCCTCGGTACGGTCGGCGGGGCGGCTCCCCTGCATCCGGTCATGCGCGGATTGGGCGATAGCGGGGGTGGGGCGTCGGCGGTGGCTCCGGCGGTCGTGGCTCCGCCCGCCGCATCAAGTCTGCCGGTGACCCAGATTCCACGTTCGGCGGCCATGTCCGGCGGCCAGAAATCACCGTCGGCGGGCCGCCGGTTGACCAAGAAGCAAAAGACCGAGGCGGTCATGCGGGTGCTTCACGGCGAGGAGCCCGAATGGGTCGCCCTGTCCGTGGGCGTGAGCCCAAAACAAGTTTCCATGTGGCGGGACGCTTTTCTGGACGGTGGCAACGCCGCCCTGGGCAAGACGCAGCGCAAGGCGCAATCGGTGGACCCCTCCATCGACGAGCTTAAGGACAAGCTGCAATCCCTGATCAAGACGGTGGAGCATTTGAGTTCCCGGATCGCCGAAACGGCATCGGCGCCAGAGGCCTTGCCGGCTCCAAAAACGCCGGCCGTGATTCCGCTGCCGGGGCCGAAGGAAGAGGTTCGGGCGGTGGATAAGGTTCCGCTGGCATTGCCCGCGCCCACTCCGCCGCCGGAAACGCGACGCAAGCGGTGACGCCGATGCGGACAGGAACATATGCAACCTACTACAGACATTCGTCTTATCCATAACGATTGTCGGGTTATTCAAGCCCGCTTGGGCTGTTGATGGGTTGCGAAGTGTGACCGCTCGGAATGCGGCGGAAACCCTCATGTTCAGGTTGTCAACCTTAATCCAGATCTAATATTCGGAGAATCGGGCATTACGTCTCGTCACGAGGCGCCATTACTTGTTATTGTACGTAACGAAACCTGTGTGGTTCATCTGTGCGCTGGGTGTAAGGAGATAGGACGCCATGGCTCGGATCGCAGTGGTGGAGGACGAGGCGCCTCTTCGAACGGATCTGGTGGAATACCTTTCGGCCTGCGGGCACGAAGTGGGAGGCTGTGCCGACGGCAAGGAGCTTGAACGCCTGCTGGACGAGCGCGCCGTGGATATCATCATTCTCGACGTCAATCTTCCCGGCGAGGGGGGCTTTTCCATTGCCGGTCGCCTGCGGTCCCACTCGGAAGTGGGAATCATCATGCTGACGGCCCGCGGCCTGAACGTGGATCGGGTGGTCGGGCTGGAGGTGGGCGCCGACGTCTATATGGTCAAGCCGGTGGAGTTGCGGGAGCTGGAAGCCCAGGTACGCACCCTGGCGCGCCGTATGCGGGCGGGCTCGGCTCTGGCCTCGCCGAATTCACAGGCCATAGATCCGGAAACGGACAGCCGGTCCGGCGGTTTGCCGACCGGTTTGACCGAATGGATTTACGACCAGCTGACCTGGACGTTGATTTCCCCCGATGGCAAATCGATCAAGCTGACCGGCAACGAGCGGGTTTTCGTCTCCCTCTTGGTCTCGCGGCCGGGTGAGCCCGTGTCTCGGGACGAGATTTTTCGTGGCCTTGGCAAGCGCGGCTGGGATCCCGCCGATCGCTCGGTGGATTCCATGGTCCGTCGTCTCCGCGCCAAGGGAGGGGAGGCGCTGGGTCAGGAACTGCCCATCGAATCCGTTCATAGCGTCGGCTACGCTTTTGCCGCGCCTGTCGGTCTTCGGTAAGACGCATGGCCGGACCACGCAAGCTTGCCCTGCGTGATCGCGGCGCTCCTGCCGCGGCGAAGACGAAGGCTGTCGAACCCTGGCCGATCATGGTGGTGGACGACGACGAGCAGGTTCACGAGATGACTCGGGTCTTGCTGCGCGACCTCGAATTCGAGGGGCGTCCCTTCAAATGCGTCAGCGCCACTTCGGCGGCGGAAGCCGCCGCCATTCTCGACCTCGCGCCGGAAATTCCCGTCATCCTGCTCGACGTGGTGATGGAGACCCCGGACGCCGGACTGCGTCTTGTCCGCCATATCCGCGAAACCCTGGGCAATCGCTCGGTTCGCATCATCCTGCGCACCGGGCAGCCGGGCGATGCGCCCGAGCGCGAGGTGGTGCTGGCCTATGACATCAACGACTACAAGAGCAAGGCCGAACTGACCGCCCAGCGCATGTTCACCGCCCTGGTCGGGGCGCTGCGGGCATGGCGCGACATCACCACCATCGCCGATCTCAACAAGACCCTGGCCGAGTTGAATGTGAGCCTCGAACAGCGGGTCGCGGACCGCACCCGCCAGTTGGAGGAGAGCGGTCAGGCGCTGGCCCGCTCCAAGCAGCGCGCCGAAACCGCCCTGGCCCGCGAGACCGAGGCGAAGACCCAATTGCGGCAGTTCCTGTCCATGGTCAGCCATGAATTCAGGACTCCGCTGGCCATCATCGATTCCTCGGCCCAGATGCTTCGGCTGCGGGCCGAGCAGGGTGATCCGGCCGCGCTTCCGCGCATCGACACCATTCGCGGTGGGGTCCAGCGCCTGCTGGGGCTGATCGACACCTGCCTGGCGGACGAGCAGCTGGACAGCGGTCGCATCGTCTTGCACGAAAAGGTCTTCGATCTTGCCCCCATGATCGAGGTGACGCTATCCCATCACCGCGTGGCGACCCCGACCCACAAATATATCGCGCAGTTGAAGGGGCCTCTCATGGTGTGGGGTGATCCCGGCATGGTGGCCCTGGCGCTCAACAATCTGGTGGGCAATGCCGCCAAGTATTCTCCCTCGGGCGGTGAGGTCAACGTGATCGGCCACCATGACGGCGGCGACGTGGCGATCCAGGTGATCGACCAGGGAATCGGAATTCCCGACGAGGATCTGCCCTCCATCTTCGAGCGCTTTCACCGCGCCACCAATGCACGCGGCATTCCTGGATCGGGGATCGGGCTGCACATGGTGCGTCAGATCGTCGAGATGCACGGCGGCAGCATCACGGTGGAAAGCGAAGTCGCCCGGGGATCCCGCTTCATCTTGCGCCTGAGAGCGCCGCCGGGAAGCGGTAAAGAGAAGACGACTTGAGCCCTTATGGCGCGGGTGCTACCGTCATCAAGGAGCCAATTTGGTTCTGACCCCAGAGGAAAATCCATGCTTGCCAAATATTTCAGGTCTTTCAAGCACGACCTAGATCAGCGCGGCATCATATTCTCATTCTCGGGGTATATGTCGGAAGGCATCCTCTATTCGCTGGGCGACGCGCTCCGGCAGAAGATGGCGCTTGAGGATACCGATGTCGGCACGGTGAAGAAGGTGTTCTCGGTCTTCGTCGAGCAGGCCCAGAACATCATCCGGTATTCGGCGGAGAAGGTCTCCGGCGACGTGGGCAAGTCCGTTGAATTGTCGTCCGGCATGGTGACCATCGGAACCGAGAACAACCGGTTCTTCATCGTCTGCGCCAACGTGGTGCACGCTTCCGACGAACCCAAGCTGCGCCAGCGTTTGGAAAAGCTTCAAAAGATGGACAAGGAAGCCATCAAAGCCTACTACAAGGAACAACTGCGCGAAGCTCCCGAGGAGCAGAGCCGGGGCGCCACCATCGGTCTGATCGAGATCGCCCGCCGGGCCAGCGAACCGATCGAATTCGACTTTGATCGCATCGACGCCGAGTCGTTCTTTTTCTGTATGAAGGTATCCATCTGAGGTGGCTATGGAGAGTCTGAAGATTGCCGCGACCGAGCGGTCACCCGAGGTGGACTTCGATTTCAAGCACGGAGTCCTGAGCCTGCGGGGCGAATCCTATCCGGAAGACGCATCGGCGGTGTTCGGTCCCATTTTCGAGGCCCTCGAGCGGTTTCTTCCCACTGTCGGAAACCGCGAGATCCGTGTTGACTTCGATCTGACCTATTTCAACAGCTCCAGCGCCAAGGCGCTGATGAACATGTTCCAGATGCTGGACAATTCCGCGGCCGGCGGTGCCCGCATCGTGGTGTCCTGGTTCTTCGCCCCCGACGACGACACCATGAAGGAATTCGGCGAGGATTTCAGCGAGGATCTGGAACACGTCGTCTTCAATTTGGTCGCCGTCGAATCGGCGGCCTGAGGGAGCCATGGCGAGTTTCAACCTGTTCGACGCAGAGGAAAAGCTCCTCGAACAGGCCGAAGCCCTTCGCGGATCACTGGACGGAACCTCGGCGGTCGTCAGGGGCGGCTTTGACACGCTGCTTGACGGCTATAGCCGCAGCGTGCGCGAACAGCGTCGGCTGGTGAAGGTCAGCGATCGCTTGCAGGCCCAACTGGCGACGGTCAATCAGGAATTGGGGCGCCGCAAGGCCGAGGCCGAGGAGGCGCTCGCCAGTTTGAAGGCGGCACAGGAGTCGCTGGTTCAATCGGAAAAGCTCGCCTCCCTCGGCGCCTTGGTGGCGGGCGTCGCCCACGAAATCAATACCCCCATCGGCATTGCCCTGTCCTGCGCCTCACACCTGGCCGATGCCACCGCGGGCATGCGCAAGATGTTCGAGGCCGACGATATCGGGGTCGAGGATTTCGAGCGCTTCATGGCGACGGTGACCGACACCACCCGCCTGATCCTCGGCAACTGCGACCGTGCCGCCGATCTGATCCGCAGCTTCAAGCAGGTGGCGGTGGACCGCACCACCTCTGACCGGCGCCATTTCGATCTCGGATCCTATATTCGGGAAACCCTGGCCAGCCTGGGGCCGCATCTGCGGCAGGCCGGACACGCCGTGTCCATCGACTGCCCCGGCGGCATCGTGATGAACAGCTTTCCGGGCGCCTTGTCGCAGGTTTTGGGCAATTTCGTGATGAACTCGCTGGTTCACGGATTCGGGCCGGGGGAAATCGGCCATATCGTCATCAGCGTCGATCAGCCCGATCCAACCAGCGTCCGCATCGCCTATTCCGACAACGGTCATGGCATCCCCGAGGAAAATCGGGGGCGGATCTTCGATCCCTTCTTCACCACCAAGCGGGGGGCCGGGGGGTCGGGGCTCGGACTGCATATCGTCTACAATCTGGTGGTCGGCCAACTGGGCGGGACCGTGGCGGTGGAGCCGCGCGATGGCGGCGGGACGTGCTTCATCGTCACCATCCCGAAAGCCATCGACTGATCTCCCCAAATCGTCACGAATTGCCTTAACAAGCGGGTGGCGAGCGACGGCGGGCCCATGACATTCTGTGGTTGGGATCGGGGTTGGGGGCTGCGCCCTGGAATGGGACATAGACGTTATGCCAAGATCGGTGCCGCCACGCGCGAATGAGGGCGACCAAGCGGATTCGAGGGCGGACCGGGGCCGGGCATTGCTTCGCCGCGTCTTCAAGCCGTCGCAATCGTCTAGCAATGCCCGCCCCTGGCCGGTGTTGGTGGTCGATGACGAGCCCGATGTTCATGCCATGACGAAGGTCTTGCTGCGCGATCTGCGCTTCAAGGATCGGCCGTTCGAGGTGGTCAGCGCCCTTTCGGCGGCGGAGGCCCGTCGTATCCTGGCCGAACGGGACGACATCCCGGTGGTGCTGCTGGATGTGGTGATGGAAACCCCCGACGCAGGCCTGGAACTGGTCCGCTATATCCGGGAAGACCTGGGCAATGGCCGCATCGCCATCGTGCTGCGCACCGGCCAGCCGGGTGAGGCGCCGGAAAGCGAGATCATGCTCGCCTATGACATCAACGATTATCGCGCCAAGACGGAATTGACGGCGCAGAAACTGTTCACCGCCCTGGTGGGCGGCCTGCGCTCCTGGACCAATCTGACCACCATCGAGGCCATGAACATCTCGCTGGAACAACGGGTCGAGGAACGGACCAGCCAATTGGACCGGGCGCGCCGCTTCGCCGAGAATTTGGTCGATATGCTGCCCCATCCGGTTTGGTACAAGGATGGAGACGGGCGCTTGCAGATGTACAACAGGGCGTTCCGCGACATGTTCGGCCTGCCGCCAGGCGGTTCCACCATGCCCCCCCAACTGGCGGCGCTGGACCGCGATAGCGACGCGGTGGTCCACGGCGACGGCGATCTCGCCTTCGAGGCGACCGTCGACCTGACCTCGGGGCAGCGGACCATCATGATCAGCAAGGGGCGGCTGATCGAAGAGGCAGCCGGACAGCCGGGCACCATCGGCCTGATCACCGACATCACCGAGCGCAAGCGGATGGAGCATCAGCTGCGCAAGCTGGCCACCATCGACGATCTGACCGGAACCTTGAACCGGCGGGCATTCTTTTCCGCCGCCGAATTGGAAATCGAACGGGCGGCCCGGTATGGCGGCTTGGTGTCGGTGGTGATGTTCGACATCGACCATTTCAAGCAAGTCAACGACCGCCATGGCCACGCCGTGGGCGATCAGGCCCTGCGCTCGGCAGCGGCGGCGCTGCGGGCCAATCTGCGGGAGATCGATATCCTGGGACGCCTGGGTGGCGAGGAATTCGCCGCCCTATTGCCGGAAACCGGTCTGGACGGCGCTGTCGAGGTGGCGGAGCGGCTGCGGGCGGCGGTGGCCTCCATCGCCTTCGTCGTCGACGGCGGAGGGGATTCGCTCCGCTTGACCGGCAGCCTGGGCGTGGCCGAACGCCGACCCGACGAACTGACCGTCGATCCGGTACTGGCGCGCGCCGACGCGGCGCTCTACCGGTCCAAGGAGACCGGGCGCAACCGCGTTTCCGCGTAATTCTTCAGACGGTTATGTTCAGGTTCCGGCCCTTGTTGGGGTCCAGCGGCAATGGCTCGGACGAAGGCTTGTTCGCCTCGGCGGCCTGTTCCGCACCTTCCTTGTCCTTGTCGCCATCGGCGTCGCGGACCACGGGCGCGGTCTGACGGATCGGTTGAATGGGGGGTAATTGGGCCTTGTCGGCAATGGAGGCCGTGGACATGTTCTGTCTCCCTGGCAGCACGCACGCATTCTGTGCGGATCCCTAAATGATCATGGATTTACCGAAAAATGGCAAGCTATTCCTGCCGTGATCCGCGATCACGCCCTGCCACGTCGCCACGGGCGATGGTCAAGGCCTTGATCAAGGCATGCACCCGCATGCCGGGCTTAAGGCCAAGCTGCGCCTGGGCCAGCGCGGTGATCTGCCCCCAGAGCTGTGCGCCCCCCGCCGACAACACCACATCCACCAGGAAGGAATCCGCTGCCGTCACCGAGGTGACCACGGCGGGCAGCACATTGCGAATGCTGACGCGTTCGGGCGGGTCGATGGCGATGGCGATGTCGCGGGCATGGATGCGCACCCTGACCTGCGCCCCGACGGGCATCTCGGCCTGACTGACCACCAAGGTGCCGCCCGCGAAGGACAGGCGGGTGACGCCATAGGCGGAATCGTGACTGGCCACCGTGGCGGCGATGACGGCACCGGCTTCGTATCGTCCGGTCAGCGGTCGCAGCGCCGGGTCGGACATCAGCTGTTCCAGCGGCCCGACCGCCGCCGCCCTGCCGCCATCCATCAGGACCAGGGTGTCGGCCAGACGCAGGACTTCGTCCATGGCGTGGCTGACATACAGGATGGGAAGTTTGAATTTTTGGGCCAAGGCGGCGATGAAGGGCAGCAGCTCCGCCTTGCGGGCGCCGTCGAGCGATGCCAGCGGTTCGTCCATCAGCAAGATTTGAGGGCTGGCCAGCAAGGCGCGGCCGATGGCGACGCGCTGCTTCTCGCCGCCCGACAGCAGGGCGGGGCGGCGGTCCAGCAGATGGCCGATGCCGAGAACCTCGACGACCTGATCGAAATCGATGCGGCGGTCCTTGGGCGGCACCCGATTGCGCCCGAAGACCAGATTGCCTTCCACCGACAGATGGGGAAACAGCCGGTGCTCCTGGAAGACGTAGCCGAGACGGCGCTTCTCCGGCGGAAGGTCGATTCCGGCATCCCGATCGAACAGCACCTTGCCGTCCACCACGATCCGCCCGGAATCGGGCCGCGACAGGCCTGCCACCATATTGACCACCGAGGTCTTGCCCGAGCCGGAGCGTCCGTAAAGCGCGGTGATCCCGGAACCGGCCTCGAAGGCCACGTCCATGTGAAAGTCGCCCTGGCGGCGGCGAAGGGAGAGGCTGAGCATCTCCTATGTCCTCAGCCGGGATTGGACCCGGCGCGACAGGTATTCCGAAACCAGCAGCGCGGCGAAGGCCACCACCACCGAGATGACGCAGAGCCGCAGGGCGGGCTCGTCGCCGCCCGGCGTCTGGGTCAGGGCGTAGAGCGCGATGGGCAGGGTGCGGGTCTCGCCGGGAATATTGGAAACGAAGGTGATGGTGGCGCCGAATTCCGACAGCGAACGGGCGAAGGCCAGGATCACGCCAGTGACGATGCCGGGCATCACCAGGGGCAGGGTGACGGTGAAGAAGGTGCGCACCGGGCCGCAGCCCAGGGTGCGGGCGGCTTGCTCAAGGCCCCGGTCGACGCCTTCCAGCGACAGGCGCATGGCGCGCACCATCAAGGGGAAGGCGATCACCGCCGAGGCGATGGCGGCGCCCTTCCAGGTGAAGGCGACGGTGACGCCGAACCAGTCGTACAGCCAGCCGCCGACGATGCCGCGGCGGCCGAAAGTGACCAGCAGGGCATAGCCGACCACAACCGGCGGCAGCACCAGGGGCAGATGGATCAGCCCGTCGAGAATCGCCTTGCCTGGGAAATGCCGCCGTGCCAACAGCCAGGCGCAGCCCAGGCCGAAAGGAAGCGAGCCGACCACCGCCCAGCCCGACACCAGCAGGGACAGGCGCAGCGCCTCTATCTCAAGCGGCGTTAGCATGTTGGAAAACCCTCGCCCCTCGTGGGAGAGGGTGGTGAGGCGAAGCCGAACCGGGTGAGGGGGGCGCGCGTCGGCGCGCCACATGACTTTTTCCCGCACTGCCGCGCGGTATGCCCCCTCACCCCGCCCCTCTCCCACGGAGGGGAGAGGGAGGCTTTTATTGGCCAATGCGATATCAACAGCATGCCCCTACCGCGACAGGATGTCGCGCAGGCGGTCGGCCTGACGGGAATCGGGATTGCGCTGGAACAGGATGTCTTCCGGCGTGGGATTGCCGCCGTAATAGGCAGCGTTCCAGGCATGCCGCGGCAGGATTCCGGCGCCGTCCAGAACCGCGCCGCCATATAGGCCTACCGCCTTGGAAAAGGCATAGATATCGGCCCCGGCATTGGTGGTGGTGTTGGCCTCGGCTCCGGCGCCGATGGTGGCCACCGCCAATCCGGCGCCCGCCCCGGCCTTGAACTTGTTGTCCACCACGGCCGACAGACCGCCGTCGCTCATGATGACATAGACGCATTCGGCGTCTTGCAGGCCGATCTGCAATCCGACGCTGCCCGCCGCGATGGAATAGAAGGCGGGACCGCTCCAGCGCCCGTCCTTGCCCTTGGCCAGCAGCACGCCGGTGCCGTATTGGGCGCCCAGGATGAAGCCGCCCTTGACCAGATCGGGAACCACCATCACCGCCTTGGCGCGGGCCAGCAGATCCACCATGGTCTGGCCGAAATTGGAATCGGCGCGCAGCCGCTCCACCGTGGTCACCGCCTTGCCCACCATCATGGTCTGGTCGGTGACTTGGTCGGCGCGGGCGCTCCCCACGGACAGCAGCATCATCAGCGTCAGAACCATCAAGCCACGCATGCGCTCGTCTCCTATGGTCGTTGCCAAGCATGACGGGATTTAGACGACAATCCCGTCAACGGTCTGTAGCCGTCCTCACATACCGCTTTTCCATATCCCCCGCCAGGGCGTCGAACAGGCGGACCCCGAAGCCGGTGGTGGTCTCGGGGCACAGCGGATCGTCCTCGTCGGCGAATTCCATGCCCGCCATGTCGATATGGGCCCAGGGCAATCCCTCGGGGACGAAGCGTCCCAGGAAGCGGGCGGCATCGTCATTGTCGGGCACCTCGCCCCAGGCGCAGTTCTTGACATCGGCGATGGTGGACTTGATGTCCTCGTCGCAGCTCTCGGTAATGGGCAGCCGCCACAGCGGTTCGGCCTCGGCCTTGGAATGCTTCAGCAGCCGCTTGGCCAGGATGTCGTCATTGGCGTAAAGCCCGGCATGCTCGGCTTCCAGCAGTTCCTCGGTGGTGCCGGTCAGGGTGGCGATGTCGACCATGGCCGAGGGCTTCAGGGTCTCCGCCGCCCAGGCCAGGGCATCGGCCAGAACCAGGCGGCCTTCGGCGTCGGTGTCGATCACCTCGACCGTCAGTCCGCTAAAGGATTTCACCACGTCGCCCGGCCGTTGCGCCGTCCCGGAGACCATGTTCTCGGCCAGGGCCAGCACGCCGCAGACATGGACCGGCGCCTTGCGCCCGGCGATGGCGCGGATGGCGCCCATCACCGCCGCCGCTCCCGCCATGTCGGCTTTCATGGCGTCCATGTCCTCGTCGTCGAACTTGATGGAGATGCCGCCGGTGTCGAAGGTGATGCCCTTGCCCACCAGCACCAGCGGACGCCCCTCGGCGCCCCGCCAGCGCAGCAGCGCCAGCCGGGGCGGCCGGGCGCTGCCCTGGCCCACGGCCATGATCAGATTGAGGTGCGCCTCGGCGATGGCGGCTTCGTCCAGCACCGTGACCTCGACGCCGAGGGCTTCCAGCAGTTTGGCGCGCTGGGCGAATTCCTCCGGCCCCAGGATATTGCCCGGCTCGTCGGTCAGATCGCGGGCGAGAAAGACGCCTTGCGCCACCTGTTCGCGCGGGGCGTAGAGCGTTGCGGCGGCGGCGGGATCGGTGGTGGTGATCACCACCTCTTCGAGGACCGGCAACACGTCGTCCTCGTCGTCGGGATCAAATTTGGTGCGGTATTTCCGCATGGGCCGATAGGATTTGAGGCGAAGCCCATAGGCCAGTTCGGCCGCCTGCGCGGGGGGCAGGTCCAGCGCCAGGGTGGCGCTGACGGCGCGGCTGTCGTCCAATTCGTCGAGGATGGCCCCGCCGATGCGGCGCAGCCGGGCGGCATCCAGCTTCTTGGGCTTGCCCAGCCCCACCGCCACCACGCAGGTCAGCGGCGGCGAGGGCGCCAGGAACAGTTCCGTCTCCTCCTCCTCACCGTCGAAGCCCAGCCGCTTCAACGCCTTCTTCAAACGCCCGTCCGCATCCACGGCGGCAAAGGCCGGGGTCGGCTTGCGGCCGCGCCAAAGCCCCAGGGCGACGGCGCCCTGGAGCGTGGCGGGACGGGTGGTGAAGGCGATGCGCACCGGCTACTTCCCGGCCTTGTCCTCGTAATAATCGGCCACCAGCCGGTCGAGCAGGCGCACGCCGAAGGCGGTGGCGCCCTTTGGGGTGATGGCGGTGTCCTTTTTGCTCCAAGCCATGCCCGCGATGTCCAGATGGGCCCAATCGACATCATTGGTGAAGCGCTTCAAGAACTGGGCGGCGGTGATGGAACCGCCCTCGCGGCCGCCCACATTCTTCATGTCGGCGATGTCGGACTTGATCTGCTTGTCATAGGCTTCGCCCATGGGCAGGCGCCACAATTGCTCGCCCACCGATTTACCGGCGGCGGCGATGCGGTCGGCCAGCTTGTCGTCGGAGGCGAACAGTCCGGCGAATTCGTGCCCCAGCGAGATGATGATGGCGCCGGTCAGGGTGGCCAGATCGATCATGAATTTGGGCTTGAAGCGATCCTGGGTGTACCACAGGGCATCGGCCAGGACGAGACGGCCCTCGGCGTCGGTGTTGATGACCTCGATGGTCTGGCCCGACATGGAGGTGACCACGTCGCCGGGCCGCTGGGCGGTGCCGGACGGCATGTTCTCCACCAGTCCGACCACGCCGACCGCGTTGACCTTGGCCTTGCGTCCGGCCATGGCGGCCATGGCGCCGATCACCGCCCCGGCTCCCGCCATATCCCACTTCATGTCTTCCATGCCGCCCGACGGCTTGATGGAGATGCCGCCGGAATCGAAGGTGACGCCCTTGCCGATGAAGGCCACCGGGGCGGCGTTCTTGTCGTTTGATCCCTGCCAGCGCATGACCACCAGCTTGGATTCCCGCTCCGAGCCCTGGCCGACGCCCAACAGCGCCCCCATGCCCAGCTTGCGCATCTGCTTTTCGCCCAGTACCTCGACCTCGACGCCAAGATCCTTCAGGCCCTCGGCGATGGCGGCAAGGCTTTCCGGATGGATGATGTTGGCCGGTTCGCTGACCACGTCGCGGGTCAGGAACACGCCGGTGGCGATCTTTTCCAGTTTGGCGAAGGCGGATTTGGCATCGGCGGCCTCCGCCGTCATGACCGCCAGCTTCTTGACGGAGGGCTTGTCCTCCTTCTTCTGCTTGGTCATGTATTTGTCGAAGCGGTAGGACCGCAGCAGGGCGCCGAAGGCGGCATTGGCGGCGAACTCGCCCAGCGCCAGCGTCGAGCCGGGAATGGCGTCGATGGCCAAGGAAAGATCGGTTTCGCCGCTGGTCAGCACCTGAGCCACGGCGGTGCCGCCGAAGGCTTGGGCCGCCTGGGCATCCACATCCTTGGCCTTTCCCAGGCCGACCAGCAGAACCCGCGACACCGACAGTCCGGCGGGCGCCAGGATCATCAGGGTCTGGCCCTTCTTGCCCTCGAACCGGCTGGTCTCGACGGCGCGGGTCAGACCCGCCTTGGTCTCGTCGTCCAGGCGTTGGGCGGTGGCGCAGAGCACCTTGCCTTCGAGCACGCCGACGGCGATGGCGCCTTCAGTGGGGAGTGACGGCTTGGAAAACGCGATCTTCATGAAAATCCTCGCACGGAAGAATGGGACGAACCAATTCCTCCAATGTAGCGAACCCGGCGAGGAAGGGAAGGGGAGGCGTTAAACCTTTTCCGGCGCTTGACGAGGGTTGCCGTCGTCTTCGTCCACTCCATCCTCGGCGGCGTGCTCGATCTCCTCGATCTCGTCGCGCCCAGGATGCTCGCTGGCGACCAGCCAGAACAGGCCGCCCGGCAGTGCCGAGGCGATATTGGTGAAGGCGAACAGCAAGGACAGCACCAAGGCGGAATGGCTTTCCACCCCCACATAGCCGAAAGCCGTCACCATCACGGTCTCGCGCAGGCCGAACCCGGCAATGGTGACCGGCAAGGTCATGATCAGAATCACCGGGGGCACCAGGACGAGACAGTCAATGAGATCGATATTGAGCCCCAGTCCAACCGCCAGGGCATATGCCTCCAGCGACAGATTGGCGTGGCCGATAATGGCGACGATCAGGGTGCCGCCTGCCCATTTGGGCTGGCGGAACAACCGCCTGGTATCACCGGCCAGATGGGCGAGGCCGCGAACCAGCCGCATGTGATGTAGCGAGGCAGGCAGCCGGTCCAACTGGCTGAGGAACACGATTCCCGCAATTCCAACCACGGACAGCAACGGGAAGACCCATGAGCCGGGAATATTGGGGGCGCGGGCCAACAGCAAGGGCTGGGTCGCCGCGACCAGCAGGATCAGCCCGAGGATGGTGATAACGCGCTCCAGCATCACTGAATTGATACTGGTGGCCAAAGACAGACCGGAGCGTCGCGCCTTCCACATGCGCACGGCGTCGCCCGCCACCGGTATGATGATGGAGAAGCAGACGCCGATGTAATAGACCATCAGGGCCTGCATGGGGGTGAAAGCGGCTTTCAGCGCCCGCAGAACCAGCCACCAGCGCCCAGCGCCCAGCAAGACCTGAAGAACACCCAGTCCGAAAGCAATCGCCAGCATGACGGGGTCTAGCGTCTTTGCCTGGCTCCAGGCCGATGCGAGATCGACCTTGTTGAAGACGAACCAGATGAGTCCGACCGAGAGCAGCCCCTTGAGCACCCACGGCAACCAGCGCTTCACCATTGCTCTCGATATCCGTTCGGTTGGAAGGCGGCAAGCTTTAGCACAAATCCGTGCATTGTGAATACCGCTCAACGATGAAGCCTGACCGCTTGGCGTCTTGGCCCCCAGTTTCCCGGACGCGGCTCGAAAATTCCCGCCAGTTTGTGGCCGCAGGCGGCGCAATCACCCTCTGGCGTCAGGGTCCAGGTGGACAGTTGGTACCAGTCGCGGCCGATCAGCACGGCGCCGCAGCCGGGGCAATAGGTGCTGCCGCCCTTGGGGTCGTGGACATTGCCGGTATAGACGTGGCGCATGCCGTTGGCGCGGGCGATGTCGCGGGCGCGGGTCAGGGTGGCGGGCGGCGTGTTGTCCTTGTCGCGCATCTTCCAGTCGGGATGGAAGGCAGAGAAATGCAGCGGCACGTCGGGGCCGAGGGCTTCGGCCATCCAGCGGCTCAGTGCGTCGACCTCCTCGGCCGAGTCGTTCTCGCCGGGGATCAGCAAGGTTGTGACTTCGAACCACACCTTGGTCTCGTGCTTCAGATAGACCAGGGTGTCCTTGACCGCCTCCAGTTGGCCGCCGCAGACCGAGTGGTAGAACTCCTCGGTGAAGGCCTTGAGGTCCACATTGGCTCCGTCCATATGGGCAAAGAATTCGCGCCGCGCCTCGGGCTTGATATAGCCTGCGGTGACCGCCACCGTCCTCAGGCCTCGGGCATGGCAGGCCTTGGCCACGTCGACGGCGTATTCCAGGAAGATGACCGGGTCGTTATAGGTGAAGGCCACCGAGCGGCAGCCCAGTTGAACCGCCGCCCTGGCGATGGTGTCGGGATCGGCGGAATCATTCAGCTTGTCCCATTCGCGGGCCTTGGAGATGTCCCAGTTCTGGCAGAACTTGCAGGTCAGGTTGCAGCCCGCCGTGCCGAACGACAGGATGGGCGTGCCGGGCAGGAAGTGGTTCAGCGGCTTCTTCTCGATGGGATCGACGCAGAAGCCGGAGGATCGGCCATAGGTGGTCAGCACCATGCCGCCATCGGCGGCGGCGCGCACGAAGCACAGGCCGCGCTGGCCGTCATGCAGCTTGCATTCGCGCGGGCAGACGTCGCATTGCACCCGGCCGTCATCCAGCCGGTGCCAGTAGCGTCCGGGAAAACGCGAGCCTTCCATGGCATTGGTCATGGGAGAAGTTTACCATGGAGACGCATCATTTTGTGAGGTCACTTCCATGACCGTGATCCGTCCCACCGCCGTGGCGGGCATGTTCTATCCCGCCGATTTCGCCGAGGCCAATCGTCAGGTCTCGGCATTCTTGGCCGAAGTCCCGCCGCCGCCCGCCGAGGCGAGGCCGCCCAAGGCGCTGATCGCACCCCATGCCGGATGGGTCTATTCCGGCGCGGTGGCGGCCAGCGCCTATGCCCGACTGGCGCCGCTGAAAGGCCGCGTCACGCGGGTGGTGCTGCTGGGGCCCAGCCACCGGGTGGCGTTTCGCGGCCTCGCCTTGTCGGGGGCCGACGAATGGGCTTCGCCGCTGGGGGCCATCGGCTTGGACCGCGAGGGGGCGGAAGCGCTGAAATCCCTGCCCGGCGTCGCCGTTTTCGATCCGGCCCATGCCCAGGAGCATTCGCTGGAGGTGCATGTGCCCTTCCTGCAGGCGGTGCTGGGCGAGTTCCGCCTGCTGCCCATCGTGGTCGGCGACGCGCCCGCCGAGATGGTGGCCGCCGTGATCGAGGCCGCCTGGGGCGGGCCGGAGACGCTGATCGTGGTCTCCACCGATCTGTCGCATTTCCTCGACTATTCCGGCTGCCAAAGCCTGGACCGCCAGACCGTCACGGCCATCGAGGGGCTGGACCCGGCCGCCATTACCCGCGACGGCGCCTGCGGCCGCATCCCGGTGGGCGGATTGCTGGTGGCGGCCAGGCGGCGCGGCATGGCGATCAAGACGCTGGACGTGCGCAATTCGGGCGATACCGCCGGTCCCAAGGACCGGGTGGTGGGCTATGGGTCTTGGGCGCTTTACGAGAAGGGGGAGGGCATGGACGCCGAACGCGAGATCAGGGAGATCGGTGACCGGTTGCTGGAACTGGCCTGGGCCTCCATCCGTCACGGGCTGGAATGGGGCAAGCCCGCCGCGCCGCCCTCTGACAGGCCCGGCCGCCTGGGCCAGCCGGGCGCCGTCTTCGTCACCCTGCATGCCAAGGGCGACCTGCGCGGCTGCATCGGCTCGCCGGTGGCGTGGCGCCCATTGGCCGAGGACATCACCGACAACGCCTTCAAGGCCGCCTTCACCGATCCCCGCTTCCCGCCGCTGCGCCCGGAGGAGTTGGAGGGCGTCACGCTGTCGGTGTCGGTGCTGACGCCGCCGGTCCCCATGCGCTTCACCGACGAGGCCGATCTGCTGTCCCAACTGCGGGTGCGCACCGACGGGCTGATCATCGAGGATGGCGGCAGGCGCGCCCTGTTCCTGCCCTCGGTGTGGGAACAACTGCCCGACAAGCGCCAGTTCATCGCCCATCTCAAGGCCAAGGCGGGCATGCCCCCCAATCACTGGTCGCCGTCCTTCCGCGCCTCCACCTTCCAGGCGGTGGAGATCGGCAAGGAGTGACACATTCCGCGGATTGGGTTATGTTACATGTAACCAGTGAGGAGCCGGAGTCATGGCCGCGACAAAGGGCAGTCCAAGCAGTTCCCGCGATAAGGTGCGGGCCTACCGCCAGCGCCTGCGAGAGCAAGGGCTGCGGCCGATCCAGATTTGGGTGCCCGACACCCGCTCGGAAGCCTTCAAGGCAGAGGCAAGGCGCCAGTCGCTCGCGGTCGCTTCGTCCGCCCATGCGGCTGAGGATCAGGCGTTCATTGACGCCATCACAGATCCGGACATCTGATGC
Source organism: Paramagnetospirillum kuznetsovii (assembly GCF_003284725.1). Classification (GTDB taxonomy): domain Bacteria; phylum Pseudomonadota; class Alphaproteobacteria; order Rhodospirillales; family Magnetospirillaceae; genus Phaeospirillum; species Phaeospirillum kuznetsovii. Next base: position 47,261 of record NZ_PGTO01000003.1, on the reverse strand, counting down.
GGCGAGGAGACATCTGGACTGTTTCCGGCGGCGGCTATGCCGACAAGCCACGCCCCGCCGTCATCATCCAGGATTCGCAATTCGATGCCACCGCTTCGGTGACATTGTGTGTTTTTACCACTGACCCAAGTGAGGCACCGCTGTTTCGGCCGACAGTCGAGCCGAGTATAAGCAACGGCCTGATGACCCTTTCACGGTTGATGGTCGATAAAATATCGACCGTCCCCAAGGAGCGGCTGGGGCGACGAATAGGGCGGTTGGACGACGCGGATATCATGTCCCTCAACCGCGCCATCATGGTGTTTCTCGGCTTGGCATAGGAGCGCCATATGCGCCGCTTCGGTTTCGGACAATCGGTCAAGCGCAGTGAGGATCCCCGTTTCCTGACGGGAACCGGGTGCTACACCGACGACGTCTTCCATCCGGGCCAAGCCCATGGCTGGGTGGTGCGCAGCCTTTATCCCCATGCCGACATCACCATTGACGCCGAGGCGGCCCGATCCATGCCCGGCGTGCTGCTGGTGCTGACCGCCGGGGATCTTGCCGCCGAGGGGATCGGAGCGCTGCAATGCGGCTTCATGCCCAAGGGCCAGCCCGATCCCCTTCCCCGGCCGGTGCTGGCGGGGCCCAGGGTGCGCCATGCGGGCGAGCCGGTGGCCTTCGTGGTGGCCGAGACTGCTGGGCAGGCCCGCGACGCCGCCGAGGCGGTGATGGTGGACTATGCGCCGCTTCCGGCTTCGGGCTCCATCGCCACCGCCACCGAGACGGCGTTGGACTGGGAGATGGGCGACGCCAAGGCGGTGAAGGCCGCCTTGGCCAAGGCCCATCGGGTGGTGGAGCTTGATCTCGTCAACAACCGCCTTGCCCCCACCGCCATGGAGCCCCGCGCCTGTCTTGCCCGGCCGCTGGCGGGCGGGCGGCTGGAACTGTTGTCCGGCAGCCAGGGTGTCCACGGCATTCGTGACGGGTTGTGCGGCGTGCTGGGATTGGCCAAGTCCGCTCTCGACGTCATCACCCCCGATGTGGGCGGTGGCTTCGGCCTCAAGATCAGCCCCTTCGCCGAACAGGTCCTGGTGCTGGCGGCGGCGCGCGGGCTGGGCCGTCCGGTAAAATGGGTGGCCGATCGCACCGAAAGCTTCCTGTCCGACACCCACGGGCGCGGCCATGACAGCAAGGCCCGTCTCGCCGTGGACGCAAGCGGCCGCTTCCTTGCCCTGTCGGTGGAGACGGTGGCCGATATCGGCGCCTATGTCTCGCTCTACGGCGCCTTTGTTCCCACCCTGGCGGGGACCGGCATGCTGACCGGCGTCTATGACATTCCCGCCTTTCATGCACGGGTGCGCGGCGTCCATACCCATACCAGCCCGGTGGATGCCTATCGCGGCGCCGGGCGGCCGGAAGCCGCCTATCTGATCGAGCGATTGGTGGATGTGGCGGCCCGCGATCTGGGGCTTTCGCCGGTCGAGCTTCGGCGGCGCAATTTCATCGCCCCCGAGGCCTTCCCCTATGCCACGGCCGGTCATCACACCTATGATTCCGGCGAATTCGCCCGAGTGACCGAGGAAGCGCTAAAGCGCGCCGACTGGGCCGGTTTCGCGGCACGCCGCGCCGAGTCCAAGGTGATTGGCAGGCTGCGCGGCATCGGTTTGGCCTATTACGTGGAAGTGTGCGGCGGGACCAGTGGCGAGGACGTGGTCCTGACCATCACGCCCGAAGGCCAAGCGGACATCCTGGCGGGCACCCAATCCAACGGCCAGGGCCACGAGACCGCCTTCCCCCAGATGGTGGCGGCGGAACTCGGTCTTGATCAATCGGCCATCCGCTATTTCCAGGGCGACACCCGGCGCATCAAGGACGGCGGCGGCACCGGCGGTTCGCGCTCGCTGTCGCAGCAGGGCGGCGCGATTGCCCAGGCGGTGGACGTGCTGGTGGAACGGATGAAGCCGGTGGCGGCGGGGCTGCTTCAGGCCGAGGCGGCCGAGACCCGGTTCGCGGCGGGACGGTTCATGGCCGGGGCGCGCTCGGTGGCGTTCATGGAGGCGGTGCGGGAACACGGCGAGACGCTGTCCGCCAGCCTGCGCTTCAAGCCGCAGGCCTCCACCTTTCCCAACGGCTGCCATGTCTGCGAGGTGGAGGTGGACCCCGAGACCGGCGAGCCGCATATCCTGCGCTACACCGTCGTCGACGATGTGGGAACGGTGCTCAACCCGCTGCTGCTCAAGGGACAGATTGTCGGCGGCGTGGTCCAGGGCATCGGTCAGGCCCTGCTGGAACACGCCTTGTTCGAGCCGGACAGCGCCCAGCCGCTGACCTCCAGCTTCATCGACTACGCCATGCCCCGGGCCGAGCATATTCCCGACATCGATTTCTCCACCGTGGAGATCCCCTGCCGCACCCATCCCCTGGGCATCAAGGGGGCGGGCGAGGCGGGAACCATCGGAGCCGCTCCCGCCGTGATCAACGCCCTTTGCAATGCGCTGGATATCCGCCATATGGATATGCCCGCGACGCCGCTGGCCATCTGGACCCGGTTGCGAAAGAACGCTGAATGAGCCTGCCCGCCGATCTCGCCACGCTGCTGCCCGCCTTGGAGGATCTGGCCCGCCAGGCCGGAGCCGCCATCCTGGAAGTCTATCATTCAGATTTCGAGGTGCGCGCCAAGGGCGATGCCTCGCCGGTGACGGCAGCCGACGAACGGGCCGAGTCCATCATCCTGCCCGGTCTGGCGGCGCTGACCCCCGGCATTCCCGTGGTGGCCGAGGAAGCGGCGGCGGCGGGCCATGTCCCCGAGGTGGGAGACGGCCCGTTCTGGCTGGTGGACCCGCTGGACGGCACCAAGGAATTCGTCAAGCGCAACGGCGAGTTCACCGTCAATATCGGCCTGATCGCCAATGGCGTTCCTGCCGTCGGCGTGGTGTTGGCCCCGGCCCAGGGCATCTTGTGGTCGGGCGCGGCGGGCCGCGCCTTTCGGGTCGATGAATCCGGGCGCCGCGACATCCGCTGCCGTCCGCTGCCCGCCAAGGGTGCGGTGGTGCTGACCAGCCGCTCGCACCGCGACCCGGACAAACTGGCCGAGTGGATGAAGACCTATCCCGAGGCGACGCTGGACTTCGCGGGCTCATCGCTCAAATTCTGCCGTTTGGCGGAAGGCGTGGCCGACCTGTATCCCCGCTTCGGCCCCACCTCGGAATGGGATACGGCGGCGGCCAGCGCGGTGCTGATGGCGGCGGGGGGCGCGGTGGACGGGCCGGACGGGAAGCCGCTGGCCTATGCCAAACCGAAATTCCTCAATTCCGGCTTCTTTGCTCGCGGATCGTCATAAGCAACCAATGAGAGTTTGTTCCGGAGGGGTGTAGCCGAAGGGCGGCTGGGAATCTGCTTGATTATTTCCAGAGATTGGGCCACTATTTCCATGTGGTCGAGTCATCGGCCACCCAACAGCCGCCGTAATGCACGTACGGCGACTCGGGTCTGACCCGCAACCGTTAGGTTGTGACGGCGCTCGCGCCGCCCATCGGGGGCTTTCCCGGATCACGCGTCAAAAAGGCCGCCGGTCCCAATCCGGTGGCCTTTTCGTTTGGGAATGGAATTCCCCTTCCGACGGCCGATGAAATGACTCTTGCGGAAAGCGGCCGGGACGGCCGCGCTCCATGATGAGTGGGCCGATGGGAGCGCGGGCGTCTCGCCCGCCCCGCGGGTGATATATGACGCTCGATGGTCTAACGCCCTGGCGGCGGACCGCCTCCGGGAGGGCGGGGCGGCTCCCATTTGGCCAGACGGGCGCGGCCCTCGGGCGAAATCCGGGTGGCGGTCTCTATCAGGGTGGCCGACAAGGCGTCATCCATGGTGCTCCGGGCGGCGCGGTTGACGTCGAAGGCGGCGCGGAGTGCGTCGGGGCTGAAATCCGCAGCGCCCAGGGCGGCGCGGATCCGCCCCGCGGCCTCGCCCTGCATTTGATGACTGCGCTCGAACAGGGCGACCTGGGTGGCGAAGACGTCGAGCAGGATGGCGCCGTCGGCGGGCGGCAGTGTTTCGGCGATACGCTGGGCGATCTCGGCCGGCGGCGGCGGTCCGCCGCGATGGGGCGGCCTTGGATGCATGACGATGACGGTGGCGAGAAACACGTTCAGCGCCAGGGACAAAGGCAGGAGCCAGCGACGGGGTGCGGAGAACGTCATCAATAACCCACGGCATAGACGGAGGAATAGGACAGAATCACAGCCAAATTCGAGGTCTCGGCCTCGGTCTGCAGGCCTTGGCCCACCACCAGCCCCAAGACCAGGGCGGCGACAATGGGCATGGCATAGCGTGGCGCCGGAATCATCTCTGCCCACCAATTGGCCAGACGCGGAATCCAGTTGGGCTTCGGTGTGGCTTGGGGAGCGTCGAGCCGGGCCATGACGGCGTCCATCACCCGCTGGACGCGGTCATCGGTAATGTCCTGGGGGGCCGCGCCCTTGTGGCGGTCGGGATGATCCCAGTTCATGTCAAGTCTCCCAACGCGGTGATGCCCTGGCGCTCGAGGATGGTTCTCAGGCTCCGTCGCCCCCGCACCAGGAGCGCCTCCAACGCCGGAATCGAAAGCTCCAGCGCCTGGGCCGCCTCGGGCGCGGTCAGATCGCTGAAATAGTATAGCGCCAAGGCTTGACTCTGTCTGGGGGGCATCGCGTCCAGGGCGGCGCAAATCATCGAATCCCGCTGACGCGCCATGGCGACGTCGGCGCCGCTCATGCCCGGATCGGGGGGATCTCCCGCCTCTTCCAGGGGGGCGAAGGCAACCCGCCGTCGCCGGTCCAGGCAGGCGTTGGTCACCACCCGATAGAGCCAGGTGCCAAACGCGGCGGGGCCATCGGAATTCCATTTGGCCGCCAGGGTCCAGACCTTGAGAAAGCTGTCTTGGACGACTTCGTCGGCGTCGTCGGGATTGCCGGTGATGCGGGTGGCCAAGGCGAGCATGGGTCTGGCGTGGCGCTCCATCAGTCTGCGAAAGGCGGTCCGGTCTCCTTCGGCGATGGCGCGCAGCAATCCGTTATCGCCGAGGGCATCACCAGGGGGCGAGCCGTCGCGAAATGTGGATCGGGGCCATTCCTTGCTCGAACCGGGCATCTGAACCTTTCCACGCACCAGGTCGCGTCATCCCTGTGCCGTGACTGGGCAAATCCTGCCGCCGACCCGGCATTTTTTTCCCATCCTTCCGCCAAAAGGCGCGGCGGTGAATTGGGACTCTCCGCGTTTTCAATCCCTTGGCCGGGTGGCCCGGCCGTTGCTTGGCTATTTTCCCAACCTCCCCGAGCCATGATGGCGTCGGGGTGTTCGTGTATTAGAGAGAAAAGTATAATAATAGAGAAGAAAATAATTTAAAAAAATTGCACATGGAATGTAATAGCTGGCTCGTGTGAGCTTATATGAGGCTGCTATCGGCCTCGAGCAGCCACAGGAGGACGATTATGCTGCAGGGAATTGGGAGCAGCGGCTCCGAGAATGCATATCGCCTTAGTAAGATGATATCTTCACTCGATACGAATAATGATAAGTCCGTAAGTAAGTCAGAGTTTGTTGCCGGCAAGCCGAAGAATGTCAGCGACGACCAGGCCGGATCCCTGTTCGACGCCCTGGATTCCAGCGGAACCGGTTCCATGAACCTGACCGATCTGCTGAGCTCGTTCCAGCAGATGGCCAGCACGATGCAATCGACCTTGATCCAGGCCCAATCCGACAGCGGCAATTCCGACAGCGGCAATTCGGGCATCGGCTCCGTGGGACATCACCATGGCCCGCCCGATGCCTCGGAGATGTTCGCCAAGCTGGATGCGGATGGCGACGGCACCGTGACCCGCGATGAATTCGTGGCCGGCCGTCCCGACAATGTCAGCGAGGCCGATGCCAATTCCTTTTTCGACAAGGTTTCAGGCTCCAATGGCGACAGCCTGACTCAAACCCAGTTGGCCGAGGGCCTGAAATCCGCCGGTCCGCCCGGCGGCCCGCCCCCCGGCGTAGCGTCCTCGTCGAGCGCGTCAAGTTCATCGACCTCGTCCAGCGATGATCCCGGCGAGCTTTTGGACAAATTGTTGGCCGCCCTGCAATCCCCGGATTCACAGGCCGCCTCGACCTCTGGCGGGGGCGAGGCCCAATTGCTGCTGCAGCAATTTGTCAAGGCGGTCAGCTCCTACCAGAACACCGCCTATCAGACCCGGTTCCAGTCCGGGACCAGCGTCGCCGCCTGATAAGCCCTCTCGGGTCGGCGTCCGGCCGCCGCCCGCCCCCCCTTGGGGCGGCGGCCAACCGGGCTCCGCATGGAAAGCGGGAATGGGCCGTGTAACAGCTATTCAGGCATTCCATCGAAGCCAAGTCTCAGAAGGAGAGTCGCAATGTCCGTCAATGCCCTGGGCCAGCGCCAATCGCCGCAGGCCATGATGCTGTCCAACCTTGAAAGCAACGGCTTGTCCGCCGACAAGGCCAACGCCATCAGCAAGGAAATCGATTCGGTGGTGAAAGCCACCATGTCCTCCTCCGCGTCGGACTCGGCCAAGGCCAGCCCCAGCGACGTGCGCGCGGCCATCGAGGCCAAGCTGAAAGAGGACATCGAGTCCGGTGAAATCACCGAGGAAGATGCCACGACCATCCGCACCACCCTCGACCAGTTCGAAAGCCAGATGGCCAAGGGACACGGCGGCGGTCCGCCTCCCGGCCCGCCGCCGGGCGGCGGCGCGGATTCCCAATCCGCGTCCTCGGACTCCAAGACGGTGAAAAGCACCACCAGCACCACCACCAACGGAATCACCACCACGGTGACCACCTATAGCGATGGCTCGACCAGCAGTTCGGTCAGCTTCGATACATCGGGGCAGTCGTCCATCCAGACCCTGCAGGACTTGCTGAAGGCCCTTTCCGGTGACAACGCGGCCAATTCGTCCAATTATCTGAGCAAAATGTTGTCCTCGGGACTGGTGGATACCAGCGCCTGATGACACCCGGTCCGACTGGTCTTAATCATCCGTGGCGAAGCGCTCGGTCGATAGGGCTAGCGGCTGCACCGGATCGCCGGGTGCTGGCGACAGCGAAATCTCGGCGATGCTGGTCATGGACCGGGCGCTGCCGGGGGCCACGTATTTGAAGGTCAGGGTGACCGGCAGGACCATGGCCTGCATCTCGTCGAGAAAGACGCCGCAGCCTCTGGAATACTTGGCGCCGGTGGCGAATTCGATGCGGTAGGTGCCCTCGGGGATACCGCCGACGCCGATGTGATAGGTGGCGGGCACGTAGAAGCTCGCCACCGTATGCCCGGTCAGGGTCTTCAGCTTGACCACGCCGTCGCGGCGGCCTTCGTTATGAACCAACAGGCGATGGTCGCCGCTGACCCTGCGGCTCAACACTTCGCCGGTACCCGGCGGGCCGCCGCGATTCTCGGCGCACCATTGGCTCTTGAAGCGCGCCCCCGAACCGGCATAGAGCGAGCGGGTCTCCACATAACCGTCGACGCCGGACGGCGTGCGGATGCGGACCCATTCCGGGGTATCGGTATCGCCGGTCACTTCCACGGTGGTGAAGCGGTCCAGCAAGGTCAGGACCGGAGCCCCGGCGATAGGGGCCATGCGAATCTTCAATCCCTCGATGGCCACATGGCGGATCTCGCCCACATTGACCGGGCGCATGGCGATATTGCCCGAGGTGGAAACCGGCTGATCCCAGGGCTTGGTGGCGATCAGGGCAAAGACGGCGGCGGTCAGAGGCAAGGCCAGCAGCGGCAGGACTTGGGCGAGGAAAACGCCGCCTCCCAGGCTCCAGCGGCCTTTCAGGCGGCGAGTGTCGGTGACCGAGCGGGTGGCGTGCATCAAGTCCTCGACCCTGGCGCGGTCATCGGGCTGACGGGCGAAGCGGGCGGCCTGAAGGGCCAGGGACCGGGCGATCTCCATCTCGCCACGGGCCAGGAAGGCGCGGCCTTGGCGGATCAGGATGCGGCCATTCTCGCGCTTGGGCTTGGAGCCGCCGAACAGATTGCGCAACAGGGCCAGAGGCGCCAGCAACAATCCCGGCAGCGACCACCAGCCCCACAACCAGGTGATGATGGAGGCTCGGACCGCCGTTCGGTCGGCGCAAGCCCGGCAAAAAATTCCCTCCAGCCGTCCGGTCTTCGCCCAGACCAGGAAGGAGCGGACGGTATGATAGACCACGTAACGGGGCTGGGCGGTCAGGCTGCCGCAGCACGAGCACGAGATGGGAATGGAGCCGGGCTCGGCCAATTCCTCGTCATCGTCCATGCATTCCTGGCCGGTCGTATCGTATTCAGCGCGCCGAACCACGTCGCGAAGGACGGCATAGGCGTCCATAAGTCTTTGAAATTCCTCACGCGCACGGGACGAGGCATTGCGGTCGGGATGGACCGTCTTCACCCGGCTGCGATAGGCGGACTTAATGGCGGACAGGTCGGCACCCGGCCTAAGGCCGAGGGTCGCGTAATAGCCTTTGGGGTCGCGCGTCAGTGTGGTCATGGGAGGCTTCGCATCAGGATCCTGTGGATTGTTCTGCAAGGTCCATGCCGCTTTTCAAAAGATTCAGCCTATCGTCGGCCGCCGACTATACCATGATCCGGGTGCCTTGGGCGTCGCAGGGCGGCAGTTCCACGAAGGCGCGGCCGGACTGGAAGCCGACGGCGCCCTTGATCCCGGTCAGCTGGGCGCATTCGGCGAAGATGCCCGAGATATCGCGGCAGATCTCCGGCCCCAGGGGGTGGGCGCTGCGGATGATCAGGTCGAATCGCTTGGTGTCCTTCTGGACCAGGCCGTCGAACTGGAGACGGCCCAGGCGGCTCATCTCCACCTCGAGGATGAAGCGTTGCTCCTGGCCCTTGGCGCCGCCCTTGGTCTTGTCCTCGCCCGAGACGCGCTGGACGTAAAGCCGGACAGGATCCACCTGGGCGCCATGGGCGAAGGGCAGGGTGATGGCCCGCCATTCGCCGTCGCCTCGCGGTCTCTCGGCCTCCTCGGTCAGCGCCAGGAAATCCTTTTTGAGACGCTCGGCCAGATCGCGCCGTCCGGCTCGATCAAGGCCACGGGTAACGCCGTCGCTGGCCAATAGCTTGAAATCGCCCGAGCGCACCGCGCCCGCGAAGATGGACATGGCGGCGGCCAGCCGGACATTGGCTTGCGGAATCATTCTGACCAGTTGGTCGGCGGTTTGACGGTCCAATTGGGCCAGACTATCCACCGCGCTGGACAGGGTCGGCCAGCCGCCCGGACCAAGCCCCTGACCTTCCGAGGCGGCCGCCGAAGTGGAGGGCGGCGGCGGTACGGGCGGCGCGACCACATCCAACTGAAGGGTGCTGCCCACCGCGATATTGGGACCGCTGGGCAGCGAGACCAGTCCGGCCTGGGTCTGCACCATGGCGGTGCCTCCCGGCGAATGGGACACGACGGGGCCGCTCAACTGCACCGGCTGGGTCGGGCTGGCCGTGGCCGCGGTGGCGCCGGGCGGCACGCTTTGCTGCGGCACCGTCGCGGTCGGCGTCGCGGGCTGGCCGCCTCCGGGGGTAGGGGCCAGGGGGGAGTTGGGGAAAGCCGGGGCCGCGCCGCTCGGCCCGGCGGATTGCGGTCCGGTCGGCGGCGACGGGGGAGTCTGCGATTGCGGTTGCTGCTGCTGAGAACCGGTTTGGGATTGCGGTTGGCCCTGCTGCCCCTGGCCAGGCAATGGCGGTACCGGTGCTCCGGCACCCGGCGGCACGATTCCAGCGATTCGAACGGTCATCTGGGTTCCCGGCGCCAAGTCGGCGAAGCCCGGCGGCGGTGTTGCCGCTTGGGCGCCTTGCATGGTGGCGAGGGGGCTTCCGGGCGGCGGCATCACCGATCCGGCGGGGGCGGGGCGGATGACGGTGGCGGTTAGCCCCAGCGGAGGCTGCGGCTGCCCGGCTCCCGCCGCCAGGGCATTGGTCGGAGGGACGCCGAAAGCGGCGGCGCTGCCTTGGCCCGCTCCCAGCGCCGCGCCCGCCTTGCCGCCGATGCCGGGGCCCTGGAGATCGGGCAGCAAAAGGCCGCCCGCGCCGGGCAGGCCACCGCCCAATTGCGGGCCGAAGGGGAAGGGACGGCCATTGACCGCCAATAGCTTAAGGGCCAGCCCACCACCTTGCGAGACGGTCTGAAGGCTGAGCTCGGCGTTTTCCGGAAGCGCAAGATTGGGCGGCAGGCGGAGCTCCAATGTCTCGCCGCTGGCGGTCTTGATCTGGATCAGGGTCTTGGATTCCACCGCCGCCAGGGTCGCTGCCACCAGCGATCCGGCCGGCAGCTTGGCCAGCGCCTCGGCCCCGGACGAGACCACCACCGTCAGCACCGCGCTGCCGGTCGCCGTGGTCTGGACGGGCGTGGGCGGCGGGGCCGGGGGGATGGCGGAGGAGGACATGATTACGCCAACGCGAGGATGCGGGCGGGACGCCCGCGCTCCAGGGCGGCGCCCGGCGACTGAGGCCCTCCCATCATCTTGGCCGGATCAGGCGTTCGACGATGGCTTCCACATCGGCGGCGGCTTCGGCATTGGGCGAGCGCGTCATGATCGGGGTCTGGTTGCGGATGGCTTCGCGCACCTTGAGGTCGCGGCGGATGACGCCTGCCAGCGGCGGCGAAATCTTCAGGAAGCCCTCGCAGGCCTTCAGCAGGGTGTTGTAGATGCGCTCGCCCTCGCGGGTGGAATTGGCCATGTTCACCACGATGCGCATATCGGTGCCCGGCCGCTCCATATGGGTGACCTTGATGAAGGCATAGGCGTCGGTCAGCGAGGTCGGCTCGTCGGTGGTCACCACCATGATGGTGCCCGCCTGCTGCGAGAAGTTGCGGGTGGTCTTCTCGACGCCCGCGCCCAGATCCACCACCACCCGGTCGTAATTGCCCGCCAGCAGCACCAGATCCTCGCCCAGCATCTGGAGACGCGACAGCGGAATATTGGCCAGGGTGCCCGATCCGGACCGCCCGGCGATGATGTCGAAGCCGCCTTCGGGGAACTGGGTCAGCGCCTGATTGAGGGTCAGGCGACCGGCCACCACGCTGCCCAGATCGCTCTTGGGCATCAATCCCAGTTGGATGTCCACATTGGCGAGGCCGAGATCGCCGTCGAACAGCAGGACGCGCTGCCCGGCGCGGGCCAGGGTATGGGCCAGGGTGATGGAGAACCATGTCTTGCCGACACCGCCCTTGCCCGAGGCGACGGCGACGACATTGCGGCCCCTGGCCCTGACGGGCGGGCGTGGCGCGAGCGTGGGTGCTTCCGTCGTGGTCATGATGGCGATGCCTCGGTCCAGAATGTTTGGTCATGGGGGGCGGGTATGGGGGCCTGCGGCATGATCAGCCGGGCCAGGGAAATGGAGGAAATGGGCGAGATGCCCGAAGCCACATGGGGGCTAGCCGACACGTCGCAGAACGCCAGTTGACCCGACTCGGCGCAGGCCAGCACGCCGCCCAGCCGCCGGGTGGTGTCCAGGCGCGACGCGAACAGGCGGGTGGCGCCGACCTCACCGAAGGCTTGGCCGATTTCGGCGGCTTCCGTCGCGTCGCCGCCAGCGGCCATGACCAGCACGGGCTCCACGTTGGCGGCTTCGATCAGCGCTTGCAGATAGTCCATGTCGCTTTGCTTGAAGGGATTGAGGCCGGGCGAATCGATCAGCACCAGATCGAACAGGCCATTGGTGCTCTCCACCACGCGGGCCAGGGATTCCGGCCCTCGGGCGCGCACCAGGTCCAGTTCCAGGATATTGGTGAAAGCGGCCAACTGTTCCACCGCTCCGGCGCGGATATTGTCGCAGGTGATGACGCCCACCTGGCGCTGCTTGAGCACCGAGCGGGCGGCCAGCTTGGCCACGGCGATGCTCTTGCCTGATCCGTTGGGCCCAACCAGCATGAAGGGGCGCGGCGCCGAGTGCTCGGGCAGATGGGCGAAGGTGAAACCGGCTTCCAGGGCGGCGGCGCAAGCCAGCGTCGGATCGCTCAGTTCGGCGGTGCGTGCCGCGTTGACCAACTTGTCGGCCAGACGTTGCGGCACGCCATGATCGGCGAAAGCCTTGCGCACGTCGTCGGCGGCCGAGGAATCCGAAACGTCTTCCAGCATTTCGGCGATGGCCAGATCGGCGTCGGCGGGCTCCAGGGCGGCGGTGATGCGCACGCCCTTTTGTCCCGCCGCCCGCTGGGTCGAGACGATGATGGCGTCGTCGCCCAATTCCTGGCGGACCAGCTCCATGGCTTCGGCCATGGTCGGCGCGGTGAAGGATTTCAGGCGCATGGGCTAGCCCTGTTCATTGCGCCAGGATGCGGCCGGGACGGCCGCGCTCCGATGGGGGGCGGTTCTGGGAGCGCGGGCATCCTGCCCGCATGAGTCCACGGTCTGGTCATATCTGCCCCAATGTCTTGATGCGGGCCTTGGGGTGGATTTCCGACTGGCTCATGACCACCGTCATGGGGCGGAAACGTTCGATGATGGAGCGCACATAGGGACGCACCACCGGGGAGGTGAGCAGGATCGGAGTTTCGCCCTGCATGGCGAAGCGCTCGAAGGTCTGGCGCACCCGGTTGATGAAGTCCTGCAACTGCGACGGCGCCATGGAAATCTGCTTTTCCTCGCCGCTGCCCACCAGGGATTCGGCGAAGGCCTGTTCCCATTCCGGCGACAGGGTGATCAGCGGAATGAAGCCCTGGCTGCCCGCATTGTTGTCGGAAATCTGGCGGGCGAGGCGGGCGCGCACATGCTCGGTGATCATGGTGACGTTGCGGGTATGGCCGCAGGCCTCGGCGATGCCTTCCAAGATGGTGGGCAGGTCGCGGATGGAGATGCGTTCGCCCAGCAGGTTCTGCAGCACGCGCTGCAGGCCGCCGATGGTCATCTGGCTGGGGATCAGCTCGGTGACCAGCTTCTGGTGCTCCTTGTCCAACTCGTCCAGCAGCTTTTGCGTCTCGGCATGGCTGAGCAGTTCGGACATGTTGTCCTTGATCACCTCGGTCAGATGGGTGGTGATCACGGTGGACGGGTCTACCACCGTATAGCCGCGGAACAGGGCTTCCTCGCGCACCGAGGATTCGATCCACAAGGCGGGCAGGCCGAAGGTGGGTTCGCGGGTCTTCTCGCCCGGCAGGGTGATTTCCTCGCCGCGCGGGTCCATGATCAGCAGCATGTTGGGGCGCAGATCGCCGCGTCCGGCCTCCACGTCCTTGACGAAGACCACATAGGTATTGGCCGGTAGCTGCATGTTGTCCTGGATGCGCACCGACGGCATGACGAAGCCCATCTCGCCCGCGACGGCGCGGCGCAAGCTCTTGATCTGGTCGGTCAGGCGCTGACCCTTGGGGTTGTTGATCAGTTGCAGCAGGCCGTAGCCCAGCTCCAGGCGCACATGGTCGATGCGCAGCGCCGTGGCGATGGGCTCTTCCGCCACCGGCGCCTGCTGCATGGCCTGCGAGGCCTCGGCCGCCGCCGCCTTCTCCGTCTTGACCCGCTGGCTTTGGTCGAGGAAATACGCCGCGACCCCCATGCTGATGCCCAACAGGGCGAAGGGCACGAAGGGCATGTTGGGGACCAGCGCCATGAAGCTCATCAGCGCTCCGGCCATGCCGACGGCGCGGGGATAGCCCGCCAACTGGTCGAACAGGGCCTTGTCCACCGCGTCGGGGACGCCCGCCTTGGTGACCAGCATACCGGCCGACACCGAGACGATCAGGGCGGGAACCTGGGTGACGAGGCCTTCACCCACGGTCAGCTTGGTATAGACGTCGGCGGCCTGGCTGAAGGTCAGGCCGTTCTGCGCCATGCCGATGATCATGCCGCCGATGATGTTGATGGAGGTGATCAGCAGACCGGCGACGGCGTCGCCGCGCACGAATTTGGACGCGCCGTCCATGGCGCCGAAGAAGGCGGATTCCTGTTCCAGTTCGGAGCGACGCTTGCGCGCCGTGGGCTCGTCGCACAGACCGGCCGACAGATCGGCGTCGATGGCCATCTGCTTGCCCGGCATGGCGTCCAAATTGAAGCGGGCCGCCACTTCGGCGATACGGCCGGAACCCTTGGTGATGACCACGAAATTGACGATCACCAGGATGGCGAAGACGATAATGCCGATGACGAAATTGCCGCTCATGATGAAGCTGGCGAAGGCGGCGATAACCCGGCCCGCACCCTCGACGCCTTCATGGCCGTGGGCCAGGATCAGGCGGGTCGATGCCAGATTGAGCGACAGCCGGATCAGGGTGGTGATCAGCAAGACGGTGGGGTACGAGCTGAACTGCAACGGCTTCTCGATGAAGATCGAGACCATCAGGATCAGCACCGCCATGGTCAGCGACAGGGCGAGACCCACATCCAGCGCCCAAGGCGGCAGCGGCAGGATCAGCACCATCAGGATCAGGATGACGCCCAGCGCCAGGCCGACGTCGCCGCGCTGGACCGCTGAATTCAGGCGATCGAGAAATGCCCGCGCGGTGTCCGCGCCGCCGCCAGCCTGACCCTCAGCCATGATACCCGCCCTGCTGTTGAATCATTGCTAGACGCTCATCCGTTCCGGCTCGCCGCCCGCGGGTGGCACGTCGATGCCCTCGTCGCCGTATTGCTTGAGCTTGTTGCGCAGCGTGCGGATGGAAATCCCCAGAATGGTTGCGGCATGGGTGCGGTTGCCCAGGCAATGGGTCAGGGTGTCCAGGATCAGATCGCGTTCGACCTCGGCCACCGTCTTGCCCACCATGTTGGTCTTGGCGCCGCCCATGACGCTGGCGGCGGCATTGGCGGCCTGGGCCACCATCGGGTCGGGGTTGGTGCCCACATGGCCGCCGGACAGGATGATGGCTTCCGGCGTGATCTCGGAGCCCGAGGCCAGCAGGACGGCGCGGTGCATGCAGTTTTCCAACTCGCGGACATTGCCGCGCCACACATGCCGGGTCAGCATCTGGCGGGTCTCGGCCGACAGCGGGCGGCTCGGCAGGCCGTTGCTTTCCGAATAGCGCTTGGCGAAGTGGTCGGCGAGGATGGAGATGTCCAGCGGGCGTTCGCGCAACGCCGGGAGCGCCAGGGTCACCACGTTCAGGCGATAATACAGATCCTCGCGGAAGGTACCCTTGGTGATCTCGTCTTCCATGGTGCGGTTGGAGGTGGCGAGAATGCGCACATCGACCTTGACCGGCTGATTGCCGCCGACCCGGTCGATTTCCTTTTCCTGCAGCACGCGCAGCAGCTTCGACTGCAGCCGCACGTCCATTTCCGAGATTTCGTCCAGCAGCAAGGTGCCGCCATTGGCTTCCTCGAACTTGCCGATGCGACGCGCCACCGCGCCGGTAAAGGCGCCCTTCTCATGGCCGAACAGCTCGGATTCCAGCAGGTTTTCCGGGATGGCGGCGCAATTGACGGCGACGAAGCGCTTGTCCGAGCGGCGGCTTTTGTTGTGGATGAAGCGGGCGATCAGCTCCTTGCCGGTGCCGGATTCGCCGGTGATCATGATGGAGGCGTCGGAATTGGCCACCTGTTCGGCCAGTTTCAGGGTCTGCGCCATGCGCGGATCCTTGAAGACGATATTATGGCTTTCCTGGACCACGGCGGCGATGATGGCCGCGATCAGTTCGGCGTCGGGCGGCAGCGGGATGTATTCCTTGGCGCCCGCCTTGATGGCGCGCACGGCGGCGGAGGCGTCCGAGGCGATGCCGCAGGCCACCACCGGCACTACGATGCGTTCGGCTTCCAGCGAATCGATCAGCCCCTTGATGTCGCGCTTGACGTCGATCATCACCAGATCGGCGCCTTGGGTGCGCAGCACCTCCAGTCCGGCGGTCACGTCCTCGGCTTGGCGTACCTTGGCGCCCCTGGCCATGGCGATCTGGCTGGCGGCCCCGATCTGTCCGTCGAGCGTGCCGATGATCAGAAGTCGCATGTCGTCCGTCTCCCGTCCGTCGCGATCGCGCTCAAGCGCGTTCGGTCTTGATGATTTCCGTCATGGTCACGCCCAGGCGATCCTCGACCACCACCACCTCGCCACGCGCCACCAGGCGGTTGTTGACGTAGATGTCGATGGCCTCGCCCACCTTGCGGTCCAGCTCCACCACGGCGCCGCGTCCCAGCTTCAGCAGTTGGTTGACCTGCATGGTGGCCTTGCCGAGCACCGCCGAGACCTGGACAGGAATGTCGTAGACCGCCTCGAGGTCACGGGCCGACCTGGGGACGTCGGGAATATCGCCGCGCTGTTCCTCGCCTTCGGCCTTGAAGTCGCTCAGCTCGAAATCTGCCATGTCATCCTCCACATCCGGCATTCAGCCGGAAATAAATCCCTCAACCCTCGGCCCGTCGTTCAGGCGGAGCCAGGGAGCGTTCCACCGCCGCCTCGATATCGGCGATCAGGCGGGCCTGGTCGCGTTCGGCGCCGCCGTCCGCCCATTCCACCCGGCAATCGCCGCGTTCCAGGCGAGGGTCGGCCTGGACCACCACGCGGCCTTCGAAACCGTGCATGACCGCCACCGTTTCCAGCCGTTCACGCACCGGATCCACCAGTTCGGCATCGGTGCGCACGATGATGCGCGGCTCGTCGAGCACCTGGCCGAAGCATTCCTGCACGGTGCGGACCACCTCTTCAAAGGCGTGTTCCTCGCAGGCGGCGGGCAGCACCTTTTTCAGAACGGCCATGGCGACGCGGGCGGCGACACGCTGGGCCTCGTCGGCGGAATGTTCCTGGGCGTCGCGCAGCCCTTCCACCGCCCCGGTCAATCGGGTCATGGCTTCGGCCAGTTGCGCCTCGGCGCTGGCGGTGGCTTCGGCGATACCCGCGCCATGGCCTTCCTCATAGGCGGCCTCGCGCACCACCTGGAGGTCTTCCTCGGTGAAGGTGGGCGGCGGCGGCGCTTCCGGCTCGGCCTCGTCGTCCTGTTCGGGCATGGCCGTTTCGGCCGCCTTCGCTCTTGTCGAGGGCGGGCCGAAATCCAGGTCGAACATGTACTTCTTGTAGGCCATAAGAGTCCTAAATCATTCGCTTCAATCGCCCGCGGGGACTCGTTCCCCTTGGCCTTTGCCCCGCGCGAGTGACGCGGCTTAGTACACCAGTTCGTCTTCCTCGCGGCCTTCGGAGATGACCAACTGGCCGGAGGCCGCCAGTTCCTTGGCCATGACCACGATGGCGGCCTGGGCCTGATCCACGTCGCGCAGGCGCACCGGTCCGAGGGCTTCCATGTCCTCGCGCAGCATCTTGCCCGCGCGTTCGGACATATTCTTGAAGAACAGTTCCTTGACCGCGTCCGCGCCGCCCTTGAGGGCGATGGCCAGCTTGTCCTTTTCCACCGAGCGCAGCAGCACCTGGACACCGGCCGCATCCAGACGGATGAGGTCGTCGAAGGTGAACATGAGGGCCTTGATCTTTTCCGAGCTTTCCCGGTTGCGCTCTTCCAGGGCCGACATGAAGCGGTTCTCGGTATTGCGGTCCAGGTTGTTGAAGATGTCGGCCATGAGTTCGTGGGAGTCGCGGCGCTGGGTGCGGGCCAGATTGGTCATGAACTCGCTCCTCAGGGTCTTTTCGATGCCGTCCAGCACTTCCTTCTGCACCACTTCCATGCGCAGCATGCGCATAATGACTTCCATGGCGAAGTTTTCCGGCAGCACCGCCAGCACGCGGGCGGCGTGGTCCGGCTTGATCTTGGACAGCACCACCGCGACGGTCTGCGGGTATTCGTTCTTCAGGTAGTTGGCCAGCACCTGCTCGGAGACGTTGCCCAGCTTGTCCCACATGGTACGGCCGGCGGGGCCGCGGATTTCTTCCATGATGGCGGCGACGCGGTCCTTGGGGATGGACTTCATCAGCAGCCGTTCGGTGGTGTCGAAGGTACCCGTCAGCGAGCCGGTGGACGACAGGGCGTCGGCGAATTCCACGAAGACCCGTTCCACCAGATTGGAGGACACCGTGCCCAAGGACGCCATGATCTGGGACAGTTCCTTGATCTCATCGTCGCCCAGCATGCCGAACAGCTTGGCCGAGTGTTCCTCGTTGAGCGACAGCATGAACATGGCGGCCTTCTGGGGGCCGGTGAGGCTGCGATAGTCTTCTTTGACGCGACCCATGGCGGTTTCCTATCAAGCTTCCTGGTAGAGCCAGTTGCGGATGATGGACAGGGCTTCTTCCGGGTGCTTCTCGACGATTTCGCCGATCTTGCGGATAGAGGAAGCCTTGACGCGGCCTTCCACCTTGTCGATGTCGATCAATTCGTCGGCGATGACTTCTTCCTCGCCCCCTAAGCCCGGCGCGGCCATGGCCACGGCGCCGGGGCCGGTCAGTTGCGGCATGGAGCCGCCCTCGGCGGTCAGCAGGCGACGGCCGTCGGGGCCGACCTGGCCCTGCATGGACTCGATGGCGCGGCTGATAAGCGGGCGCAGCACCAACAGCAGGAACAGGATGGCGACCACGGACAGGCCCAGGTTGGACGCCACCTTCTCGACGAATTCGCGGCGCATGCCGAAGATGAAGTCGCCCGGTTCCTCGGCCTGCAACAATTCCTCGCCCTTGTAGAAGGGCATGGAGGCGACCTTGACCTGATCGTCGCGATCCTTGGTGAAGCCGATGGCCGACTTCACCAGCGCCTCGATCTGGGCCAGTTCCTCGGGCGTCCGGTCGCGGTAGGCGGTCTGCTTGCCATCGGCCGATTGATCGCGGACACCGTCGACGATGACGGCGGCGGAAACCTTGCGGATCTCGCCCATCTCGCGGACGGTGTTCTTGGTCTTCCTGGAAATCTCGTAATTGACGGTTTCCTGGTTCTTGTTGGCCTTGGTCGAGGTGCGGATATTGCCCGAGGCGGAGGCATTGGGATCGGGCAGGTTCTGCTGCACCGTCACCGGCGTCGGTTCGGCGTCCTGGCTCTGCTCGCCCTCGTTGATGGTGACCTGCGAGCGGATGACCTTGGTCTCGGGGTCGAAGGTCTCCTCGGTGGTCACGGCGCTGCTCATATCCATGTCCACCGTGACCTCGGCCCGCACGCGGCCCGGCCCCAGCGAACGTTCCAGCAGATCCTCGATGGTCTTGACCAGCCGCGCCTCGGTGTTGAGGCGCATTTCCTCGGCGGATTGGGCCTGATACTCCTTGGAGTTCTCGAAGCCCTTGGCCAGCAGGGTGCCCTTGTCGTCGATGATGGAGATGCGCGACGGCTTCATCTTGGGCACGGCGGCGGCGATCAGGTGCTGGATGGCGCTGGTCTGGCCCTTGTCCAGTCGGCCGTTGCCCTGCATCTTCAGGATCACCGAGGCCGAAGGCTCCTGCGTGTCGCGCGAAAAGGCCTCGCGCTTGGGCAGCACCAGATGGACGCGGGCCGCCTTGACCTTGTCGATGGAGCGGATGGTCTTGGCCAGTTCGCCTTCCAGGGCGCGGACCATGGTGATGTTCTGCTGGAAGCTGGTGGCGCCCAGCGCGTCCTGCTTGTCGAACAGCTCGTAACCCGCCATGCGGCCGCCCGAGGGCAGCGCCTGTTCGGCCATGCGAACGCGCAGGTCCAGCTTGCGGTCCTTGGGCACCCAGACCTCGGTGCCGTCCTTGCGCAGCTCGTAAGGAATCTTATCGGTGGTCAGCTTCTCGATGATCTGCTTGGAATCGGCCAGATCGAGATCGCCGTACAGCAGTTCCATCTGAGGCGCCGCGACGCGGCTCATCAGGTAGATGAAGAAGCCCAGGATGCTGACACCGACGCCAGCAATGGCGGCCAGGCGCATGGGGCCAAGGCCGCGCAGCATCTGCAGTAATGCGTTCACGTCGTCTCCATCACCACCGGCGGGCGGGCGCGCATGCGCCGTTCAGCATCGCATCAGACCGCCAGCCTAAGGCCGCTTCACTGAACAGATGGTTAACAACCCGGCAATTTTTGCCGGGTGTTGGTTCGCGGTGCTTTAACGCGTCATGCCCGCGAATGCGGGAATCCATGCGAGCCGATGACCTGCCGTGGAACTTTCATCCAGCCATGGGTAGAGTCCCGACTAAAGTTACGCCGTCTGGCGCGGGTTGAGCAATGGGGCCGGGCTCGGAGCCCCGGAGGGGCTTCGATTTCGGGCCAATTTCGTCGAGTTTGGTGACGCTCTGTGCGCCACCGGCATAGGTATGGGTCAGTGTGTTTTCTTCGAGGTCGTACTGCGTTGTGCCAGGAAGAAAGTCTTTGAACTTGTCAGGATTCCCCGTCGCCAGCATCTTCAGATGTTTCAACTCAGCATAAATTGCGTCGTCCAGTACCACGTAGGCGCTGCGGTTTTTGATATTGGGGAATTTTTGGTACGGTCCCATGCATGCCAGCAATATTCTGGAGATGGCTGGATACCAGCCTTCCATATTTTCATGCAGCTTATTGAGGAGCTTGAGCGCAACCCGCTGCTGAAGCGGGTCCATACCTACTGGCTCGTCAGGGTCGAAGGGGAATAGGTGCATAAACACCCCGATGGCATGCGACCAAAATGGGTCGTTAATCCCGTCAAATGAGTTCGAGATAGATTCCAGGGTTTTATAGATCAGCCCCGCAATGGCCTCGATGACATTGTTGCCATCATAAGGATCCGAACCTTTCTTATAGAGTTGAAGGAGCCGATTTGATGGAAGTTCCGCAAGGTGGGCACGTGTAATATCGATTAGGCTGTGGACGCCTGAACTTGCCTCAACCAGAAGGGCAACTTCGAGATTATCGCCCCGCTTCATTCTATCGAGCTCGCGAAAGACATGTTCGTAGATGTCTTCAAGGTGATGGATATTCGGTCCAGGCCAATAGCTCTTTTCGTGAAATGAGGCTTTCACGCTTAATTCTGCCGCAGCGCTCAGCCGCGCCATCATTCCCGTTGTTGGCGTCCCCAGATTGCCGAAGCGAAGGCCTACAAACGGATCATAGGTCCGTGAAATAAAATGATTGCCGAAGAGGCTTTCCGACAGCACGGGGGCCACGCTGAAGCCACCATACCCGACCTCGCGTGACATCATGCTCTGGTCAAGCAAAATGGTCTGGCGCGCCAGTTCCTGCACGAACCGTTCTGCAAATTGGGAGCTAAGCTGTTCGCGGGTTATGCTGTTCATGATGTCCGCCGCCTGCCATGGGCAGGATGTGACGAGCGATGCACAAAACTTTGGGTCGGATGCAATGCCGAGAAACGATGCTGCGAAACGGCCATCCGTGATTTGTTTCCGGTAGCGGAACGCCTCGAATGCACTGAAGGCGGGACGATGCTCAATGAAGGCTGCACGCTTAATGAGATCGGGCAGGTTCCGGGCGAAGTCGGTGGCAAAATCAACAAAGTCACGTTCGTTGGCCTCTGCCAGTAACTCGGCACTCGCCCGGACAAAACGATCTACTGATCCCGCCCGGAGCCTGATCGGCTTTAAAGACCCAAATGCCAATAGGGCGTAAGCAACGACGAAAAGCAAAGCCCCGAGTGACTCCCAGAAAAGTGGATAGCCGACGACTGGCGTGCGGGATGCTGGGAACTGAGGGAGGAGTGCCGCCACGGCAATTGGCAAAACCCCTGCAAAAACAAGCCTGTAAATTGAGGCCATAGATATGCGGCGAATTTTCAATCGAAGCAGATAAATAGGCTTAAGAAACTGCGGAAGAATTAGGGTTACGCCGAGAGCTGCCACGACGTCACCAAGTGTGAAATAGACGCTGACAGGGGCTGCGGGATCGTTGCCGCAGCCATCCAGCGCCAAGCCTAGGCAGTTATACATAACTACAATGCCTCAGAGTGCCGAGGTCATTATGCGCGTTCTTCTTTTGGTGGCAAGGGCGTTGTGGTGCTCTCGTTTCATAGATTCCCGCTTTCGCGGGAATGACGATAACACTATATCACCGTCCCCGCCGTCGCGGCGGCCGGAACGGGGCCGACCCGCGCTTCGGCGGCGTGGGGCCACGTTCCGCCATGCCGTCCAGGTTGAACACCATGGAGCCGGTCAGCGTGTTGGCTTCGCGCAGCACCACGTCCAGGCGCTGGCCCAGTTGGAAGGTCTTGCGGGTGCGCTTGCCCACCAGGCAGTGATGGGTCTCGTCGTGGACGTAGAAATCCTCGGGCAGCGACGAGATGGGGACCAGACCGTCGGCGCCGGTTCCCTCCAGATTGACGAACAGGCCGAAGCGGGTGACGCCCGAGACCTTGGCCTTGAAGCTGGCGCCCACCCGGTCGGCCAGGAAGGCGGTGACGTAGCGGTCGACGGCTTCGCGTTCCGCGGTGGCGGCGCGTCGTTCCGTCATCGAAATGTGTTGCCCCCAATCGTCGAACTGCGCAACCGCATCCGCAGGCAGCCCGCCGTCGCCCAGCTTCAATCCGGTGACCAGGGCGCGGTGGACCAGCAGGTCGGCATAGCGGCGGATGGGCGAGGTGAAGTGGGCGTATTTGGCCAGTCCCAGGCCAAAATGGCCGATATTCTCCGGCTGATAGACCGCCTGGGCCTGGGAGCGCAGGATCACCTCGTTGACCAGATGGGCGTTGGGGGTGTCGGCCACCGCTTCCAGGATGCGGTTGAAATGCTCGGGCCGCAGCACCTGACCCTTGGCCAGCTTCAGCTCCATGCTGCCGAGGAATTCCCGCAACCCGTCCAGCTTCTCGGCGCTGGGCAGGTCGTGGACGCGGTACATGCAGGGCTGGCGGATCTGTTCCAGGGTCTCGGCGGCGCAGACATTGGCGGCGATCATGAAGTCCTCGATCAGCTTGTGGCTGTCGAAGCGTTCGCGCTCCTCGATCTTGGCGATCTTGCCGGACTCGTCGAGAACGACCTTGCGCTCGGGCAGGTCCAGTTCCAGCACGCCGCGTTCCTTGCGGGCCAGGAACAAAGCATTCCAGGCGCCATACAGCGGCTCGATCACCGGTTTCAGCAGGGCGGCGGTCTGTTCGTCCGGCGTGCCGTCCTTGGCGGCCTGGACGCGGGCATAGGTCAGCCGCGCCACCGAGCGCATCATTCCGCGCACAAAACGATGCCGCAATTTGTTGCCCAGCTTGTCCAGCCAGAAATGCACCGCCATGCAGGGGCGGTCCTCGTCGGGCTTCAGCGAGCACCAGCCGTTGGACAGTTCCTCGGGCAGCATGGGGACGACACGGTCGGGGAAATAGACGGAATTACCGCGCTTGAACCCCTCGCGGTCCAGGGCATCGTCGGGCCGCACATACCAGGACACGTCGGCGATGGCGACGAGGCAGTGCCAGCCGCCCGCGTTGCTGGGGTCGGGATCGGGCTCGGCGAAGACGGCGTCGTCGAAGTCCCGCGCATCCTCGCCGTCGATGGTGACCAGGGGAATGCTCCGCAGATCGGTGCGGTTCCCCATGGGGGCGGCGCCTTCGGCGGCGGCCTGTTTCAGGGCGGCGTCGGGGAATTCGAACGGGATGTCGTTGGTGTGGATGGCCACAAGGCTGACCGAGCGCGGCGCCCCCATCAGCCCCAGGCGCTCCTTGATACTGGCCTGGCGCAGACCGTAGAGGCGGCCGGGCATGATGTCGGCCAGCACCAATTCCCCGGCGACCGCGCCATTGGCCTCGCCCTTGGGGACCAGATATTCGGACTTTTCCTTGCGCGAGGTGGGGCGCAAGCGGCCGGAGCCGTCGGGATTGGGTTCGAACACGCCCAGCACGCGGGCGCGGGCCTCGCCGATCACCCGGATGGCGCGGGCCTCGTAGGTGTCGTCGCGCAGACGGCGCAGCTTGCACAGGGCGCGGTCGCCGATCCCAAGGGCGGCGTCGCCCTGGCGGAACGGCGCCATGAAGATGCGCGGCGGGCGTCCGTCATGCTCCCAGGCCAGCGGGCGGCCCAGCAATTCGCCGTCGGAATCGGTGCCGATGATCTCGACCACGCCGGTATCGGGCAGGGCGCCGGGACGCGAGAACCGCTTCTGGTGGCCGCGCTCCACCGAGCCGTCCTTCTCCAACTCCTTCAAGATGGCCTTGAGGTCGATCTTGTCGGAGCCGCGCAGATTGAAGGCGCGGGCCAACTCGCGCTTGCCCACCCGTCCCGGCTGGGCCTTGATGAAATCGAGGATTTCCTGCTTGGAGGGAATCGGGACGTGCTTGGGCGCTTTGTGCGGGGGCTTGTTCATGGCGGCAGCCTAGACGGTGACGGCGGCCGGGGCAAGGAATGGCCGCTTGATGGCCGTCAAGTGGCGCGTGCCAATCTCATGCTCTGATCCTGCTTTGCCCAGGAGACGCATTTGGCCAAGCCGGAGGAATTTCGCTGCGCCCTAAACGATCCGCTGGCCGAAGCGGTGTTCCGCCGTTTCGCCCGGACCATCTGCGGTGAAGCAGGGCATGGCCGTCATGCCATACTGGTCCAGAGCACCGAGGGGCCGCGCTGTCTGTTGCAGAATTCCGGCCGCTGCATCGAGGCCGATACGCCCTGGCGCATGACCCGCGAGGTGCTGGAACCGGTCTTCCGCTTCGACGAGGCGGTGCAATGGGTCGCCCTGATTCCCGTGGATGATTGGCAGATGCGGTTGGATGCCGCGCTTCAGGCCTCGTTCACCGATCCCCGCCCATGGTCCAAGACCCTGGCCGAGGACATGCTGGCGGAATTGCCCGGCGTCACGCGGCTGGTGGTTTCCCGGTAGCACCCGCCCTTGACCTGGACGGGCCTTGCGTCTACTGAGTTCCCCAATTGCCCAACGCCCGCCCGGAGTACGCCCGATGGCCAGCTATCAATACGTCTATGTCATGAAGAATCTCACCAAGGCCTATCCGGGTGGGAAGGAGATCATGAAGGGGCTGACCCTCAGCTTCCTGCCGGGCGCCAAGATCGGCGTGCTGGGCGTCAACGGCACCGGCAAGTCCACGCTCTTGAAGATCATGGCGGGCATCGACAAGGAATACGGCGGCGAGGCCTGGGCGGCCGAGGGCGTCAAGATCGGCTATCTCCCCCAGGAGCCCCATCTGAATCCGGCCAAGGATGTGATGGGCAATGTCATGGAGGCGGTGGCCGAGACCAAGGCGCTGCTGGACCGCTTCGAGGAGGTCTCGGCCAAGTTCGCCGAGGAAATGTCCGACGACGAGATGAATGCCACCATCGCCGAACAGGGCGAGTTGCAGGAAAAGATCGACCATCTCAACGCCTGGGATCTGACGCGGACCATCGAGATCGCCATGGACGCCTTGCGCTGTCCGCCCGGCGACGCCGATGTCAGCACCTTGTCGGGCGGCGAGAAGCGCCGCGTCGCGCTGTGCCGCCTGCTGCTGGAACATCCCGACATGCTGCTGCTGGACGAGCCCACCAACCACCTTGACGCCGAATCGGTGGCTTGGCTGGAGCGGTTCTTGGAGGATTATTCGGGCACCGTGGTGATGGTCACCCATGATCGCTACTTCCTGGACAATGTCACCGGCTGGATCTTGGAACTGGAACGCGGCCACGGCATCCCCTACGAGGGCAACTACACCTCGTGGCTGGAGCAGAAGGGCAAGCGCCTGGAACAGGAAGAGCGGGAAGAGACCGCCCGCATGCGCGCCATCCGCGACGAGTTGGAATGGGTGCGCTCCTCGCCGAAGGCCCGCCAGACCAAGAGCAAGGCCCGCATCAGCGCCTTCGAGGATCTGGTCAACAAGTCCCAGGAAAAGGCCACCGGCCCCGCCGTCATCAGCGTTCCGCCCGGCCCGCGTCTGGGCGGCAAGGTCATCGAGGCCACGGATGTCTCCAAGGCCTTCGGCGACAACCTGCTCTACGAGAACCTGAATTTCCGCCTTCCCCCCGGCGGCATCGTCGGTATCATCGGCCCCAATGGCGCCGGTAAGACCACCTTGTTCCGCATGATCACCGGCGCCGAGAAGCCCGATACCGGCACCTTCACCGTGGGCGAGACGGTGGTGCTGGGCTATGTGGACCAAAGCCGCGACTCCCTTGATCCCGATAAGACGGTGTTCCAGGAGATTTCCGACGGGCAGGAGGAAATCGACCTGGGACGGCGCAAGATCAATTCCCGCGCCTATGCCGGTCTGTTCAACTTCAAGGGCGCCGACCAGCAAAAGAAAGTGGGCATCCTGTCGGGCGGCGAACGCAACCGGGTGCATCTGGCCAAGATGCTGAGCCGTCCCGCCAACGTCATCCTGCTGGACGAACCCACCAACGATCTGGACGTGGAAACCCTGTCGGCCCTGGAAGACGCCCTGGCGGAATTCCCCGGCTGCGCCGTGGTCATCAGCCACGATCGCTTCTTCCTCGACCGTATCGCCACCCATATCCTCGCCTTCGAGGGCGATTCGCAGGTGGTCTATTTCGAGGGCAACTACCAGGATTACGAGGCCGACCGTCACCGCCGCCTGGGCACCGACGCCGACCAGCCGCACCGCATCAAGTACAAGCCGCTGAAGCGTTAGGCGGAAGCGGAAGCGGGCGTCAGGTCCGCTTCGCGCGTGCTCAATCCACCACCGCGTCCAGCAGCATGGTCTTGAACAGGGCCAGGAAGTGCTGGTCCAGGTGGTGGGCCATCTGGTCGGTCATGATCTTCAGGGCGTCTTCCGCCGGCATGGGCGGCTTGTAGACCCGGCGGTCGGTCAGCGCGCTGAACACATCGACGATGGAGGCCATGCGGGCCAGATCGTTGAGCTGGCCACCCTTGAGCCCGAACGGATAGCCGGTTCCGTCCAGCTTCTCGTGATGCTGGGCGCCGATGATGATGACCGGCTTGGGGATATCGTTGGCGAGGTCCAGGAACTTGATGGTCTCGGTGACGTGGGACTTCATCACCACGAACTCTTCCTCGGTCAGCCGTCCGGCCTTGTTCAGGACTTCGTGGGGGATGGAGATCTTGCCTGCGTCGTGCAGCAGCCCGCCACTGGCCAGCACCAGCTGGTCCGCCTTGGGCAGGCCCAGCGTATGGCCGAACAGCGACAACAGGGTCGCCACCCGCATGCTGTGGGCATAGGAGTAGTTGTCGTGTTCGCGCACGCCGCTCAGGATGCCCTTGAAGTCATTGTTGGCAACGGCGTCGATCAGGGGGGCGCAGGCGTCCTTGACCGAGTCGAACGGCACCGGCTCGCCCGCGGCGATGAAGTCCGAGATGTTGTTGAAGACCTCCACCGAGCCCTTCAATGCGGCCTTGGCACGTTCGGGAAGGTGCTCCCAGTCGGCTTCCACCTGCTTGTTGACCAGCGTGGTGACGACCTTGATCAGCGAACTGCGGCGAAACGGCTTGGTCAGACTTCCGTCGGCGCCGCATTGGCGCAGGGCCTCCGCCAGAACCGACGCTTCATGCTTGGCCGTAAGGATGGTCGGAACTTGCGCCAATGCCGGATCGCGCTTCAATTGGGCGATGAATTCGCATCCCCCCCTGGGGGCGGTCTGCTCGTCGACCAAGATGACCGACGGCGGCGCCGCCTTCAGCCCGTGCAGGGCGCGTTCGGCGTCGGGATACTCGTTGACGCGATAAAGCGACATCAGCGCCTGCGAAACCTGGGCGCGGAAGGAAGCGTTCGCGTCCACGACGGCGATGAGGGCAACTTGTCCTGATGGTGGCGCCATGGGCCGCTATTTTCTGAAATATGCGGGTTCGGTCCCGGTGGCCTCGCCGATGTGGCTGATGATATAGCGCAACAAGGGCATGGTCGGTTTGAATTCGCCGCGGGTGATGGTCTCCTGGGAGGATACTACCGTGATCTTGGCTTCGATGCAGTTACTAATGTCCGCCAATTGCGCCAATTTCAAACTGACGATGCTTCCCTTCGGGCTGCCGCAGGTTTGAAACGCGATTCCTGCGGTCGAGATGTCGATAACGGTATGGGCACGGCCATCGATCAGGACAATCAGCCCCTGTCCGACCTTGCGGGGCAGTTTGCGTCGATCCATGGACTGTCTTCCCTTATATTTTCGGGGATTTGAAAGCGATGTTGTATCGGGAAACAGTGAACGAAATTCAGTGCCCATTTAAATGTCGAATGAATGCGTCTTTCATGGCGTGATCTGGTCGAGGACAGATCCCCCAATGATTGCTATCATGGCAGAGCGCAACCGCTGGGCCAGGGCCGCCATGGCGGCGAGAGGGGGCGACGATGACCGAAAAGCCGCTGCGTGTGTTGTTGGTCGAAGATTCGCCCGACGATGCCGAGCTGGTGGAAATCGAACTTTTGAAGGGTGGCTTCGCGCCGATGATTCATCGGGTGGAGACGGCCGAGCAGATGGTGGCCGCGCTGGCGGCGGATGACTGGGACGTGGTTCTCAGCGACTTCAATCTTCCGGCCTTCAGCGCTGGCGGCGCGCTCGACGCCCTGCAAGCCAGCGGCAAGGATTTGCCGTTCTTGATTCTTTCGGGGCTGGTTCGGGTTGAAGACGCCATCGCGCTGATGAAGCGAGGCGCCCATGACTTCCTCGACAAGGCCGCCTTGGCCCGGCTGGTGCCCGCCATTGAGCGCGAAATCCGGGATGCGTCGGAACGTGCCCAACGGCGACAGGCCGTCGAATACCTCACCAGGGCCAATACCGAATTGGAGCGCTTCGCCTATGTGGCCTCGCACGATCTCCAAGAGCCTCTGCGCACCTTGACCTCATTCACCCAATTGCTGGAACGCCGAGGCGGTGAGCGGATGGATGCCGATTGCCGGGAATACATGTCCTTCATCATCGGCGCGGCCAAGCGCATGCACGAGTTGATCAATGATCTGCTTACCTATACGCGGGTGTCGTCGCGACAGCACACGACCTCCATCGTGCCGCTGGCCGAGGCCTGCAAGGCGGCGTTGAGCAATCTGAAGAGCACCATCGACGAGGCGGGCGCCATGATTACCGTCGGCGAATTGCCGAAGATCGTCGGCGATCCGGTCCAGATGATGCAGCTGTTTCAGAATTTGATCGGCAATGCCGTCAAGTTCCGCCGACCGGACGTCACGCCGACGATATCGATTTCGTCAGAGCGGGTGGAGGGCGATTGGGTCGTCGCGGTTCGCGACAACGGCATCGGCATCGCCCCGTCCACCCATGATATTTTTGAGATTTTCCGCCGTCTGCACAATCAGTCGGAATACGCGGGAACCGGAGTCGGCCTCGCCATTTGCAAGTGCATTCTTCAAAGCCACCATGGCCGGATTTGGGTCGAATCCATGCCAGGCGAGGGCAGCGCCTTCTTCTTCGCCATCCCCGCCTTGGCTTAAGCCATATTCCACGGCGTGTCGGCAATTATCCCTGTCGACCATGGTTCTACCAAAATCAGAAGCCTTGACCCATAATCGATTTACAAATTTGATCTAAGGTTGAGCCGCCGGGGGAAGCCGGTCCTTATGGGCAAGGGGATTTACATGCGCGTCGAGGAAATTCTCGCCAAGAAGGGCGACAATGTTCACACCATCAGCCCCAGTGGCTCGGTGCATGAAGCCGCCGTCCTTTTGCAGGACAAGGGCATCGGCGCCGTGGTCTGCACCGATCCCACCGGCGGTGTCGTCGGCATCTTTTCCGAACGCGACATCGCCCGCGCCGTGGCGCGGCACGGTTGGGACTCCATCGATATGTCGGTGGCCGAAACCATGACGCGCGACGTCATTACCTGCCGGTTGGACGATGACTTGGAATATCTTTTGACCGTGATGACGGAAACCCGCTGCCGCCATATTCCGGTGGTGCGCGACGGCATCGTGATCGGTCTGGTGTCCATCGGCGATCTGGTCAAGGCCAAGCAGGAATAGCCTGGAGCCGGATGGTTTGAGGTCGAATCGTGAAGCGATTCGACCGAGAAGCTGAATCCGCCTCTATTCTCTAGTCCAGGGCTTTCGCCTCGGCCTCGGTTTCGTCGTGGGATCGGGTGTCGCCTGCTCGGGCGAACAGTTTGGCGGCGCCATGCATGGACTTGCGGGCCGCCGCCTTGTCGCCTTCGTCGGCCAGGATATAGGCCATGGCCCTGGTCGCCTTGGCCTCGCCCAGCAGATCGCCCACCTCGCGGAACAGGGTGACGGCCTTGTCGCAATCGGCCATGGCGCGATCCAATTGCCCCAGGCCACGGGCGATGATGGCCAGCGAGCGCAGGGTGTGCGCCTCGCCCAGCGTGTCGCCGTTCCGTCGGAAATAGGTCAGCGCTTGGCGATAAAGGTCCAACGCCTTGTCCTGGCGTCCGGCGTCGCGGGCCAGATGGCCGAGACGTCGTGACA
Source organism: Paramagnetospirillum kuznetsovii (assembly GCF_003284725.1). Taxonomy (GTDB): domain Bacteria; phylum Pseudomonadota; class Alphaproteobacteria; order Rhodospirillales; family Magnetospirillaceae; genus Phaeospirillum; species Phaeospirillum kuznetsovii. Next base: position 17,225 of record NZ_PGTO01000003.1, on the reverse strand, counting down.
CATGGCCGCTTCCCGAGTGGTCGGAGGCGCTGTCGTAAAGCTCCAGCGCCGACAGATAGCTGGCCTCTGCCTCGGCCGTATTGCCGTCACGGTGTGACAGGCGGGCCAACCGGACCAGAACGGCGGCTTGGTCGCGTTGGTCGCCGGCCTGGGCGAAAATGGCGCGGGCCTCGACAAAGGATTCCCGCGCACAGTTCGGATGGCCGGTTTCGGCTTCGAGGTCGCCGATGCGCAACAGGGCTTCGGCCTCCCCCACCTGGTCTTCCGTCTCGTGGTACCGCAGTCGGGCGCGACGAAAGGCCTCGCGGGCCTGTTGCTTTTCTCCGGCCAGCCAGAGCTTTTCGCCGTCGTCGAGAATGGTGTCGGCCTCGGTTCTGGTCATGGTCTCCATCCCGCGTCGCTACAGATCCATGATCAGCCTAGCACGCCGAGCAGCAAGAACGCAGCTTTCCGCACGTTCCTCATAGCACGAAATAGTTCTTTAACGGGGACGCGAGCGGGATTAAACCTACCCTATGAGGTTAATCCTTATCGCTCTTCTGGGTCTTGGTGGCGCTGCCGACGCGCTTGCCGCCGACTGCACCGCTCCGGCCTCGCCACAGGTCGATTGGCAACGCTGTTACATGGATGGCCGCGACTTTGCCGGGCACGATCTTTCGGGGTCGCGGCTGCGCGAAACCAGTTTTCAGCGCTCGGACCTGTCAGGGGCCGATCTTGGCCGGGTCGACGGCTACCGCGCCCGCTTCATCAGTGCCGCCGTAAAGGGCGCGAAGCTGGACGACGGCCAGTTCAGTGAGGCAGACTTTACCAAGGCGGATCTGACCGGTGCGTCCATGATCCGAACCGATCTTCGCCGCGCTCGCTTTTTTCACGCCTCGCTTCGCGGCGTCGATCTGACCGGTGCCAAGACGTTGGGGGCGGAATTGTTGGGCGCCGACCTGTCGGGCGCGAAATGGATTGATGGAAGACGCATTTGCGCCGAAGGCTCGCTGGGGCAGTGCAATTAGGGTTGTGGTGACGTGAGTTTGGGATTTGCCAGAAATGAAGACCTCTGATCCGATCGACGTCGCCTCCCATTGCGCCCGTGCCGCCCTCGGCATGATGGAGCGCCACAAGGTGCCGCCGACTCCGGAGAACTTCGCCATCTGGTACGCCTTCGTCGCCGGGCGCAACCCGGTGCTGAGCGACGCCATCAATCTCATTCTATCGGGCGGCGGCAAGTTCACCCAGAAAGTGAACGAGGAACTCTACGAACGCTTCGCCGTGTTCGGCCAGGACAAGGCCGAATTGCGCGAAGTCGGTCTTCGTGTCGAGGAAGCGGTTGGAAAGGTGCTCGAATACCTGTCCAATGCCAGTTCTGGAACCACCAATTACGGCGCCGCCCTGGAACATTTCAGTGGCCGCCTCAGCGGCGCCCCCGCCCCGGACTATCTCACCGACGCGGTCGGCGCCATCATGGCCGAAACCAAGACCATGGTGGAAATCAACCGGCAGCTTGAAGGCAATCTGGAATCGTCGAGCACCGAGATCGTGCGGCTGCGCAATGAATTGGACGACCTGAAGCGGGAAGCCGCCACGGACGCGCTGACCCAGCTTTCAAATCGCAAGATGTTCGATCATGCGTTGGTCATGGCCATCCATAATGCCGACGAAACCCGCTCGCCGCTATGTCTGCTGATGATCGACATCGACCATTTCAAGCAGTTCAACGACACCTATGGCCATCCGCTGGGCGATCAGATCCTGAAGCTGGTGGGCCGTTCGCTGACCGATATCGTCAAGGTCAAGGACACCGCCGCCCGCTATGGCGGCGAGGAATTCGCCGTCATTTTGCCGGAAACCGACTTGGAGGCTGCTCTGCAAGTGGCGGAAACCATCCGCGGGCAAGTGGCGGCCAAGCGGGTGACCAACCGGCGCACCGGACAGGTGTTGGGACAAGTGACGCTGTCGGCCGGGGCGGCGCGCTACGTTCCCGGCGAAGACCCGGAATCGCTGGTCAGCCGGGCCGACCAGACCCTCTACCTCGCCAAGAAGGACGGCCGCAACCGGGTCAAGAGCGAAGTGGATCTGGCCGTTGCCGCCAAGACGTCCGAAGGCCAGTAGGCCTCAATGCGCCTCGCCCCAGTTATCCGCCGCGCCGGCTTCCACCAGCAGGGGCACCGATAGGCTGGCGGCGGCTTCCATGATGCGTTTGACCACGGCGATGGTGGGTTCCACCGCCGCCTCGGGGGCTTCCAGCACCAGTTCGTCATGGACCTGCAGCAGCATCCGGGCGGCCAGCCCGGCCTCCTTCAGGGCGGCGGGCAGGCGGACCATGGCGCGCTTGATGATGTCGGCGGCGCCGCCCTGGATGGGGCCGTTGATGGCGGCGCGTTCGGCAAAGGCGCGCATGGCGCCGTTCTTGTCCTTGATGCCCGGCGTATAGACCTTGCGGCCGAACAGGGTGGTGACGAAGCCGTTTTCCCGCGCTTCTTCCTTGGTGCGTTCCATATAGTCGCGGATTTCGGGATAGCGCTGGAAATAGGCGGCGATATAGGCCTTGGCCTCGCCCTGGGGAATGCCGAGCTGGGCGGCCAGTCCGAACGGGCTGATGCCGTAGATGATGCCGAAATTGATGGCCTTGGCGCGGCGGCGTAGCGACGAGTCGATGCCTTCGACCGGCACGCCGAACACCTGGGAGGCGGTGATGGCGTGGATGTCGGCGCCCGAGGCGAAGGCGGTGCGCAATCCTTCGATCCCCGCCACATGGGCGACCAGGCGAAGCTCGATCTGGGAATAATCGGCCGAGATCAGCTTGCAGCCCGCATCGGCGACGAAGGCGTGGCGGATCTTGCGGCCTTCCTCGGTGCGGATGGGGATGTTCTGCAGATTGGGGTCCGATGACGACAGTCGCCCGGTGGTGGTGGTCGCCAGGGAATAGCTGGTATGGACGCGCCCGGTGGCCGGGTTGATCTGGCTGACCAGGGCGTCGGTATAGGTGCTTTTCAGCTTGGAGATCTGGCGCCAGTCCAGCAGGCGGGCGGGCAGGGGGTGCAGATGGGCCAGCTCTTCCAGCACGTCGGCGCCGGTGGCCCATTGGCCGGTCTTGGTCTTCTTGCCGCCCGGCAGGCCCAAGGTCTCGAACAGCACCTTGCCCAATTGCTGCGGCGAACCCAGGTTGAAGACCTCGCCGTTGTTCAGCGCGATGACCTCGTTTTCCAATTCGCCCAGGCGGCGGCCGAAATCCTCGGACAGGGCGATCAGGGCCGCTCGGTCGACCTTGATGCCCGCGCGCTCCATTTCCACGATCACCGGCACCAGCGGCCGTTCCAGCGTCTCGTAGACGGTGACCATGCGCTCGGCCAGCAGGCGCGGCTTCAACAGCCGGTGCAGCCGTAGCGTCATGTCGGCGTCCTCGGCGGCATAGGCCAGGGCCTTGTCCAGCGGCACGCGATCGAAGGTCACCTGCGCCTTGCCGGTGCCGCAGACCTCGGAGAAGGCGATGTTGGCGTGGCCGAAATGCAGCTGGCACAGCTCGTCCAGCCCATGGCCATGGGCGCCGCCGTCCAGCACATAGGACAGCAGCATGGTGTCGTCCAGGCTGGTCAGCACCAGACCCAGTCCGGCCAGGATCTGCATGTCGTATTTGATGTTGTGGCCGATCTTGAGCACCGCCGGATCGGCCAGCAGCGGCTTCAGCCTGTCCAGGGTGGTCTTGGCGGGAAGGATTTTCGGCGTGTCGGCGGCGGGACCGCCGCCACCTAGATCCAGGCTGCCCTGCGCCTGGGGGGGGCTGTGCAGGATCGGGATATAGCAGGCGCGGCCGGGCTCGACGGACAGCGAAACTCCGACCAACTGGGCGCGCAGGGGATCGAGGCCGGTGGTCTCGGTATCGAAGGCGACGGTGCCCGCCCGGGTCGCCTCGGCGATCCAGCGGTCCAGCGCGTCCTCGCTCACCACCAGTTCGTAACGGGTCTCCACCTTGGGCGCGACGGGCAAGGCGGCCGGAGTTGCCGCCGCCATGGTCGCGACGGGCGGCGCCTTGACGTTGAGGCGGTTCATCAGCGAGCGGAAACCCTGGGCGGCGCAGAAGGCGGCCAGGGTCTCGGGGTTGACCGGCTTGACCGCCAACTGGTCCATGGCGACGGGCAACGGCACGTCGTCGCGCAGCAGCACCAGCCGACGGGAGATACGGGCGAGTTCGGCATGTTCCAATAGGGATTCGCGGCGCTTGGGCTGCTTGATCTCGCTGGCGCGGGCCAGCAGGGTGTCGAGATCGCCGTATTCGCCGATCAATTGGGCGGCGGTCTTTATGCCGATGCCGGGCACGCCGGGAACATTGTCGGATGCGTCGCCGCACAGGGCCTGGACATCGACCACCCGGTCGGGGCCGACGCCGAACTTCTCGCGCACCTCGGGCTCGCCGATGACGCGGTTCTTCATGGGATCGAACATTTGGACCCGCTCGCCCACCAACTGCATCAGATCCTTATCGGACGAGACGATGGTGACCTTGGCGCCCTGCGCGACGGCGGCGCGGGCATAGGTGGCGATCAGGTCGTCGGCCTCGAAGCCCTCCATCTCGATGCAGCAGACATCGAAGGCCCGGGTCGCATCGCGCACCAGCGGGAACTGGGGCACCAGTTCCTCGGGCGCCGGTGGGCGGTGGGCTTTGTAGTCCGGGTAAAAGTCGCTGCGGAAGGTCTTGCGCGACGTGTCGAAAACCACCGCCACATGGTCGGCATCGGACTCCGACAAAAGCTTCATCAGCATGGTGGTGAAGCCGTAGACGGCGTTCACCGGGGTGCCATCCGGCCGGGTCATGGGCGGCAGACCGTGGAAGGCCCGGAAGATGAAGCCCGAGCCATCGATCAGAGTGACGTGGCGGGGAGAGGTCATCTCACGCCGCCGGTCGTCGAAAGAGCTCGCGGAGCGAAGCGACTAGCCCGTTGAGGGCGCGCCGCTCGTGCGGCGAAAGCCAAGGGCGCGGACGCGCCCGCCCGGCGACTGAGGGGCATCATGATCAGTGATGGCCGATCTTGGCGCCTTCGGCCAGCTTGTAGGTGCGCGAGCAATAGGGGCAGACGATCTCGCCATGGGCGGTCAGGTCGAGATAGACGCGGGGATGGCCCAGGCCTTCGGCGGCATTGCCGTCGCAGGCGACCTTGGCGTCGGAGACGGTGATGGTTTCGAAAGCGGACGAAGACGCGGCTTGGGCTGACATGACTGGTGTTGCTCCGTTGACCGATGTGTTGGGCGGATGATACCCATTGGCGGCCATGGTTCAATCACTCTCTCGTTTGGACGAGTCACTATCGTGTCTCGTTCCTGTCCCTCAAGCGCCGGGCGCTCGCCTCCGCTCGCTTGGCTTTCGCGCCCTGCACGCGAAAGCGTGCAATCAAATGATTGCCAGCAAAGCTGGCAGGCGCGGCGGGCGTTGCCCTTGCCTCGGAGTGGGCGAATGAATTCACCCACTCCTCGGTCTCCCGCGCAGATGCCCGATCATGCCGTCGAGACCGAGGGCCTGGTCAAGGTCTATCGCGGCTCGCGCGGTGAAAAGCGGGCGCTGGACGGCGTCTCGCTGGCGGTGCCGCGCGGCTCCTTCTTTGGCCTGCTGGGGCCCAATGGGGCGGGAAAAAGCACCTTCATCAACATCCTGGCCGGTCTGGTGGTCAAGACATCGGGCACCGCCAAGGTGTGGGGCCGCGATTTGGACATGGACCAGCGCGGCGCCAAGGCGGCCATCGGGGTGGTGCCGCAGGAACTGAACCTGGACCCGTTCTTCACCCCGCTGGAACTGCTGGATGTGCAGGCGGGCATGTATGGCGTGCCCAAGTCGGAACGTCGCACCATGGAAATCCTGGAAGCGGTCGGACTGGCCGACAAGGCGGGCGCCTATGCGCGGACCCTGTCGGGCGGCATGCGCCGCCGCCTGCTGGTGGCCAAGGCCATGGTCCATTCGCCGCCGGTCCTGGTGCTGGACGAGCCCACCGCCGGGGTGGACATCGAGCTTCGCCAGCAATTGTGGGCCTATGTGCGCGAACTGAACGCGCGCGGCACCACCATCTTGCTGACCACCCACTACCTGGAAGAGGCGGAACAGCTCTGCGACCGCATCGCCATCATCAATCACGGCAAGCTGGTGGCCTGCGACACCACTCCCAATCTGCTGAAGCGCATCGACGGCAAGGCCTTGACCATCACCGTCGACCGCGATGTGACGGAGGTTCCGGCGCCGCTGGTTCCATTCGCGCCGGAGTTGAAGGACGGTCGCCGCGTGGTGGTGCGCTATCGCCCATCGGCGGTGCCCATCGGCCACATCCTGGCGGCTTTCGGCGAGTCCGGCCTTGCCATCATGGATCTGTCCACCGAGGAAACCGACCTGGAAGACATCTTCCTCCAGTTGACCTCGTCCAAGACCTAGAGCCGGATGCTTTGAGGTCGAATCGCAAAGCGATTCAACCTCAAAGCTGAATCCGCCTCTTATCAATAAGTTAGAGGGCGATTCAGACACCAAGTTGGCGCAGTCTTGCGCAAACTTGGTGTCATCGCGCTCTAGCCATAGAGGGACGCTCGCGGTAATCTGACCGTCTTGTGTCAACGGCGAGGTGGAATTCCGTCATGGCAACCGGCTGGTACGGCGCGATGAAGATCGGAATCGACATTGTCGATGACGACCACAAGCAGCTGTTCGCCCTGGTCGGGGAATTCAACGCTGCCGCCGACGCTCAGGGCGGCGCCGTCAGTTCCGCCCAGATGGCGGATATCTTGACCCGGTTGCAGAATTACGTGGGCGACCATTTCCAGCGGGAAGAGCAATTGCAGCTGGAAGCCAAGTATGACGGCTACGAAGAAAACAAGCGCCAGCATGACGAGCTGACGCGCACGCTGTCCGCCTTCATCGCCAAGCATAAGAACGACAGCGCCGTCGAGGCCAAGACAGCCACCCGCGAAATGCGCGATTTTCTCAGCGTCTGGCTCAGCCAGCATATCCTGAAGACCGATCTGAAGATGCGGGGGCGGATCCTGCCGTGGGCGGGCTGAGGTTTGTTTCCCTCGCCCTGGCACTGGTGCTCGCCGGCTGTGTCGAGCGTCTTCATCCCCAAGGGCCCGACGTGACCGCTGCCGCCCTGACCGATGGGCGGTTGCAGGCCTCCGACGGCGTCACCTTGCCCCTGCGATCCTGGTTGCCCATCGGGTCGCCCAAGGCGGTGGTCGTCGCCCTGCACGGCATGAATGATTATTCCAACGCCTTCGACGCACCCGGCAAGGCCCTGGCCGCCAAGGGTATCGCCACTTACGCCTATGACCAGCGCGGCTTTGGAGTCGGGCCGCATCCCGGCTATTGGTCCAGCACCAAAGCCATGGCGGACGACCTCAATGCCTGCGCCACGCTGCTCCACCAACGCCATCCCGGTATCCCCCTTTATGTGCTGGGCGAAAGCATGGGCGGCGCGGTGGTCATCATCGCCGCCCAGGCGCCGTCGGCGGCCATATCGGGCCTGATCCTCGCCGCTCCGGCGGTATGGGGGCGTTCCACCATGGGATGGCTGCAACAAGGAGCCTTGTGGCTGACCAATGCCATCGCGCCCGGCTGGACGCTGACCGGACGCGGGCTGGGCATCCAGGCTTCCGATAATATCGAAATGCTGCGCGCCCTGTCGCGGGATCCGCTGGTGATCAAGGAAACCCGCGTCGATGCCATCCACGGTCTGGTGGATCTGATGGACGCGGCGCAGATGGGGATGGCGGCGGTTCAATTGCCGGTTCTGGTTCTATACGGCGAAAAGGATGAGGTCATTCCGCCCAAGCCGACTTGGGCGGCGATCCGGCGCCTGCCGCGCCTGGGCGAGGCCCGGCGCGTCGCGCTTTACGAAAATGGCTGGCACATGCTGTTGCGCGACCTCCAAGCCCAGGTGGTGGTGGACGACATTGTCGCCTGGATGGCCGATGCATCGGCGCCCTTGCCATCGCGGGCGGATATGAAGGCGCAAGGCAAGCTTGAACAATGACGAGACGACCACGACATGTCATACTCTTCGCAAGTGCAATATGGGGTGGTTGTTCCATGCGTCTGGTGAGCGGGGCTCTGATCGTGGCCATAGCGGCATTGGCCCCGGACGCCAAGGCGGAGTCGCGTGCCGTCGCCGTCCTGGGCGCCAATCTGCCGCAGCCGGGCATGAGCTTCGATGATGCCAGGGCCATCAGGCTGCCCAACGGCCAGAAGCTGGTCTGCGATTCCGATAGCGACAAGCCCAAGCTGGATCAGCCCAAATACATGGACCCGCCGTCCAATCGCGGTCCGGTGCGCATTCGCCGCTGCGCCGTCTTCGCCCCCGGTGACGGCGATGTCTGGCATCTCGGGCAAGTTCCCAGCTTGGCGGGGCCTGCCCGGTTGTGGCTTGTCTTCGTGGAACAGGGAATCGGCGGGCGTTTCCGCTTGGCCCAGTTCAGCCTGTGGGCCAAGCAGGATGGCTGGGACAAGGCGGCGCAGGCCTTGATCGCCGCCCAGGGACCAAGCACCGCAGGCACCGACCGCTTCCTGTCCTGGCAGGATGACCAGTACGACACCACCATGTTCATCGACGAAAAATATCCCGACGAATTCGCCGTGGCGGTAGGAGACGTGCGCCTGCGCCGACTGATGAAATCTCCCGGTTCCCTCCTTCGACCCGAGTAAGACGCCATGCGATCCATTCTCATCCTGGCCGCCGTGCTGACGGCATTGGCCTCATTGCCCGCCCTCGCCCAATCCAACCGGCCGCTGGAAATCGCCCAGGCCCAGATCGGCATGCGGCTCAACCAACTGCGCTTCGCCCCGCTTCCGGCCAATGCCAAGCTGATCTGCGGCAAGGATCCCGACAAGCCCATGGGGGCGGAACACCTGCATCTGGCGGTGCCCGGCGCCATGGCGGGGGCGGGCGTCGACCGTTGCGCCATTTATCTCGACGACGGCAAGGGCGGGTTGACCATCCGCCCCACCATGCTGGCCGGGGTTCCCACCGAATTCTGGTTCATGGCTATCGAGGACGAGGGCGGCAGCCAGCGCATCTTCCAGATCGTCGCCCGTCAGCCCAAGGAAAACTTCGACAAGACCGCCGCCTTCCTGATGGAGCGCTGGGGCAATCCCTTGCTGAAAGCGCCCTATTTCGTCCGTTGGCTCAACGGCACCAGCGAGGGGCAAATGAAGGCCGACGACGAGGGCGTCATGATCTTCCTGTTCGACACCAAGCTGTTCGAACTGATGGAATCCCGCATGCCCAAGGGCAAGCCGAAGAAATAGCGGCCCAGCGGGCAGGATGCCCGCGCTCCTATTCATGTCGCGGGCAGGATGCCCGCGCTCCCATTCATGTCGCGGGCAGAATGCCCGCGCCTCCCATGGAGGTCATGGCGGAGCGCGGCCGTCCCGGCCGCTCTTATCGCAACAAAACCCTCCCCGCCGAAGCGGGGAGGGTTTTGGGGGTCGTAAAACGGAAAAACGGATCAGGCGCTGAGCGCCGCCCGCTGGGGCTCGGCGGCGAAGGGCGCGGCGGCCGAACCGGGCGCGACGGTGGTCAGCGTCCAGGCGGTCTGGTCGGCGAACAGGGCGCGCAGCAACTGGTTGTTCAGGGCATGGCCGCAACGGATGCCGTGGAAATGGCCGATCAGCGGCGCGCCGGCCAGATAGAGATCACCCACCGCGTCCAGCACCTTGTGACGGACGAATTCGTCGGTGTAGCGCAGGCCTTCGTCGTTGAGCACGCGGGTGCCGGTGGAGTCGATGACCACGGCGTTGTCCAGCGAACCGCCACGGGCCAGGCCGTTGGCACGCAGGAAGGCGACCTCCTGCTCGAAGCCGAAGGTGCGGGCCCGCGAAATCTCGGACTTGAAGGTGCCGCGCGACAGATTGACGAAGAACTCCTGGCGCGAAATGGCCGAGGCGCCGAAGTCGATCTCGAAGCGGATGGAAAAGCCCGAGGACGGGGTCAGCGAGGCGACGCGGTCGCCGTCCTTCACGCTCACGCGCTTCAATACCTTGATGGCCTGACGGGGAGCGGACTGCTCGACCACGCCTGCGCATTCGATCAGGAACAGGAAGGGAGCGGCGGACCCGTCCATCACCGGCACTTCCGGGCCGTTGATGTCGATCAGGCAGTTGTCGATCTGCATGCCGGCCAGGGCGGACATCAGATGCTCCACCGTGCCGACCACGATTCCGTCGTCGTTCTTCAGGCAGGAATTCATGCGGGTGTCGTGCACCGCCGACCAGATGGCCGGAACGATGGCGCCGCCGCCGTTGATGTCGACGCGGCGGAAGCGGATGCCGGTGCCGGGCTCGGCCGGATGCAGCACCATGGTGACCTTGGCGCCGGAATGCAGGCCGACGCCGGTGCAGCCGATGCTGGTCTTCAAGGTCCGGCTGCGGACGGCGGAGGCTTCACTGGCGAGGGACGGCGCGTTCGATCCGGGCAGCAGGCTGGCTACGATCTGGTTCACGCCGAATATCCTTATCCTCTTGTCCGCGTCTTGCCCTGGGGGCGCCGCGAACCTCGTTTTTCACGCTGTTAGGTCTACCAGTCGGGAGTCCAGCGCTCAAATCAATCATTATTGCCAAATGTTACAGTGCAGCATGGCGCCTGAAACATTCCTTGGGTGGATTAGGCATCAAGTCGACTTGATTGGATTGTTGCATCCAGCCCCGTTCACGGGGGGATTAACCTGCGGCCTCTGCCGCCAGGAAAGCGAGAGGGCGCGGATCAACGGCGGAATCTCTGATCCAACGCTTATACTGCATGTCCTCATTGAGAATGTGGTGAGTGAGCCATTTGATGACGAGGTCGGGGAGGTCGTTCGCCGCTGACTTGGTCCCACTTTGATAGGTTTCGGAAATCGCCCTCACCCTGGCTTGAAACTTGCGGTGTTTATGGTGATGTTCCGCGAACTGAGTGAAGCCGACCGCCTTCAGCGCCTTTTCCTCGCGAAGGAAATGCCCATCCACATACTCTTCCAGGATCAAGAGCGTGCTGGCGATGATCAATCCCTGTTCCTGCCCATCGACGAGTGAATCGTAAAGCAGCCGAGCAATCTCGAAAAATGCCTTATGATCGGAGTCCAGCGTTTCATTGCCCACGGACATATCAGCGGTCCACTCAAGGATTGGACCTCGAGCGTCATCGTTACCTTCCATATTCCCCTCCCCAAAGTGGCATTTGGTCACGAGTCGTTCTGGTGCCGCTGATCGGGCAGATCGTGCCAAGCCATTCGCAGGCGGTATGACCAATGCAATAAGGGATTGTATGCAGTGGCCTGTCAAGTGAGGTTATCGTCGGCAAGACGGCCCCTCGGGGGAAGGTCACTATTGTCCGGTCATGTTTTTTCGCCAATGAGGATAAAGTCAAGATGTGGGCCATTCCGACATACCTTTTGGCCGCTTTTGCGGAGATCGGCGGCTGTTTCGCGTTCTGGGCCTGGCTCAGACTGGGAAAAACGCCCTTCTGGCTGGCTCCTGGAATGGCCAGCCTGGCGCTGTTCGCCTGGGCCTTGACCCGGGTCGATGCCGATTTCGCCGGTCGCGCCTATGCGGCCTACGGCGGCATCTACATTCTGTCCTCGCTGGTGTGGATGTGGGCGGTGGAAGACAGCCCGCCGGACCGGTGGGACGTTTTGGGCGCCGCCTTCTGCATGGTGGGTGCCCTGGTCATCATTTTCGCCCCGCGCGGCGACTGATACCAAGGCTCGATGAGCGAGACTCATCGGGCCTTGGTCGACCGCAAGGCGGTCGCGCCGCTCGTGCGGCGAAAGCCAAGGGATTCGGAGAATCCCGCCCGGCGCTTGAGGCGCCCTTTGATCGGTTCCGATCAAAGGGCCTTGGTATGACTCGAAAGCGTTCCGCCCGCCGAATGAGGGGGGATCGGTTCCGATCACCGGGATACGGGATGAGGGCGTTTCGTCAGGCGATGCCGGTGGCTACTACCGAAACCCGCATCTTGCCGACCAGCGCGTCGTCGAAGGTGGATCCGAAAATGATATTGGCCTCGGCGGCCACCTCCTCGCGGATGCGGTTGGCGGCCATGTCCACCTCGAACAGGGTCATGTCCTGGCCGCCGGTGATGTTGATGAGGACGCCCTTGGCGCCCTTTATGGATGTGTCGCCCAGCAACGGGTTGGAGATGGCGGCCTCGGCGGCGTCGATGGCGCGTTTCTCGCCCGCCGCCTCGCCGGTTCCCATGATGGCCTTGCCCATCTCGCTCATGACGATGCGGATATCGGCGAAATCCAGGTTGATCAGGCCGGGCATCACCACCAGATCGGTGACGCTGCGCACGCCGGAATTGAGCACATTGTCGGCCATCTTGAAAGCGTCGGCGAAGGTGGTGCGCTCGGTCGCGACACGGAACAGGTTCTGATTGGGGATGATGATCAGGGTATCGAGTTCTTCTTGCAGGGCTTCGATGCCGAGATCGGCGGTACGCATGCGGTGCTTGCCTTCGAAGTCGAACGGCTTGGTCACCACGCCGATGGTGAGAATCCCCTGCTCGCGGGCTGTCCTGGCGATGACCGGAGCCGCGCCCGAACCGGTGCCACCGCCCATGCCGGCGGTGATGAAGACCATGTGGGCGTCGCCGATCAGATCCTGGATATCTTCAAGACTTTCTTCCGCGGCGGCGCGGCCCAGATCCGGGCGCGAACCAGCGCCCAGGCCTTGGGTCACCCTGCCGCCGAGTTGGATGCGCCGTTCGGTCAGGCTCAGCCCCAGCGCCTGGGCGTCCGTATTGGCGACGATGAATTCCACGCCCTCGATCTTGGACTGGATCATGTTGTTGACAGCGTTGCCACCGGCTCCGCCGACGCCAATCACCACTATCCTGGGCCGGACTATCGTCATTGTGCCATCACCGCCGAAAAGACATGCGCCGCGTGTCCGTTTCCATCAGCCGATCCGCAGGGCGCGCAGTACGTTCCCGCCCCGCCACTGGTGAAAGCGATACCATAGCAAAACGATGACGGCTGCCGCATAGACATAGGGTTCGCCGTTTTCGTGATTGGCGGCAAGGATGAAATGGAGCGCCACCAGGGCATTGATCACGTAGGTGGCGCTGTGCAGCTTCTTCCAGCGCTTGCCGCCGATCCGCTTGATCTGGCTGTTGGCCGAGGTGAAGGCCAGCGGGATCAGCAGCGCGAATGCCGCCAGGCCGAGTAAGATGAAAGGCCGCTTGTAGATGTCGCCCATCATGTCGCCCAGATTGAGCGCCCATTCCAATGTGACATAGGCCAAGACATGCATGACCGCGTAGAAGAAGGCGAACAGTCCGATCATGCGCCGGTATTTGGCCAGGGTCTTGATGCCGGTGATCTCCTGGACCGGGCGCATGGCCAAGGAAATGATCAAGAAGGTGAAGGCCCAATCGCCGAGATAGCGGTTGACGAAGCCGACGGGGGCCTCGCCCAGGGAACCGTTGGAGATATAGCCTTCGATGACGCTACGTCCCAGCAGCCAGACGAAGGGCAGCGCGGCGGTCAGGAAGACCAGCGGCTTCCAATCCACCTTGCGGGCCGATTTCAGGTGGTGGTCGCAGGTCTCGTCGATGCCGTTGGCGAGCAGCCAGGCGGCGTACAGGGTAACCAACATCTTGCCCGTTCCCATCAAGATGAACGGGGCGCGGGGGCCGAGCGCGTCGAAATAATAGCCGCCGCTTTGGACCAGCATGACGGTCCCGAGGCCGCCGACCAGATAGCCGGCTCCCACCATGGCCCCCAGGATCGGCTTGGGCGAGACATCCACCGTCAGAACCTGAAGAGTGACGAAACATCCCGCATGGCCGATTCCCACCATCAGCAGCGGCAGCGCCACCAGCCAGTTGAAGGGGTTGGCGAACATGCCCAGCCAGATATAGCCCAGCGCCGCCAGGGACAGGCTGGCGCCGATGGCGGAAATGCGGCTGTGCCGTTCGATGAAGCTTCGCCACAAGGGCACCGCCGCCAGAACCGCCAGTCCCAGCAGGCCGATCATCACGGCGGCATGGGCGGTGGCGAAGGTGCGGGTCACCCCTACCAGATCGGAAACGGAAATGCACCACAGCGAGAAGAACAGGCTGAGGATGATCACGTCGGCACGGGTGTAGAAGGTGGCGGCGAAGGCCAACTGCATGCGCGGATCGCTGGTGATCACCGTCCAGACTTGCCGGAGGGGATGTTCGTCGTCTTCCGAAGTCGGCTGGGGCGGGGCCACGTCCCGCAGATTGCGCCGCGTCAGCTGGAAACCGGCGATGCCGACCAGCAGCGGCAGGCACATGATGAGAAAGACACCGCCTGGGTAATCGGCCATCTGCATGACGATGGCCGCCAGCATGGTGCCGCCGAACACCATCATGAAGACCAGATTCCCCATGAGCCGCGGCCGGTTGGCGCGCGACGACACATCGCCCACCAGGGTGGACAGTTGCAGTTGGACGGCATCGGCGCCCACGGTCAGCAGCACGCGGGTCAGATAGAACAGCACCAAGCCGGCGGCGCCGAAGGCCAGGCCCACCTGAAGGCTGAGCAGCGATACCGCCGCACCGACCACGGCGATCAGGAAGCCCAGGGCGATGATCCGCACCCGCCCGATACGATCGGACAGCAAGCCGAACCAGCCCACGCAGACGATGGAGACGATTTCGGCCACCACCTGGATATCGGCGTTGACGGCGCCTTCCTTTTCGAAGGCGATGCCGAAGATCTTGTCCAGCAGCAGGGGCTGGATGGAAATGGACAACGCTGCCACCAGGGCGCCCACGGTCATCAGCAGATAGATGATGTTCCATTGGGTGGGGGCGAAATCGGTGACCGCCGTCCCTTTGGCCGGAGCCTCAGCGTTCCTCGGCATCCATGCCTCCCGCATTCGACCACAGGCCGTTGAGATGATTGTCGCGCAAGGCGCAGATTTCGCCGTTGGCCATGACGCTCATGGCGTAATCCAGTCCGGCGCTGGCCTGGGTCGGGTCGCGGAAGGCGGTGCCCTTGACGAACATGCCGGGGCGGACCACGCAGCCCTCGGCCTGCAGGTACCAGCGCGGGGCCAGGTCGATCCAGATGGGCGGATTGATGCCGTCGTTGACTTGGATATAGATGTCGCCCCAGACCGAGCGGGCTCCGGCTCCGGCGATGCTCATGACCTTGCCCTGATAGCGGAAGGGCACCATCCGCTCGTGGGCTTCGTTGCCCAGGGGGACGGCGGCGGGGGCCGGAGCCACCGCCAGGGCCACGCTAACGGCCTCGGGCAGGGGCATGCCCGGCGCGATCGCCGCCGGAAGAGGCGCCGCCTTGGCGCCCTTGGCGACGCTGCCTTTCTTCACGATGGTGTGGCAACTGGCGCAGGGCATTTTTTCGCGGCCGTCCACGTGAGGCGCCGGGGTGCCCTGGACGATGGGCAGGGTTCCCGATCCCGGTCCGGTGCCCGTGGCGCGGGGCGTGACGATATGGCAGCTGGAGCAGACCATTTTCTCGCGGCCGTCGCGATGAGGGGCGGGCATTCCGGCCACGATGGGCGGAGCCAGATCGTAGGTGTGATCTTCCCAGGGATTGGCGTTGAACACGGCGGTTAGAACCAGGGCCATGCTGAAGGCGATGCCCAGCGCCATGATCCAAACCGCGATGTCAAGATGTGCAACGGCCTTAGTGCTCACGGGAACTCGATCGATGGCAAGGTGTTGAACCGGCTCGTGTCTTGGTGTCGGGAATGCCATTCATAAGAACGGCTCCAAAACTGTCGCGGCGGGAGTTTCTCATATCCCACTTCCGAATGGAATGACCATAGCCCATCAATCCGTGCCGGAATCAGGCGCGGCTTCCGTCCAGACGGGGCTTCCGTCGATCAGGAAGTGTTCGGTCAGGGCTTTTTCCAAGGCCCACAGCTCGCCGTCCTCGAAGACGATGCGGACGAGGTCGTTGGGGTCGCAGGCGGCCACCAGCGAGCGGATCTCGCGGGCTTCGCGCAAGATCTTGGAAATCTGCTGGCGGATATTATCGGTGTCTTCGGCGCAGCGGCGAAGCTGTTCCGGCCGGTTGACGGCTTCTTGGGCCAGACTGCGGAAAAAGACGTTCTTGTCGCCGGCGAAATAGGCGGTGGTCAGGGTCGAAATGAATTTCCGCGTTCCGTCCCGGTCGCCATGCGCGGCATTCAGATGTTGGGTCAGCACCTGGGTGGCGGTCATGGACAGGTCGTTAAGGGCCAGCCCCAGGACTTCGGCCAAGGCCCGCATGCGGTCGATGCGCTGCGACGGATCGAGGCCGGGGGCGGGGGGCACCGGCGCGACGTTGCGGCTTTGGGCGATTTGGGACAGTTCCTGGGTGATCTCTTGCGACAGCACCCGCTGGGACCGCAATTCGTCGACGATGCCGTCGCGGCTGTCGCGGGTCACCTGGACCAGTTGGGCGGTGGCGGAGGCCTGGGCCTCCAACTGGGCGGCCACCGCCTCGCGATGCTCGCGGAATAGCTGGGCCAGCAAGGTCATGGCGTCGTCGGTGCCGGATGTTTGCGCGGGTGCGGCAAGGGCGCGGCCGTCCTGGTTCAGCCGGACCAAGTCGGCGGTCGCTTCCGCCTGGGCGGCGATAGCGGTGCGATGCTCGCGCAACAGGTCGGCCAGCAAGGCCACCGAGCCTTCCGACGGCACATCGTTCCGGGAGAGGTTGGTCACCTCGGATTTCAAGGTGTCCACGCTTTTCACGATCCGCGAGAGCATGAGAATCAAGACGGTCAGCCCGATCGGCAGGGCGATGGACAGCAGCACGATGAAGAATTCATGGGGAAGCATGGTGAAGAGGTTTTTCCAACCATTGAAAATGGTCAGATAGACGATGGAGAGGGCAGTCCAAATGATCGCGCCGATCAGAGCCGTGCGAGAGGCGGGATTCAACTTGTCGAAGGCTGCCTTGTTAAACCCCATCAACATATGGACATCTCCCAGGATGGCTGCAATTGCCCATCCCAATGCGTTGGCCCGCGGGCGTTCCCCTTACAGTAACAGCAAGGCGAACGGCGGGATACCTTCGAAACAACGCATTGATATGAGGTGAGCGCAAATACGTCAATAACTGAAATTGCGTATGATTATCACCGCCCTATGCTTCGCCAGCACGCCGCTGCATTGTTCAACATGGCTGTGTACATGGCGGCGGCATTATGCTATCGCCCGAAATCAGGGCTAATACCAAGGCTCGATGAGATTGCCTCATCGAGCCTTGGTTAGGCCCAAAGGGCCGCGCCGCTCGTGCGGCGGAAGCCAAGG
>NZ_PGTO01000039.1 GCF_003284725.1 Paramagnetospirillum kuznetsovii | reverse complement strand
TGCTGCGCTTCATCTCGTCCGTCCTTGTCAGGGCCGGACTCTACTTCAGACTGGAGGAGGATTCCCACGGCAGGTCACAGCTCAGGAGAAATAAAAAAATGTGGAGGGGCCAAAATCATAATTATTTTTTGAGACAGTCCGGTTGTGGGTAGGTTCAGACAGCCGCAACAGCCGCAATGACTTCCGTGTGGTGGTCGTGGAGATCGGTCGGGAGTCCTAATTTATGACTTCCCCTCCGGCATCTGTACATTGCTTTGCAGAGCTATATGACCCCGGCTGGGGATGCCCCGTGAACTTACACTTAATATCATATCGAGTTGCAGGCACGGACGATGATGACGCCGGGGGCTCGTAGAAACCTCCAGGTGGGCTTTGCTGGCTTTGTAAGGTCCATCCCGCAGCAATCATACACCTTTTTTGGAAGTCCTGAGCGTTAAGCGCCCCGGCTAACCCCCCACCAAAATACCCACTTTGCCTCATATCCTTTTCACATTGGTAAGAGTCCCGGTTGAAGTCTTGCTGAGTAGAGCCCGGTTTATTCCAAACCATTTGTGGTGCGCACGCCGAAAGGAGGGAAAGGCCAACGTAAGTTAGAATATTCTTTATCCTTCCCACTTGCACCTCCACAGCAATCTTTGCCCTCATTAAAGATATCAGCGACCTCTGCAATCGTCTACCTAACCGCCAACACGGTAGAGGCTTTCATTAGCTTGTACGTGTGGGTGTCCGCAATCTGGGCACCACTACCTACCCGCACCAATGGTTGTTATGCACCGATATCGCAAAAATCCTACGCATAGGATGCCTCATACCCCGTGAAACACGCGGAAACCCTGGGGTTTTCGGCCCTAGTGGGGGGATGGAAGAAACCTCCTATATGGGGGCTATTCTCCGACGCCGGGGCCGAGCTGCGACGCAGGATGTGCCCAATGTTAAAATTGGACCCGTCCGCCACAATCCTATGCTATCCTATTGATATGTTTGGTTAAATCCTACACGAAAAGGATCAATCCGCCATGCGTGGAACAATGCCGAAGTCCGCCGAGCTGCATCAGCTCCATGGTACAACTCGTAAGACGTCAAAGGCGCGGGCAACTGCGGCCCGGACGGTGGCCGTACCCACCCCCGACGACGTGCTGACACCGCCGGAATACCTGGAAGGCGTCGCCCTGGCGGAGTGGAATCGCTTGGCCCCCGAGCTGAAGAGCCGGAATATGTTCACCGTGCTGGACCGGAACACCCTGGCGACCTACGTGACGACATGGGCGCTTTACTTGGAGGCCGTCGCCGCACTGAAGGAGACGGGAGTCGCCATCAAGACCGGCGTGCGCTCGAAGAAGACCTCGCCCCATGCGCTGGTGGTCGAGACAAGTTCCCGCGCCCTTTCCAGGCTGTCGGGCGAGTTGGGGCTGAACTTCCTTTCCCGTGCTCGGCTTGGAATCCAAGAGAAGGCAGACTATTCCGGCGGAGAGTTCGCGGATTTCTAAGGTAATGTGCACATAGCGCAATAAATTCGTAGGAATCGTATAGGATAATGTAGGGATAATCGTAGTCACGCACCCCCATCACCTTGTGATACGCTGCGCGTATCACAAGGGAACTGAGGAGACTGCGCAAATGGATACCATCACAACTTTGGCACTTGCCACCCGCACCGACTATATAGACGGCGACACCTTCGACGCTGCCGCCCTGGCGATCCTCGACCGCCCGATTGAGGGCCGCGCCGACGTCCTGGCCGTCCTGGCCGCCATCGCCCACACATCCGACCTTCTGCCCGCCCAGCGGCGCGCCCTGGGTGCGGTGCTGAACTGGCTGTAGCGCGTGCACTGTCTTCACGGTGAAGAGGGGGGTCGCTATTAGCAACCCCCTTTTTCGTCACCAGAAACAGAAGTAGTTTGTAGTATAAAACCAACACTGTACTTACCGCGCCATGCTGCATTGAGTCTTTCCGCTTTATTCGTAGAAAGAATCATCGTAAAAAGAAATGGCGTTTCCATCAGATTTTGGAATTACCGCCATGAAATCGAAGACCTACCCCCGCCAAGCGGTGTACGCCGCGACAGGTTGCTATCAACAACTTATCTACAGCTGGCGCGGCAAGGGGCCGCTCGCCCTGTCATATGGCCCCCGCCTGCCGTTGTCCGAGGCGCTGGCGCTGGACGTGGCGCGCATGCTGTCGCGCTTCTCCGCCCCGAAGCGCATCTCCCTGGGTGCTGGCAGTGCCGCCGCCGCTGTCGCCGACCGTGACCGGCCGGGCTTTCTGGCGATCTGGCGTTCTGGCAGCACATGGAACCATTCGGTTGTCCCCGAACCGACCGCCGTCGCCGGAAAAATCGTCATTCTCCTCGACCTCGGCATCATCAAGGCCGAGCTGCTGGAAAAGCTGAATGACGCCGCTTGATCGCGCCTGCCGGATTGTGGAGCGCAGCTTGCGGGGATATCCGGCCATGCCCGACGACGCCGAGTTCATGGCCGCCCAGATGGTTGCCCATGCCAATGGTGGCCGGAGCACACTGACCGCCTCGACCATCCGCTATGCCGTCCGAGACGCCGCCATCCGGGCCGCCGCCGCCTTCATCCCCGGCGACAAGATTGACCCGAAGTCCGAATCGCTTGTGACAAATTACGGCCGGTTCTCCGCCTGTCATGGTGACGAAGCCACCACCATGCCGAAAGACTACGCCGGGACGATTAATGAGCAACTCTTTGTAATTGCGAAGCTTGGCGGCATTCCAAGCCCCCGCCATGTTGGTCGGATACTACAAAATCTGCCATCATAGCGAAGGAAATGGCAAAACAGCCCCGGTATATGTGGTCGCACTTGAATGGAGACTTTGACCATGTCCACCGAAGCCCTCATTCCCCAGCCCGGCGACGATCCAATGGTGATCCAGGCCCGGAACGGGGCCAACGCCGCCCAGACCGCCCACGAAACCGCCCTGGCCGCCCTGGCCGCCGCGAAGGCGTCGCAGGCATCCGCCGAGGCGGATCTGATCAAGTCGGACGCGACCGACATTGCGGAGCGCCTCGCGCCGCTGATCGCCGCTGTTTCCGCCGCTGAATCGGTCGTTCGCATCACGGCCGGACGCCTGCAGGCGGCCGACGACGTGTACCGGGCTTCACTGGACGACGCCGGGGCGCGGGTGGCCGCCGTCGCGGCCGACGCCATGCTCGAGGCTGGCAAGGCGTTCGTCGCCGCCGCCCGGAAGACGATGCAGCAGCAGGAACGGTATTTCGCCCTCCGCGCCGCCGCTATCTCGACGTTGCCCGCCGATCTGAAGCTTTCGCAATCGCCCTGGCCGCTGGATTCAATCTCCGGCGCGGCCAACGCGTTCGGGGCCGAGTTGGCCGATTGGGCGACGCCGCCGAAGCCGAAGGGGTGCCCCGAAGGCCATATCCGCGTGCGCTTCCTCAAACAGCCTGTCGTGGGCGTCATGGGCGCGGCCGGGCCGGTTCCCGGTCACATGTACGCCCTTGGCGACATCGCCGCCCTGCCGCTGGTGGAACAGGACCGTGACCGGAAGGACATCCCCGGCCGTGTGCTGGGCTGGATCAATGATGGAATTTGCGAGCGGGTGGAGGGTTAGGACATGAACAACGTGAATAAGGACTTGGTCGCGACGGTCAAAGCTGCGACCGCCGCCAACGGTAACCGGCAAGTCCGTGTGATCGCTTCAACCGCCGCCGTTGATCGTGCCGGTGATGTGGTCGATCCCAACGGCTGGGAGCTTGGCCCCTATCGTAAGAATCCGACCGTCTTGTGGGCGCATGACCATGACCGTGTGATCGGCCGGACCATCGATATCGGTGTCACCAACGGCCGCCTGGAAGCGACCATTGAGTTCCTGAAGGCGGGCGTGTCCACCACGGCCGACATAGTTTATCAGCAGGTGCTCGAGGGTGCCGTAAACACGGTATCGGTTGGATTCCTGCCGATCACTTCAACGCCGATCGCCACGGGCCGCAAGTTCACCAAGGCGGAGCTGATGGAAATCAGCTTCTGCGCTGTGCCCGCCAACGCCGAGGCGCTGGTGATCGGCAAGACCATGACCCCCACGGACCGGGCCGCCGAGCTGCGCGCCCTCCGCGCCCGTGTGGAGCGTGAAGACCGCGCCGCCGAGATCGCCGAAATGCGTCGTGCCGATGGCGGCATCATCCGCAAGATCGCCCCCAAGGGCTTGGCCTGGAGGGGGAAATAATGGGTATGCTCGATATCTTCCGACGCCCCACGCCCGCCCCCCAGCCTGAACAGAAGGCCCAGCCCAGTTTCGGGGGCTTCGCCCTCATGGGCGGGCTGTTCGGGGGCATGGCGACGACGTCCGACGTCAAGGTGACGCCCGGCGGTGCCCTGGCCTCCGGCAACGTCGCCCTGTCCGCCGCAATGCGGGTGATCAGTGAGACAATCGCCGCCTGCGACATCAAGGTATGTCACCGCGCCCCTGATGGCACCGTGACGCCCGTCGATCATCCGCTTACGCGCCTCCTCCGCCAACCGAACGACTATTTGACCGGCTTCGAGCTGAAGGAAATTCTGGTCAACCAACTGATGATCTACGGCGAGTCAGTCTGGTACCTCGACCAAGACCGTAACGGCCGCATCAAGGGTATCTATCCGTTGCCGCCGGGCAAGGCGCAACTCTATGTCGCGCCGGGGGCTGGCTGTTCTATGCGATCAGTCCCGGCGACATGCTCGTGGACTCATTCATCGGGCCGAAGACCCAACTTGTGGGCGCCGAGCATTTCGCCCACTTCCGGGCGGGCAGTTTGCACCCTCTGAACCCGGTTTCGCTGTTGCGGGCCGGTGCCCAGTGCGTCGGCGCTGCCATCGCAGCCGACGCCCAGGCGAGCAACCTGTTCAGCAAGGCCGCGTCGCCCGGTGGCATCCTGAAAGCCAACGGCAAGCTTTCCAATGAGGCTATCAGCAGGCTGCGGACGTCCTGGGACAGTGCCCATATGGGTGCTGGCAACGCCTACCGGACGGCGATCCTCGAGGAAGGTATGAGCTTCGAGTCGCTGGTGCCCGACCTGACCAAGCTGCAGTTGTTGGAGAGCCGCCGCTTCACGGTCGAGGAGGTCGCCCGATTGTTCCGAATCCCGCCGCACATGCTGGCCGTGGTCAACGGCGCGCCGAGGGCAAATGTCGAGCAAGCCGCCGTCGAGTTCTATACCTGCTGCATTCAGCCGTGGCTCGAACGTATCGAAGCCGTGCTTGAAAAGTGCTGCCTCTCCCCTGGCGAGCTTGACGCCGGTTATGTGGTCGAGTTCGACGAAGATGATTTGATCCGCGTAGACTTCGCGACCAAGACCGCCGCCTTGACCGCCGGACGCATGGGGGGCTGGCTGTCCCCGAACGACGCCCGCCGCGCCATGGGCCTGCCCGCTGTCGAAGGCGGCGACGACATCGCCGCCCCGATGAACAGCAACCATCCCGGCGACGGATCAACGGCAAACGCCACCACGCCGCCCCCGGCGAAGGCGTATGACCCGACGCCCGTCGCCGAGTCGGAGATCGCCGCGAACACCGCCTTGGTTGACCTCTTGAGGGGCATGAGCAATGCCTAATGCCGCCGCTGCCGTCGCCGTCGCGCTGGGCTGGGTGCAACGCGCCCTCCCTAGGCTGGTGGATGCTGCTATCGCGCAAGCCCCTGCCGCCAAGGATGGCCAGACCGGCCCCATGGGTCCGCCGGGATGCGCTGGCCCTATGGGACAGCCTGGGTGTGACGGTGCCGATGGGGCACCCGGTCCCCAGGGTCTGCCCGGTGTCGGATTCGTCGTGCAGGGTAAATGGGAGCCGAGCCGGACCTACTATGGTCCGAGCGAGGCGGCCCCGTTCTATCCGGTGGTGGAATACAAGGGCTCGAGCTACGTCTGCACGGACCCCGAGGGCACCATGGCCAAGCCGCCGGGCAAGGGCTGGGTGCTGTTCGCCGCCAAGGGCACGCCGGGTGCCGCGTCTTCTGGTGGCGGTGCTGCCATCGTCACCGACGCTACCTTGGGCTTCGAGGCCGCCGCGATGGCCGTCCGTCTCGACTTCATCGACGAGTCCACCTTCTACCGGGGCGAGGCCGTTCCCGGCACCGCCGAATCCGCTGCCGGGTGGCGTATCAAGCTGGTGACCTTCGGCGCTGATGGCGATGTGACGGAGCAATGGGCCGGAGGTACGGCCGCATATGACAAGGTCTGGGCGGATCGCCTGACCCTGATTTACGTGTAACGAGGATTGATCATGACCAACCCCCACAACTCCACATTGGCACCGGTTTTGATCCTGGCCGGTGCCGATAGCCCCCGGCCGCCGGACGCGGTCCCCTCACACCCGCTTGCGGGTGGCCGGGGGCGCACTCTCCACATTGATCTGTCCGACCCGGCAACGCGGGCCGAGTTGCTCGACCTGGAATTGCTCATTTTGGACCGGATCGCCGACCGCTTGGCCAACGCCGCCCGGTCACGGGCGAACGACGCCCCGCCGTCCTGGCCGAGCGTCATTGTGACGAAAGGCTGAATCCATGCCCCCGTTCACCGACGCCGAAATCGCCGCCCTTGCCGCCGCTATGGCCAAGGGCAAGAAGCCGAAGGGCTGATCATGGCCGCCATGACCTTCCGGCGTGGCGGTGACGCCCTGACGCTGGACGGCACGGCCGCCTGCATCCTCTATGCCGCCATCCACACCGGCAAACGTGGCGTGTACCTCAACCTGACCTTCTCCGACGCCCTGGCCGAGCTGCACGCCCTGGGTTTCCGCTTCGAGCCCGCCGGGCCGTCATACCCTGGCGGCCCGTGCCGTTTTCGGCTGCGGCGATCCTGCCGGGGCTGGGAGCTGCACCGACCCTGGGTCAATGAGCCCTGGTATTGGGCTGCGGTGTAGCGCCGCCACGGCGTTGAATATGCGCCCCCTACAAAAGTATGGTTATCCCCCGAATCTGTGGATAACTCCGTGGGTAAATCGGACAATCCGGCTCATTGGATGCGCCCGTGACGACGCTCAAAATTTAGCCATGAGGAATCCGCCTATGCGCCTCGCCCTCGCCGTCCTGGTCCTGCTGATCGGCTTCCGCGCCCTGGCGGCTGATCCGTCAATCGGCACACCTTACACGCTTTACCGGAACAGCGTCACCGATCCCAACATGCGGCTGCACATCGCCACGTTTGACGCTATGGAACGCGAAACCTACAACTTTGAAAATTGCCGCGTCGCCGCCGAGCTGTTTCAAGCTCAGCCCGGTGTGAAGACTAAGTTTTGGTGTGAGAAGGGCCGGTTTAAGTCGGCACCATGATCCGCACCGCCCTCGCCGTCCTAGTCCTGCTGATCGCCGCCCGCGCCCTGGCGGCCGACCTGCCTGCCGTGGGTACTCGGACCATCGGGAATCAGCACTATCTCGTTGATCGCAACGGCACCACGGTGGGGCAGCTAAAGGAGCTGTCGCCGGGCAACTGGCATATCCTGGACAGCCGAGGCATGACCGTGGGCACTGTGACCGGGTCGCCGGGGGTGCCGCCTGTGGTGATTGGGCCGGTTCGGCGGTGATGATTGGGGCTTAGACTTTGCCGGGGCACCACCCCGGGCTAAGCATTACCGGCCGGGCTCGTGCCAAGGTTACATTCACCAATTAGGGGGCTTATGTAGGTTAGTCCCTGGGATTGAATCGGGAAATTGCGACGCGGTAAGGTCAGCTGTATGTATGTGCCGCGAAAAACTTGCTACCGCTTGAAGTTTTGGCGCCATACTTTGTCCAGTTCCGTCTGTCGGGCAAATGACTGTTACTGGAAAACCTCGTTCTTGCGCCACCATGCGGATTGGCTCGCACAAATCCGTATCATTTGTTATTACAGCCGCCGCATCAAACTCACCCTTCCACGCATCATTTAAAAGGTGAACGGCTAAGTTAACGTCTGATCCTTTTTCCTCCATTGCATGGACTTCGGCAGTAACAGCATTTATTGCGGGCTTTGTTCGACTTTTGCGCCGCCCTCCAACATGGTTATGCCCCACCGTTAATTTTCGTACTTCTGCCCCCCTTACCGGATGCACGCCAGCAACCGAATATTCACCAGCAGGAAGCGTTAACGATGTTGATCCGCTTTGCATTGGCTCGTCAGCGATTGGGAGCTTAAGTATTGGCCTCCAAATTGGCTTTGCCAAAAAGTGTCCAAAGTAAACTTCGATTTCTGGGACGGTAGCCAACGCATTTAAATACAATTGCTGTCGCTTTGGAGCATCTTGATCGATGCCTCCAGAAACGCGGGCTGTAAAAAACTTTATCTTTTCTATACTGCAAGTCGATGGCATGACATTGATAGCTAACTCTTTGAGATTAAGCCAGCGAAATGGGCGGTTTTTCAACGCTCCATAATAGAGATTGAATCCATCGACATAGACCCAAGTCCGCATAGCGAATCGCCTTTGAAATGGCAAGGGCCACACCCCTAAAGGTGCGGCCCTTGTACCGACAGCACGCTGTCGGCGGATATCTCGGGAGGGAACGATATGGGGCAGCCACGACCTCGTCAACAAAATCTTTGGAATTCGTGTCCGAACGCCCGCTTCCCTTTAATGAATGGGGGTGTCTATCTAGATCAATCCGGGTTTAGTCGCGTATTCTAGACAAAATCTGGACTCAGGCCCGAAGGCCTAAAATTAAGTCATTGATTTTGCTAGAGAATTTGGCGTCCCCAAGGGGATTCGAACCCCTGTTACCGCCGTGAAAGGGCTATCCAGACCATTTCCTGAGATCGCTGATGGCGCGGCGCTTCGCCATATTAATCATGAAAAACAAGTGATTAGTACATACATTACAAACTGCTGAAATATGCGTGCCAAAGCAGGGCCCGCATATGGTTTGTCCCCCCAAATGTCCCGCAGATTGTTCCCTCGGCTTGTGGGTCGGGGAAGCTTTTTTAATGGCTCCGGAGGATTTGGGCGAAGGAGGCTTTCCGCCGGGATGCCCAATTTCCGATTGAGCTTCCAGGCCATTTCCATGGTGAGGGAGCGCTTGCGGGACAGATTCCAGAAGCTCGCGCGAGCCCCCCGGCAGCGCTGCCAGATCGGGTTTCTCATGCCGCCAAGGCCTTCCTCCTCGGCGCCACCATTGGCGATGCTCTTCGCCCGCAGAGCCTGCGAGCCTCCTTTAAGTTTGTCGAGGTCAGTCGTCATTACGCTTTCCTGCTCAAAGGACCAGATTGCTGGCGAACTGACCTATCCCACTCGATGTCAGTCGCTGGGTTTCGACCACTTGGATGCGGGATAACTGTGTTGGCGCTTCTGCTTTACGAGGGCCTCGCCAGCCGCAGAGTCCTGGGTCGTTGACTTTGGCTTTCGACCTAAGCCGCTCTTAATCGCCAACTCAGAGCGACGCGAAGCGTAGTTCGGTGCGACCATCGGGTAATCGGAGGCAAGGTTCCACTTCGTCCTGTAATCGTCCACAGTCATCCTGTGCGCTGTCATTAGGTGTCGCTTGAGCATGCTTTGCTTCTTACCGCAATCCAGGCAGATGAGCGCGTCAGGTGTTACAGACTTTTTGATCGAGACAGCGGGAGCTTGCTTCTCGGACTCCGACGGCGCAGGTGCACCAACTCCGTCCAGGGCTTGGTAGGTCCGCTTGATCAGGTCCGCGAGATCATTGACCTCCACTTGATTGTTGCCGACATAGGCGGCAACAAGTTTGGCCGTCAGCGCCGTCTTGTCGTTAGCCATTGACGGCATCCTTCAAAGCCTTACCAGCCGAAAACTTGGGTGCCTTCGAGGCGGCAATCTGGACGGACGCCCCAGTGCGCGGATTGCGGCCTTGCTTGGCTGCCCGCTGGGCGACGCTGAACGAGCCAAACCCAACAAGACGGACTTCTTCTCCCGCCTTCAATGCCGCTTCGATAGCAGTAAAGACCGCCTCAACGGCCTTGTCGGCATTCGCCTTGGTGGTGCCCGCAGAAGCAGCGACCTTTGCAACCAAATCAGCCTTGTTCATAGGTTCCTCCCAAAATGATATTGTTCTGATGGCATGGAGTAGGGCCTCGGTCAATATGTTCGCGGATACGCTAAAGGTATCTGTGAAGCACTTCAATCCTCGCGCGCGCAGCTTGAAGCCTCTGCCCCACACAGGGGGCTGGCGGAGAGTTGGCGTCTTATGGCTAGACTTGCCGAGGATTTGCCAGTTCTGCAAATAAGGCACGGTCGGTGAATTTTTCATGGACATGGATGGCGTGGATCAGCGCCTCGACGGCAGAAAGCAGATCGCCTTGACTTGAGGATTTTGCGCACAATTGTGCAAAGCTTTCGGCACGACGAAGGATCTCCTTGTGCTGGTAGCGCGCGAGGTCGAGATCGGTCAGTCCCCTGCGTTCGAATTCGCGTTCTTCCTCTTGCTGATGCAAGTCGATCTCGGAAAGTAATTTTTGAGTGTATTCCACATCCACTTGTCCGCTAGTGGCAGCCTCCTTCACCACATCCAGCAGTTCAAAAAGACGACGGTGAGCGATGTCTGGATCAAAGTCTGCCAAGGCGAAATTCCAATTTCTCGGGTTTTAAGTGCAGCTACAAACCGGTTCAGATGACCTCGCCGCGTCCGACCAGTCCCAAATTCAAGGCATCGCCAGTGCGCATCGACCGTCTGGTCAGGAGCTTCCGTTGAGCCTCGGCGGGCAATTCGGTGAAGTTGATAAGGTTGTTGGCAATCAACAGGTCGATCAAGTCCTCCGTGACCCGCGCCATTCCGGAATCCGACGCCGCAAGGCTCGCCTGAGGCTGAGCAATCCCCCCGTCAAGAAACGCGATGACGTCTGGATGATCCTTGGGCAGCAATTCTTCGCCCCCCTCGGCTGGTTGCGCCAGCAAGCCGGTTATCCGCCCCTCTTCATCCCTCACCACGTAAGGCATGGCTCACTCCTGTTCTGTGGTGGGCATGTCCCGGAAATAAGCCCACTTTTGCACGCCGCCCCGGTTGTCGAGGAAGTTGATCAGGGCCGACACCGGTTGGCGATCGAAACGCTTTCCAATCATGGACTGAAGATCGCCGACCACCTTCTCGAAGGTCATGGCCTCTCTCCATGCTCTCGGGCTGATCATGCCGACAAACATGTTGGCAACAGAAATGACCTGAGCGGTTACCAGGATTTCGCCCGATTTCAGACCGAGTGGCCCGCTGCCATCCACCGACTCGCCGATCTGGCGGATGGTATCGACCACGGGGCCGTCGAACTCGACGGCGCTCAGCAAATCGCCGCTTATGACGAAGCTGCGCGCCAGCAAGTCCTTTTCCTCTGGCGCGAGGTTGCCGACCTTGGTCAGCAAGGCAGACGGAATGACGATCTTACCCAGATTCATCAGGCGCCCGGCAAGATCGACGGTGGATACCAGGGTTTCCGACAGCCCCATTTCCTCGGCGATTGCCGCTCCGACCTCGGCCACCCGCGAGGAATGATTGGCTGAATAGGGATCGCGGCGATCGATGACCCCCACCAGGGTATTCACCAGTTGCCGAAGTCGCTGTTCGCTTCGCGCCCGCTCGCGCCCGAGGCTAGTGACGTCATGAAAGACCATCAGTGTGCTGGGAGGATGGGCGCTGTTTCCCGGAATGTAGACATGATCGGTGGAGAGTTCGCGCAGGCCGTCGCTCTCCTCAATCCGATGGAGGTGGTGTTCATTGGTCTCCGTCTCAGCAACCCGCTTGTTCACATCCGCCAATATCTTGGCGATGGCCGGTCCCAAGACGCTGACCATGGGCTTGTTCTTGATGTCCATGATCGGGATGCCGTAATGACTGGCCAGTGGCCGATTGGCGAATGTGATGGCGCCGGACGCATTGACGCAGGCGATCTCGGTCGGCTGTGAATCGGTGACGGTGCGCATGAAGCGCGTCAGGCTTTCGAATCGCTCGGAGGCGATGCGATGCTTTTCCGCCGCTTCTGCGGTTCGGACCGAGGCGCCGTGCCGCCACACCGCCACTAAGCCGACACTGACGCCCGCCACCACCAGCAGGAAAACGATCAGGATGGTCCGCAGTCGGGTTTCCGTCGGCCCCAAGGCCTCGGACCTTGCGACATTCCGCATGAGAACCCAAGCCGTGCCGGGAACCGCGCGGGAAACGGCGAGCACATCGGTACCCGCGTAGTCGCGACCTTCGCTGAAATCGCCCGGCCGCTCGAGAGCGCGCACATCCACCAGCCCAGCGGTGGAGCGGGCCAGGGACCGCTTCAGGGGCGGTGTCCCGTCCGCCAGCGGCGACAGATAGTCTATGGCCGCCCCCTGGGCGCGAATCAGATAGCTTTCGGCGCTGGCGGCGGTCTCGCCCGGCTGCTTGAGCAGGCTCGCCAGTTGGCCGGTCACGGGGCGAACCCCGATGACGGCGCCAATGGCCTTGGCACTGCCTTCCGCTTGGATGGCATAGAGCGGCAGAGCGAAGGCAACCGAGGGCTCGCCGTTGCCGCTGGCGAAGACATCGGAAATAGCCGGCTGTCCGGCCAGGGCACGGCTGGCGGTCAGGGCGATCTCGCCGGTGATGGGAGGGGTTCCGCCGCTGGCCACCACGATATGGAGTCCCGAATCAAGGATGGCGATGCCGGCGCTGCCGATCCGCTCCACATTGGCGGGAACCTCGGCGCTTTGAGCTGCCACAGCGAAGCCGCTGCGGGACGCCACGGCGTTGAGCAGGTTGCGCAGATAGCCCGCCTGGGCCGGCTCGTCGGTGACCTTGGCGCGATTGCCTTGGGCCATGGTCAGCTCGGTGACGTAGATTTGCAGCGACGCGTTCTCGGTCAACTCGCGCAGGGCTTTCTGATTGTCGTCCAGCCATCCCGTCACCGCCGCCAACCGGCTGTCGGCCACGATGCCAAGGCGCACCTGCCAAGCCTGGATTTCGCGCTCGCGTTCCGCCGCCACGAACCAGAATGCGGCGATTACCCCGATGATTGCCGCCAAGGCAATGGCGAGCACGGTGGCAATGCCGGTCTTGTTGAAACGGCTGATCTGGTCCCCTGCCATGAACTGCTATCCTTTCCCTGTTCCGCCCCTCTGGGCGGACCTCTTGAAACAACAACCGGAAAGCGTGCGTAAATTACCAGACGGACAGTCTTTGTGCTATAACGCCTCTTGCGCGACGAACAGAATTCGAAGGCGGCATGCATTGATGAAGCGGATGGCAAGACTGGGATATGCAAGTCTTATACTTGCCCTGGCCTGTGGTTGGAGCGCCCCTGGCTCGGCCGATACGCCGCCGTGGGCGCTGTTCGGCACCCAGGAGACCCGCTCGGACAATATGTCGCTTTTTAAGAAATGGACCGACGCCGTCGAGCGTAGCACCAGCGAAAAGACGGCGCGCGAGGGTTCCTGCCAGGAAGGCCGGATGAACACCTGCCACTACAAGGAATGGCAGGCTTTTGTCGAAACCCTGCGGGGCACCCGGCGCATCACGCAGCTGCGCGAGATCAACGGCTGGCTGAACCGAGCCAGATACATCACCGATCCGGTCAATTACGGCATGGACGACTACTGGGCCTCGCCGGGGGAATTCCTTGAAAAGAACGGCGATTGCGAGGATTACGCCATCGCCAAATACATGTCGCTGAAGCAGTTGGGCTGGCCCGTCGTCGGCATGCGGGTTGTCGCAGTCCAGGACCTTAATCTGAAGGCAGGGCACGCCATTCTGGTGGTGGACCTGGATGGGGTCCTCTACCTGCTGGACAATCAGGTGCGGGAAGTGGTCGAGGCCAATACCGTCAAGCACTACAACCCCATGTTTTCCATCAACGAATCCGCCTGGTGGCGCCATAAGCGATAAGGGGAGGCCCGAAAGCCTCCCCCTCGCAACTCCCAATCAGACAGATCAAGTCGCCTTGATGTTCTGCGGATGCGCCGCATCGGCACCCAGCAGATTGTCCAAGGTGGTGGTGACGTTGTCCAACACCGCCACCTGGGTCCACACGTTGGCCCCGGCTGCGTCCTTGCCGTTGGCATCCACCGACACGACCGCGTTGGCCCCCGACTGGGTGACCTGAACGTAGTCGTGAAGGTCCTTTCCGGGACCGAAATTAGTCAGCAGGTCCTTGATGTCGAGGACATCGCCGCCGCTGGCCGCCGATCCGACCTTGAAGTCGGTGACATGATCGACGCCGCCGTTCTGGCCGAAATGGAAGGTATCGGAGCCACCTCCTCCGAATAGAGTGTCATTTCCTCCGCCACCATCCAAACGATCCGAGTAGGTCGTGCCATGGATCGAATCGTTGCCCGAAGTGCCCACCACATCCCTTGGCAGGAGAGAGGTATCAAAAACTTGAATTCTGATATTGGTGTTGTTGGAATCGTCAGTGTAACCAACAACCAGATTTCCATTGGCGAGGCTTATGACGGATGGGGACATCTGATTACTCAAACTGACGTCACTGATTTGGAAATCGCCGCCAATTTTGGTGCCGTCGGCATTGAAATGCTGGCCATACACACCCCATCCGCTGCCGTCCTGGCCGAGAGACTGCCACGTCGCCACAAAGCTGCCGTCCGCCAAGCCCGTTACCGAAGGCTGAGTTTGATCGTTGGCAATCGCGCTATTAATCAGGAATTCACCACCTATCTTGGTCCCATTGGCGTTGAAATGCTGGCCATACGCACCCCATCCGCTGCCGTCCTGGCCGAGAGACTGCCACGTCGCCACGAAGCTGCCATCCGCCAACCCGGTCACCGAGGGCTGATATTGATCGCTGGCGGTGGTGGTGTTGATCAGGAACTCGCCGCCAGCCTTGCTTCCATTGGCGTTGAAATGCTGGCCATAAACGCCATAGCCACTGCCATCCTGGCCGAAAGACATCCAGCTTGCTACG
>NZ_PGTO01000038.1 GCF_003284725.1 Paramagnetospirillum kuznetsovii | reverse complement strand
ATCCCCCACGCCCGCGACATCCGCCTGTTCGTCAGCCCGGCGCCCGCCGTCGCGGCAAGGGCCTGAGCAAGAGAGGGGCGTCATGGACTTCCGGCCAGAGCATGTTTTGAGCCGTATTCGGCAGTTGGTGGGAGGCGTCGTCTCGCCCCAACTGGTGCTCGGACTCGGGGCCGTCCTGATTCTTGGACTGGTGGTCAACGCCATGCTTCCCGACCGCTTCACCGGCGGCGGCAAGATCGGCGGCGGCGTCACGGCTCAAAGCCAGGCCCTTTCGCTTCCCGCCGCTCTGCCGGGTCTGTCGCCTTTTACCCCGGCGACGCCCTTGCAGTTCAGCGGCCGTGTCACCCAGGTGGCCAGCATCGGTAATGATGTCGGCTGGGGGCAGGTCCATATCTGGATCGACAACGGCACCGGCGCCCTGCAGGAAATATCGGTGGCGCCACAGGCCTATCTCACCCAGATCGGCTGCCCGACCTTCGACGGAGCGCGGGTCAGCGGCGTCGGATTCATCTTCGATCCGGGGCGGCCCAACGCCGAGCTTTACGCCAAGTCGATCCTGGTCGGCGGGCGGACCTGCAAGTTGCGCGATGACGAGGGATTGGCACTGTGGATGGTGGTGCAGTGAGCCCGAGGAGACGGGGAAGGTGAGCATGGAGGCGCCGAGGCGCGGCCGTCGCTGGGTAAGCTTGGGGATGATCGCCTTGTTGGCGGCGATCGGGCTGGGACTCTATTGGGACCAGTTGTCCACTCCGTCCGGCATCACGCCCGCCACCTCGCCCCGACGGGCGGAAGGGATGCTGCTGGGACGTCTGCCGCTGCCCATGGAGCCGTCGCTGCTGTCGCCGCTGGAACGGTTGCTGGAACCGCCGCTCCGCTACAAGCTGATGACCATCCGCCATATCCCTCCGGTGAAGCCGGGGACCGGCATGCCGCACCCCTATGTGGGCGATTGCATCCAGTGCCACCTGATGGTGGGTGGCCCGGCCGCCGGGTCACAGTTCAAGACGCCCTATGGCGCCGTGCTGGAAAACCTGTCGCGGGTCCGTAAGCTGGGACCGCCCATTCTGCCGACCTCCCGCCAGCCGCATCCGCCGGCCGGTCGATGCATCAAATGCCACGACATCGTTGTCAAGGTGCCGGTGGACAAGAAAAGCGGCATGAGATGGCAATTGTGATCGCGGGCGCCATATCCCGCTGACCTGGGGCGGGACTGGACGGGACGGGGCGGAGCAATGCGCATCGCGGCCATCATCAATGAACGGGCGGGAACCGTCGCCCGTCTATCGCCCCCGGCCGTCGCCGCCCGGCTGTCGGCCATCTGGACCTCGCTGGGGCATCAGGCCCATGTCGCGCTCGCCGAAGGAAAGGACATGGGGCGGGCCATTCGCAAGGCCTGCCGCGATCCCGCCGTCCAGGTGGTCATCATCGGCGGCGGCGACGGATCCTTGTCCCGCTCGCTCAAGCATGTGGTGGGAAGCGGCAAGTCCCTGGGCGTCCTGCCGCTGGGAACCATGAACTACGTGGCCCGCCAGTTCGGCGTGCCGTTCGACCTTGACCGGGCGGCGGCAGCCTTGGCCGATGCGGTTCCAACCCCCATCGACCTGGGGCGGGTCAATGACCGTTTCTTCCTGATCCGCGCCTGTCTCGGCGCATTTCCCGAATTCATCCGTTCTCGCGATGATGCCCGCCGCAAAGGCGGGAGCTTTCTGGATGGAGCCCTGGCCGGGCTGACCGGCCTGGCCAGGGGTCATCGCGTGATCGAGGCGGAAATAGCCGGTCCGGAAGGCCGGGCAAGGATCACCACCTCCTTTATGATGGTGTCCAACAATATGTGCCGGGATTCCGATCCGTTCCTGCTGGAGCGCGAGCGCATGGATGGTGGCGTCTTGGGCGTTTACATCGGGCAGGGGGCAGGGCCGATCAGCCTCATGGATCTGGGGCTGCAGTTGGCCATGGGGCGCTGGGCCAGCAACGAGGCCCTCGTTCGGGGATCCTCGCCCTGGTTGGAAATCCGGACCCGACAGCGCAAGCCGTTGGTCTCCATCGACGGCGAGGTGGAAAAGATGGAAGCCCCCTTCCGCTTCGACATCCTGCCAGGCGCGCTGCCCATGCTGGTGCCCAAATAATCGCGACCTTGCAAGGTGGTGCGGTTGCCAGGGACGGCAGGCAACTGCTATAGAATAAGCCACGGCGCGCATTGGCGTCGCCGATGCTGGGAAGACAGATGAAACCAAGCAAATGCCAGGATTGTCGTGACCGAGCGGCCTGGCTGGACATGTTCACCGCCCTGGCTCTCGCCGTCTTCAAGACCGCTTTGGGGGTGTTGAGCGGCAGCATGGCGCTTCAGGCCCATTCCCTGCATTCCTTCGGCGATTTCCTGACCAAGGGCATCAATCTGGCCAGCGTCAAGCTGTCCAGCCGCCCGGCCAATTCCGCCTTTCCCTATGGCTATGGCAAGGTGCAATTCCTGTCGGCCAATTTCATCGGCATCAGCCTGATGATCGGGGCCGCAACCATGTTGTGGTACAACATCAGCCATCTCGGCTCCGGCCATGTGCAGGTTCCCGAGGTCTGGGCCGTTTTCGGGGCCTTGATCTCCGCGGGGACCGCCGAACTTATGCATCGCTATCTGCGCTGTGTGGCCGAGCACACCAACAGTCCTGCCATCATGGCCGCCGCCGCCGACAATCGGGGCGACGCCTATTCTTCGCTGGCCGTGCTGGCGGGTATCGTTTTGTCCATCCTGGGATGGGTGGCGGCGGATCATCTGGCGGCCATCTTGGTGTCGGTCCTGGTTCTGCGCATCGGCGCGGTGATCGCCTGGGACAGCATCCACGGATTGATGGACGGCAGCGTTCCGTCCCATCGCATCGACGGTATCCGGCAATTGCTGGCCGCCCACCATCCCGGCGTCAGCGTCGTGGATCTGCGCGGTCGCCGCATGGGGGAAACCTGGGAAGTCGATCTGCAATTGTCAATTTCAAGCCAGGTCACGGTCGAGGAATGCCACGCCCTGACCCGGGAGCTGGAAAGCCGGATTGCCCGGGAAGAACCGCATGCCTGTCATATCCGTATCCGTTTCATTCCTCAATCCGGGGATCCGGCCAGGACGGTCGTCATGGATGCTGCGGCGGCGGTGGATGAGTTCGCCCATCTGGTCGAGGCCCCCGCGCCCCGTCCCGCCGGGCCGTGATAGCAAATCTTGGCGATCAGAACCGATCACCGAGATTTCATATGAGCCTGAAGGGGTGGGTCGCTATGCCGTCGGCGATTGGCTGAGGCGCTGGAAGGCGGCTTCTTGGGAATCGGCGGCGCGGCGCTCTTGCAAGATCACATCGGCATCGTTCAACCGCCTAGCGGCCACCAGTTTCAGCGGCGAGGTGTCATCCTTCTCCAACTCGCTGAGGGCATTGTCGAGGGCCGACAGAGACAGCACGTTCTGCCATCCGGTCTTGAACATCTCCAGCAGGCTGGTGGAGAGCGAGGGGTAGCCGCCGAGCATTGTGATCAAGGTCTCAAATTCGGACATCTTGTAGAAAATCTTCGACGACGATCCTAACGCGGCGGGACTGGTTCCATCGACGATCCGAGACGATTCCTGGACGGTCCGTTCCAGGCCGGAGGCCAGGATTTCGAACGAGAACTTACTGACGGTCCCCAGGATTTCGGCATATTTCTTCTTGAAGAAGGATCCCGATTCGCCTTCGTCCTGGCAATAGCCGTGGACGAGTCCCATGAGGTTCATCAGGCGATTAAAATGGTCGCTGATCTTCGCCTTGGCGTTTGCCGCCGTGGGGTCTTGGAGCAGGGCTTGAAGCTCTTGGGAGATGCGCAGCGCTTCATGGACGACTTGGGCTCGGCGGTTGGACGGCGGCAGGTGCTGGATATCGGTGCTTTGGGTGCCGCCGGGTGTTGCGGCTTTGCCGATCCCGGCGACGGCTTTCGACGGCGACTGGACTGTCGACTCGGCGGTCGCGCCGCTCTGCGCCGCGGGGGCACTTTCGGGCCGGGGGGCGGCGGGCGATTTCGCCGACGCGGTTTCCGCCGCTGGGCGGGGGGCCGCTCCATCGGTGGCGCGGCGGCGCGGTCCTTGGTAGTTGGGAAGATCATTCCGCCTGCGGTCGGGGCCGGCATAGCCGCCGCAATCGATGAATTCGCGCGAGTCGCCGAGCAGCGCCGAGACGGCTTTCAGCATCCCTCGCAGGGTGAGGGGAAGGGTGGCGAAGGCAGAGGCGCCTGCATCCCTGGCGCGGGTCAGGCGTTCGTTATCCCATCCTTCCGTGACGCACAGGACCGGAACCGTCCGGGCTCTGGGAGGCAATTCGCGCCGGATATGCTTCAGCAGGTCGATATGGCCGTCGCCGACCTCGGCCCAAATGACGAGATCAATGGTGGTGTAGCGAAGCTGCAATGTCGCGTGTTCAAACGTATCCGTCTCGTGAGTTGTACCGATCCCAATTTGGTTAAGAACGTCGGCGAGCAGGCGACGCTTTTTCTTGTCCGATGAAATCAGAAGGCATGCAATATTCTTGAAAGATGGAAGAGTCAGCATGCATTAGCTCATAAGACGTCTGGATCATATTTAATAGAGAGGCGGAGGACACATCGGACAATTCGGTGCGCCGAAAGTAGGGTGCTGCTTGGCGGTAAGCTTATGCCGTATGATGTGCCGAGTCCATGGGGCGGCGAGGAATTCATGTTCGGAAGGTGGAATAGCCCGGGTGGACGCCCAACCGCGGCGTAACAATAGACAGCAAATCTCATAATTCGAGGGTTGTGCATTGGCCTTAGCAATGCTTCGATATATGCCTGATCGGTGGGGTTCGAAAGAGGTAGATCCTCGGGATGAAGTCATTTTCTGCCTGTAAGGGTCTTGTTGCTATCGCAGATGGCGGCCTGCGCAGGGTGCTGCGTGAGTTGTTGCTTGGGGTGAAGCTGCATGATGTCGAGTACCTCTCCGATGTCGGGGGGGTGATGCATGCCGTTCGCGCTAATCCTTCCGTCGACCTGATCATCTCCCAAAACGATATCCCGGGCGGCGGGAGCGTCGCCATCGCCCGCTTTGTCCGTTGGGAAATGCCCGCGCCCGCCAAGACGCTTCCCATCATCAGCCTGGGCCGGGATTGGACGCCGGAGCTATTGCTGGAAACCCGCGAGGCCGGCATCTGCGAGGTCATCGCCATGCCGACCTCGCTGATGGCGGTGCAGGCGAAGCTGTTGTCCGCCATGGACGGCAAGCGGCCTTTCATTTCCACCGCCACCTATCGCGGCCGCTGCCGTCGTCGCCGGTCGTCCAAGGGCTATCAGGGACCGTTCCGCCGAGCCGAGGACCGCATTGCCGAGCAGTTGAACCAGGCGGTGGAGAAATCGGAACGGCGGGCGATCCGGCAGGACCAGCAGGGAGAGCGTTCCCCGCCGCCCGTGCCCACGCCCGGGCAGGCGGCCGTCGTGCAGCAGAACGCCGCCTCCTCGGCGGCACGTCCCCGGGCGAATGAGGTCGAGGTCGAGGAAGGGGGCGATCGCCAGACCCGCGCGGTGATCGACAAGGCCTTCGTCACCACCCGCCTGATCGAGCAGCTTTTGGCGCGATTGGTGACCACCACCGATAGCGTGGGGCAGGCAACTCTGAACACGGCGGTGGCCGATGCCGAAGAGCGCTTGATCAACCTCATGGCGCTGGTGCAGATGCGCATCGAACAGCACGGCTGCTCGGCGGCGGATGTCGAACGTCTGCGCATCATCCGTAAATCTGTGGATGCCAGTGCGGAATCGCTCTTACGCGCCCAGCTTTCCCGGCTGATCAAGTCCGGCGAGGATCTCTTGTCCGGGCGTGCCGGACTGTCTTTCAATATGGGCCTCGCCATGCAGGCCCGCATGAGCTATGCCCAATTCCTGATCAATCTCCGCGGCGGCCTCGATATGCTCGACGGCGAGGTCAAGGACGCGGTCGACAAGGCCCAAGGCATCGTGGCGCAGGTGAAGGAAATCGAGGCGGGGATCATGCCGCTGCCTCAGTTCGAAACCGCCCGCTCGTCGAAATTGCCGACGTCCGAGCGTTCGGGGCCTGCGGGCCGCTGATCCGGTCTCGGCGCCGCGTTCCGCGCGCCCGGCCCTGTTTCCGAACCATAGAAGATGACGTGTTTTCCCCCTTCGGCTATGATCGCCGCCGGTTTGCCTCGGCATATGGAGACCGGGCGCTTTCGCCCTGGGATCTTGGCGCGGCCCGTGGGTTTGGAATGCGGCTATGCTGACAGCGATCATCGCCGGTATTTTATTGTTTCTGTTCGGTGTGCTCATCAAGGGCGTGTTCGCGCATGCCATGGTGATTCTCGTCGCTTGGCTCGCCAAGAACGGCCTGTTGCTGGCCTTTCTCCGGACCCGCTTCGGCCGTCGCGTGGTCCGGAACGTGCGTTTCAAGACCTATGCCCAGGTGGGGCCGGGCGGCGGACGGCGGCGGGCCTATCAGATCTTCAAGCGGATGGCGGGGGCTGAACGGGCGACGGTTCGTGTCCTGACCCGGGTGCGCGACGGGTTCGCCCTGATGATCCGGCCTCGCCCCAAGACGGCGGTGGCGCCGCGCCGCAAGGATTCGTCCGGAGGAGGTCGGGGAGAGCGGCTCGGCTAAAGCGACGTGCGTCAAATCAGACGCGCGTCGCGATCAGCGGCCATTGAGGCCGCGGCCAAGCGGCCGGAGGGCCGCGCCCGGCGAGGGGCAAACAAATGAAGCGAGAGCGTGATGCATATTTAATGCATCACGCTCTAAAGCAACCGCCGGACGTCGATCCTCAGGGCCTCGGCGATCTTTCGCAGCACGATCATGTCAAACCCGGCTTCCAGGGCGGCCAGCGTTTCCAGACTGACGCCCGCCGTCTGGGCCAGGGATTCGCGGGTCATGCCGCGATATTCCCGATAGACTTGGACCGGGCTTTGTCCGGCCATCAAGCGGTCCGCGACCGCATGGGGGATAAGCTCCCGCTCGCTCTCGGCGACGGGGGCGCAGGGCTTTGGGGGGAGGGCGGGCTTCGGCGGTTCGGGGTCGCGCAGTGCCGCCTGCGGCTTTTCCCCGGTCAGCAGGACACGCATCTTGTCGAGAATTTCCGCCATCTTGGCGTCCCGCGCGGCGTCCGTTTCCGGTAAAGGCACCCCCTTTTCCGTGCCCATTCTTGTCTCCTAATCCTGGCCGAATACCGGACTTGGCGTCAGCCTCGACCAGTGTTTAAGGGTGCCGCAAGCTCCCTCCGATTCGCAAGGAGTTTGATAACCCGGCCATAACCATGCTTCAATACCTATTCATCGGATCTAGACTAGCACGGAATGGGTTTTCCCGCTTTCATCTGCTGGCTCTTTATTCCCGGAGATGCGGAGCACGCGTGGGGCCAAGGATCGTGGAATGTCATTGAATACCTCCTTCTTAGGCAAGGCCTGCATGGTCGTGGCCTCGGACGATTCTCTGTGCAGCTTGATCGCGACATCCTTGCATCAGATTGGATTTGCCGACGTTTTGAAGTCGGCCATCCTGACCGAAGCGATAAAATTCGCCGATTCCGCCAACTATGACCTGATCGTTTGCGCCGGTACCGATATCGATGAACCGCTCGACATGATTCGACGCATCCGAATGGAAACCCCCGAAGGGGCCGTGACCGGGCCGATGATTTGCGTCATCAGTCATATGGATGTCGGCAATCTGGCCATGATGCGGAATTCCGGGGCCAATTGCGTCATGACGTTGCCCATCAGCACGCGCACCATGCTGAAAAACGTCAATCGCGCCTTGAACGAAAAACGCGACTTCATCTCCAATCCGACCTTTCGGGGGCCTTGCCGCCGCAATCCCACATCGGATACTTACTACGGACCGCTCCGTCGTGCCGCCGACCGCCAGGACGGAGCACCGCAATCGCCGTCTTCCTCTCCCCTTCCCGCCCAGGCCCCTCGGAGGCCTGCCGCCGCCGGGCATTCCGGAGTGCCGGGCGCCTCCCCGCATCGGCCGCGTGCGTCGGCCGATGCGGGGGAGGATCCCAATTCCCAGGCCTCCATCATCTTCAATGGCGTGAGCGAAATCGCCGCCAGAATCGAGCATCTGAAGGAGGCCCTGCACGCCACCGATGACGAGCGGACGCGCAAGGTCGTGCGCGCCGAGATCATGGAGGCCGCGGAGAGGCTTGTGAACCTCGTCGCTCTGGTGGATTTGAACAAAGCCCTCCATCGCGGACAGGACAACCCGCTGCGGCAGAAGATCGAGTCGATGAAGGCTTTGTTCATCGACATCTTGCGGCAGATGTCGGTCGGCAGGCTGGACGCGATCATCGCCGACATGGAGAGGTATCTGTACGGCAAGGAAATCGCCTTGGGGGGCAGCGACCTTCTGCAGGAACGATTGGCCTCGGTGGAGGAAATCGTCGCGGTCCTCGGCGGACGCAAAGCCGACGAAACCATGAAGCGAAAGCTGGATTCCGCCTGGGAAGGGATCGGGACGCTCCAGAAAATGGAAACGGAAAAATTTGAATTGGCCGATCTGACGCGCAACAAGCGCAGCAAGCACCGGGTGAGCCGGATTCATCCTCCCGCCGAGGCGATGGATGGGGTGGCAAGCCAGAACGGGGTTGCCGATCTTTTGCGTTCGCGTGGCGACGGGGCGGCGAAGAAGTCCTGATCCGGCCCCCTTGGCGGGGCGATCAGCGGGATTCGGGCCCAGAGCCTATTTCAGCCGAAGCTTCTGCTGCCCGGCCAGTCGCGCCACCGTCGTGGGTATCGCCGCGGACGATGGTCTTGCCGCCGTGATGGGAGCCGGGGCCGGGGCCGGAGCCGGAGCCAAAGTCGGTCGGGGGGCGGCTGCCGTCATCGGCGGCAGCACCGAGCGGGCCGCGACCACATCGGCGGCGATCTGCTTCATGCCACGCCGCAGGGCGGCGTTTTCAGTTTTCAGTCGCCTCGCCTGAAGCCAGTTCCGTTCGCTTTGTTCCAGGCATATTTGCAAGATCACCTGAAGGCGGAGCATTTTATCGTCGGTGACGGAAGCCCGGGTGTCGGGAGTTGTTCCGGAGAAGATGTCGGCGGCCACGAAGTCGCCGCCGCTTTCATGGGCAGATTCGCCGTCCTGAATCACGGACTCGGTCAAATGCGCCAAATGGGCGATGGCGGCCATCATTTCCTGATCGGACGCGGCACCGGGGGCTCCGGGGACATTGCCGCAGGCGTTCAGGATTTTCAGCAGGAATTCATGGGATTTCCGCAGGTTCGCCAGCGCGACGGACAATATCGAAGGATCAGCCATCTCTCAGTACCCTGCGCTGTCGCAGACAGGCCCATTCTGTCTGAACTCGCTGTGGTCGGCAATCCCATCCCGGCCACTCTTCCGGGTGCCGACATGGCTTAGGCCCAGCCCAAAGAGAAGAGGCGCATTCGGCGACGAGAGCCTTTTTTGCCTTGAGCTATGAGGCAAACTCGGTGTCCAGGCCTGCGGCCATGTAGACCAGGGGGCGATCATCCACATTGGCGTTGGTCAATATCCCCTTGTATTGGGCATCCACGACCCGGATGTGGCTGTTCAGCCATTCCGCGACCAAGGCCGACAGGGCGCGGATATGTTCGATGTCGCCGGTCTCGCGGTAAGTCTGGATGACGCGGTTCACCCGGTCGGCAAAGGCGTCGTGCGCCGCGATATGCTCGGCCATATAGGCGTAGTCGGCCGTGGCCATGGCCATTTGCTCGCGCAGGAAATGCCCCTCGACATATTCCTCGAGGATATTGATGGCGGTTTCGATGAGGGCGAACTGCTCGTTGTTCGGCGTGGAGGCCACCTCGTACATCAGAGCCGCCAAGCGAAAGAACGCCTGATGATCTTCGTCGATGGTGTCGACGTTCACGGATAAATCATCGGTCCATTCGGGGAGCGGATTGGTCTGATTCATGCCTTGTCTCATTGCCTGCTAAGGCGGGCGGCCCAACTACGGCAGATGCCCTCATGCGAGGTCCACTTAGTCCGCCACCGTGTCCAAAAGTCAACCGGGATTGTCGGTGAATCCAGCTAAAATTCGAGCTCCAATCGAAAGTCGCGATACCTTCAGATCCTGACCATGGAACATAACATCGACAGCCTTTCCTGCGTGCCGGACTGTCTTGCATGCCTGACCTTAATCTAGCACGGATCGGGCGGGCAGAGAGGAATAAAAATAAGTCGCAATCGCTGGTGACGGGTCGCATTCGTCCCCGGATGCAACAATCATTTGACTAGCCCCTGCCGCATGGGGATCAATTCATCAATCCATACGGTTTCACTGGGAATCGCGATGTGAATGTGAGGGAAGCGGTGGCGCATAATCATGCTTTCGGTTTCGAGACGATTCGCCGGAAGGTAAACTCCGCCAGTTGGCTGCGTCTGCTTCTGGTTGCGGCGCTTGGTCTGACGGTTGCGATCTTGTTCGTGCAGCTTTTCATCGTGGTTGCCGTGGGGGCGCTGTGCGTGCTTTTCGTTCATTATGTGGTCCAGCGTGCCATGGGGCCGGGAACCCGGATCCGGTTGCGGATGCCGCCCACTCTGTCCGCGCGATTGAAAGACTGGATTTGGCGGAAATAACGGTTTCAGCCTGACAGGAGGCATGGATGAACGCGCATCAGGAAGAAAATGCGGGCCGGGTGAAGGAAATCCCGGTAGAGACCTTCGCGGCTGGGGTCGCCAAACTGATCACCGGCTGCGTGTCCGGCGTTCACGGTGGCCATGACGCCGAAGGCGGCGGTATCTTCGTCGCCGTGGGTCGTGATTTGGGGGCCTTGCTGCACAAGGTTGAGGCCGGTCTGATGGGCGGTGGCAAGGGCAAATAGACGGCCGACCGCAGCGACCCCCATGACCCCGTCCCAAGGATGGGATAGGGGGATGGGGATAGGGGCGGGGAACTCGGCTCAGGGACGCGGGGGCTGCTTGCTGCGAACGCTGTAGCAGATGACGTCGATGCCTTCGCCGTGGGTGTCGTTGGCGGCTTTCCACTTCCGGGCGACGCGCTCGAATGTGAAGAGATCACGCTGAGTCAGGGGATTGGAATACAGCTCTTCCAGAACCAGAACCTCGCCCACAACTCCCACCGGCATCAGACGCGCCGACGGCGAAATGGAATTGGCGATCAGCTCGTCGCTCTCGCTTCCTTCGGGATCGACCCGGACGGTTGCCATGCTCCAATTGACCGCCACATAGGACTCGACTTGCATGTCGCGCAGCATGCTGATGTACAGTCCGCCGCAACGCAGGGCGTCGGTGGGGTCGCCGAAACCGACCAGAATGGCATTGCCGCTGGTCGTCATGGGGACGCTGACATCTTGTCCGAGGAAGTTGCGGTTATACTGGACCAGCAGGTCCAGCAGCATGGCCTTCTCGGCACTGGTTTTCCGGCTCACCTGATCGAGATACAGGGCGAGAATGGCTAATTCCTTGGATTCGTAGGTATAGAACGGGCTGTCCTGCGGCTCCGCGTAAACCGGGGCCGGTACATGCGAGGGAGCCTCCTCCTGCCCTGAATCGGCCAAAAGGTCCGAAATCTGCGACTCGGCAAGCGGCATGGCGGCGACTGTCGCCATTGGGGGGGCGTCGAAGGCGACATCCTCGTCCCCTACCATCTCCTCGACGGCAGCAGGTTCCGGCTCGGGCATGGGTTCCGGCTCAAGATCCGCGGGCTCATCCACCAGCGCGTCGCACAGTTCCGGCTCTTGCTCTGGCTCGGCAATTTCCGGCTCGTCCGCGTTATCCCATCCCGGTTCGGTCTCGAAGACCTGCTCGGCTTCGAAGACCGATTCGATCTCGTTCGAAGGCGGCACGACCGAATCGGGCGTGGCGTCAAAATCATCGGCCTCAAAGGTCTCGACCGAAACGGGCTGCGGGCGTTCGGAGACGGTGCGGGGCGGAGGAGACTGTTCGGGCTCGGGTTCCAGACCCAGATCCGTTACGGTGGCCTGAGGACGACCGGCGGTCCGGCGAATGACCGCGCCAGACATGTTGGCGCCGTCGAGGAGTGCCCCGGCGGTCACGGCATCGGTAAGATCGGCGCCGGTGAAATTGGCATTGCGAGCGTCGGCGCCCGCCAGATTGGCGCCGGCCAGGGTCGCGCCGGAGAAATTGGCCCCCATCAGCTTGGCGCCGGCCAGATTGGCTCCGGTCAGATCGACCCCGGACAAGTCCATCTTGCCGGCCAGATTGGCGCCGGCCAGATTGGCCATGCGCATATTGGCGCCGGAGAAGTTGGCGCGCAGCAAGGTCGCACCGGCGAGGTTGGCGCCTTGAAGCTTGGCGCCGGACAGATCCGCGTCTTCCAGGCAGGCACGGGGAAGGTTGCAGTCACGGAGATTCGCACCCGACAGAACGGCCTTGCGCAGATTGGCCAGCGACAGCAGCGATCCGGACAAATCCATTCCGGCGAGATTGGCCCCGCGCAGATTGGCGTTGGTCAGGTCCGGCCGCACATCGGGCTCCTGCTGGCGCCAGGCGTTCCAGTCGCCGGCCCCTTGGCCGAGATGTTGTAGGTGGTGTACGTTTCCCATCACAAGCAATCGATCTGTTTTTTCAAACACTCAAATCTTACACCAGACCATGGATTTTTCAAAAACTTATCTTCAGTCAGGCGGCGTGATGAAATGAGTGGGCTGGGTCTGCTACAACAGCGGTTAATTTTGTTTTAATAATGACCAAGTTCTTGCTTTCTTTTGTCGGTCATTGATGGGAGGTCCGCTTGTGGTGGA
The DNA here is from genome assembly GCF_003284725.1 of Paramagnetospirillum kuznetsovii. Taxonomy (GTDB): domain Bacteria; phylum Pseudomonadota; class Alphaproteobacteria; order Rhodospirillales; family Magnetospirillaceae; genus Phaeospirillum; species Phaeospirillum kuznetsovii. The sequence goes on along the minus strand of NZ_PGTO01000038.1, from coordinate 4,509 downwards.
TTCCCTCTGTTCCGGCGCGTGGTCCGCGAGGGGGCTGCGTGGTTTCTACCAACGACGGCCTCTGCCCAGCGCCCGTTCCCATTCCGCGATCACGCTTTCGTCGATGGTCTGGGCGGAGTGGTCCTGGCCCGCATCCGCCTCGGTGGCCTTTCTCAATTGCGCTTCCAACTCGGCGATGCGCGCTTCCAGCATGGCGATCTTCTGGGCCTGGGTGGGGCGATCCTTATGCCGCTGTCGATAGCGTCTTTGTTTCTCCGCCGGTGTCAGGGCCATGTCGTCTCCGGTGACGCGATGCGAGCTGGGCGGGGGCGGCTTCCATGCGGCCCGGCCATGCCTTGCTTGATTTGCGCCTATGCCTTGCCTGATTTGCGCCTATGCCTTGCCTGATTTGCGCCTATGCCTTGCCTGATTTGCGATTGAGCAGTTGATTCAGAACCTCGGCCTGAGAGCTTGCCCGTACCTCCGCCTTCGGGGGAGCGACGGCTTTTTCGGTGGGCTCCGCCATCGTGGTCTTGGCTGGGGCGGCGGGCGGCGGGGCGGCGGATATGGGTGGGGAAGCGGGGACCGGCGGCGCGACCATGATCTTGTCGTCGTCCTGTGCCAATTCGCTCGCTATCTTGGCGATATCGGTTGTGGCGCTAATGATGCCCCTGATGATCGCTAGGGCTTCTTCCTTATTGTCAAGCTCGCTCATTTTCCACTGCTCCGACAAAACGGCCGTGCGGTTGCCGCGCGTGGCCAATCTTTCCTGACTTCCGCCTGGCGCGAAAGTCTCGCGCTTCAGATTGGCGGAGTAGCGACGGAAAAGCCGGATTTGGCATGGGGCAGAGAGTTCACGGCGGAAATGTATCCTCCGACGCAGGCGGCGCCAAGCACGCCGACCACGACCAATCCCAGGCCCGGCCCGATCACGATCGTGATCGGCAGTCCCAGGAGCGCCCCGGAGAGAAGTTTCGGTGCCGCTAATTTCAGTCCGGTCAGGGGGATGTCGAACATAAAATCTTCCATGGCAGGGTGGTATGATCCGACGGATCCGTATCCGTTCAGATTAGCATAGGATTTGCCCAAAGCATCAAGGTTTTGGGGGAGGCGGCCATCCGCCGTCCCATTGGCCCCGCCGATTCCGGGCATGCCCGGCTTGCCGGGGGGGGCAGCCATTCTTTCATGTGGCTGCGTCTTAATCGCATGATTTAGCGGCCGGATGAGGCGATTTATTCTGTTTTCTTATCCGCTTGGTGTGCTCTCGCCTATATCAGGTTGGAGTAATTGTGCTAAAAAGCGTGGCCGTCCCGGGGCGCCCTGCGGACCGCTTGTGACTCTGTTAGTGGTACTGGATGACGATGCTTGATGGCGATGTGAAGACCGATGGGCGCCCCTATGCCCCTCGCAGCAAGGATTTGAAGCGGTATCTCATGCTGATGGGCGTGGTGGCCTTGATCGTGCTGTTCGGCGCCTTCATCTTTCGCCAGCAGTCGGGCGGCAGCCGCCTGGGAACCCTGTTCCAGCAATTGGGCCACGGCACCACGTCGCCGACGTCCCCCCTTCCCGCAAAGGCCCTTGCGGGGGCGACTTTGCCGCCGGTCATGGATGCCGGACCTGGCCAGGTGGGAAGCGGTGGAGGGTTTTCCCGCGTCGTCACCCTTTTGCGCCACAGTGTCGTGAGCGTGACCGCGTCGTCGCCGGGTCGCGCGGCGGCGGCGAAAGCCCAGATGCCCCCCAGTCCCGACGTCTTGCCGCGTTTCGCCAATCCGACGACCACCTCGGTGGAAAATATCGGCACCGGGGTGATCGTTCGCGATGACGGTTTCATCGTCACCAACTATCACGTGGTGCGCGGCGCCAATTCGGTCGTCGTCTCGGTGTCGGACGACGCGGGGGCGACCCGCTATTCGGCCGAGATCGTCAAGATGGACGAGGCTCTGGATCTTGCCTTGCTGAAGATTGCCCCCAGGGCGCCGCTGACCTCGGCGGTCCTGGGCGACAGCAGCGCGGTGCGGGTCGCCGATGAAGTGATCGCCATCGGGACGCCCTTCGGTCTGGACATGTCCGTCAGCCGCGGCATCATTTCCGCCAAGGGCAAGTCCATGGTGATCGAGGGCGTCACCCATTCCAAACTGCTGCAGACCGACGCCGCCATCAATCAGGGCAATTCCGGCGGGCCGCTGGTGATTTCCAACGGAATGGTGATCGGCATCAATACCGCCATCTACACCCCCAGCGGCGCCTTTGCCGGGATCGGATTCGCCGTACCCAGCAATCAGGTTCGCTTGTTCGTTGAAGATGAAGTGAACGGGTTGCCGGCCATGGCGGCGGCGGGCCCCGCCATGGGATTCGTCGCCCTTCAGGCTCCGGGGCTGGCTGGCGTCGGAGCGGCTGGTCCAGCCATTGCGGCGGGTGTGCCTTCGCCTCATACCGATGGTCGGCAGACCATGGCCTGCGACAACTGCCATCAGATCACTGGGGCCGTGGCCGGTCCCATCGCCTTCGCTCAGTCCATGATGCCCATCGCCGCACCGGCACCCGCCGCGCCGCCCATCCAGGCCAATGCCGCCAATCCCCATGCCGATGGCCGCCAGAACATGAATTGCGCCAGTTGCCACCAGATCATCGGCGCGACCGCCGGTCCGGTTGCTTTCACCCCGCAGCCGATGATGCCCATCGCCGCACCGGCACCCGCCGCGCCGCCCATCCAGGCCAATGCCGCCAATCCCCATGCCGATGGCCGCCAGAACATGAATTGCGCCAGTTGCCACCAGATCATCGGCGCGACCGCCGGTCCGATCGCCTTTGGTCAGCCGGGGGGGAGCGGATATCAATTCGCCCAGCCGCCCGGCGGGCTGGGGGTCAATATCCAAGGCGCACGCGGTGGAACCGGGACTGGGGCGGGAATGGTGGGGCACAGCCTGTACGGCGCCGTATTGGCGCCCCTGTCCCCGCAGATGAGCGTTCAGACCGGCCTGCCGGTCGGGCGGGGGGTGCTGATCACCGGCGTTTCCCCCAATACGGCGGCGGCAAGTGCCGGATTGCGGCCCGGCGATGTTCTGCTCAAGGTCGACGGCCGTCCTGTCGCCCTCCCCCATGACGTGGCCGGCATAATGGGCGAAATGCCGAGCGGCGGCTCCGTTCGTCTGGGAGTGTTGCGCGATGGAGCCATCCGCAACATGACCTTGGTTGCCGGTTCTGGAGTGGGAATGCCGCCGTCCGGCAAAGGTCTGTGGTGAGAGGCGCCGAATTCCGGGTTGTTCTGTGATGCCGGGTTGTTCTGTGATGATGGAGCATTAGATGGCGATGAACCGACGCCCCCGTGCCAAGGGGATCTCTGGCGACAAGCGCGTGAAGGCCGGGGCCGATGCCCCGTCGGTCCCGGCTGCCGACCCCGAGATTTCGGCGTCTTCCGCGCCGGAGCCCGCCGTGCCCGCGCCCGCGCCTCTGGCCCCGGTGATCAAGCCGGTGGGGGGGGATGCCTGGGCGTCGCTGCTGAGCGGTTCGCCCTGGTCCTCTCCCGAAGCGGCCAGCCCGACGGCGTCGGTGCCCAAGCCGGTCATGCCGAGCGCATTGGCGGAGGCGGTCGCCAATGCGCCGACGGAAGCGGCCCCGTTCACCGAACTTGTCTCCCACTGGTCGCCGCCCTTCCGGCGGCAGCCGGATCGGGAGTATGAAGAGATCAATCCCGCCGAGGCGGCAATCCCCGTGACGGCGCTGACGCCCGAGCCCGAGGCGATTGTCGTCCCCGAGCCCGAGCCCGAGCCCGAGCCGGTTCCCATCCCGGCCCCCGAATCCGAACACGAACCCGAATCCGTGCCTGAGCCTGAGCCGGAAGCGGCTCACGGCCATGCCGCGACCTTGACCGAGGGAGATGTTGAAATGATGACCAGCGATGTTGTGCCTGAGATTGCTTCGGATCTGGAGGTCGTCGAGGCCCCCGCCGTGATCGAGCCGTCTCCCCAGCCGCAGGCATTTTCCCCGTCGACGGCCTATGCCTATGCCGCGGAACCGGCCCCGGTGGTCGAGACGGTGGCAGAGGCGGACCTTGCCGTCTCCGCCGAAAATCCGGTCAAGGAGGTTCCCGTGGAAGACCTGTTCACCGGGATCTTCAATGTGGCGGATTCGGCCGTGCGCGGCGCCATCGGCGCCTCCACCGATCTTCTGCGGAACCGCAAATCCGTGGCCGACAGGATTTCCGTCAAGGGGCGGACCCTGGTGCAGTCCGTGACGGAGCGCTTCGGCGCCTTGCTGGCTCCGCGCCACGGCGGCGGTGGCAAGGGCGACGACTTCTAGCTGTTCTCGCAGGATGAGCAATGACGACAGGAACCCGAATGAACGTGGAACACAGCCATGATTGAAGTCGGCGAGACCATGGGCGATCTACCCACCAACAAGATCGTCTTTTGCGAACGGTCGTGGAAGACGCCTGTCTCGATCCTGGCCTTCCTGATCTTCGTGACCTTCGCCTGGGGGATCTATCTCCTCGACCATTACGACGAGGACGATAATTTCCACGGGGCCGAC
>NZ_PGTO01000037.1 GCF_003284725.1 Paramagnetospirillum kuznetsovii | reverse complement strand
GGCGGCGTCATCGACGCTGTAGCTCCACGACACGCTGCCATCGGCGGCTCCGGCCTTCTCGCTGACCGAGGCGGTCAAGCTGCCGAGGTTGCCCTCGGTGGACGCGATCGAGACAGTGTGGCCGTCAGTCAGATCGACATCATTAAAGGCAATCGTCCCAGAACTGGCCAGTCCGCCATTTTCGGTCACCGCGCCGGACAAGTTGGCAGCGGAAATGGTCGGACCGTCATTGCTGCCGACGATGGTGATCGTGACGGTAGCTTGGGAGGTGCCGCCACGTCCGTCGTCGATTTGATAGGTAAATGTTTCGGTCGCCGTCTCACCCTTCGCCAGATATTGGAATGCATTGCCGGGATCGTAGGTCATCGTCCCGTCGGCATTCTTGACCAAGGTTCCCTTAAGTTGGGAACCGTCGAAGGATGATAGGCTCAAGGAATCGCCATTAGCATCGAAGTCATTGGCCAGCAGGCTTGTCGTGGCGATGGTGAGCTTGCCGTCTTCGCCAATGGTCAGGGCATCATCAACTGCCACCGGCGGAGTATTAACCGGCACAGCGGCTCCAAGTGGAGCGGCGCCGCCAGCGGCAGCGTCAGTTGCATTGTCGGGCGCCGCTTGGGGCGCATCGGTGGTCACCCTGGGGGTGGAATTCGAGGTGGTGTTGGCGGGCTGAATGGAAAAGCCGCTGCCGTCTCCGGTATTCGCATCACTGCTCTGTGACTGAGGCGCGGAGTTGTCAGTGCCGGCAGCCGTCTGAAAATTCGAGAGCGCGTTGATGTCGTATTGCTTGAGCGCCTCGAGCGTGTCGATGACGCTGGCCGTCTCGGGTTGATCACCGACGGTCAGCGACGCGCTCTTATCGGCGACCATGCTTGCCATCTGCTTCAGGACGATTGGCTGACCGTCACCGATGGCCATGGCGACGTCGTTGCCTTGCACCGCAATCAGAACAGACGCCGGATCCACTCCGACGACTGTGATCTTTTCACCTGGCTTGACCTGAAGTTCCTTGCCGCTTTCGACCTGAACTTCACGAACCTGATTTTGCTTGTCGGTGATGCGAACGACGACGGCCATGGCTGATCCCCAGGTGAAGTTTGACTGCTCGCCAAAATCACCCGCCATGGCAACGGTGAGAATACCTCAAACGGGTAAAATCGTTCGTGCCCAGCAAAAATGTTGGGTGAAACATCAACTATTTCATAGGCATCACCCATTTGGGGGATGCGCCAGATTCTGGCTGAAGCAATAAAAGGCCGTGGCAGCCATTTTCGCTAAATTCGGGAGTCGGGAATGAGTTTTGGTATGACGCGTCGCGCCAGAATCTTCACTGTGGGATTGATTTCTACTTTGACGGTCGGCCTCTCGGCACATGCCATGACCCTCGAGGAGGCCATTCGGACGGCGGTTGATGCCCACCCCCGAGTCCAGGGCGCGGCGGCGGGAATGAAGGCGGCCGAGGCCGACGTGGATATCGAGCGCGCTACCTTCTTCCCAACTCTCGATGTTAGAAGTTCTACAGGCTACGAGAACGTCAACAACAGCACGACACGGACGCGTGGGGCTCGGACCAATGGCAGCGTCGATCCGAATGTCACGACTATCCATAAGGAAGGCGTCATAACCGCCCAGCAAATGCTTTTTGACGGTCTTGATACTTGGTCGAGGACCGATGCCGCGCAAAAACGGGTCTCAGCTGCCGAATTTCAACTGGCTGACGCCAAGGAAGCAATCGGGCTAAAAGCAGCGCAAGCCTATCTTGAGGTTATCCGGGCAATCGAGACCGTACGCTTGTCCGAGGAAAACATTCGCCATCACGAGAAGGTCTCCGAGGATCTCAAGGGCAAGGCCGCGAGCGGAGCCGCTACCTCCGCCGACGTGCGGCAGGCTCAGAACCGCCTCTTCACCGCCAAATCCCGCACGGTCCAGGCGCGAGGAAGCGTGCGAGACGCCAACGCCCGCTTTATCGAGGCCGTCGGCACCCCGCCTGACCGGCTTTCCGACCCGGTAGATTTGCAATCCAGTGTCTCGGACAGCGCCGATGAAGTGATCCAAGCCGCCGTGGCCGCCAATCCAACGCTTTTGTCGGCCAAGCGCACGTTTGAATCCCGTGACGGCGACCTCGATGCCGCGCGATCCAGCTATTTGCCCACTCTCAGCCTTGAACTGAGTGGAATCAGGCGCCAAGACGTGTCCGGTATCAAGGGACCAGACACAGAAGCGACCGCTCTTGTGGTCATGCGCTATAATCTCTATCGCGGCGGACGCGATGACGCTCGCGTCTCAAAAGCGCTTGAGCTGAAAGCTCAATCCAGGGAACGGGAGTCCGAAGTCCGTCGCCAAGTCGAGCAACAGGTGAGAACGGACTTCAGCGCTTATCAGGTTGTTCGGGAGAATGCGCCGATCTTCCGCGAAAAAGTCGCGGCCGCATCGGCCGTGCTCGACGCTTATCAACAGCAATTCGACCTTGGGCGCCGGAGCCTTCTGGATCTCCTCGACGCCGAGGATGATCTGTATCAGGCAAAGGTCAGCTTGTTGAATGCGGAACTGGGCACGCTGGATGCCCAGTATCGCTTGCTGGCGGATTCCGGGGCCCTCCTTTCATCCCTAACTACGCCGCCCCAGGCCGAAATGCGCTAGGCACAGGCAGATTCGCTAATTGGAAGGGGGCGAGAAATGATTGCAACTTCCAATGCCGACAGCACCGTAGCCGAAGCCCCCAAGCCGCCGAAACTGGATGAGCGCTGGCTGTCGCTTTCCCAGTACGAACGCGATGACCCACTCCTTGAGTGCCTTGCCTTTCTGACACGGCACCACGGTCGGCCGAAGTCACCGGAAGTTCTGACCGCAGGCCTCCCCATGACCGGACCACGGATCGGCCCCGACCTTTTCATTCGGGCTGCTGAGCGAGTGGGGCTCCATGCAAGAATCGTCAAGCGCACTCTGGATGAACTTCCAGATCTGATATTGCCTGCCGTCCTCGTCATGTCAGATGAAAGCGCCGGTGTCCTCGTGTCTCGCTCAAATGTTGGCCAGTTGGAGGTGTTTTGGCCGACCGTCGGAGGCGTTGAACCAATTGGGGCTGAAGAATTAGCGCCAAACTACTCCGGCTTCGCGATCTTGGTCAGACCCGTCCACGATTATCATGCGCCTTCGGCCTCCACCGTTTTTGAAGCCGTAGAAGGAAAGGATTGGTTCTGGAAATCAATTTTCCTAAGCAGAAGCATCTATTTCCAAGTCTGCCTAGCGGCGGTTGTCATCAATTTATTTGCACTGGCTGTCCCGATATTTTCGATGGCGCTTTACGACCGGATCATACCGAATGGCGCCTACGACACCCTTTGGGTCCTATCCAGTGGCGTGGGCATTGTTTTGATATTTGACTTCATAATCAAGACGTTGCGTGGGTATCTGATCGAGGTTGCCGGCAAACGGGCTGACGTGACCTTGGCCTGCCGATTGTTTGACCAAGTTCTCAATATCAAGATGGTAGCACGCCCTCCATCCGCAGGCGGCTTTGCCGGAACCCTCCGCGAATTCGAGACGTTGCGCGAGTTCTTCACCTCGGCCACTCTGACCACCATCATCGACCTGCCTTTCATCTTCTTGTTCATCGCAGTCATCGGTTTTGTTAGCGGCCCGGTCGCGCTCGTTCTGGTCGCCGTCATTCCGTTGATCCTGGGATATGGCCTGCTCATTCAGATCCCCCTGAACGCGATCATCCGACGTCATTTTCAAGAAGGACAAGATAAGCACGGCATCCTTGTCGAAACCATCAATGGGCTCGAGACCATCAAGGGTGTCGGGGCCGACGGCCGCATGCGCAATCTGTGGGAGGCCTATGTGGGCCGGTCGGCCCGATCCAGCGAAAAAGCCAGGGCCATGTCGATGTCGGCGGTTAATTTCGCCGGCTTTCTGCAACAGGCGGCCACCGTCGGGGTGATGATCTACGGCGTTCATCTCGTATTGACCGGTCAACTGACCATGGGTGGCTTGATCGCCTGCACGACCTTATCAGGTCGGGCCATCGCCCCTCTGGGGCAATTCGCCCAATTGCTGGCGCGGCTCAATCAGTCGCTGACTTCTTTGAAGGCGCTCAATAAGCTTATGGATGCCCCCACCGAACGGTCTCCGACCCAAACCTTTCTTCATCGCCCAAGGCTGTCCGGCCGGATCACCTTCGACCAGGTCAGCTTCGCCTATCCCGAGCGGAACAATGATGCCCTTAAGGATGTGAGGCTCACCATAAAGGCCGGAGAAAAAGTCGCCTTCATCGGCAAGGTCGGGTCTGGCAAGAGCACAATCGCCAAACTGATCCTAGGTCTTTACGAGCCGACGCAAGGCGCCGTCTTGGCCGACGATACGGATTTGCGACAGATCGATCCGGTGGATTTGCGACGAAATATCGGTTACGTCGCCCAAGATCCCTTCCTTTTTCGCGGAACCGTGCGGGACAATATCAGCGCCGCCATGCCCTTCGCAGATGATTCGTGGGTCATGCATGCAGCAGAACTGGCCGGTGTCGACGAATTTGTCCATCAGACCTCATCGGGGTACGACCTGTCTGTTGGTGAACGCGGCGAAGGCCTGTCTGGAGGCCAGCGCCAACTGGTGACCATCGCCAGGGCCATCTTGCGTGACCCTCCGATTTTTGTGTTCGACGAACCCACCAGCGCCATGGATGCCAGGTCGGAAGACGCCTTGGTTGCGAGGCTGCGGCCTTCCATCGCTGGCAAGACAATCATCCTCATTACCCATCGGGGATCCTTGCTGAGTCTGGTCGATCGTATCGTGGTGCTTGACGGCGGGCGGGTGGTTGCTGATGGACCGCGGGCATCCGTGCTTGATGCTCTAGCGGCCGGCCGCATCAGCACGGCAAAGCATAGCTGAGGGGGATGGCATGCAGCCTCAAACCGCTCACCCAAAATTGACCACGCCGTTTAGTAAGTTCACCCAAGTGTTCGAGCGCTTTCGGTCTCAAGCAGAGGACATGGCCCACCGGAGCCATGTCCGTCGCGGCAACAGAGATTTCATGAGTGAGCTCAACGCAGCCGTGACCTTGGCGCCGCGTTTATCGGCCAGCATTCTGCTGTTCGCCGTCCTCGGTTCCGTTTTCGCTCTGTTGCTCTGGGCGGGCTTGGCGCATGTGGAACGGGTGGCCTCTGGCCAGGGACGGGTCATTCCATCCAGCCAAGTCCAGATGGTGCAAAGCCTAGAGGGTGGCATCGTCGCGGAGATCCTGACCCAGGAAGGCCAAAGCGTCCACAAGGGCCAGGTGCTCCTGGTTATCGACGACACTCAGGCTCTTTCCAAATACAAAGAGGACAGGGCTAAATATCTAAGCCTCCTTGCAGCGAGCGCACGCTTGGAAGCGGAAGTCGAAGGCCGAAATCAGGCTAATTTCCCAAGCGAATTGATCGTAGAAGCACCCCAGTTGGTTACCTCCGAGCGCGAATTGCTGCGCGCTCATGTGGACAGTGTCACGTCTAGCGTCGCGATCCTCAACAGTCAGATCGACCAGAAGCAGCAGGAGGTTCGGGAGTTGGAGGCCCGCATCTCTCAGCTGGAGCAAAGCCGAAGGCTTGCGGCGGAAGAGGCCCATATTCTCGAACCTCTGGTGGAGAAAGGCGTCTCGTCTCGAATGGAGTTGATTCAACTCAAGCGCCAGATCAATGACATTGAAGGAACCCTGGCCGGCTCTCGCCAAGGCATCGTGCGCGCCCGTTCGGCCGTCGAGGAAGCCCGTCAAAGGCTGGATGAGCGCCGCACCGATCTCAGATCGGAATCGCAGGGACAACTGAGCGACGTTCGAAACAATTTGGCGGCGCTTTCAGAAGCCCTCAAGTCAACCCATGACCGCCTGCGCAGAACCGAAATGCGCTCTCCCGTCGAGGGAACAGTCAAGCAGGTCTACGTCACCACCGTCGGCGGCGTAATCAAACCCGGCCAGGATGTCATAGCCATCGTTCCACGAGAAGACAGCCTCCTCGTTGAGGCCAAGATCAAGCCGAACGACATCGCTTTTATTCATCCCGGACAACCGGCCAAGGTAAGAGTGACCGCCTACGACTACGCGGTCTATGGCGCGCTGGAAGCCAAATTGGAACATATCAGCGCGGATTCGATCATCGACGAAAAGGGCGAAAGCTATTTCAAGGTCAATCTTCGGACGGAAGGTGCGCTGACCCGTGCCGGCGAGCCGCTGCCCATTATACCAGGCATGACCGCTGAAGTTGATGTGGTGGTCGGAAAGCGGACTGTTCTTGAATATCTGCTCAAGCCCATATTCAGGGCGCAGGAAAAGGCGATGCGGGAACGGTGATCCCTTTTTTCAGTTCGATGACACGGCAAGGCTGGCCGGGCCGGTCAGAACCATATTGACCAGATCGGTTTGGCGCCGAGCGCCGGTTTTTGAAAACACGGATTTCAACTGTGCCCGTATGGTGTGGATGCTCACCCGGCTTTGCTTCGCCAAATCATCCAACCGGCGCCCTTCCAGTAAGCCCTGGACCAACTGAGCCTCGGCAGCCGACAAGCCGTATAGTTCGCGAATGGCAGAAGAAAGCTGAGGGATACGTTGATTGCCGTCGGCGATGAACACCACCGTGGCTCCAAGTCCCCGGTTGCGAAGAGGCGTGATGAACAGCCTGACAGCACGTTCGCCGTCATCAACCAATTGAATAACTTTCTGCGCTTTTCCCTTTGTCTCATGGCTTGCGGCTTCGATCGCTTCAGCCAGCATTTTGTCCATGGCCCTTACCTTGGCCCGGCAGCGCCCGAATTCATCAATGAAGAGATCCGGCCATTGATCCAAATAGGTCTGCGCATTTCGGTTTGCCACCAACAGCCGACTTGAGGTGTCGAGTACAAGTGTACCGACTGGAAGACGATCAAGCACGTCTCCCAGTATCTCGACCCTTAGGCGCGCTTCGGCCACATGCCGTCCAAACGATGCGGCTGCATCGAAATAAGTCGACAGGCCTTCCATGAAGGCGATCTCGTCCGGATGAGTCGGTCCGTAGGGCCTCGTGACCAACAACGTTGCCTTACCCCCTGGGTCGGCACTGTGATCCAGCAATTCTTCCGGAGGCATGACGGGACGGATGAAGTGTCCGGATTGCCCAACAGCCAAATCGACCTGCCGGAAGGGAAGAGAAATGGTTATGCGAAGAATCTGGGCTTTTTCCGGATTGATTTGCTCCAGGAGACTGCCTTCAACATGCTCCATGTTCGTGTGTTGAGACAGTATAGCAATTCTTTTTTTATCTATCGATGGAAGCCAAAGCACTGCCGTTGATTTATTAAAGTGAAGCTCAAACTCAGCAAGCAAAATCCTCCAGCTACCGATATTGGTAGCGCATTCATAAATCAATGAAATAATTCGATCTCGTGAAGCCTGTGCGTCCATGTTCCCCCCATGGCTACAGGTATTTTGGATGGATCGATTGCGCCATACATCCCCCAGATGGGTGATGGGCAGCATTATTCTCCCCACTATGGTGTCGGCTTAGTCCTTAGGGGCCCGCTCGCAAGGCATCATGACTTTCTGCATTGGAGGCGTGGAAACGCCATGAGCGTACAAGGCAGGCCCACTGAGAATACGACGGACGAGTTCGACCTGGCTCGGCACACCCACTTTGGCGAATATCCGCTTCATATGCGTTCTCACTGTGTTGACGGATACATCAAGGGCCAGCGCAATATCCTTGGGTGCCCCTTGGTTTCCCACTAGATATGCGGCAAGCCTGCTTTCAGCTGCAGTCAGGCCGTATAGTTTGCACAAGAGATCTTCGCTGATGGGGACCGTCGGGCCTTCCTTGAAGAGCAAAGCGAGAATCAAATTTTCTCCCCCCTCTTCAATATCATGAAAGATTGCCTTGAGCGGTGGGTCATCAAGAAGATCGAGAACGTAATTCAGTTGCCGTGATCGGGTAACAGCTCTATTTGCCGATGCCTTGACCAGCGCGTCGATGACACATTTTCCAGCAAGGCATTCCCCGTGGCCATGTATACATTCGGAAAGCATGGCTGTGGCCGCTGAATTCGTATGACGAATGCTCCCATCTGCGCGCAGAATGAGGGCGGCGGTCGGGATCAAATCGACGATCGAAAATTGGGCATCCATCAGAGGGTGATTTCAACGATTCGAGGGCAACCGCATAGGCTTTGGCCATAATGCTGGCTAACACAAAGCAAACTGCCACCCTGATCCATCAGCGACCGCCCAAGGGCCGACAATTCTCCGCCTCCTGCATCCAGATTGGAAAGCGACAGGACACCTTCGCCCAACTGAACCTGTCCTTCTGCAGCGTGGCTGATGATATGGATGGCGTCGAACCCGTCGCGCCCAGCCAGGGCGGACGTCCTCTGGCTCAGCCCATCCTGGCCAGGATCCAGGATATGAACCTCGACATTGCAGCGCAATCCATCGGTCAGTGCCTGGAAGTCGGCGATATTGGCATCAATAAAAGCGATTTCGTGCGGGGCGGGGGCGGCAATTTCGGTGGGTACCGGAGTAGCGTCGGCGGGTTGCAGCGCCTCGCTGGCGGTGATATCGGCAGCGCCATCGAACATCATGCATGGCCTAAGCGCAAAGACGTTCAACTTCTTCCGCATTTTCGTTTGCGCTAGAGCACCCATGGCACGCTCAACATCAATGGTGAGCCAACAGTACCATAGGTGGGGGCTAATCTCATCCTAGATTTGCTACCATTTGTAATAATTTGCTCGATGTTTCTTCATAAACAGAAAGGGTTTGGCCATGCGAGTGCTTCCTTGGGGGGCACTGTTCTGACGACAACATCGGCATTTGGTATGGCGCGTCAATCTGGGTGATGATTGTCAGTCGCGGTGAATAGATGATTGACGCTGTGCGACATCAAATCGAGTTATATTTAGTCTCATCTTGATTGACGCGGCGCGACAATCAAGGCGATGTTTTGATTGTCGCGCGACTTGCCGGGCGCACCGGCCCTCGCTTTCGTTCGAGGGCTTCTCTGCGTCGATAACTTTCGACGTTCATTTCGAGAATGGTGGCGTGGTGGGCCAGGCGACCGACGGCGGCCAGCGTCATGGCCTAGTCGGGCCTAGTCGGGAAAGACCTTGTTCCATTCGCCGAAGCGCTGGTTGGCGGTGACCAGCAGGGATTGGCAATCGTAGCGAGCGCCGATCAAGTCGAACAGTACGCTAGTCTCGGCCTGATCCTTGGTGACATAGGCGAGATCGTCGCAGATCAGCAGATGATATTTGTCGAGTTTGGTGAGGGCGGCTTCGAGGTCGAGGTTGCGTCTGGCCAGTTGGAGCTTCTGGACGAGATCGGTGGTGCGGGTATGTGCGTCGCCTCCAACCCAAGGGCAAGAAGCGCCCCGGCGCATGGAAACGCGGCAATCGCTATCAAGTTCTCATGATTGGACCCAGCCAGCCCCTGCCTTCGCCAAAGGAACAGGCTGAGGAAATACTCGCGTCAACGCGCCAGCCGCCGGAATGAAACGCACCTGACTGATTAATGCTCCTCTTCGCTCCATATAGATTGGCGGCTGCACTGCGCTCACGCGGCTGTTCATGACCCGAAACCGTCGAACGACATGGAGGGTCAGGTCATGCAGCTCTTGCTTCTCTCTGTGTGGTTGAAGATCATGCGGGCATATAATATACCTGTTTGCGTATGGGTGAGGCGCTGAATGAGCAACCATGACCTCGGCTTGGTCATATCCCAAGCAGTGAAAGACGCTGAGAGCGATGGCCTCGACGCCCTGGGGCAGAGACAACGCGCCGTGGACGCAGTTAGGACGGTGCGGCCAGATATTCCCGAAAGCGAGGCGGCGACGCTGGTGGATATCCGTGGTTGGACAGGCCGTCCGTCCGGAAAAAGTTTGGCCAAATAGCATTAGACCAAAGGTCTACGTTTTCTATAGGGACGGGGGGGCAGGTAAATGCGCTTTCTAGCTGGCATTAGAATCTCGATGAAGGTTCTTCTTTCGTTTCTTTTTCCGGTAATTTTGATAGTAAGCTTGGCGGCGACACTGATAACCGAGAAAGCGCACGTCGTCTCCGAGACTTCCGCATTGGCCCGCATCGCCCCCCTGACTGCCAACATCAGTGCTGTCGTCCACGAAGTGCAGAAGGAACGCGGAGCTACCGCCGTCTTCATCGGCAGCAAAGGAACCAAGTTCCGCGACGAGATGCTGGCCCAGCGCAAGCTGACCGATGAAGCCCGACAGCGCCTTGAAGCCTCAGTGCACAGCATGGACCTGTCTGAGTTGGGCGCCAGTTTTCCTCCGACGGTTGACTCCGCCCGCAAGCAGCTGTTGGCTTTGATTTCCTCGCGCTCGGATGTTGATTCCCTGAGCATCGACAGCAAAACCTCTATCACCAACTTCACCAAAACCATCCGCCTGCAACTGGACGTGGTCGACCATATTGCCGTGCTGTCCAACGACGCCAGCGTCGGCCGCATGGTCGCAGCCTATCTTAAACTGATGGAGGGCAAGGAGAAGGCCGGGCAGGAACGGGCCATCGGCGCTGGTGCCTTCGCCGCTGGCAAGTTCGATGCGGAAACCCTCCGCCGCTATGTGACGGTCATCGCCGAACAGGGCGTTTTCTTCAACGAATTCCTAGCCCATGCCAGCCCATCGCAGGCGGAATTTTTCCGCAGCACCCTGAACGATGACGCCACCCGCACTGTCGAGCGGATGCGCAAAGTCGGTATCGACAGCGTTACCACCGGTACCGTCGAGGATGTGACGGGTCCGGCCTGGTTCGCTTCCGCCACGGCACGGATAAATCTGTTGAAGAAGGTCGAGGATCGTATGGCCAACGACGTCCTGGCCCAGTCCGCCACGGTCGAGGCGGGCGCCAGGGCAATTCTGTGGACCACGACCATCGCCGTCTTGGCGGGTCTGACCTTGGCCGGTGCGGTGGCCGTGACTGTAGTGCGGCAGATGACTTCGGCCATCGGTTCAATGGTCACTATCATGGAACGGCTGGCGGTCAGCGACTTCGATGTCACCGTCGTAGGCACCGAGCGTGGTGACGAGATGGGCGGCATGGCACGCTCTGTCCAAGTCTTCAAGGACGAGATGATGCGCGGACGCGAACTCTCAGAACGGCAATTGGCAGAGGCCCGAAACCGTGAACAACGGGCCGCCACCATTGAGGCTCTGGTCACCCGTTTCCAGAGTTCCGCTCTTGCGATGGTCCAGTCGGTCTCCAGTGCTGCCAGCCAACTTCAGGGCACCGCCTCCTCCATGAGTCACTCGGCCAACGACACCAATCAGCGCGCCTGCGTGGTCGCCTCGGCGACGGAGTTGGCCTCGGCCAACGTTCAGACAGTCGCCTCTGCCGCAGAGGAGCTGACCAGTTCGATCCAAGAGATCGGTCGCCAAGTCCAGCGTTCCTCAGAAATTTCCGGCAACGCAGTTGTGGAAGCAGGTGAAGCCCAAGATACCGTCGCCGGTCTGGCCACCATGGTCAGCAAGATCGGCGACGTCGTGGTCCTGATCAACGACATTGCCGCTCAGACTAACCTGCTGGCCTTGAACGCCACGATTGAAGCCGCCCGCGCCGGCGAGGCGGGAAAGGGCTTCGCCGTCGTCGCCAACGAGGTCAAGCATCTTGCCAACCAGACTGGCAAAGCTACCGATGAGATTGCCCAGCAGATCGCCGCTGTGCAACAGCAGACCAACAAGGTCGTGCAGGTCATCGGCGGAATTGTCGGGATCATCCGTGAAGTCGGCGAGATCACCTCGGGCATTGCCGCTGCTGTTGAGGAACAAAGCGCAGCCACTCAGGAAATCGCCCGCAGCGTCGAGCAGGCGGCTTCTGGAACCACCGAGGTTTCCGCCAATGTCGGCGGCGTTCAGGAAGCCGCCGAAAAGACTGGCTCTGCCGCCGACCAAGTGCTTGAGGCCTCCAAGTGCATGGGCGACGAGGCGGTCAGGCTTCGCTCGACCATCGACGGTTTCCTGGGAGAGATTAGGGCCTGCTGACCCGTCTTTCCTGCCGCCAGCGAGCGGCGGAATTGGCAAACGGGGCCGCAGAAATCCTTCTCCCTGAGCGGCCTGCAGTCGGTGGTGCGGCGCTCAGATGCAGCGCCGGGGCCATTCAGCCGCGCCACACGCCAAAAAGCATATGGCATTGGGCATGTTATATACACCTTTCTGGTTGCAATTCATGCCGATAGACGACAAGAATGTTCGCAGATGAAACGTTCTTCTTTGCTGCACTCGGTGCTGTACAGATCGGGGCGACCGCACCAAACCCTCCCGGTTCGGTAGTCTGCATCGATTTTGACCTAATAGGTCATGTCCGCATTGGCTGCAGCAGGGTGGCGATGCTTTAATTTGCATCGCCACCGCTGATTTGCACCTTAATGGCTGATGTGGGGTGGGGGATGAAACGCAATATAATTGCAGCGATGGTCCTGTTTGGATTTTGGAATTCAGCTTTCGCCCAGGTATCTTCATCTAGTGGAGGGCCAGCAACAGACGTCTACCGTCCAAGCTTGGACTCGCTCCCCAGACCCACTGCAAGCACCATAACCGGATCACAGATGCGTCCCTCCGAATTGGGGGCCGCGAGCCAAATCTTCTATGAGCGATGTGCTGGGTGTCATGGCGTTCTGCGTCAGGGGGCGACAGGACGCGCCCTACCCGCTGAAACGATGTCTGCCCTTGGTGAAGATGAAGTGGTGCGCCGCATAACCCATGGTGGCGATACAGGGATGCCCAGTTGGGGGGCGTCTGAGATTCTTTCGCAGAACGAGATCAAGTTGATGGCACGCTACTTGATGGTGCCCCCAAGCTCTCCTCCGGAGTTTGGACTGAGTAGCATGCGGGAATCTTGGCGAAATGTGGTGCCTATGGCCAACAGGCCAATCAAGAAGATGAACGACCTCGACCTAGACAACATGTTCGCTGTCGTTCTACGTGATATCGATCAGGTCGCACTCATTGACGGCAATTCCAAGAAAGTCGTAGCAACCATTCCCACTGGACATGCCGTTCACGTTGTGCGGCCCTCTCTGTCCCGCCGTTATCTGCACATCATATCTCGTGACGGCAAGGCATCGCTGGTTGACCTTTGGTCCCAGGCGCCTCAACTGGTTGCCGAAATCAAGATTGGCTATGAAGCCAGAGCCGTTGAGCCCAGTAAGTTTAAAGGATACGAAGATCGCTACGTTGCCGTTGGCGCGTATTGGCCTCCGCAATTTACAATACTTGATGGTAATACCTACGAACCACTCAACGTTATCTCGACGAGAGGCATGATTGCGGGCAGCGGGGACTACCATCCGGAGGCTCGCGTTGCTTCAATTATAGCCTCGTACGAGCGGCCGGAGTTTCTTGTGAATGTTAAAGAAACCGGGCAGGCTCTCCTGGTTGACTACACCGACGTTGTCAATCCGACAATCAAATCGCTGAAGGCCGAGCGCTTTCTTCACGACGGCGGCCTGGATTCGACGCGACGTTACGCATTGATCGCCGCCAACGCCGAGGACAAGGTGGTGGTGGTCGATACCAAGGAACGACGCGTGGCGGCTGTCGTTGAAAAAGGAATTGGGATTCGACCTCATCCGGGTCGCGGAGCCAACATCAATCATCCTCAGTTTGGTCCTGCATGGGTTACCGGCCACCTTGGAGATTCGACCATAGCAATCATTGGCACAGACCCTGACAAGCACCCTAAGAATGCCTGGAAGGTCGTGCAGAATCTCAAGGGGCTGGGAAATGGCTCCCTATTCTCGACAACACATCCGAAGTCGCACCACCTGTGGGTTGACGCCCCAATGAATCCCTCCCCGAATATTGCGGGTTCAGTAGCTGTGTTTGATGTGAACCATCTCGACAAACCAGCCAAAATCCTTCCCGTGGCCAATCTAGCGGGAATCAATGACAACTCCGCAAAGGTTGTACATGCAGCATATGATCGTAGCGGGCAGGAGGTTTGGCTGTCCGTATGGAACCGGGTAGACCGGCAGTCAGCAATTGTGGTTCTCGATGACGAAACCATGAAGGTAAAGACCATCATTGCTGATGATAGAATCAAGACACCAACTGGGAAGTTCAACATCTTTAACACGGGCCAGGATATATATTAGTCACCACTGATGGGGCGTTGCGCCAAACTAGGAGAAGTTGTCGGCCTCCGCCCCCGTTAGCCTCAAATAGACAAACCTGACCCAGCACCGTCATTCGAAAACACAGCGGAGTGGCGTTCGATCACGTTCATGTCCCAGTCCGGCGGGGCTAACCAGGTGCAATGGATTGAATATTATCTCGACTGGAGCCAGCCTTGAACTTTGTCACAGATCAGGGTTTTACGGCATGAACTCAAGCCGCTTGTGATAAGAGCGCAGCTCTAAATGGCGCCTGATTACCAGAAAGAACAAATGCACTCTCATTTGGAACATGTGACATGTTTGGAAGTTGTGAACTCTTGCCGTAATTAGGGCAAAAACACTGTTTGGCAATCGTCCTTTGGGGAGGGTATTGTGAATCAGTCGGAAAATCACGATACTTTGCAGTTGCTGCCTTATGAGAGGCGTCAACTTGCATCTGATTTCTTGAGCCGTGGGCAGCTGCGCTCGTTTATCTCGCGGGAAGAGCTTTCATCAAAGGGGGGCATTTATCCTTTGGTCATTATGCTTCTGCGGGGGGATGTCCGAGCCTACTTGCCTAGCCACTCAAGTAATCGACGCCCAAACATTATACTGTATCAATTCTATCCAGGGGATATTTTAACGCTCGGAGCAGTGGAGAATGAGCCTGAAATATTCTCGACGATTTCTCACTCGAATGGCCTAGCGGTTATTGTGGCATCCAATGTAATTATGCGCAGCTATGCGTTATCATCAGCCCTGAAGAACCAATATAAGCTGCATTCAATTGCCGTATCCAGGAGGCTCATGGACGTCGCCGGAAAAACAATAATGCCAAGCCTCGCAAGGTACATTATTGAGATGGCAGATGATAATGGCGTGGCCAGGATAGCACCAAAGGGAGATCTTGCTCATAAATTTGACGTTACGCGTGAATGCATATCGCGGTCATTCTTAAGATTGAAAGACAGCTCAGTAGTAACCGAGATTAAGCGCGGAACATTGAACATAAACTCATTCGTTGCACTAGAAAGTATTGCATCTGGATGCTCTGTTGTGGATGCAGGCATCAATGTAGATAATAATTGCAATTCTATTGCTTTTGAGCATGGCGACACCCGGGCGATAGGCGTTTCCTCAGAGTCCGATCGTCCAGCTATTCTAGTCCCTCCTATCCCTAATGACGGCGACGAAGGGCAATGGGGCCTGAGTAGCCCAAAACCTAAACGACCACGGTCTTGACAATATCCTCGGCGCTTCCCTGTCCTACTCAGCACTTTCAGTGGCCGGAATTTGCACCCAATGGCATTGCAAAACCTTCGCCCTGAACCACAGGTGTTTGGGGTAAAACGGTCAGACACCTCGACGCGGCGATCCGGCTCAATGGTCCACTTCAGCTGTGCGTGTCGTTAAAATATTCCACCAATGCGGATCTATTGTGGCTTGGGGCGTCTTGCCGTGCCGGTTCCTACTTGGCCACTTGACCGCCCTCAATTTCATCTCGCTGCGTTTCGTGACCAAGTGGGCTGTCAAACCAAGTTCCCAGCCAAGGATACACATCTCCATGTCAAATCATCTTGCCGGAAAAGTTGCGGTCATCACGGGAGCCAGCAGCGGCATCGGTCGGTCCATCGCCGACAAATTCCTGGCCCAAGGCGCCAAAATCGCCGTTTTTGCCCGGAATGCCAAAGCCCTGGCCGAGATTGCCGTCGGCAACGAGGAGCGCGTCCTGGTCGTCACCGGTGACGTGACCAACGCTGCCGACCTGGAGCGTCTGGTCGCCGAGACCACCAAGAGGTTTGGCGGTGTCGATATCATCATCCCCAATGCCGGTATCGCCAAGGTTGTTCCGTTCGCTGACAGCGACGTTGCCGCGATCAATCACCAGTTCGATGTGAATTTCACCGGTGCTGTGCAGACCGTCCGCGGCTTCCTGCCACATATCCGCAAGGGTGGTTCGGTGCTGTTCGTCACCACCTTTCTGACCCAGGTAGGCTTCCCCGGGCTGGCGATATACAGCGCCAGCAAGGCGGCGTTGAAGTCATTCTCGCAGACTCTGGCGGCCGAGTTGGCCCCCCTGGGCATCCGGGTTAACTCAGTGGCACCCGGCCCGATCGGAACCCCGATCTGGGGCAGCATCGGCCTGCCCGCCGACGTCTTGCAGGCAGTCGCCACCCAGGTCACGGCCCGCCTGATGCCGGGTGCCTTCGGTGGGCCCGCCGATATCGCCGAGACCGCCGTTTTTCTGTGCTCGGACGCGGCCAAGAACATCTGGGGCCAGGAAATCGTGGTTGATGGCGGTTACACCATTGGCTGATCTGGACGATGGGGAGTGTCGGCCTGCGGCGCTCTCCACGGCGGTGGCGAGAGGCGCTTGGCGGTCGTGTAGCGGACGCGGTGGCAGAACTCCGTGCCGCCGCCCCCCACCTATCAGGAAAACGCCGATTACTTGAACCAGCAGGGAATCCCCACGCTTACCGGCAAATCCTGAACAGCGGTAAATTTGAAGCAATTCCTGAAGTCGTCTCGTTAGGATTGAGCTGGTTTCCTCAAGACCGTCTACTGCATCTGCATCTGCATCTGCATCTGCATCTGCATCTGCATCTGCATCTGCATCTGCATCTGCATCGGCTATCGCATGCGAAACCTCTATATAATTAACTATAATTTTCAATGTGTTGCAGGATCTATGGACATAATGTCCATAGATTCGGCGCATATGGACATAATGTCCATAGAACGCCTTAGATCGTTGAAAATATTGACCTATTAACCAGGTTGCCGCCCAAGAATTCCTGGGGAAGCTGGACGCTTCAACCTAGCCGATCTCGTTCACCGCGGCTGGTTGCTAAAAAAACCAAGCGCCCCTCCCGTCATGACCGCAAGCAACTTTGCGCCTAAATGCATGTCAGCATTTTGCCGTGTAAATTTAGTATAAAATATGCACAATAATATTAAATATACCATCGCACCAAATGTTAAGATGTGTGGCTGACGACAGCAATGGTGCGCCACATTTTAACATGTTGTGCAGTTTTCATAATCGCCAGCGTTTTGTTTTTCGCACTTTGTAACTACAATTTGTGCATGCTTTGTCACCATCGTTTTTCGGTTACAAAGTATGAAGGTTGACAATGAAAGCGAAGCGGGACGGGTAACATGAACGACGT
Organism: Paramagnetospirillum kuznetsovii; assembly: GCF_003284725.1. Lineage (GTDB taxonomy): Bacteria > Pseudomonadota > Alphaproteobacteria > Rhodospirillales > Magnetospirillaceae > Phaeospirillum > Phaeospirillum kuznetsovii. The sequence continues at coordinate 711 of NZ_PGTO01000037.1, read as the reverse complement.
GACAATGAAGGCGCGACTGGAAAAGGTCGTCGAGCGGGTGGAGACGGCGATGGTCGCTTGGCATAAGCATGACCCGGCAGAAAACTCGAAGGCGGTATACTTGGAGATTTTTAACCGGCTGCACAACTCGGCGGACGTTCGCGAGCAAGTGGAGTCTTACGGTCCAATGACCATTGAGCAGCGCCTGAGTTTCTCTGGCTGTACGAAAAAAACCTGGCAGCTGCGAAAGCTGGCGCTGCGCTATGTGAAGCGCCTAAAGATCAGTAAATGGGTTGTCATCCTCCAAGATGCCCTTGATCAAACAATATTGCCATCGACAGTCGCCGTGGATGAAACGACAAGGCCGGTGCCTTTGCAGTCTTTGGCAGACATCATTATTCGAAACCTCGGACATCTAGCAGAAATTGACCTAGCCACATATCCCGACGGAAATGACCGGCGCCCTAATGGTCGGAGGATCCGCAAATCTCACGGCAAGCGACCATCGCTTTCGAAGATTCCGAAGGGCGACTGGCTGGGAAAGTTTTGGGAAAGTCTCCCCGCACATTGGCCCTACAAAACCGCCGTCGCGGTCGTGATAACCGGCGCGGCGCGCGGAGCGGAGTGCCTGAAACCTGTGGCTCTGCGGTTGGCCTTAGAGGCTGACCGGAAATTAAGTTGAGTGATTTCAGTGCGTTGTGATTCTGTCTGGTTGCGAATCAAGACGGAGCC
>NZ_PGTO01000036.1 GCF_003284725.1 Paramagnetospirillum kuznetsovii | reverse complement strand
AGCGGCGCGACGCTGAATCACGGCATCCACAACGCCGATGGCAGCTGGACCCTGTCTTCCGCCGATTTGACCGGGCTAAAAGTCACCCCCGCAAGCCATGACGCCCACGACTTTACCCTGACGGTGACCGCCACCTCCAGCGAACTGGGTGGCAATGCGGCGGTGGCCAATTCGGTGTCCAGCCCGGTCTCTCTCCGGGTCACCGTCGACGGCGTTCCCAACGCGCCCGCCTTGGTGCAGACGGCGGCGGCATCCGGCAATGAGGATAGCCGCATCAACCTGAACCTGACCGAGGCGCTGACCGATCCGAATGCCGCCTTGACCTTGACGGTCTCGGGCGTTCCCACCGGATCGCATTTCTACGCCTCGGCCATTGGCGGCGCGGCTATCGGCCACGACAACGGCAATGGCAGCTGGAGCTTCACCACCGCCGAGGTGGCCCAGGCCCAGGGCGGCGGGCTGTATGTGCTGCCGCCCACCGACTGGAACGACTACAACTCGTCCGGACAGAACGCTGGAATGCAATTGACGGCGACGCTGACCTCCACCGAGACCGATCCAGACAGCCACGCGGTGACCAGCGCTAACACGGTGCAGAGCTTCTCGGTCCATGTGGCGGCCGTCGCCGATCAGCCGACCGTGACCGTCACGCCCGCCCAAGGCAACGAAGACACCGCCATCGCGCTGAATATCACGCCCCATCTCAATGATGTGACCAATACCGAGAGCATCTCGGCGGTCACCATCACCGGCGTGCCCGGCGGCGCGACGCTGAACCACGGCGTTCACAATGCCGACGGCAGCTGGACTCTGTCCTCGGCCGACCTGACGGGTCTAAAGATCACGCCGCCGTCTCATAGCAATGCCGACTTTACCTTGCATGTAACAACCACTTCGACCGAGTTGGGCGCCAATGCCTCGACGCACAGCGCCACCTCGGCCCAGGTGGATCTGACGGTGCGGGTCGATGGTGTCGCCCAGGCTCCGACCGAGACCGTTTCGGCCTCGCTGAACGGTGTCGAGGACAGCCGGATCGCCATTGATCTTAATTTGTCCACCTTCAAGGCGGATGAAAGCCTGACCGGGCTGACCATCAGCGGTGTTCCCAGCGGTTCGCATTTCTATTCCACCGCCGGCGGCGCCAGCGGGCTTGGGACGGACAATGGCAATGGCTCGTGGAGCTTCTCGGCCGGTGAGATTGCGACCATCAAGGCCGCTGGCTTGTATGTGCAGGCTCCCACCGACTGGAACGACTACAACTCCGCCGGCCACACCGCCGGAATGCAATTGACCGCCACGGTGACGGCCAGCGAGAACGATCCCGATTCCCATGCCGTCACCACTGCCAGCACTTCGAAGAGCTTCGCGGTGCATGTGGCGGGCGTGGCCGATCAGCCGACGGTGACGGTTTCGGCTGCCCAGGGCAACGAAGACACCGCCATCGCGCTGAACATTACGCCGCATCTGACCGACGTGACCAATACCGAGAGCATTTCGGCCGTCACCATCACCGGCGTGCCTAGCGGGGCAAGCCTGAATCACGGCGTCCACAACGCCGACGGCAGCTGGACTCTGTCTTCGGCCGACCTGACGGGCCTGACCATCACGCCGCCATCCCACAGCAATGTGGACTTTACCTTGTCGGTGACCACCACCTCCACCGAATTGGGAAGCAACAATTCCGTCGCCAGCGCGGTTTCCGCTCCCGTATCCCTGAAGGTGACGGTGGACGGTTTGGCGCATGCCCCGGTCGAGACGGTTTCCGCCTCGCTTTCGGGCAACGAGGACAGTCGGGTCGCCATTGATCTCAATCTGGCGACCTTCAAGGCCGACGAAACGCTTTCCGGCCTCGTCATTTCGTCCCAGGCCGGGGCCAATGCCGCCAATGGAACCGCTCTGGCCGGATCGACCTTCACCACGGGTTCGGGCGCTGCGGTCGGCACCTATGATGCCGCCCATGGACAATGGACATTCAGCGCGTCGGAAGTGGCGACCATCAAGGCTGGTGGCCTTTATGTCCAAGCCCCTCACGATTGGAGCGATTGGAGCAGCGCCAACAACAATTCCGGGCTTAAGCTCACCGCGACTCTGAGCGCAAATGAGACCGATCCCGACACCGGCGCGGTTACGACCGCGACGACCTCGCAGAGCACGGCGGTGCACTTCAACGGCGTCGCCGACACGCCGACCCTGACCACGGGAGACGTGTCGGGAGCCCAGAATACCGGCAGCGGCGCCGCGTCCAACTGGATCAACTTGTCCATCGCGCCGCAACTTGCCGATACCGACGGCTCGGAAGCCATCTCGGCGGTTACCATCACCGGCGTCCCCACCGGGGCGACGCTGAACCAGGGCACCCATAACGCCGACGGGTCATGGACCCTGACCCAGGCGCAATTGAGCGGGCTGAAGATTCTTCCCAATGCCCATGACGCCCACGACTTCACGTTGCAGGTGACGGCGACGGCCACCGAGAGCGGACCCAATGTGGCCACCGGGTTGGGCAGCGCCACCTCGGTTCAAGTTCCGATTCATGTGGTGGTGGAGGCCTCGGCCGAAGCCCCCGTGGTCAGCCAGACCGCCGCCTCGGGCAACGAGGATACCCGCATCAACGTCAACCTGACCCTCAATCTCAATGACGGGGCGGAAAGCTTTACCGGCCTGACCCTGGCCAATGTGCCCAGCGGCAGCCACTTCTATTCGGCCGCCAGCGGCGGCGTGGCGCTCGGCACCGATAACGGCGGCGGTTCGTGGAGCTTCACCACCGGCGAGATCGCAACCATCAAGACCGGTGGGCTGTTCGTGCTGCCGCCCACCAATTGGAGCGATTACGACACCACCGGCCATACCGCCGGTATGCAGATGACCGCCGCCCTATCGGCGACCAAGACGGACCCGGAAAGCGGTTTGGTTCACACCGCCACCACCAGTCAGGCCTTGGTGGTCAACGTCATGTCGGTGGCCGATGCGCCGACCGCCATGACGACGTCTGCCGCCGCGGGTAACGAATATGACGGCAGCCACGCCGATTGGATTCCGCTAAGCATCTCGACGCCGACTCTGACCGATACCGACGGTTCGGAGACGCTGTCGGTTAAGATCACCGGCGTTCCCACCGGGGCGGCGCTCAACCAAGGCACCGCCAATGCCGATGGGTCCTGGACCCTGACGTCGGCTCAGCTGAGCGGTCTGAAGGTTCAGCCCGGCGCCCATAACGCCGCAGACTTCACCTTGACCATCACCGCGACCGCCACTGAGGGCGGCGTGGCCTCCCATATCGCCACCGCCACCGCCTCGACCTCCAGCACCTTGAAGGTGACGGTGACAGGCGTGGCCGATACTCCTACCATCGGCCAGACCGCGGCCGCGGTCGGCAACGAAGACACACGGATCAATCTGAACCTGACGCCGCAACTGGCCGACAGCGGCGAGTCTCTCTCCATGACCCTGGCGGGCGTACCTTCCGGCGCGGCCTTCTATACCGCCGCCACCGGCGGATCATCGATCGGAACCCTGACCGATGCCGCCACTGGAACCTGGAGCTTCTCCAAGGCCGATATGACGGCGGTGAAGGCCGCCGGACTGTTCGTGCTGCCGCCCAGCGATTGGAGCGACTACAATACGGTCGGCCATTCCACCGGCATGCAATTGACCGCAAGCCTAACCTCGACCCAGATCGATCCCGACACCAATGCGGCGACCACCGCCACTGCGGCGCCATTCTCGTTCGGGGTCATGGTGAAGTCGGTGGCCGATACCCCCAATCTGACCACCGTGGCCGCCAGCGGTCATGAATCGGACGGTACGACGCCCAACTGGATCAATCTGTCCATTTCCACTTCGGTTAAGGATAGCGACGGCTCGGAGAGCATTTCCTCGGTGAGCGTGTCCCAGGTGCCTAACGGCGCCAAGCTGGCGCTGGCTGACGGCACGGTTCTGGCTCCCTCCAGCGTGGGCGCCACCACCAGCACCTATACCCTGACCCAGGGGCAACTGGCCGGTCTGAAGTTCCAGCCTGCGACCCACGACGCCCATGACGTGACTTTGTCCATCACCTCGACCTCCACCGAGGGCGGCGTGGCGTCCCATATCGCCACCGCGACCGCGTCGACCACCAGCACCCTGAAGGTGACGGTGGACGGCGTGGCCGATACTCCGACCATCAGCCAGACGGCGCCCGCCATCGGCACCGAGGACAGCCGCATCGACCTGCATCTGAATCCGCAGCTGACGGATTCGGGCGAATCGCTGTCCATGACTTTGAGCGGTGTTCCCAGCGGATCGAGCTTCTATTCCACCGCCTCCGGCGGCGCCGCCATCGGCAGTTTCAATGCCGCCAGCGGAACCTGGAGCTTCTCATCCACCGATATGACAGCCGTCAAGGCCGGCGGGCTTTACGTCGCGCCGCCGACCAATTGGAGCGATTACAACACCGCCGGGCATACCACCGGCATGCAGTTGTCGGCCGTTCTCACCTCGACACAGACCGACCCGGATACCGGAGCCAAGACCACGGCCAGCGCCGGAGCCCTCAGCATCGGCGTGCAGGTCAACGCGGTGGCGGACGCCCCGACGGTGACGGTATCCAATGCCACGGTCGGGCAAAACGACGGCAGCGGCGCATCGGGCAACTGGGTGGCGCTGTCCATCACGCCCACACTGTCGGATGCCGATGGGTCGGAAACCATTTCCGCCATCACCATCTCAGGCGTTCCCGCCGGAGCCAGCCTGAATCACGGGACCGATAACGGGGACGGCAGTTGGACCCTGTCCAACGCTGATCTCGCCGGCTTGAAGATTCTGCCGCCCGCCCATTCCGCCACGGATTTCAATCTCACCGTGGTTGCGACCGCTACCGAAGGCGGCGATTCCGGCCATATCGCGGTACTGAACGCCGATTCTGCTGCGCAAACCATCAAGGTCACGGTGACCGGCCAGGCGGAAGCCCCGGTCGTCGGGCAAAGCGCGCCTTCCGTCGGCAACGAGGACAGCCGCATCAACGTCAATCTGTCGGCGGCGCTTCCCGGCGCGGGCGAGACCTTCACCGGAATGACCATGACCGGCGTTCCAGCCGGATCCGTATTCTACGCCTCGGCCGATGCCGCCGATTCCGCCAAGCTGGGCGCCTATGACGCCTCCACGGGAATTTGGAGCTTCACCTCCGCCGAAATCGCCACAATCAAGGCCAACGGGCACGGCTTGTTTGTGCAGCCGCCCAAGGATTGGAGCGACTACGACACCAGCGGCCACAATACGGGCATGCGGTTGGTGACCACGGTCAATGCCAGGGAAGTGGACTCGGAGAGCGGGGCGGTGACCACGGCGAGCACCACGCAAACCCTGGCGGTCGAGGTCAAGTCGGTCGCCGACGCCCCGAGCGTATCCACCTCGGCGGCGCACGGCAGCGAGGATGCCGCCATCGCGCTGAACATCGCCACTCATCTCGCCGATACGGACGGTTCGGAAAGCATTTCCGCCATCACCATCACCGGAGTTCCCTCCGGGGCCAGCCTCAATCACGGCGTCCACAACGCGGACGGCAGTTGGACTCTGTCCCAGGCCGATCTGAGCGGCTTGTCCATCACGCCGCCCGCCGACAGCAAGACCGCCTTCACACTGCATGTCAGGGCGATCTCCACCGAGGGCGGCGATTCCGCCCATGTGGCGGTGGCCGCCGCGGATTCGGCTACGGTCGATCTGCGGGTCACCGTCGATGCGGTGGCCGATGTTCCGGTGGTCACCGTCCTTGACGCGCATGGCTCGGAAGATCTGTGGATTCCGCTCAGCATCACGGCGACGACGCCCGACACCAGTGGAAGCGAAGTGGTGAGCGTCGCCATTACCGGCGTTCCCGCCGGGGTCTTCCTGAATCACGGCAGCTATGATTCCGCCAGCCAGACCTGGACGATCAGCCAAGGCGATCTCGCCGATCTCAAGATCCTGCCCGTCAAGGACGTCAACGCCGACTTCACCATTCACGCCCAGGGATTCACTCTCGAACCGTCCAACGGCGACAGCGCTCATTCGGTTGTCTACGACGTCAAGGTCGTGGTCGATGGAACTGCGGAGAAGCCCAGCTTCATCGAATCGGCCCAGGCGATCGGTGTCGAGGACACCCGCATCGACCTGCACCTCACCGGCTCCCTGACCGATGCCAACGAGGCTCTCAGCATAACGCTGTCGGGAATTCCCAACGGATCGCATTTCTACTCGGCGGCCAGCGCCAATCTGGTCAATGGCAGCGATGCCACTGCCATCGGAACCGATAACGGTGACGGGACGTGGAGCTTCTCCACCGCCGAAGTGGCCGCCATCAAGGCAGACGGCCTATATTTGAAGCCGCCGACCGACTGGAGCGACTGGAGCGGGATCAACCACCCCACTGGCGCTTGGTCCGAGTGGAGTCCCGGTCAGGGCGGTATCAATGTGACCGCTACGATGACGTCCACCGATACCGACGTCGATACCGGCGCCAAGACCATGGCCGATACCCAGATCAACTTCACCGTTCATGTGACCGGTGTCGCCGATGCCGCCATCGGCCTGCCTGACGGGCATTTCGTCGCCTCGGCGGTGGAAGACAACAACAACACCCAGGCGGGGGCCTTGGTCGATCTCGGCTTCGGTCAGTTGTCCGTGTCCGATGGCGACGGTTCCGAGCATCTTTCCGTGGTGGTGAGCAATCTGCCTGCCGGAACCTCGCTGGAATTCATCAACGGCCTTTCGGCGGAAAACATCGTTCCTGTCGCCTCGGGGAAATGGTCGGTCGAGGCGCAGTATCTCTCGTCCTTGCGCCTACGGGTCGGCGAGAACGTCAATACCGACGTGACGGGACCGCTGCATCTTCAGGCCGATGTGGTGACCACCGAGGTCGATGGCAATGTCCATGTGGACAGCCGCGTCGTCGACATCACCATCGCTCCGTTGGCCGATGCCGCCACCATCAAGGGCGGCGCCTGGGGGGCGGAAGAGGCGGCGATTCCGCTGAACCTGAGCGTCGCCGCGGGCGGCACCGGCGAAGTCGTGAGCAATATCACCTTGGATCTGAGCGGCACCATCGCCGTTGGCGCCGTGGTGCGCTATGACGGCGTCGTAGTCACGGCCGATGCTTCCGGTCATTACACCTTGTCCGCGGCCGAGATGGCCGATACGTCCAAGTTCACCCTGACGGCGGCGACGAATTGGAGCGACTGGTCGTCGGCCAATCACAATTCCGGCATCGCGGTCGGAGTGTCGGTGACCTCGCACGATCACAACTCGGCGGATCTGGTAACCACCAAGACCCTGGCGATGCATGTGGCAGGCGTGGCCGATGCGCCGACATTGAACGCTCTGGGCGCGGTGACCATTGGCCCGAATCAATCCACCAATGTCACTACCGCCGCATTCGACGTTGCGCCCAAGGCTGCCCTGACCGACACCGATGGGTCCGAGCGTTTGTGGATGGTGGTCGACGGACTGCCCGACGGTGCTCTGCTGACCACCAGCACGGGCGCCCTTGCTGGCTATTGCGAAGGCAGCGGCGCCTGGATGGTCAGCCCCGATCTTTGGGACAGCACCGTCGCCTCGGGCGGGTTCAAGATTGTCATTCCGCACGGAATCGCCGATTCGGCTCATGCTCCCATGACGTCCGGGACCGTCACGGTAACCGCCGTTTCCACCGAGCGCGACGACGGCAGCATGGCCCAATCGTCCCAGCAAAGCTTCACCCTGACTTGGGACGGGGCGGGCAGCGGCAATGGCGGCGGCGTCACCGATCCCACCGCCGCCGCGGTCAGCCTGAGCGGAGCCAATATGGTGGCGGGCGTGAATGTCGGAAACGAGGACAGCGCCATCGCGCTGAACATCGTCGTCGATGCCCATGCGGGCTTGGCCGCCACCCTGACCATCGATGCGGACTCGTTGAAGGGCGGGACGCTGTCGGCCGGGTCCTATGATCCGGTCCATCATGTCTGGGTGGTGCCGGAATCGGCTATCGCCGGACTCAAATTTACCCCCGCCCATAATTGGAACAGCGTCAATGCCGGTGGCGATCTGTCGCTGGGGGCGCATGTTGCCTACACCGATCCCAGCAACGGCGGGTCAAGCAAGGTTGATCTGACCATCCCGGTGCATGTGGATCCGGTCACCGACAGCCCCAATATCTCGGGCTATGGCACGGGAGCCGAGGATACGGCGATTTCGCTCCATCTGGCCGATTCGGTGGGCGCCACTGGCGAGTCCATAACCCAAGTGGTGCTGAGCGGCGTGCCGGTCGGCGCTTCCATCGTCAAGGGTGACGGAACTGCCATAGCGCCCGACAGCGCGGGCGGCGGGACCTATACCATCACCGGCCTGAGTTCCGCCGAGTTGGGAGCGCTCAAGATCGTTCCGCCCCATAACTGGAGCAGCTATTCCGGCGCGTTGAGCCTGGATGTGGCGGTCACCGCACAGGATCATGGCGCCGCCAGCCTGACGGCGCACAAGACCGTCACGGTCAACGTCACCGGCGTGACCGATCCGGCCGCCGTCAGCGCCTCCGACGCCCACGGTGTCGAGAACCATTGGATCGATCTCTCGCCCAACCTCCATGCCAACCTGACCGATACGGACGGCTCTGAAGCTATTTCTGTGGTTCTGGCAAATGTCCCGGACGGTGCCGTTCTCAATCATGGGTTCAATAACGGCGACGGAACGTGGCGGCTGAGTTCGGCCGATCTGTCCGATCTGAAGGTCTTGATGCCCAAGGACTTCAACGGCACCCATGACTTCACCCTCCAGGGGCTGACCTGGGAGAAAGACGGCAGTGACGGCCTGCAGATCGCCAGCGCCGATTTCAAGGTGACGGTGGATGCCCGCGCCGAGACCCCCTTGGTGTCGGTCTCTTCTGCCCATGGGGTGGAAGACAACGCCATCTCGCTGTCGATTTCGGCATCGGTGACCCATGCCCTGGGGACCGACCATATCGACCACGTCACCATTTCCGGCGTTCCGGCCGGAGCCGCGCTCAATCACGGTATCGACAACGGTGACGGTAGTTGGACCCTGACCACGGCGGAATTGGGGGGACTGACGATCACGCCCCCGACGCATAGTGACGTGGGCTTCACGTTGCGGGTCACGGCCACCGCCGCTGAGACCGATTCCGTCAGCGGTGCAACCAGTACCGTCACCTCGGACAGCGTGGCGCTCAGTGTCAAGATCGACGCGGTCGCCAATGGCGGTACGGTCACGGTCGCCAATGTATCGGGCAACGAGAACGGCTGGATCGATCTCAGCGGCAAGATCACGCCGCATCTGATCGACAGCGACGGTTCCGAAAGCGTTTCCGGCATTCTCCTCGCTGGCCTGCCGAGCGGAGCGGTGCTCAACCACGGAATTCATAACGCCGATGGATCCTGGACGGTGGCTCCGGCAGATCTTGGCAGTCTCAAGCTGCAGCCGACCACCAATGACGCCCACGACTTCACAGTTTCGGCCAGAGCGGTTTCCACCGAGGCCGCCAACGGTGCAAGCGCGTCCGGTCCCGCCGCCAGTTTCACCGTGACGGTGGATGCTGTGGCAGCGCCGGTCAATCTCACTCAGTCCGGGCCAGCCGCCGGGGGCGAAGATGCCCGCATCAACCTCAATCTGTCGGCCCTTGTAAGCGACAGCAACGAAACCGCCACCTTGACGATTTCGGGTATCCCGTCGGGTTCCGCCTTTTTCGACACGGCTTCCGGTGGATCGGCCATTGGCCATGACAATGGCGACGGCAGTTGGACCTTCTCGTCCACGGACTTGGCAGCGGCCCAGGCCGGTGGCCATGGGTTGTTCGTGGTTCCGCCCGCCAATTGGAGCGATTGGAGTTCCGTCGGCCATACGGCAGGCATGCAGCTGACCGCAACCGTCAATGCCAGTGTGACCGATCCCGACACCAACGCGGTATCGACCACCACGTCCAGTCTCAGCTTCGCGGTTCATGTGGACGGCGTCGCCGATGCCCCCAGCGTGACGGTAAACCAAGCGCATGGCGGCGAGGACAACTGGATCAGCCTGGATATTTCTCCTGCCCTGAACGATGGCACCGGTTCGGAATACCTGTCGGCGGTAACCATCTCCGACCTTCCGGCAGGCGCAGTGCTCAATCATGGTGTCCACAACGCGGACGGCAGTTGGACGCTTCAGTCGGCCGATCTGGCGGGCCTGCAGGTGAAGGCCGCAAGCCATGACGCCCACGATTTCACCGTGTCGGTGACCGCGACCTCCCATGATTGGCAGAATTCCGGAACGGCCACTTCCGATCCGGTGGCGCTCAAGGTGGTGGTCGATGCCGTGGCCAATGCCCCGACGCTGACCGCCGGGGCCGCTCCGGCCGGTGTTGAAGACAGTCGTATCAACCTCAATCTGACCCTGGCATCCACCGATTCCGGCGAATCTCTGACTTTGTCCCTGGCGGGTGTTTCTGTCGGATCGCAATTCTATTCCGTCGCATCGGGAGGGCTACCCATCGGGTCGGACAACGGTTCCGGGGAATGGAGCTTCACCTCCTCCGAGGTGGCGGAGATGCAGACGGGCGGATTGTTCGTATTGCCTCCGTCCCATTGGAGCGACTGGAATACGACCGGTCATTCGGCGGGCATGCAGTTGACCGCGACCCTGACCTCGACCGCTACCGATCCCGACAGCCATGCCGTGACCCTCGCCACGTCGTCGCAAAGCGTCGGCGTCCATGTGTCGTCGCAGGCCGATGCGCCGACCGTAACGGTAACGGATGCGACCACCACGGTCGATACGGCGGTGGCCTTGGACATCGTCGCGGCCCTGACGGATGTGGACGGCTCGGAAAGCATATCGGCGGTGAGCATCACCGGGATTCCAGCAGGCGCGACCCTGAACCATGGCGTTCATAACGCCGATGGATCCTGGACTCTGACGCAGACGGAACTTTCCGATCTGAAACTAACGCCGGCCAGCCAGGACGCCCATGACCTGACCTTGCATGTGACGGCGGTTTCCTCCGAGGCTGTCGGAGGTTCGGCAAGTTCCGCCACGGTGGATCTGCATGTGACGGTCAACGAACTCGCTCATGCTCCGACACTGATCCATTCGATGGAGTCTGGCGGTGCCGAGGATGGCACGATCAACCTCAACCTGACCCAAGCCCTGGCCGATCCGCACGAGGCCCTGTCCCTGTCCTTGGCGGGATTGCCGGCCGACTTCCAATTTGTGACCCATGCGGGCGGGCCGTCCGTCGGCGTTCATCACGATGATGGTAATTGGACTTTCACCTCGACGGAGATCGCCGATATGCAGGCGGCCGGACACGGGCTGTTCGTGCAGCCCCCAGCCGATTGGAGCGATTGGAACACAGTCGATCATACTGGCCTTCAAGTGACGGCCACCTTGACCTCGACGACCGCAGTGGACCCGGATACGGGATTGGCCAGTACGGCGACCTCCACCACCAGCTTCGCCGTCCATGTGGATTCCGTCGCCGATGCGCCCAACCTATTGGCGATCGGCGGCGTCTCGACGGCGGGAGCCATTACGGCTCTCGATATATCCTCGTCGCTGACGGATGTGGACGGTTCCGAGAGCCTTAGCCTGAGGATTTCCGGCCTCGCCGATGACGCCAGCCTGAACCACGGCGTTCACAATGCCGACGGCAGTTGGACATTGACCGGCGGCGACCTGTCGGGCTTGACCATGAACTCGGGAGAGCATGACGCCGGTGCCAATACCCTGCATATCGAGGCGATCTCGACCGAATCCGGCAGCGGCAGTTCTGCATCGACCGTTTCCGATTTAGTGCTGAAGCTGAGTTCAGCCAATCTCGGAACCATGGACCAGACGGATCAGCACCTATTGCACTTCGACAGTCTGCCGCCGCCGCCAGTAAACGGAGATCAACTGGCGGAGTTCGTATTCGGCAGCCTAGACGGCATCCACTCGCTGGACATTACCGGCATCAATTCGAATCAGAATTTGGGTAGTTTCTCGTTCGACGTCGGCAATGAACACGTGGCAATCGCCGCCGGGACCCATGGGTTCATTGATGGCAATGGTATCCATACCGTTGGGGAGAATGGTGTTGAAGCAGTTCAGCACATCGATCCAGCGGCGTTCATCGACACAACCAAGATCCATGGGGATTTGACATTTGATAACGCGGTGGTTCTGCATGTGGAAGGGCTGGATAAGATCACGTTCTAGTGACCGGATCCATTGACATTGCTTTGACATTGAAAGCTTTTTTCGCATGGTTGGTGACGGGGGCGGCGGAACTGCAGAGTTCAGCCGTGCCCGCGTGGTTGCCCGATGAACTACGGTCCCTGCGGCGAGCATTCGTTTCCCATCCGCGCAGCGTGGGAACCCTATCGGGCTTCAAGCGATATCTGCCCGACCTCATCGTTGTCTCGCTGGTCCTGAATCTGCTTGGTCTCGCCTTGCCGCTGACCTTGCTCCAGGTTTACGACCGAATACTTCCCAGTACGGCGACCGATACCTTGATCGCCTTGGGGATCGGGATCGTGATTTCCGTGACCCTGGAGACCATTCTCCGGATTTGCCGCTCTGCGGTTACAGGCTGGACCAGCGCGAGGTTCGAACATCTCGCGGCGTCGCGGGCTTTCAGCTATTTGCTGCGGCAGCCGCTTGATGTGTTCGAGCGCAAGGGAACTGGCGTTCACCTCGAGTCCTTGTCCGCCATTCACACCTTGAAGGACTTCTATGCGGGCCAAGCCTTTCTCAACATTTTCGATCTGCCGTTTGCGTTGATCTATCTGATTCTGACCATGGCTTTCGGCGGCTGGCTGGTCTTGGTCCCATTACTGCTGATGATAGGGTTTTCCTGCGCTGCTCTGGTGCTGGGGCGCACCATGATGGACGCCATTCGCCGTCGTTTGACCTCCGATGACCAGCGGGTGAATTTCATCGTCGAGATATTGTCGGGAATTCAGACCATCAAGGCTTTGGGCATGGAAGCGCAGATGATGCGCCGTCATGAGCGACTTCTGGAAAACAGCTCCCAGGCTGAATTTTCCGTATCGGAAATTTCTGCCAAAAGCCAGTCCATGGCCCTGCTGTTTTCCCATCTGACGACCATCCTGGTGGTGGCATTCGGCAGCATCGAGGTCATTGAAGGGGGCATGACCACGGGTGTTCTGGCTGCCTGCTCGCTTCTGGCCGGACGCTGCATTCAGCCCGTGCAATCCGCGTTGGATCGGTGGAGCCGATTCCAGACCGCGCGTTTGGCCGAGGAACGCTTGGCCAATATGCTCGACGGCGAAAATGCCGATTTGTTGAATCCCTTGCCCGCCCTGGGCGAAATTTCCGGCAATCTGCGTCTGGACGGTGTCACTCTCAAGTTTGGAGCCGATATTTGTGTCCTTGACGATGTCGATCTGGAGATAAAGCCGGGTGAGCTGATCGGTATTTCCGGTGAGAACGGCGTCGGCAAATCATCGCTGTTGGGGGTGATGGCGGGGCTTATCCAGCCGACGACGGGAAGGGTTCTCGCCGATGGCTGCAATCTCGCCGGCTTCGATTCCGTTTCGGTGCGGGATGCATTAGCGTTTATTCCCCAGCGCCCAGAATTATTTCGCGGCACGATTCTCGAGAACATGACCCTGTTCGACGACAATAAAAGCTCTATAGCCAAGGGCTACGCCGCAGACCTTGGGGTTGATCGCTTCATATCGAGATTGCCGCAGGGCTACGACACCATGGTTGGCGAGGGCAGCGGCGATTCGCTGCCGCGTGGCATTCGCCAGCTGTTGGCCATTGTGAGGGCGTTGGCGCAAGAGCCCCGGATTGTGCTGTTCGACGAGGCGAATACGGCGGTAGACGGCGCGGGCGATACCGCTCTTCGCAATGTGTTCGAGGCATTGAAGGGACGCGCCACCATCATTCTGATTTCATCGCGGCCTTCCATGCTGAGCTTGGCTGATCGCACATTTAAGCTGATCCAGGGAAAGCTTGTGGATGCCAAGGCTTCCAGCCGAGCATCGGCGCCTCCTGTTCCATTGGCCAATGTCGCGGCATTGCAGGCGGCGCAAGATGCCCAGCCACAGAGCGCCGCCACCTTTGACGAGCGCCGGGCGAAAATGGCATCGGCGACCATGAGCTTTTTGAGCGATGTGGAACGAGAGTCCGCGTTTGGGCGTTGTCTGATGCCTTTGCTGAACGCCATGCATTGGACCGGCGATCTGCGTCATTTGGCCGAGGCGTTGCCGCATTTCAACAATAACTTGGACATTGTTGCCTTTCGCAACGTCATGGCCCATCTCGGTTACGGCAATGAAGCCGTTGTCTTGAAGGGCCAGGCGATCGACTCTCGCGTTCTTCCCTGTCTTTACGTGGATTACAACGGCAATCCCATGGTTCTTATGTCCATGGCCGACAAGGGTGTCGAGGCTTTGGACATGAGCTCGGGAACAGATCGGGTTATTCCATCTTCGGAAATTTACGGTGCCGCCTATTTTTTCACCCCCCTTGAAGCCGGATCCCAACAAGTGGCGCAAGGACAGTGGTTCAAGAAGGTGGTGAGCCGCTTTCACGGTCTCATATGGGCCTTGCTCGGACAGAGTTTGATTATCAACCTTCTGTCGCTCGGCGTACCTCTCTTCACCATGTCGGTCTATGACAAGGTGATCTCGACGGGAGACGTCGCCATGCTTGTGGCTTTCTTGTGCGGGGTGCTGATCGTCATCGCCGGCGATGAGGTGCTGCGGGAATTGCGTTCCAAGGCATCGGCCTATGTGGGGGCGCGCATCAGCTACATCGTGACCACCACCGTGTTCGAACGCACATTGCTGCTGCCGCTCGGTTTGACCGAACGCGCCAGCATCGGCAGTCAGTTGGCTCGATTCAAGGATCTGGAAAGCTTTCGCGATTTCTTCGGCGGCGGCATCGCCAATATTTTGATCGATATTCCCTTCGTCGTGATCTATCTCGTCGTGCTGGTAATTCTCGGCGGCACAGTGGCGCTGGTACCGGTGGCGGCGCTGGTCATCTTCGCGATCATCGTTGTGGCCGCGATGCCGGTGGTGCGGCGGCGGGTCTCTGGGTCGGGCCGGTCGGTAACCAGACGTCAGGAATTTGTGGTCGAGACCCTGCTGAAGATGCGCGCCATACATTATTCCGGCATGGAGGCCGTTTGGAGGGAGCGCTTCAAGGATACGAGCGCCCAGGCTGCCATGGCCGGCTATGAGTCCTCGCTTCTGACCGGAGTATTGGCGAGTGTTTCGCAGGCCATGGTGGTCTTGTCCGGCATGGCGACCATGATTGTCGGCGTTTACCAGGTCCTGCTTGGAAGCATGACGGCTGGTGCATTGATCGCCTCGATGATGGTGGTCTGGCGCATTCTCGCCCCCATGCAGACGGGATTTTCGCTGGTGCAGCGTATCGAGCAGACCCGTTCCTCCATTCGCCAGCTTGAAGCGCTGGTGGCATTCCACACCGAGGGAGATAGCCGCGCCTCCGGCAACAGCGGTCTATCCTTGCGCGGCGCGGTCACGTTCTCGCGGGTTTCGCTGCGCTATTCCAGCGATGCCGATCCGGCCCTACTGGGTGTCAGTTTCGAGGCGCAGCCGGGTGAGGTTATCGCCATCGTCGGATCCGACGGCGCGGGGAAGTCCACGGTGCTGAAGCTTATCGCCGGTCTTTATGCTCCGCAGGCGGGTAATGTGATGATCGACGATCTTGATATTCGCCAAATCGACCCGGTGGAATTGCGCAAATGTATCGGTTACGCCCCGCAAGCACCGCAATTGTTCTTCGGTACCATCGCCCAAAATTTGCGGTTGGCCCAACCGACCGCCAGCGAGGCTGACCTGCGTCAAGCCATGACCCTTGCGGGAGTTTGGGATGAAATCGCGGCTCTTGATCGGGGTCTGGATACCAGGGTTGGGGATGCCGCCTCCAACCGCATTTCAACAAGTCTGGCCCAGGGAATTTCACTGGCGCGTGCTTACTTGAAGAAAAGCTCCATTCTCCTGCTGGACGAACCGGTGACGGGCCTCGATTTCGACGGCGACCGCTGCTTCCGAGAATTTGTCGAAGCCATGAAGGGTAAGGCAACCATCTTCATCGTAACGCATCGGCCAAGCCATCTGACTCTCGCGGACCAGATCGTCGTTTTGGAAAAGGGAGCGGTCCGGGCAGTGGGGCCGGCGGCCGAGGTTCGGGCGAAGCTGGCATGAAGGAGATGAACTCGTGACCCTGTTCGACTCCTTGCCATTGCTGGCCGCAATACAAAGCATACTAGTGCTGTGCTATCTCTTGGTCCGCCAACGATCCAGCTTTGGCAACGAAATTGCCCAAATGGCGGTTTTCGCGTCCTTGGCCGGAGCTTTGCTCGGTGAACCGGGGGCGACCGCGGGGCTTGGCCTTCCTGCGTCCTTCGCAAGAATAACCTCCATTGCCTGGGTGGTGACGGCGGCAGCGTCAGTATTGTTCAGCCGTTCCGTCCTTCATGTTCCGGCCGACCGACGGCAGGGATGGCCTGCCCTATTTCTTATTCCCACAGTCCTTCTGGCTCTGATGACAGTCGTGGCGCGCGCCAATTGCGACGTCGGCACCTGCACGACTTGGCCGCGCTTCGAGGCAGCCTGGGGGGCGATCGTGGCGGCGGTCTGCCTGCTACTTATCGGTCGACGCCTGTCCGCGCTTTACTCCAGCTTGGCAGAACGTCCTAAGGGACAGGCCAGGATCATTGCGGTGGGTGCGCTGATGGGAGTTTTGGCGCTGCGAGTTCTCGAAGCGCTGGCTTTTGTCGCATCACCGGAATTCGCTCATAGCTATGTGGCCTCAGCGGCGGCCGTCGGGTTTGTCTTTCTCCTTCAGGCCTTGGTCTTTTCTCTGACGAGGATCTACCCCGAAAGCGAGGAAGACGCACCGGTCGATTTCGTGGCTTCTAGCCATATCAACCGGTTCCGGCGGCACCTATCGCAGGCGGTGGTGTTCGAGGAAGGAGGGGTTGGGCCTCTGGTCCGCGGCACCATGCTGACCACCATATTGACCGTCGGAGCGCTGATCGGTTGGGCGGCGGTCACGCCGGTCAAGGAGGTCGCGGTCACAAACGGCCAAGTGGTGCCCTCCAGTTTCATTCGTCCTGTCCAGCATCTTGAGGGAGGTATCATCCAGCAGGTTCTGGTCAAGGAAGGGCAACTGGTGAGCAAGGGGGAAATTCTCGTAAAGTTCGATCCGGCTCCCGCCTTGTCGGAACTGGAGCAAATGCGGGCGCGTGAAACCGGCTTGCTGTTAAAAGCGGAACGGTTGCGGGCTTTCGCGGAGGGACGCATTCCGGATTTTGCCGGGGCAGGCGATGATCTTGCGGATCACGGCCAGACTCACGACCAGGGCACCATTTACGAGGCGCAAGAACGGGCGAGGGAAAGTGCGGCGCTGGTTTTGGAAAAGCAGTCGGAGCAACGTCGCGCCGATATTGCTCTGTATCGCGATCAGATTTCGGCTATGGATCAGCAGATTGATCTGTTGGCCAAGGAAGTGGAAATCCGCAAATATCTTGTGGAGAAGGAACTGACGTCGAAGGTCGTCTATTTCAACATTCTGCGGGAATTCGAACGGCTGAAAGGCGAGCGGGCAAGGTTCCAGGGGCAGCTCAAGACCGCGCGTGAGGCCCTGGCGGAAGCAGATACTAGGCTGGCGGATCAAAAAACTAAATT
Organism: Paramagnetospirillum kuznetsovii; assembly: GCF_003284725.1. Taxonomy (GTDB): domain Bacteria; phylum Pseudomonadota; class Alphaproteobacteria; order Rhodospirillales; family Magnetospirillaceae; genus Phaeospirillum; species Phaeospirillum kuznetsovii. The sequence continues at coordinate 1,223 of NZ_PGTO01000036.1, read as the reverse complement.
GGCGCACGATGCGTTGAACGAGATGGGGACGGTGACGGCCGAACTCGCTCAATTGCGTGAGGCGCGGGCGAAGTTGGAAGATCGCGTCCTTCGACTGGATGCGGTCTCTCCGGTACGCGGCATCGTCCAGGAATTGGCGGTGACCAGCCCGGGCACGGTCATTCAGGCTGGCGGCCTGATCACCAAGATTGTTCCCGTGGATGACGTGCTGTTGGTGGAAAGCCAGATAACCCCTCGTGACGTCGGGCATATCGTGCCCGGTCAAGATGTCCGGATCAAAGTGGGGAGCTATGACTTTGCTCGATTTGGTGCCGTCGGTGGCAAAATTATTCAAGTGTCCCCTTCGACATTTCTTGATGAGAAGAAGTCACCATACTATAAAGGCGTTGTTGAAATAAATAAGCCATATGTAGGCGAAAATCCTGATAGAAACCATATTTTGCCAGGAATGACTGTTCAGGTGGATATCATCACGGGTGAGAAAACTATTCTGCAGTATTTGCTTAAGCCAATATACTTGGCGGCGACCCAGGCATTTCAGGAGCGTTAGGCTCGGCAGGTAATTAATTGTGCAATGTCCGGAGCAGTGGCTGGAACCTCATGCCTGCAACATCTGCGATGTGGGCGACACCCTGGCATGTCACCAGGCTCAAAGGCCTCATTAGGAGATTCGGGTCGATAACTGGTCCGAATTCATCAGCAACGACCTCGATTTGTGGGTCTAAATGAACTTGGTGCCCAAGGAATTTTCCAGGCTAGGCAACCGCACGAACAACGCCTTCGTCGAGCCGTTCAGTGGCAAATTTCGGGCCGAGTGCCTGAATGCCTCTTGGCCTCTGAATCTGGCGGACGCACGATCAAAATGTGAGGCATGGTGGTGAGATTAAATCGAGGTCCGTCCGCGCAGTTCGTTCGGTCATCAAGCCCCGGTCGAGCGCGCCAGAGCCTCGTCCACCAAGTTGAATGGTGGATTCTGGGCGTTTCCGGTTGCCATTACGCTTGGTAATGGTTTTCTACGGGCTCATATTCGGTTCGTCGGGTGCCGCCTCCATCGACAACGTGGAGGCGTACCTCGCACGGACGGCCAGCACATTGGCCTCACTGGGGATGCCAATGACGGTAGCCAGTCCCGGCAGCACCTGAGACCGGCCGGCGCTCCGCCGACCATAATGGGTCGTAGCCGTCTCCATGGAGGCGTGGCCCATCAGCGCGGCAATCTGTTC
>NZ_PGTO01000035.1 GCF_003284725.1 Paramagnetospirillum kuznetsovii | reverse complement strand
CTTTCAAGCGGAACCGCGTGGGTGGCCGGGACACGCCCGGCCATGACGAGCGAGTGAGGCTTGGCCATTTGCTCCGCCCTATTGGTGTCCTTGGTGCCTTGGTGGTGAATCATCGGCGCCAACCACCAAGCCGTCCGCCAGGAATTTCACCGGATAGCCGTGGGTCAAGCCCGAGGGTGACGAAAAGGAAAAATCGATTCCACCAAACTCCGACGGATTCTAGGCGGCCTCGACCACGTCCACCGCGACGATCACCTGATGGTCGCCGCCGCCCAGGACGACGCCGCGCACCGGGCTGACATCGTCATAGTCGCGGCCCCAGGCCACCACCACATGGTCCTGTCCGGCGGCCATGTTGTTGGTGGGGTCCACGTCCAGCCAGCCCCAGCCCGGCTGGTAGACCGACAGCCAGGCGTGCGAGGCGTCGGCGCCCACCATCTTCTCCTTGCCGGGCGGCGCGATGGTGCGGATATAGCCGCTGACATAGCGGGCCGCCAGTCCCATGGCGCGGACGCAGGCGATGCCCACATGGGCGAAGTCCTGACAGACGCCCCGGCGTTCCTCGAACACCGTCATCAGCGGGGTTCCGACGCTGGTGGCCTCGGGGTCGAAGGCGAACTCCTTGTGGATGCGCGAGACCAAGTCCAAGACCGCCTCGGTCAACGGGCGGCCGGGGGGGAAACTGGGGGCGGCGAAGTCGGCCGCCTCCTGAAGCATGGGCACCTGGGGCGAAGCGAAGACATAGTCCATCACCGATTCGTCGAGCCCGCGTCCGCCCGGCCATGCGTCGAGCCGCACACTGTCCCAGGACGGCACCGCGATCTGCGGCAGCGGCGGCTGCTGATTGGTCTCCACCACGAAGGTGGATTCGATCACCAGGGTGGAGTGGGGCTCCTGGATGGTGAAGAACGTGGTGGGATTGCCGAAATAGTCGCGGCCGCCGTCATGCAAGACCGCCGGTTCGGGGCGGATGGACACCGCAACCTTGCTGATCTGCTGTCCATCCACCTCGCGCGGGCGCAGATGGGCAGCATGGTGCGACAGTTGCACCGGTTCGGTGTAGCGATAGGTGGTCAGATGGCGGACCCGGAATTTCATGGCAGCACCTCCATGCGCGCCACCGGCAGGCGCCATTGGGCATGGGTGAAGTAAGTGCGTGAAATCTGTTCCGACAGTTCCCACAGGCGCGAGCGCAGGATATCGAGCAGCCGCTCGGCGTCGTGATAACCGGCATCGCGCTCGTAGCGCGATAGAATGGTCACGTCGGTGGTCCGCACGGTGCCCGACAGGATGGTCATCAGCTTCTGTTCCGGCTGGTAGAAGCCGCTGTCGTCGCCGATCCCGGCCAGGGAGTCCATGTGGCGGGCCAGAATGGACAACTGGAAGCCGAGGGAGCGGGGATTGCCCTCGTCGCACAGCAGCAGATCAAAAACGCCCGCCAGCCGGGGCGTCGCCAGATAGCGCGAGCGATAGGTCATGATGCTGTCCCAGACCTCCAGCAAAAGGTCCAGCGGAACCGATTCCTCGCTCTCCACGTCGTTCAGGGCGCCACTCAGATTGTCCACCAGGGCGATGGCGCGTTCCAGCCTGCGGCCGGTGTCGAGGAACAGCCATTGCGGTCCCCGCGTCATGTTCTCCATGACGAGGCCGCTGAGTGCCTGCATGGTCAGCAGCGCCGAATTCAACCGCCCGATGACGTCGCCATCCAGCATTTCGGCTTCGAGGCGGCCGGATTCCTCGCGCAGGCGCTGCACCGAACGCCAGGTGTCGGTGGACAGGCGATCGCGCAGATTGGTGACCACCCGGATCAATCGGTCCACCGAATTGGCCAGTCCGGGCTGGGCCACGTCCATATGGTGCTGGATCAGGCGATAGGGCAGGTTTTCCGGGTGCTCCTTCTCGATGTCTTCCGGCAGGTCCAGCCCCAACTGGCTTAGGGTCAGCAAAGTGGCGCGGGCCTGGGCGCCGTCGCCCTGGGCCAGGCAATCTTCCATATGGCCGAGGGCGGAGCGCAACAGCCGGGTGGTCGCCTCGCAGCGTTCCAGGTAACGGCCCAGCCAATACATGTCGTCGGCGACCCGTGACGGCAGATCGCGGTTGTCGCGGGTCAGCTTGACCGCCGGAGCCCGGACACGGGCGGCGGTCTGGGCGTCGCGGCGGCCCGAGGCGGCGATCCAGATATCCTTGCTGCCGCCGCCGCCGGCCTGTAGGCGGGTGGTCAGCAGGTCGCGCTCGGCCGACAGGCGCGCCAATCCGCCGGGCAAGACTTGCCAGCCGCGATCGGTGGCCACGGCGAAGACGCGCAGCACGGTATGCTGCGGCTCCAACTGGCCGCCGGTCCACACCGGAACCGTGGAGGTGCCGCCGATTTCCTGGGCCACCCAATCCCACGGCCGCGCGGCGATGGTGTCGCGCATTCTCGCCGCCGCCCGCTCGTCCAGGGCGGAGCCCACCACCGGCTGGTCGCGGTTGGCGAAGGCGGGGCGGATGAACAGGCGTTCGAGGTTTTGCAGGACATGACGGCAGGCTTCCGGCTCGCCGCACCACCAGGTGGGAACCGATGGCAGCCCCAGTTCCTCGCCCAAAAGGTCTCGGGCCAGCGCGGGCAGGAAGCCCAGCACCGACGCGCCGTCCAGCAAGCCGGAGCCGATGGCGTTGGCCAGGGCCACGTTGCCGGCCTTGGCCGATTGCAACAGGCCCGCGACGCCCAGGGTGGAATCACCCCGCAATTCCAGGGGATCGCACCAGACGCCGCCGGTGCGGCGGAAGATCACATCGACCCGCTGCAAGCCGGTCAACGCCTTCAGGTAGACGTTATTGTCGCGCACCGTCAGGTCTTCGCCGTGCACCAGGGTGATGCCCAACTGGCGCGCCAGGAAGGCGTGCTCGAAATAGGTGGCGTTGTAGGGGCCGGGGGTCAGCAGGACGATGCGCGGATCGTCCTTGTGCCGGGGCGACAGCGATTGCAGCGAGCGCCGCAAGGTGTCGAAGAACGGACCCAGCCGCTCCACCTGCAACGAGCGGTGAAGTTCCGGCAGGACGCGGCTGACGATGGAACGGTTTTCCAGGGCATAGCCCGAGCCCGATGGACTTTCGGTGCGGTCGCCCACCACCCGCCACTTACCGTCGTCGCCACGGGCCAGATCGGCGGCATAGACGTGCATATGCCTCTGACCCGCGGGCTTCCAGCCGTGGCAGGGGCGCAGGAATCCGGGATTGGCGTGCAGCAGGCCCGAGGGAATCAGGCCACGGCCCACCAGGGTCCGCTTGCCGTAAAGGTCGCTGAGAATGGCTTCCATCAGGGTGGCGCGTTGCTCCACCCCGGCGGTGATCATATGCCATTCATCCTGGCTCAAAATCACCGGCAAGGGGTCCAGCCGCCAGGGACGGTCGAGACCGGCGGGATCGCCATAGACATTGTAGGTGACGCCATTGTCGCGCAGCAGGCGCTGGCCCATGTCCCAACGCCGCCGCATCTCCTGCGGCTCATAGCGCATCAGTCCATCGGCGAAGGATTGCCAATGGGGACGCACCTCGCCGTTTTCCGCCAGCACCTCGTCATAGACGCCGGGCAAGGGCCGATAGACGCTCTGCAGCGATACCGGCGGAGCGGCGTCATGGCTCTTCAGTCGTCGTTGGATCTTCGCCTCCCCCTCGAGCACTTGCGGCATATCCCTATTGTAGCCTCAAATCCAACGTGTTGGGGTAGTCAGGATGGACCGCCCCCCCGTCGACCCGCAGCGGCCCATGGGAATGGCCGAAGGGGAAGAAGCGGGCGCGCCTGCGCGCTTCCGCCTCGTAGGAATTGACGGGGAAGGTATCATAGCTGCGTCCGCCCGGATGGGCGACGTGATAAGTGCAGCCCGCCACGGCTTCGCCGGTCCAGGTGTCCAGCAGATCGAACACCAGCGGGGTGTGGACGCCGATGGTGGGATGCAGGCAAGACGCCGGAGCCCAGGCGCGGTAACGCACACCGGCTACCGCCTCGCCCCGCACGCCGGTGGGCGCCAGGGGAATGCGGCGGCCATTGCACGAGACCACATAGCGGTCGCCTTCCAGATTGGAGACCTTGACCTGGATGCGCTCCACCGAGGAATCCACATAGCGCACGGTCCCGCCCGCGCCCGGCTCCTCGCCCATGACATGCCAGGGCTCCAGGGCGTTGCGCAGTTCCAGGCGCACGCCCTGATGGGTGATGCCGCCCACCACGGGAAAGCGGAATTCCATATGTGGCGCGAACCACGACTTGTCGAAGTCGTAGCCGCCCGCCCGCAGCCATTCCAGCACCTGCTCGAAATCCCGCTCGATCCAGTGCGGCAGCATGTAGCGGTCGCGCAGGCTGGACCCGAAGCGGATCAGCTTTTCCGTATAGGGATCTTCCCAGAACCGGGCCACCAGGGCGCGCAGCAGCAATTGCTGCACCAGGCTCATGCGGGCATGGGGCGGCATCTCGAAGGCGCGGAATTCCACCAGTCCCAGCCGCCCGGTGGGGCCGTCGGGGGAATACAGCTTGTCGATGCACAACTCGGTGCGGTGGGTATTGCCCGAGGCGTCGATCAGCACGTTGCGCAGCACCCGGTCCACCACCCAGGGCGCCACGTTGGTGCCGGGCGGCGGCAGTTGGGTCAGGGCGATTTCCAGCTCGTAGAGGGTGTCGTCGCGGGCCTCGTCCACCCGGGGATGCTGGCTGGTCGGGCCGATGAACAGGCCGGAGAACAGATAGGACAGGCTGGGATGGTTCTGCCAGAAGCGGATCAGGCTGCCCAGCAGATCGGGGCGGCGCAGGAACGGACTGTCGTCGGGCGTCCAGCCGCCCAGCACCATGTGATTGCCGCCGCCGGTTCCCACATGGCGGCCGTCCACCATGAACTTCTCGGTGCCCAGCCGGGTCTGGTGGGCTTCCTCGTACAAGGTCTCGGTATTGGCCACCAATTCGCGCCAATGCTCCACCGGGTGGACATTGACCTCGATGACGCCGGGATCGGGGGTGACGCGGATGATCTTCAAGCGCGGATCGGCGGGCGGCGAATAGCCTTCCACATGGACCGGCGCCTTGACCTCGGCGGCGGCCAGTTCCACCGCCTCGATCAGGTCGAGATACTGCTCGGCGGTTTCCACCGGCGGCAGGAAGACGTTGATGCGGCCGTCGCGGGGCTGGACGCACAGCGCGGTGCGGACATTCTCCGACACCAGGCCATTGGCGGTTTCCACCGGGCGCAGATCCACCGGCACCTGCTGGGTGACCGCGCCACGGGCGGCGGCGGAGGCGGGAACCCGCTCGATCTGGGAATGCTGGCGGCGCTTGGGCGGCGGCAGCGGCGCGCGCGGCTCGAAGGGGTCGCGCTCGTTGTGATAGGGGTAGTCGTCGGGATGAATCCACGGCAGGGATTCCAGCGGCAGGCGGAAGCCCAGCGGCGAATCGCCGGGAATGGTGATCAGCTTGCCGTCCCGCGTCGGCCACGGGCCGGTGATCCAACGGAAGGTGTCGCGGGCCTGCCAGGGCTGCAGCGGCAGCACGTAGCCGGTGGGCGTGCCCAGGCCGCGCCGGAACACGGCGGCCAGCCGGGCGCGTTCCTCGGGGTTTTCCAGCTTGCTTTCAATGGGGTCCACATTGATGGGTAGCGCCTGTTCGCGCAGCAGGTAATAGGCGGGATCCTCCCAGGCGGGCATGGCATAGGCGGAATCCACGCCGAGGTGACGGGTCAGCGCCTTGGCGAAGTCATGGGCCAGTTCATGGGTCGGCTGGTGGTCGTCCTTCTCCAGGGCGATCAGGTCCGGGTTGCGCCAGACCGGTTCGTCGTCTTCCCGCCAGATCAGCGAGAAGGCCCAGCGCGGCAGGCTTTCGCCCGGATACCACTTGCCCTGGCCATAGGCGATCAGGGCGCCCGGCGCGAATTTGTCACGCAGACGGCGGATCAGGTCATCGGCATAGGCGCGCTTGGTGGGGCCGACCGCCGAGGTATTCCATTCCTCGGCATCCATGTCCTCGACGGAGATGAAGGTGGGTTCGCCGCCCTGGGTCAGGCGCACATCGCCCTTGGCCAGGTGCTCGTCCACCAGATCACCCAGTTTGAGCACCGCCTGCCATTGCTCCTCGGAATAGGGCTTGGTGACGCGCGGCGTTTCCAGCACGCGGACGACGCTCATCTTGTGCTCGAAGCCGACGGTGCACATCTCGACGGCGCCGGTGATGGGGGCGGCGCTGCTGGGATCGGGCGAGGCGGCCAGCGGGATGTGTCCCTCGCCGGTCAACAGGCCGGAGGTGGGGTCGAGGCCGATCCAGCCGGCGCCGGGCAGATAGACCTCGGTCCAGGCATGCAGGTCGGTGAAATCCTCCGCCGCCCCGGCCGGACCTTCCAGCGGCTTGACGTCGGGGACCAACTGGATCAGGTAGCCGGAGACGAAACGGGCGGCAAGGCCCAGGCGGCGCAGAATCTGCACCAGCAGCCAGGCGGAATCGCGGCACGACCCGCTTTTCATCCCCAGGGTTTGTTCCGGGGTCTGGACGCCGGGCTCCATGCGGATGGTGTAGCTGATCTCCGATTGCAGCCGCTGATTCAGCGCCACGATGAAGTCGTTGGTCTGGATCGGCTTGCTGATGTCGATGCTGGCCACATAGTCCTTCAGCAGCGGACTCGCGTCATCGCACAGCAGGAACGGCTTCAGCTCGTGATCCAGGGCATGGTCGTAGGTGAAGGGAAAGTGCTCCGCCTCCGGTTCCAGGAAGAAGTCGAACGGATTGACGATGGACATGTCGGCCACAAGGTCCACATCCACCGTGAAGTGATCGACCTTCTCGGGGAACACCAGTCGGGCCAGCCAGTTGCCCTGGGGGTCTTGCTGCCAGTTGATGAAGTGGGTCTTGGGCGAAATGTCCAGGGAATAGGACAGAACCGGTGTGCGGGAATGAGGCGCCGGGCGCAACCGCACCACTTGCGGCGACAAGGTGACGGGGCGGTCGTAGGTGTAGCTGGTGGTGTGACGGAGCTTGACGTGAATGGCCATCTTTACATTGGTCCCGACGCGAAATGGGGGGAAAGCCTAGCACATGCTGGTGACGGTCGCTGTCAAAAAAGCCTTGGGATTCGGCATGGCTGTACCGCTGCCTAGAATTTGAACAAAGTCCGGGGCGGTGTTATCCTCCTTCCATGACCAATATCATTTCAGGAGGGCAGGCGATGAACCAAACACAGGCGTCGCCGCCCGGACCCGGCCTGCTGGCACGATACCAGCGCGGGGAATTCTTCTGTGAACTGACGTCGGCGCGTCCCGATGGGCAGGCCGACTTGGCGGCGCTGTTCCAGCGCCTGAACGCCGTTGACGAGGATGATCTGCGCCGCCGTCTGGGGTTGGCGGAGAAGGAGCTGTTCGATCTCGGCGTGACCTTCACGGTCTATTCCGACAAGGACGCCATCGACCGCATTCTGCCCTTCGATATCCTGCCTCGGGTCATCACCGCCAGCGAGTGGTCGCGGCTGGAAGCGGGCATCATCCAGCGGGTGAATGCCATCAACCTGTTCCTCGACGATCTCTATCACGACCAGCGCATCCTGGCCGACAAGGTGGTTCCCGCCGATCTGGTGCTGGGCAACGCCAACTACCATCAGTTCATGAAGGGCCTCAAGGTGCCGTGCGGCGCCTATTCCCATGTGTGCGGCATCGATCTGATCCGCGATCAGGCGGGCGAGTTCCGGGTGCTGGAAGACAATGCCCGCACGCCGTCCGGCGTCTCCTACGTGGTGGAGAACCGCAATCTGATGCTGCAATCCTTCCCCGATCTGATGGAGGGGGCGCGGGTGCGGCCGGTGGACAATTACGGCCTGATGCTGCGCAACGCGCTCGACGAGATTTCGCCGGTATCGGGCAATGATCCCAGCGTGGTGCTGCTGTCGCCCGGCATCTACAACTCGGCGTTCTTCGAGCATGTGTTCCTCGCCCGCGAGATGGGGGTGCCCCTGGTCGAGGGCCGCGATCTGGTGGTCGAGGATGACCGGGTCTATATGCTGACCACCGCCGGTCGGGCCTCGGTGGATTGCATCTATCGCCGTATCGACGACGCCTTCTTGGACCCGCAGGTGTTCCGTCCCGATTCCATGCTGGGCGTTCCCGGTCTGATGCAGGCCTATCGCAAGGGCAATGTCGCCATCGCCAACGCGCCGGGCACCGGCGTCGCCGACGACAAGGCGGTCTATGCCTATATGCCGCGCATCGTGAAATACTATCTGGGCGAGGACGCCATCCTGCCCAATGTGGAGACCTTCATCTGCCGCGAGGCGGAGGGGCTGCGCTATACCCTGGACAACCTGGAAAATCTGGTGGTCAAGCCGGTGGGCGAATCGGGCGGCTACGGCATGATCCTGGGGCCCAAGGCCAGCCGCATCGAGATCGACGAGTTCCGCGCTAAGCTGAAGGCCGATCCCGCCAATTACATCAGCCAGCCCATGATCGGCCTGTCGGTCTGTCCGACCCTGACCGACAAGGGCGTGCAGCCGCGTCACGTGGATCTGCGGCCCTTCGCGGTGACGGGGGCCAAGACGACGGTTCTGTCGGGCGGATTGACGCGGGTGGCCCTGAAGGAAGGGTCGCTGGTGGTCAACTCGTCGCAGGGCGGCGGGTCCAAGGATACCTGGGTATTGGAGGCGTAATCATGTCGGACCTTCTTTCCCGGAACGCCGATTCCATCATCTGGCTGGCCCGCTACATGGAGCGGATCGAGAATCTTGCCCGCATCCTGGGGGTGGCCGAGACCTTCGCGCGCGATCGCGCCGGGCGCAATTGGTTGCCGGTGGTGCAAATCAATGCCGACGAGGAACGCTTCTTCAAGCGTCACCGGGTGGCCGATGCCGGTACGGTGCCGCACTTCTACATCCTGGATCAGGACAATCCCAATTCCATCATCTCGTCCATGCGCGCCGCGCGCGAGAACGCCCGGTCACTGCGGCCGCTGATTTCCACCGAGATGTGGCGCCAGATCAACCGCATGAGCACCTGGATGGGAGGCTTGAGCGTCAATGCCGTGTCCCAGGCCAATCTGTCGGCTCTGTGCACCGAGATCAAGGAAGCCTGCCAGTTGCACGGCGGCATCACCGAGGGCACCTTCTATCGCGATCAGGCCCACTACTTCTACATGCTGGGCAAGTCCCTGGAACGGGCCGACCAGACCACCCGCCTGTTGGACATCAAGTATCACACCCTGCTGCCAAGAGCCGAGGATGTGGGCTCGGCATTGGATGTCAGCCATTGGAATGCGCTTTTGCGCGCCGCCGCCGGGTATCAGGCTTCGCGCCGGGTGTTCGCGGGCACCATCACGCCGCGCAACGTGGCGGCCTTCATGTTGTTTTCCGATTCCTTCCCGCGCTCGGTGATCCTATGCGTGCGCCAGATGGATTGGCTTTTGACCCAGTTGCGCACCCGCTATCATCTACGAGGAGGGGCGCGGGCCTTGGAATTACTGGACGAATTGCGCGCGGCCCTGACGGATCAGACCATCGATGCGGTCATCAATCGCGGCCTTCACGAATTCATCGATTGGGTCCAGCAGCATCTGATGCTGATCTTCGGCGAAATCCGCGAGGCGTTCTGCCAGTCGCGATAAGAGGGCGCTATCCCCACCCTCCTCGACCGCGGGAAGAAAGGCCGTTAGCGCCCGGTGGGATCATTGGCGACGATGTCGAGGCGGGTTACCGCCAGATCGAGCTCGGCGGCGATCTTGCGGCGGGAACTCGCTTCGGCGGTGGTCTTCAGTTGTCGCAACAGCCCCTCCGCCTCGTTCAACTCCTGCATGCCCGTCACGGCTGGGCGGGTGGCGAGGCGCAGCCTGGCCGCCGAGATCTCGGCCGCTTTGCCGTCCTCATAGCTCTTGCCGATCGCAACCTGTTGGGCGACGGCCACCGTGGCCCAGGCGACGAAAATCGACGCCAGCGTCGAGATCAGAATTTTCCGCAAGGTCATACTATTCTCCTTGGTTGTCGGGTTCATCATGCGCCCCATTCGCGCACCAGCACCACCAGCATGGACCGGACGGCACGGCCGATCAGGCTTTGGCCCTGTCCCTTGATATCGGCATGGCCCACCAGCTTGATATCGGGGGGCGCGCCGTCCATCGCCATGGTCACTCGGAAATAGCTGCCCTGGGGCACCAGGGCCTGGCCCTGGGGACGGACGGGAATGTCGCCGCCATAGGGAGCGGCAAGGGTCTGCTCAGGGAGCGTCCTGGCCGGGTTGCGGTCGATGCCGGTGACGGTGCCGTGCCGCCGGAAATGGTCCAGCCCACGGGGGATGAAACTGGCCTCGTCACCGATCCGGATGCGCTCCAGGTCGTCCTCGGTGACATAGGCCACCGCCTGGGGTCTGTCGTCGGCCCGCACCAGGCCCAACTGCTGCTTGGGCGACAGCCAGTCGCCCGGATGCAGATTGGGCAGCAGATCGAGGACGATGCCGTCATGGGGGGCGACGAGGATCAGCCGCTCGGCTTCGGCTTCGAGGGCCGCTTGCTCGGCCTGGAGCCGTGACACCTCCTCGGTCAGGGCCGACAGGCGTTCGCGGCCGAAGGGGTCGAGCCTGACCGCTTCCAATTCGGCATTCTTACCGGTGAGGCGGGCGGCGGATGCGGCGCGGCGGCGCTCCATGTCGGGCGAGGTGAAGATCAGCAGTCGGGTGCCCTTGGTGACATGCTGGTTCCGCGCCACCTCCATGGAGGCGAGCCGGGACGGGGCCGGCAGGAACAGGGGCGTCGCCACCTCCGCCGACAGCACGGCGGGCGCCTCGATGGTCGAGTGCCAGGGGATCAGGGCGACCAGCAGCAACGATCCGAGACCGAAGGCGAAAGACCGCCAGCGCCGCCCGGCCAGAATCACCGTCTTGCGCTCCGCCCATTGGCGCAGCTCGCTCCAGATGGGGAGGGCGACGAACCAGCCGATCTCGACGACGAACAGGGCGACGCCCACCGCCTTGATGAAGAAGTGATAGACCAGCACGGCGATGCCGAGAAACAGGGCCAACCGGTAGATCCACACGGCGAAAGCGAAGGTGACCAGGGCGTGGCGGCGGGCGGGCGGCATGGCTTCCGGCGCGTCCTCGCCCAGACCGAACAGCGCTTCCCGCAGCCACCACCGGGCCATGGCGAAGGCGCGGGGATGGAGATTGGGGATCTCCAGCGCATCCATCAGCAGGAAATAGCCGTCGAAACGCATGAAGGGACTGAGATTGATCGCCAGCGACGACACCCAGGTGAGCGTCGCCAGCACGAACATCGCCTGGCGAAGGGCGCCATCCGGCAGGAACGCCCAGGCCAACGTCGCCCAGGCCGCCACCGACAATTCGGCGGCGATACCGGCCGATCCCACCAGAAGGCGTTGGCGTCGGCTGGCCAGCATCCAGGTCTCGTTGACGTCGGTATAGAGCACCGGCCACATCACCAGGAAGGCCACTCCCATGGTCGGCACCCGGCAGCCGAAACGCTTGGCGGTGAAGGCATGGGCCAATTCATGGATCACCTTGACCACGGTCAGCGCGACGCCATAACTCAGCATGCCCGACAGGCTGAGATTGTCCACGAAGCTGGCGGCGAAGACATCCCATTGGCGGGCGATCAGGATCAATCCCAGCACCAGGGCGGCCATGGTGGTCCGGCGGAAACCCGTGCTCCCCAGCCATGCCACCCAGGGCGCGAGCCAATCCAGTCCCCGATCGGGCCGCACCAGCGGAATGCGGAAGAACAGGTAATGATGCAGCAGCCACTGGAACCAGGACGGATGCAAAGCCGCCGCCTGCTCGGCGAGCCGCCTGGTGTCGGCCGGACTCTGGGGGCGGGTCAATTGATTGCCGACCAGGAAGCGGGCGACGTCGAGAACATCCTCGGCGTCGATGTCCAGCGTGGTGTCGGCATTGACCGCCTCGGCCACCGTCGCGGGGGACTCGTTCCAACGCGACAAGGCCTCGAAGGCGATCCAGCCGATGCGGAAATAGCGGTTCCGGACCGGATCGCGGATCGTCCAACTGGGCGATCCATCCAGCGAGGTCGGTCCGGGATGCAAGGAAAGCTCGTCGCGAAGCGGCGGCAGGGCGAGGGCGGCCTCCATTACGGTCACAGCCCCAGATAGCCGCGCACGACACCCAAGGGGCGGCGAAGCAGCCAATAGATCAGCGGCACCCGATGGCCGTCGAGCCGCGCGGTGCCCTTCAGACCCAGTCGGGGGGCTGTCTGGCCCGGCTCCAGCTTGGCCCGGACCCGATGGCCGGGGGCGCCGTCGGCCTGCGGTACCGCCTCGTAGGCGACGTAGAGCAGCCTTGCCGTGACCGGCGACAGCGGGGCGGCATTGAGAAAGGCGGTGACCGGTCCACCGGCCTCCAGTTCGATGATGTCGGCGGGCGCCAGCCAGGCCTCGATCTCGGTATCGTCGGGGGCGGCCACCGCCATGATCCGCTCGCCGACCCCGACCGGGCGGCCCTGCCACTCGGCGGGATCGTCGAGGACGGCCACTCCGGCACGCGGCGCCTTGACCACGGCGCGGGCCAACAGATCCTCCAACTGCGCCAAATCGGCCTGACGCTCGTCGATGCGCGCCTTGAAGACGGCTAATTGCCCCTTGGCCTTGGCATCGAAAAAGGCCTGCTGGGTCGTCTGGTCTGTCTCGGCCTGGGCGGTGGACAACGCCTTCTTCGCTACTTCCAGCTTGCCGGTCAGCGTGGTGCGGTCCAGTTCCAGCAGAACCTCGCCCTCGGTCACCACCTGATTGGGCCGGACCAACACCCGTTCCACCACGCCATCCAATGGCGAGCGGATCACCGCCGGATCACGGGCGACGATCTCGGCCGGGGCCAGCACCGACAGACGCACGGGAAAGAGCAGCAGCAGCACGATCGCGGCGGCGACCTTGAGGCGCCATTTGGGGATCGCCGTCAGGCGTTGGCGCCAGGTGCTTAAGGGAGAAGGGCGATGCAGCGCCGCCCAGGCGTGGGCGAAGGTGCCGACGGCGTGGGCCGCCAGGGCGATCTCGCCCTCGTCCCACGCCTCATCACGGGCCAGCAACAGCCCTCCCTGGCGCTTGCCGTCCCGACCGGGCAAGGGCAGCCACAGGGCTTGGAGCGGCAGCCACTCCGACCATTCGGCCGCGTCCGCCGCCAGGACGTCGTCCGGGCCGATGGCGCGAGGGGCGTCGAAATCGAAGCGGCGGCAGATCCGTTGCAGCCACAGGGTGAAGGGTGCGTTGCCCTCGACCTCGGCGACGCCGGAGACCGCCTGCACGCGGCAATCCTCGGTGATCAGCGCCGCCTGGCGGTACTGAATAACCTGGCGGGTGTCGTTGACCATGACGAAAGCCAGTTCCCGCGCCGTCGCCGCCCGACGGGCGTGTTCTTCCAGCCCCAGGAGGGAGATCAGCGGATTGGTCTCGGTCATGGCTTGTCCATGGGGGTGAAGTGAGCCAAGTCAGTGACGACGGCAACGGCCAAGGTCATATGTCGGCCGGTGCCCTCGTCAACCAATCGGACATGGGGCGCCAAGCCCGGCGGTTGGAACAGCTTCTCCACCGTCCAGACCGTCTCCCACGATCCCACCTTGCCGTATCGGCTTCCCGTCGCTGGATCGGGCTTTCCATGCCTGAAGCCAAGCATTCTCACCCCCACCGGGCGAAGTGGGCTACCGCCGCGTGGCGGCCGGCCTGCTTCAGTTGCTGGGTGAAGGCCAGCTTGCCGTCGCGGGCGGGCGCCTGCGCGCCGTTGCGCTGGCCTTGGGGCGGCGGCGCGGGCGGGTCGGCGGCCGGGGGCTCGCGGCCGCCTTCCTTCACCGCTCCGCCGCCGATCTGAATGCGGAAATTGGTGGCGACCTCGTGGCCGCCGTTGTCGCGGGCGGTCACCACTACCGCCAGCGCCCCCTTGAAGCCCTCCGGCGCCTCGCCGACGAAGACGCCGCGCGTTGCATCGAAACTCATCCAGGGCGGCAGGGGGCGGCCGTCGCTCATCTTGGCGGCAAGCTGGATGCCTGCCTCGGCACTGGTATGGCCGAAGGCGTCCGCCGGCACCGCGAAGTTGATGACGTTGCTCTCCATCACCACGGCCGGAATGCCCTTGGCGACGAACAGCGCCCCATCGCTGATGGCGTTGACCGGCGGATTCGACACCACCACCTGGAAGCCGCCGCCGGTCACCGCCGCGATTTTGGCGGCGAGGGCATTGGCGCCAGGACCGGACGTGCCCTGGGTGAAGGCATTGCCGTCCGCCACCGCGGCCCGCAGCGCGGAGAGGATGGTCGGCGCGTCGACCGGTGGCGGCGGCTTGGGCGTGTCCGCCACGATCGGCGGCGGAGCGGGCGGCGGCGGCGGCGGTGGCGGCGGCGGACTGGGACTGTCGTAGCTGACGTTGATGAGCGTGCTGATGATGGCGCCCGAGCTGTCGGTCGCGGTCACGGTGACCGGCACCGATCCCTTGTTCCCGACGGGCGGGGTGCCGCTGAAGGTCTGGGTGGCAGGATCGAATTTCAGCCACGAGGGCAGGGGCGCGCCGTTCGGCCCGCTGGCCGTATAGGTCAGCGTGTCGCCGTCGGGATCGGAGAAGGTGCCGAAGGGAATCGGATAGCTGCCGCCGCTGCCCAGGCTCGACCCGCCGGGCGAGCCGACCACGGGGGTGTCGTTGGCATTGCCGATCAATTGGCGGAAGGTGGTGGACTTGGTCCCGCCGTTGCCGTCCGACGCCGTCACCTTGAGGTCGAGGTAAGGCAGGCTGGACGGTGGATTGCCGGAAAACGTCCTGGTCGCCCCGTTGAACGACAGCCATGACGGCAGCGCCGTGCCGTCCGCCTTGGTGGCGCTGTAGGTCAGGGTATCGCCGTCGGCATCGGCGAAGGTGTTGGCGGCGAACTGAAAGCTTTTGGCGGCCGATCCGCTCCAGCTTTGCTCGGCGATGCCGTTGGCCACCGTCGGGGTGTCGTTGGCGTTGGTCACCGTCAGGTTGAAGGTGGTGTTGACCGATCCCTGCTGGTTGTCGGTGGCGGTGACCTTGACGGCATAGGTCTGGCCGTTGGCCGAAGCGGGCGGATTGCCGGAAAACGTCCAGGTGGAGGCGTTGAAGCTCATCCAGGACGGCAGCGCACCGCCGTTGGACAGGGTGGCGGTGGCGGAAAGCTGGTCGCCATCGCCGTCGGCGAAGGTATTGCCCGGCACCTGGTAGATCCAGTTGCCCGCGCCATCGAAGCTTTGGGCCGGTATGGCGTTGGCCACGGTGGGGATGTCGTTGGTGGTGCTCTGGTCGATGGAGAGCAGGAAGCTGGTGGACGCCGTGCCGCCATTGCCGTCGGACACCGCGACCTTGAGCGCCACATTGGGGGCGCCCCAGGGCGGGTTGCCCGTGAAGGTGCGGGTATTGGCGTCGAAGGACAGCCAGGACGGCAGGCTTGATCCGTCGGTCTGGGTGGCGCTCCAGCTCAGCGTGTCGCCATCGGCGTCGGTGAAGGTGTTGGCCGGGATCTGGAAGCTCCAGGCGCCGGGGCCGGTCATATATTGCGGCCCCACCGCATTGGCCAGGACCGGGGCATCGTTGGAATCCGACACCCTGAGCGTGAAGCTGCTGCTGGCGCTGGCCGCCGAGGGATCGGTGCCGGTGACCTTCAGCGTCAGGCTGGACACGCTGGACGGCGGATTGCCCGAGAAGGTGCGGGTGGCGGCGTCGAAGGAGAGCCAGGACGGCAGGGCCGACCCGTCGCCTTGCGTCGCGCTCCAGGTGATGGCGTCGCCGTCGGCGTCGGTGAAGCTGCCCACCGGAACCTGATAGCTCCAGGCGCCACTGCCGCTCTTGGTCTGGTCTGGAATCCCGGCCGCCAGGAAGGGGGTGTCGTTGGCGCTGGCGATGGTCAGGTTGAAGGCGGTCGAGACCGTACCACCCTCGTTGTCGTTGGCGCTCACCGTGATGGCGTAGGTCTGGCCATCGGCCGAGGCCGGCGGATTGCCGCTGAAGCTCCAGCGCTGCGGGTTGAAGCTCAGCCAGGAGGGCAGCGCTCCCCCGCCGGTCAAGGTGGCCGACAGGGCCAGCGTGTCGCCATCGGCGTCGGTGAAGGTGTTGCCCGGGATCTGGAAGGTCTTGGACCCGCTGCCCGTCCAGGTCTGACTGGCGATGGCGTTGGCCGCCACGGGGGCGTCGTTGCTGGTATTCTGGTCGATGTTGAGGCGGAAGCTGGACGACGCCGTGCCGCCCTGTCCATCGGAAACGCTGACCTTGACGTCCACCTGGGGCAGGTTGTTGGGGGCGTTGCCCGACAGTGTGAAGGTACCGGCGTTGAAGGACAACCAGGCGGGAAGGGCCGAGCCGTCGGCCCTGGTGGCGCTCCAGCTCAGGGTGTCGCCGTCGGCGTCCGAGAAGGTGGACGGCGGCACGGCGTAGCTCCACACCCCCGGTCCGCTCATGGCCTGCGGCGACAGCGGCGTCACCAGGACCGGCGCGTCATTGGTGGTGGTCAGCGTCAGGGTGAAGGTGGACGACACGGTGCCGCCGTTGCCGTCATTGGCGGTGACGCTCAGGTTGAACGGCCCCACCCCGGCGGGGGGATTGCCGCTGAAGGTGCGGCTGGCCGCGTCGAAGGACAGCCAGGCAGGCAGGGCTCCGCCGCCTTGCAAGGTGGCGGAATAGCTCAGCGCGTCGCCGTCCGGATCGGCCGAGAAGGTGGTGGCCGGTACCTGATAGCTCTTGGCCCCCGATCCGGTCCAGGTCTGGTTGGGGATGGCGTTGGCCACCGTGGCGGTGTCGTTGGCATTGGTGATGGTCAGCGTGAAATCGGCATTCCCCGTGCCGCCCTTGCCGTCGCTGGCCGTCACCCGGACGGCCAGGCTGCTCACTCCGGCGGGCGGGTTGCCCGAGAAGGTCCGGGTGCTGGAATTCAAGCTCAGCCAGGACGGCATGGCGCTTCCGTCCTGCAATTTGGCGGAATAGGCGAGCGTGTCGCCGTCCAGGTCACTGAAGGCGCCGAAGGTGTAGGTCTTGGCGCCCGAACCGTTCCAGGTTGTCGCGGCGATGGCGCCGCTGGGGTTGCGGTTGACGGTGATGGCGAAGCTGGTCGAGGCCGTGGCGCCCGACACGCCGTCCGACACCGTGAAGCTGAAGCTGTCCGAAGCGCCAGCCCCGCCGCCATGGGTATAGGTGATCAGGCCGGTGTTGACGTCGGTCTGGGTGAAGGTGGAACCGGTGGTCAGCGCCACGCCGTTGCGATACAGCGTGCCGCCCGCCGTCGCCGTGCCGATGGTGTAGGTCAGGCTGCCCGCCGCCTGTTCGCCGTCATAGGCCACCAGACGGGTGGCGTTGATGGTGACCGACTGGCCGGTGGTGACCGTGGCGCCTTCGTTGATGCTTACCGTCGGCGGGTCGGGAACATTGGTCACCGTGATGGTGAAGGCCTTGTCGTAGGTGAGCCCGCCCTGGTCGGTGACCCGCACCGTGACGCTGTGGCTGGTCGCCGTCTCGTAATCCAGATTGGCACCGGCCTGCACCTGCAACTGGCTACCCGAGATCTGGAACTTGGACGTGGCGCCGCCCACCAGGGAATAGGTGAAGGTATTGCCGCTGTCCGGGTCGGTGGCGGACAGATTGCCGACCACGGTTCCGCCCGCGCTGTTCTCGGGAACGCTGGCCGCCGACAGGGCGATGTCGGTGGGCGTCTCGTTGACATTGGTCACCGTGATGGTGAAGGCCTTGTCGTAGAAGGCGCCCTGGGAATCGGTGGTGCGCACCGTGACGCTGTGGCTGGTGGCCGTCTCGTAATCCAGGTTGGCGCCGCTCTTGACCTGAAGCTGGCTGCCCGAGATCTGGAATTTGTCCGTGGCGCCGCCCACCAGGGTATAGGTGTAGCTGTCGCCCGTATCGGCGTCGGTGGTGGTGAGGCTGCCCACCACCGTGCTGGCGGCGCTGTTCTCCGCCACGCTGGACGACGACAGCGCGATATCGGTGGGCGTGTCGTTGAGGGAGGTGGAGACCACCGTGGTGGTGGCATTGGTCACCGCCGAGGCGATTCCGTCATTGGTGCTGATGGTGAAGGTGGTGGTCTCGGTCGAGCCGGGCGCCACCCGGTTGGCCGTCGGCGTGAACACCAGCCCCCGGACCGCGGAGGTGGCGGCGGCGGCGGTGCCGGAATAGGTATAGACCCCGCCACCGGCATTGGTGAAGCCGGAGAGCGTGGTGAAGCTGCCCTTGGCGGCGGTGTCCAGGGTGACGCTCACCGTCTGGGTCTGCTGGTTGGTGCCGGTATCGGCGATGGTGACGCCGGTGAAGGGCGACACCGTGGCGGTGTCGTTGACCGCTTGGCCCGCCGAGGCGCCCGAAATGGTCGGCGCGTCGTTGACGGTGACGGTGAAGGTCTTGGTCGCCGTCGCCGTGCCGTCACTGACCTGGATGCTGAACGTGTCCGTCCCGGTATAGCCCGCGTCGGGCGTGTAGGTGATGGTCCCGCCCGGCGTGATGTCGGCGCTGCCCGACGACGCGGTGGCGCCGGAAATGCTCAAGCTGCCGTGGCTGGGGCCGCTGCTCTGGGTCCAGGTCTCGGTCTGGCTGGAATCCGTGTCGCTCACATGCAGGGTGGACGCCAAATCCACCGTAGAGGCGTCCACCGTCAGGGACAGGGCCTGGCTGGAACCGCCCGTGAAGGCGGGAGTGGCGTTGAAGGTGACCGAGTACTGTGTATACGGAGTTCCGGAAAGTCCAATGTTCAACTGCCACCAGTGACTAATTGAATAGTTTGTTATTACATATTTTCCTGATGTTGATGTGGAAAAATTATTACTACTATATTGGAGTAGGCCACTTGCGTTTCCCAGATAGTACTGGGTGCCACCAGCCGAGAAACTGACCTCTTTTTGCAGGTAAACATTTGATGCTATTATGTTTCCGCTGTTATCCTGGTAGTAGCCGTTAACGTAGACCGATGCCTTGTAATCAAGCGAGTTATTGTGAAAAGTTCCGTTCGTTGTGTAGTCGAGCCATCCGCCAAGATTTAGGAGGATATTGTTTCCCGAGGCGGAAGCGCTTGCGGAGAAAGAGAAACCGGAGCTCCAACTGATGCTGTCGATTTCGCCGCCAGCAAGATCACCGAGATAGGCGTCGAGTTGACCGGGCGCGAAGACGCCCGGCGTAACGGGGCCGGAAGCGCCATATTCCAGCGTCCAGTCGCCGCTTTTGCCGGTGACATCGTCGGAAGCCGCCACATCGGCGCCGGTGGCGGCGGCCAGATCATTGACAAGCTGCTGTCCATCCTCGCCCTTGGCCACGTCGCAGCCATAGAGCAGCAGATCGCCGCCGGTCTTCAGGGCGTGGCCGATCTCGGCCAGTTCGGCTTGGGTGGTCGCATCTGACAACTGGGCATCGGTGACGATGTCGGTGCCGATCTTCACCATGCCTTCGGCGCCATGCGACAGGATGGCGATGCTGTCATAGCCCGTATGGGTTTCGGCCCATTTGGCCATCTGGGCCAGGCCGCTTTGGCCGCCGTCGATCTCGACGATGCCGACGCCCTCCTTGACCGCCGCCTCCAGGGTCTTGTAGTCGGCGAGCGAGGTGTCGACGAACACCACCTCTTTGCGGCCATTATCCTTGGCGGGATCGGCGGCCCGTACCTCGACCGGCGCGGTGACGCTCGGAATCAGGGCGAGGGCCGCCGCATCCGGGGCGGCATGGGCGGCATCGACGGCGGCGGCGCCGTCGAACATCCAGCGCGGCTCCAGGGCCATCAGGCCCAGGTCGGGACGGCGGCGCT
>NZ_PGTO01000034.1 GCF_003284725.1 Paramagnetospirillum kuznetsovii | reverse complement strand
TCCAGAACCAATCGGTCGCCATAGATGCCGCCGGTAATGGTGTCGGCGCTGGTCAGGCCGCTGTGCAGATTGAAGGTGGCCGCGCCGCCGGAAGCGATCAAGGTATCGTTGCCGCCCGACCCGGCATCGATCACATCGATGCCCCAGCCAGCCTTGATGACGTCGTTGCCGGAACCACCGGTCACGGTGGTGAGGCCGCCGCCATAGGCCACCGACAGACTTTTACCATCGGCGAAATACAGGGACTCCACCGAAGTCAGGCTCAGGCTGGCGCCAGCGAAGGCGCCGGTGAAGGACAGATTCAGATTGCCGGAGTACCCCATAAGGTCGGCGTCGGCCTCGTTGCCCAGCACCACCGCCGCGTCTTGGCCGCTGCCGCCGGTAAAGCTGTCATGGCCGCTGCCCGCCAGGAAGGTGACGGCCGAGGTCATGGAACCGGCAACCGCCGTCACATTGGTGGTCGAACCGGTCAGGGTCGCATCGACGACGGACAGGCCGCTGGCCTGGGCAGCCGTGCCCAGTGTGATGGTCCCGCCGTTGGTCGCCGCATCCAGCAGCAGCCTCTGGACACCGCTGACATGGGTGAAGGACGCGTCGCTGACGCTGGCCGACGATCCCACCAGCGAAATGGTATTGCTGCCCGTCCCGCCGATGATGGTGTCGTAGGAGGTCAGGTCATAGCCGGGAATTGCGAAAACATGGTTGCCGCTGCTGGCCTGCACCGAATCGGTTCCGGTGCCAAGGGAGACAAGGCCGGTGGACGCCCCCACGATGAGGTGATCATTGCCGCCGCCGCCGATGACGGTGGCGCCGCCGCCGCGTACCGATACGGTGCCGTCGTTGAAGACGATGTCCTGGGACGCCCCGGTGATGACGTCGGTTCCCGCCGCACCGGCGATGGTGGTGGTCGAACCGCTGACCGTGATGGTCGCGGTGGCGCCTGAGGTCTGCTCGAACAGGGAATTGATGCCGCTGCCGCCCGTCAGGGTGTCATTGCCCGATCCGCCGCGCAGTGTAATGGCACCGGAACGGCTATGGGCATCCAGGGTCACGGCCGCGCCGAAACCCTGCGCGTCCAAGATGCTGAGATCGGCATTGTCCGAATTGGTCCCGAAAACCACCGAGGCGGCCGTCGCTGTCCCGTTGGACGACAGGGTCAGCTTTTCCACATTGGTGACATGGGCGAAGGCGCTGTCCGTCACGGTGCCGCCGGTGAAATCGGTGTAGGACAGGGTGTTGTCGCCGGTCCCGCCGGTAACGGTGTTGTTGCCGCTGTGGCTGACGCGGAACTGGGTATCGGCATTGCCGCCGATCAGGGTGTCGTTGCCCAACCCGCCGTCCAGGGTATAGGTGCCGGAATCGCCGCCCTTGATGACGTCGTCGAACATGGACCCGCGGATGGATTGAATTCCCGACAGCGTATCGGTGCCGCCACTGCCGTTCAGCACGGTTCCCGCCGCCACCGTATTGGTGCCGACGGAAAGCGAGGTGCCTGACAGATTGGCGATGATCCCCGCCCCGGCATGTTGATACCCGGCGGTCACGCCAGAGGCGGCGCCGATCAGGCTGTTGTTGCCCGCGCCTCCCTCCAGGACCATGCCCGACAGATCGCCGGTCAGGGTGTCGCCGAACGTCGAACCCACCAGATGATTGATATTGGACAAGGTGGTGACATGGCCGCCGAAATTGGCCACCGCCGAGGTAGCGGTCACCGCCGAATCGGCGAAGGCGAAATTCACATCACCGCCAGAGGTGGCATCGCCGACCACGACCTGGTCGGCATTGGCGATGAAGAAGGAATCCTCGCCGCCGCCGCTGATCATGGTGGTGACGGCGCTGTTGGACGCGAAGACATCCTCGCCCGACGACCCGGTCAGGGTGGTGGCGCCAGCGACGGCACCGATGATCGTGGTGTTGGGATTGGACGAGCCGGTCACCAGATGGTCGATTCCGGCGCCAGTCCCGGCGAACTGGTCCTTGATGACCAAGGTGCCGCCGCCCGCCGAACTACCCAGGATGACTTGGGCGTCGCTGCCGACCTGCTTGACGCCGAACACGCCGCTTTGTGGAATGCTCGCCACATTGAGCACATTGGTGCCGCCGGAATCCTGCAGGGTCAGGGTACCGGTCTGGCTGGCGGGCATCACATAGGTATCAGACCCCGGGCTGCCGATCAGCGACAGGGAATAACCCGCCGCTCCGCTTCCGGCCAGGGTCAGGGTGCCGCTGGCGCTCGAGGCATCCACCACGCTGATGCCCGCCGCCTGGGCGACGGTTCCCAGCGACAGCGTTTCGCCCGACACCGCCGGTAATTTCAGCGTCTCGACATTGCTCATATGGGCGAACATGGAATCGGAGATCACCGTTCCCACCGAGGTCAGCGTCAGGGTATCGCTTCCCGCGCCGCCATCCAGCGTGTTGAGCGCCGCCAATGCCGTCGCCGACATGGCCACATTGTCCGCCCCCGCCCCAAGCACCACGCCCTTGAAGCCGCTGCCCAAGGCGATCGTATCGACGCCGGTGCCGCCGGTCAGGGTCTGCGCCCCCGCCGTCCCCGAAACCGTCAAGGAACCGTCGGTGAATTGCAGGGTGGTGAAGCCGATCAGGGAATCGGTGCCGTCGGTGGCGGAGGCGTCGGCGACGGTGATAGTGCCGCCGGAATTGGTGGACAGGGCGTAATAGGCTTCCGGCCCATGATAGATGATGGTGTCCGATCCGCCGCCGCCCGTCAGGGTGTCGTTGCCGGACCCGGCATAGAAGGTGTCGTTGCCGCTGGTCCCGATAGTGGGGGGCGTCACCTGGACATGCAGGGTGCCGGTGGAGGTCTGGCTGGCGGTGCCGTCGGTCGCCGTGGCCGAGATGGCCAGATTGACGCTGCCGTTGAAGGTTCCCGCCGTGGTCAGGCTCAGGCTCGACGCCTCGGCCTTGGTCATGGTGTAGGTGCCGCCGCTCAGGGTTCCCGCCGACAGGGTGGCGCCGCTGGGAAGACCCGAGATATGGACGGCGACGCTGTCCGAGGTATCGAGGTCGGTCACCACCGAACCCAGGGAAATGGTGGTCGCGCCGCCCGACAGGCTTTGCGTCCCCGAAATGGTGCCGGTGGCGATGGTCGGCGCCGTGGCGACGGGGGTGATGGTCAGATTGAGGGTGCTTGCCGGCGAGGTCTGGCTGGCGGTGCCGTCGGTGGACAGGGCAACCACGTTAAGGGCGACCGCGCCGTTGAAGTAGTTCGGCGTGTGCAGGGTCAGGCCGGTCAGATCGGCCTGGCTGAGCGTATAGGTGCCGTTCGCCAACGTCCCGTGATTGAGCGTCGCCCCGGCGGGCAGGTTGGAAATCTTGACGGTGACGGTGTCCGAGGTGTCGGCGTCGGTGGTGCTGATGGTCAGCGGCACGGTGGTGCCCGAGGCGCTTTCGGGGCCGCCGGTCCCCGCCGCGGTCAGGCTCGGCATGCTTGCCACCGGAGCGATGGTGAAGCTCTTGGTGGTGGTCGTCGTCTTGCTGTCGGTGCCGTCGGTGGACGTCGCCACCACGTTCAGATTCACCGTGCCGTTGTAATAGGCCGGGGGTTGCATGCTGAGCCCGGCGGTGACCTGGGCCGAGGTCAGGGTATACGTGCCGCCGGTCGCCAGCAGCGTGGTGGTGCCCGATGACAGGGTGGCGCCGCTGGGCAGGCCGGAAATCTTGATGCTGCCCAGGGTGTCGCTGGTATCGGGGTCGGTCACCGTCAGCGGGACGCTGAAGGGCTGGCCGCCGGCGCCGACCTCGCTCACCGACATGGGGAGAAGCGTCACCGTCGGCGCCGTCGCCGCCGGGGTCAGCGTCACGTCCAAGGTGGTGCTGGCCTGCTTGCTGACGGTGTGGTCGGTGGAGGTGGCGGTAATGGTCAGGTGAATGGCGGTGGTGCCGTATTGCGCCGGGGTCAGGGTCAGCCCGGTCAGATCGGCCTGGGTCAGGGTATAGGTGCTGCCGCTCAAGGTGCCGTGATTCAGCGAGGCGCCCGACGGCACGCCGGTAATGGTGATGGTCGACACACTGTCGGTGGTGTCGGCATTGCTGACCGAAATGGACAGCGGAATCGAGGTGGCATTGGTGGTGTATTCGACGCCGGTCGCATTGACGGTGGTGATGGTCGGCGCGGTGGCCACCGGCTGGACCGTCACCGTCGCGGTGGCGGTATTGGAATAGAGCAAGCCGTCGGAGGCCTGCCAGCTAAAGGTGAAATTACCGTTGTGATAGAGCACCGGCTTGTAGGTCAGGTTGCCCAGATTGGCCAGCGTGATCTCCTGGCCGACCGTCACATTGGTGCCGCTCAGTTGCAGCGCGCCCTCGGTGGGCAGGGCGGTGATCTTGATCTTGACCAGAGAATCGCCCTGGTTCAGGTCGGTGAAGACATTGGTGAAACTGCTGGCGGTGAACGCGGTGGTGGTCGAGCCGCTGGTGTTCTCCAGCCCCACCACCGTGTTGTTGATGACGGTCGGGGCCACGTTCACATGATTGACCGTGAAGGTCACCGTCCCGGTGGCGGTGGTCACGCGGGTCGGAAAAACGGTGGCGGCGTCGGTCTGCGCCACCGACAGGGTGGCGGTGTCGGTGACCGTATAGGTGACCGTATCGGTGCCGTAGAAATACTTGTCCGGCGTATAGGTAATGGTGTTGTTGGCGTTGATCACCACCGTGCCGTGGGCGGCGGTGCCGACGGCGGTCAGCACCACCGTCTCCGCCGTGATATTGCCGCCGACGCCAAGGGCCGAACCGCTGAAATGCTTGTCATTGGCCAGCACGTTGACCGTCACCGTATTGACGGTGCCGCCGACGCTTTCATTCACCGAGGCGGTATCGTTGACGGCCACCACCGCCGCGTTGTTGACGGCGGTCTGCACGGCCGCCGCGTTGGTCGCCTTGATGTTTTGCTCCACCTGCGACTTGAACTGGAGAAAGGCGTTCTCGATGGCGCTGACATTGGTCTGCGCCGCCAGGACCGCGTTGGCGGCGGCCTTGGCGATGGCGTCCTGGTTGGCGGCCGTCGTCGCCAAGGTGTCGCTGGCGGTTTGCTTGCCCTGGGCCGCATCCACGTCGGCGGCAGCGGGGGGATTGAGCGCCGACAGGACTGCGATGTCGATGACGTTCTGATCGAGGCTGGCATCGGCGTTGAACACCGCCGTATAGGCGTTGCTGGCGGCGGTGGCCTTATCTGCGGCGGTGGCTTCCAGCGCCAGCGCCTTGGTGATCAGGCCGCTGACCACATTGCCGGTATCGACGCCGGGATGGCCGGTGATCCAGGTCTGCATGGCGGTGACGGCGAGGGCCAGACGGGACTGCACATCGGTATTGGCGGCGACGGCGGCGGTCTTCTGCGCCAGGGCATCGAGTCTGGCGGCTTCCGACGCGGCGGCTTCCGACTGAATGGAGCCCTCGATGGAATCGATGGCGGCCGCGCGGGCGGCGTCGGCGCCGGAGGAAGCGCCGGTCGCGGCGGCGGCGGCCTTGAGATCGGCGTCATGGGCGGCGGTATAGGAGCTGGCCGCGTTGGCGCTCGACGTGGTGGCGGCGGTGACCGACGCGGTGGCGGCGGTCGTGTATTGCGTGACGGCGGACAAAGCCGATCCACCGGCGGCGGTGACGGCGGCGGCCTGTTCGGTCTGGGCGCTGGCCAGGGCGCTGGCCGCATCCAGTTTGGCCTGGCTGGCGGTGAGCGCGGCATTGTGAGCCAGAGTCGCGTGGCTTTGGGCGCTGGCGACGAAGGCGTCGATCTGCGACTGGGTCAGGCCGGAGCCGATGGCCGACAGGGCGGCGGCGGAAGCCAGCGAGGCTTCCGACTTGGCGGTGGCGGCCGATGTCGCTGCCAGGGCTTCCTTGGTGGCGGCGGTGGCGGCATAGGTGGCGGCCAGATCGGAATGGCTCTTGGTCGCCGTGGCGGTGGTCAGGGTGGTGGCAGCGTTCTGGGCGGCGATCAGCAGGTTGGGGATGGTGCCGGTACTGGTGGGGTTTGTGTCCATCGCGGCATCCACCACGGTGCGAGCGGCGGTGATCAGCGTCCTGTACTGGGTGACCAGATTGGCGGCGCTGATGGCGTCCTGGGCGGCCTTCAGCGCATCCGAGGCGGTGGTCGCCGCAATGGCGGTGGCCTTGGCGGCGGTGACCACCGCTAGCTGACCTTCCACGTCCAACGTGGAGTTGGCCTTGTCGAACAGATCGGCGGCCTTGGTCTTGGCGGTCTGGACCAGTCCGTCGGACTGAATGGCCAGCTTATAGGCGGCCTCGATCTGCGAACGGGTTTGCGCATCGGGAGAGGCGGCGGCGGTTTGATTCGTCACCCAGGTGGTGTAAAGCGCCGTCAGGCTGGCCAGGCTCGTCGCCTCGGTGCCGGTGGCGCTGGTGATGGCGGTCTTGTCGGTCAGGGCGGTGGCGCGGTCGGCGGTGGCGGTGGTGAAGGCTGAACTGGCGTCAAAGACGGCTTTCAGCATCACCGTCTTGTTGACGGCGGTGCTGACCAGGGTGGCGGCGGCGGAGACCTGGGTGCCGATCTGGCTCTGCAGATTGGCGACATCACTGACCTTGGCCGAGGCGATGGCGGCCTGGGCCTGGGCGGTGGCCGCGTCGGCCGTGGCGGCCTGGGCGTCGGCGGCGGCGGCCTGGGCCGCCGTCTGGGCGGTGGCCAGCACCGAGGTTCCCTGGGCGACGAGGTTTTGGGCGACCGCATCGGTCTTCTTGTCCTGGGCATCGCCATAGGCGTTGGCGGCGGCCAGGGCGGCGGCCTGGGCATCGCCCAAATCCGTGCCGGCCTGGGTGGTATAGTTGGCAAGATTACCGTTGACGGTGGTGATGGAGACGCGGGCGGCGCTAATGGCGGTCAACGCCGACGCCCAACTGGCGGAGATATCGCCATGGGTCTGGGCGGCCGTGATATTGGTCGAGTTGAAATCGGTGCTGGCGGCAAACTCGGCAAGGGTACGGGTATCGCTGGAGTGACCGTTCGCCTTATAGTAGTCAAACACCGCCTGAGCATTGGTCTGTCCGGTGCCGCTGGCCACCAAGGCGGACAGCGTGGAGCGGAAATCCGTCAACCGGGAGTCGGCGGCGGAGGACGCCGCATTGAACGCCGCCCGCACATCGGCCACGCCGGTTCCGTCATTGCCGCTGGTGCCGTCGATCAGCAGGGCCGCCTTGCTGGCATTGGTGGAGCCCGTGCTGGCATTGGTCTCTGCCGTGGCGGCCGAGGTGGCGGCGGTGGCGGCGGCGGCCTGGGCCGCCGACAGGGTGACGGCGTCCAGGGCGTCCTGCTGCGCCTGCACCGCCAGAACCTGGGACAGCGCCTTGTCGGCCGACAGACGATAGGCATGGGCGAGGTCGGCCTGATGGCTGACTTCCAACTGATAGGCGGCGACCTTGGCATAATCGGCCTGGGCCTGGGCCTTGGCCTGGGTCCAGGCGGTCTGGGCGTCGGTCAGGGCCGAGCCGATATTGGGCACCACCGTCTCGGCCCAGGCCTTGGCGGTGGCGGCATCGGCCAGGGCGGCCAAGGCCTTGGCGGCGGCGGTGGCGGCGGCGGTGTCGGCCGCCTGGGCCAAAACATCGGCGGCCTGGGCGGCGGTGACGTCGGCGGCCAGGGCGGCAGAGTTGCTGGCGGCGAAATGGGTGGCGGCGTCGGTGGCTTCGGAGGCCACGGTGGTGGCGCTGGTGCTGGCGACACTGGCTTCATGGGTGGCGCCGGTGCTGGCGTCGTTCAGGGCGGCGTTGATGGTGGAAAGCGCATCGGCCAGCAGAGTGGAGGCCTGCTTTTCGGCGGTGGCCTCGCCCAGGATTTCGGTGGTCTCGGCAGCCGCCTCGATGGCGGCGGCGGTGGCCAGAGCGCTTTGCGCCGCCGTATAGGCGGTGGCGGCGGCATCGGCCTGCACCTGCAAGGTGTCGGCGTTGGCCGTCGCGGCGCGATAGGCCTCATCGGCCTGATCCGAGGCCGTCTTGGCGTTGTCATAGGCGTTATAGGCGCTGTCATAGCCGTCGTGCCAGGCGACATGGACCGGATCGCTGTCGTTGCTGGCCGTCCACTTGGTGGCGATGGCGGTATGGATCGCCGCCTCGGTGGAGCTGCCGCTCAGCGCGCTGCCGCCGCCGATATAGGCGTTGGCGGCGGTGGCCAGATCGGCCAGCGAGGTTGAGGCCGGGGTCTGGCCCACGGCGGCCAGGAACTTGGACAGCGCCGTATTGAGCGAATCCTGCTGGGACACCAGGGTCGCGTTGGCCGCCGCCTTGGCGACGGCGGGGTCATTGGTTTGGAGCTGGGCGGTGGCCGCGAGGGAGGCGGCGTCATCGTTGGCGTCCTTGGCGTCGGTCCAGGCGGTGGTGGCGGTGGTTAGCGCGGTAGAGGCCGCTTGCCGGTCGGTGATCAGGGTGCCCGCGCGCCAGGAATCGGCGGCGGTGGCCAGATTATCGGCGGTGTTGGCGATGGCGGCGGCATTGGCCGAGGCGGTCTTGGCCGCTTTCAGCGAGGTGGCGGCGCTGGAAATATCCGTGGCGGCGGTCTGGTATCCCTGACCGGCGGCGGCGGCGGCGTCGAAATCCACCTGGGCGGCATTGGCATAGCCCTTGGCGACAGCGGCGTCGGCATCCACCTTGGTCAGATTACCGGCCCAGAAATCCAGATAGGTCTGGATCTCGGCGGTCACCGCGTCGGCGACGGTGACGCTGGTCTGGGCCACACCGGCGATCTTGTAGACCTTGTTGGTAATGTCGAGACCGGTCTGGGTGCCCGAATTATAGGTCAGCAGAGCGGTATTGCCCAGTTGAGTGGCGGCATCGGTGGCATAGCCGCTGGCGGTGGTATGGGCCTGAGTCTCCGCCTGGCTGCGGGCGGACTGCTTGGCATCGATGGACGCCTGGGCGGCGGCGGCGGCATCGGCGGCGGCGGCGGCGGCTGCTGCCTGGGCGGCGGCGGCGCTGACCAGCGAGTCATGCTTGGCGGCGGCGGCGGTGGCCACATACTGGGCCTGATCGGACTGTCGGGTCGCCGTTTCGTCCGCCTGCCGCAACTGCGCCACATAGGTTTCCACCTGGGACAGAGTCTTGGCGATATCCTGCGAATCCGAGGTGACCGAGTCGCCCAGGCTGGTGGCGTTGTCGGACGCGGCCTTGGCGGCGGCCAACTGCACCAGGGCATCGGCCAGCTTGGTATCGGCGGTGGTCTTGGCGGCCAGGGCGGCGGCGGCGGCGGCGGCCACGGCGGCATCGGAGTTGCTGGCGGTGCTCATGGCCGCCAAGGCGGTCTTGGCGGCCGCCAGTTGCGTAGTGGCGGCGGTGGCCGCGTTGGCGGCGGCGGTGGAATCGGTGGTGATGGCGGCCAGGGCGGCATCGGCGGCGGCGGCGGCCACCACCACGGCGGCGGCGGAGGCCTCGTTGGCCTCGGTCTGGGCGGTGGTCGCCTTGGTCTTGGCTGAGGCGGCGACCTCGGCGACCAGGGCGGCAAAATATTGGGCAGAGGCGACATCCTGCGGGATACCCGACAGAATCTGGTCGTAATTGCCCTGATTGACGGTCTGCGCGACGTTGGATGCATTCACGATCGCGGTGACATGGGCGAGCCCGGTGCCTACCCCATCGAGGGTGATGGTCCCCAGCGACGTCACCACATGGGTGCTGTTGCCGGCCCCGGCGGAGGGAGAAATCTGCTGAACCAGGGCGTCATAGGCCGCAGCCTTTGCCGCCAGGGCATCGGCGTCCGACTTCGCCGACTGGGATGCCACGTAATGATTGTGGGTGGTGGCATTCGCCCCGTAGAGCGTATTGGCGTTGTCGGCCTGGGCGAAGGCGGTGGTGGCGGTCTGGTCGGCCGAGGCCGCCTGCGCGTTGGCGCTGGCCGCCTGCTGCTTGGCCGAGGCCAAGGCGACCGCCGTGGCCTGGACATTGGCGGCGTCCACTGCGCTCTGCGGCGCCGGATCGGTCAGCACCACCAGATTCAACGCCGACTGGGCCGACAGATAGGCCTGATGGGCGGCGTCGGCGGATTTCTGCGCCGCCGCCAGACCGGCATCCATGGACGTGCTGTAGACGTTCCAAGTGTGCGCCTCGGTGATGGCGGCCTGGGCATCGGCCAGCTTGGACTGCGCCAGCAGATCGGCGGTATGGGCGGCGTTATAGGCCGCCAGCGCTTGATTGTAGTGATTGGTATAGGCCGCCGTCTTGTTCGACGGATCTTCCAGGGCGGCGCCGGTCAGCGACGGATTGACGAAGGAATAGTTGTGGTTGGAATTGTAGTCGGCATAGGCGGCGTCGGCGGCGGCCTTGGCCGAATCGGCGGCACTGGCCGCCGTGGCGGCGGCCGAAGCGGCGGCGGCGGCGGCGGTCGCCAGATCCGAGGTGGCCTCGGTGACCGCCGCCGTATGGGCGACGTCGTAATACCACTCGGCCGAGGCGGCCTGCGCCTTCGCCTCGCCCAGGGCGGTCATGTCGGTCAGGCTGGTGGCCAGCTTGGCCGCCGCCAGGGTCTGGGCATTGGTGATCTGCTGTTCGTAATTGTTGAAGGCGGTGGTGGCAGCGTCGGTCAGCGCCTGCTGCGCCACATCCTGAGAGTGAATGGAGGTGTAAGTATCAGCGTACTCATTGTAGAGCGTGGTGTAATAAGCTTGCAGACTAACCGCCGCCGCCGATGTCTGGCCGACGATGGTGGCGGCGGCGGATACCGCCGTGTCGTCGGTGCTGACCAGTCCCGACAAAGCGGTATTCGCAACCTGGGCAACCTGAAGGGAGGTATTCCACGAGGCAGTGGCGTCGTCATTGGTGTTGGCGTCGGTGATGGCGGCGGCATAGCCGCCGCTGGCACGGAAAGCGGCCAGGGTGGCGATGGGCGTGCCATGGGTGGCATTGTAATAGACACGCGCCGCTTCGTCATGACCATCGGTGGCCAGGGTGACGGCGTTGGTGACAGCGGTCTGGGCATCGCTGACCAGAGAGGCGCGGCTGCCGGATGCGGCGGCGGCCGAAAGCTTGCTGGTGGCGAGGGCCAGATCGGCACGGTAGGCGGTGCCCCAGGCATCCACCGCGTTTTGGGCATTGACCTTCAGCGCCAAGGCCGACGCGGTGGCGTCGTCATAGGCGAACTGCTTGGCCAGCGCGGTTTGATAGGTGCCGATGACGGTGGTTTCACCGGCACGCAAGGTCTGGATGGCGCTGACTGCGGCACCGGTGGCGATCTGGTCCGCGTCCACCAGCGTCTGGGCGGAGGTCACCTTGGCGGTGGCCGCCGTCAGCGCAGTCGAAGCGGCGCCGCCGGTCCAGGCCGCCAGGGCCGTAGCCGAAACATCGGTAGAATTTGCGACGATGGCATGGGCGGTGGAATCGGCGCTGTCCGCCGATATGGCGGCGGCATGGGCGGTGTTGTAGGCGGTCAGGGTATCGAGCGCGGCAAGGCCGACATTGGGATATTTCTGCGCCAAGGCTTGGGCGGTGTCGGAATAGCCTTGGGCCTCCAACGCCTTGGCGTCGGCGATGGCCTCGGCCGCATCCACCTGGGCCGACAAGGCCGTCAGTTTGGCGTTCAGGCTGGCATAGCCGGTGTAGTCGCCGGTCAGGGCGGCGCTGACCATCTGGTTGACCAGGGCGGTGGCGGTCGCCTTGGCGCTCGTAGCGGCGGCGGCGGCGGCCTGCGCCTTGGTCAGCAGACCGCCATTGGCGTCCACCGTGATGATGATGGGCTGGCCGTTCTGGGCGGTGAATTTGTATTCGTGCGCGGGTGAGCCAAGTGGCGCGGAAATGGCGGCTAATGCATCGGCGGATTCAGTATTGTTAGCCAGAACGGGACGCAGAATTTGTTCCGTGCGCAAGACAATTTCCGGCGGCGGCTTGCCTGCCTGGATCTGCGCTATATCAGCATGAACCTTGTCTTCGATCTTCTTGATGTCTTCGCCCAGCTTCTTCAGGTCGTCGCCCAAGCCGCGATCTACTTTCAGGCCGATCTTATCGAGATCAGCCTCCACGGTGGCCTTCTTCAGACCGAGATCCACCGCGATCTTGTCGGCGTCCTTTCGGACCGCTTTCAGCGCCTCGACACCCTTTTCCTGTGCTGTCTTTTCCACTGGCGCCAGGGAGGAGGCGCCCGGCGGAACCACGGGCGGCGGTGGCGGCGGAGTCTGTTGTTGTTGCTGTTGCTGCTGCTGCACCTGACTGGCGGCGCTGGTATAGGTGTTGGACAGCAGATTCCCGGCGTTGGGCAGGCTGAACGACGCGTTGCCGCCGATCTGCATGACCTGGGTCGGCGAGAAGGTGACCTGGGTCAGGCTGCCGCCCGCGCCCAGGGTGGCGCCCTGGCCGGCCTGGTTCAGGGTCAGGGCGGCGCCGCTGGAGGTCTGGATGAAGACCTCGCCCGCCCGGCCGCCTTTTTCCTGCATCATGGCGATGGTGTTGGAATTGCCGGTCAAGCCGGTGCCGCGAATGCCCACCGTCATGGTGGGGGTCTTGATGGACAGGGCGTCGGGGGCGGTCTTGGAAATCTGGCCGGACACCAGGGCGAAAGAGCCGGACTGCAGGGTCAGGTGGGCTTCGCCGCTCTTGGTGCCGGGGTCGTAGACCATCTGGTCCAGGGCCATCTTGCCCTTTTCGCCCAGCGAGAAGGTGGTGCCGTCTTCCAGCACCATGCCGACCGCCGCGCCCTGGCCGGTCTTGACCACATCGCCCTGGAAGACGTTGTCGCCCTTGTGCAACTCGACCGTGGTTCCGTCGGCCCGAACGGCCTCCACCGAACCGCTCAGAGTCTGAACCTTACCGATGGCGTGATCAGCCATTACACCCTCGCCTTGCAATCTGCCGCCGCAGATTCCCTGTCCCGCCACCACCAATGATGCGCGAGCCTACTTTGCCACCCTGCATATTACATGCGGCAAAGGCGATTCGTCAATATACAGCATTCACCCGACAAGCATTCCCTACGGTAATTATCCATATAATTGGAAATTAATCACAACATCAATTGCCACAGCCCCCGACGAGAGCACAATAGGTCTCGCAAATTATCACAGCAAGACATTGATGCCTGACTTACGGGCCGACGTTCTTTTTGTTGTTATTTGGCAATTCCGGTCATGTGAATACAGCACGGCGCCTACACGACAAGATTCTTTGGCGCCCAGCAGTATCGGATCGGCAGCCAATTGCGCCCTATTTGGAGGCAACTCAATGGCAGAGAAGGGGAACAGGCAGGCTGAACCGGAAGACACAGCCCTGATCCGGCTGGGAGTCCAGCCACAGACGACCGCCATGGCGTTCGACGATCTTCTTGCAGATGGCCAATCCGATACCGGTGCCCTCGTATTTTTCGCGGGTATGCAGGCGCTGGAACACCAGGAAAATACGATTGAAATACTGGGGATCAATGCCGATGCCGTTATCGGCCACCGAGAACACCAAATCTGGCCCCACCCGTTCGGCCGCCACCTTGATCACCGGCTTGCGGTCGGGGTGGTGGTATTTCAGGGCGTTGCCGATCAGATTTTGCATCAGCCGGACGAATTGCGAGCGATCAGCGAACACATCGGGCATGGGGCCGACCTCGATGACGCCGTCGGCGTCACTGGTGGCCGCGAGAAGATTGCGACGCACGTCCTCCAGGGCGTCGGCGCCACTGAACCACGCAAAGGCGCCGCCCAGGCGTTCGACCCGCGAATATTCCAACAGGTCATGGATCATCACCTGCATGCGCTTGGCGCCATCCACCAGGAAGGCGATGAATTCGTCGGCATCCTGATCAAGGCGACCGCGATAGCGCCTCTCCAGCAGTTGGGCGTAGCCCGAGATCATGCGCAACGGCTCTTGCAGATCATGGGAGGTCACATAGGCGAACTGTTCCAATTCCTGGTTGGAGGCGTCGAGCTTGGCCAGCAAGGTTCGGGTGCGGGTCTCCATCTCGCGGCGTTCGGTGATATCGCGACAGATGAACAGCAGGCACGATTCCCCGGCCACCGAGATCCGCTGGACGGAGACAAGGGCGATCATGGTCGCCCCGTCCTTGCGCCGCAGAATGGTTTCGAAATCATCCACCTGGCCGTCGCGGGCGACGATCTCCACCAACCGCGCCCTGTCCTCGGGCTTGGCCCAGACGCCCCGGCTCAGGGCGTCGCAGCCCATCAATTCGTCCCGCTCATAGCCGAGAAAGCGGCAAAAGGCGTTGTTGACCTCCAGATAGCGCCCACTGGCCAGTGTGGATATGACCAGGGCGTCGGGGCTGCCGAGAAAGGCCTTGGCGAATTTTTCCTCGGACAGCCGCAGGCTCTGCTCGACCATCCGGGCGTTGGTGATGTCCTCGAAGGTGGCGACCAGACCGGCGCCGCTGGGCGAATCGTCGAGCGGCGTGGCATGGCCCCGCAGCCAGCGAACCGCGCCGGTGGGTGTGCGCACCCTCATTTCGGCGGTGAACACGCCGCCGCTGCGGATCATGGCGATCCAGCACCGCAACACCTCGGGCCGATCATCGGGATCGACCAGGTCGCACCACTTGGCGCCCAGAACCTGCGCCCGCTCGCGGCCGACCAACTCCAGCCAGCGATCATTGGCGTAGACCGTGCTGCCATCCGCTTCGGACTGAAGAACGCCCAGCGGCGAGCGGTCGTTGAGCAGACGATAGCGGGCCTCGCTGTCGGCCAGGGCCTTCTGCGCCCGCAGACGCTGGGCGTTGCTGTGGTCCGAGAGCATGGCCATGGCCCCCATCAGCAGCGACAGGCAAAGACCGACTCCCAGATGCAAGATGGCATCTCCCCGCCAAACGGAAAGAACGCCGCTAAGCCGAACGCCCACCACCACCACCAGCGGATAGCCGTCCAGCTTCTGATAGGCGAGTATCCGCCGGGCGCCGTCGATGGCCCCCTCGCCCCGCAGTACCCCGCCAGAACTTGTCGCGGTGGCGGTCATGGCGGGGCCGCCCGCCACAATCTTGCCCGCCCATTTCTCGCCGTCGGGAACCCGCCCCAGAATCATGCCGTCATTGCGAAGAAGGGTCGCGAAACCACCATGTTGGGGCAAGATGGAGCGCAATTCCGACTCGAAGATGGCGGGATCGATGGCGATCACCGCCACGCCGCGAAACTCACCCCTGGGGCCAAGAATAGCACGGGCGATAAAGATCGAGGTCACCGGCCGGGCCCGACTTTCCAACGGCGCAGAAATATACAGCGGCAGGGATGGGGTCGCTTCCAAGGCGGAAAAATACTCGCGATCCTTGATGTCGATACCGCGAAAGCTCTCCATCGTCCCCATGCGGACGATGCCATCGGCGCCTGCCACGAAGGCATTGCGAATGAAGGGGAAGTGCCGCATTCGCGACCGAGCCAGACCGGTAAAGGCGTCTTCGGGAATGCGGCCGTTGGCGGGGGCCAGTTCGATGACCTCGGCCAGAACATGGTCGATGGTCCGCATGGTGCCGACAAAGTGTTCCTGCGCCACCCGCGCCAAGGCGGAGGACAATGCCTCGGAATTCTCCATCGCGTCGCGATAGCTTGTGGAAATCTGCCAGCCGGTCAGGCCCAGGATGCAGGGGACCGCGAATATGGCGATCAAGCGGGCCCGCCATGTGCTCTTCAAGCGATCCGACCGGCCGGTCTGGGCGCTGGGGGGCCTGGCGGCACGGACGGCTTCCTCGGGCTGGCTCATTAGGTCAAAGGTATAATGGATTTAGATCTATCTCAACAATGTCGGCGAATTCAAACGTATGCAGACATCTTTCATCACTTCGTCTTCATTGACCCGGAGCCCACCCGGACGGTAAAACCAAACTGTTCAGTTTAGTTCAGCCGGATCGGATCAATGTCGAACGCCTCTCCCCGCCGCACCCTTTCGACGCCTGCTCTGTTAATCGGCGGCGTCGCCTTGCTGGGCATCGCCGCCGGGCTGGTGTCGTTCATGTCGTCGGGCTCCAATTCCGGCGCGGCCGCGCCACCGGCCGGAGGCCCCCCGGTCACCGTGGCGGCGCCGCTGTCGCGCAGCGTCACCGACTGGAACGAGTTCACCGGCCAGTTCGCCGCCGTGGACTATGTTGAGGTCCGGGCGCGGGTCAGCGGCTATCTGACGGAAATCCACTTCACCGACGGCCAGATGGTCAACAAGGGCGATCTTTTGTTCGTCATCGACCCCCGGCCCTACGACGTCGCGGTCGCCGCCGCCCGCGCCAAGCTGGATCAGGCCCAGGGCGGGCGCGAATACGCCAAGCGCCAGTTGACCCGCGCCGACGAACTGCGCCGCAAGGATTTCGTCGCCGAAAGCACGCTGGACCAGCGCACCGAGGAATCGCGGGGCGCCAACGCCTCCGCCGTCGCCGCCCATGCGGCATTGCGCGATGCCGAATTGAACCTGCAATTCACCCGCGTCACCGCCCCCATTTCCGGGCGCATCGGCGCCAAGCAGGTCAGCACCGGCAATCTGGTCAGCGGCGGCCCCAATATCCCGTCGCCCACCCTGCTGACCACCATCGTGTCGCAAGACCCCATCCATATCACCTTCGATATGAGCGAGACCGATTATCTGGCGCAGATGCGCCGGGTCGCCGCCAAGCCCGAGGAAGGCATGGTGGGAGCCCCCGCCCTGATCCGCCTGATGGACGAGACCGGCTGGCCGCGCGAAGGCAAGCTGGACTTCATCGACAATCAGGTCGATCGCGGCACCGGCACCATCCGGGCGCGCGCCGTCATCGCCAATGGGGACCACACGCTGACCCCCGGAAGCTTCGGCCGTGTCCGTTTGGCCGCCTCGGCCCCCTACGACGCCTTGCTGGTTCCCGATTCGGCCATCGTCACCGATCAATCGCGTAAGCTGGTCATGACGGTCAAGGACGGCACCGTGGTGCCCAAGCCCGTCAAGCTCGGCCCCATGCAGGACGGCTTGCGGGTGATCCGCGACGGTGTCGCCGCCGAGGATCAGATCATCATCAACGGCCTGATGCGGGCACGCCCCGGCGCCAAGGTCACCGGCGTTCCCGGCAAGATCGAATAGGGGCGGTCAATCATGCGGCTTGCCCATTTCTTCATCGACCGGCCGATCTTCGCCACGGTGGTCTCCATCCTGATCACCATCATCGGGGCGATCACGTTCTTCGCGCTGCCGGTGGCGCAATATCCGGAAATCGCACCGCCGACCATCGTGGTCAGCGCCCAGTATCCCGGCGCCTCGGCCCAGGTGGTCGCCGATACGGTGGCGACGCCGTTGGAGCAGCAGATCAACGGCGTCGAGAACATGCTCTACATCAACAGCCAAGCCACCGGCGACGGCAATCTGCGCATGACGGTGACCTTCGCGCTCGGCACCAATCTCGACATCGCCCAGGTGCTGGTGCAGAACCGCGTCGCCATCGCCACGGCACGGCTGCCCGACGACGTCAAGCGCATCGGCGTCACCGTGGCCAAGAACTCGCCCGACATGCTGCTGGTGGTTCACCTCAATTCGCCCGATGGGTCGCGCGATCAGCTCTATATGTCCAATTTCGCCACTCTGCAGCTGATCGACGTGCTGGCGCGCCTGGACGGCGTCGGCGAGGTCCGCGTGTTCGGCGCCCGCGACTACGCCATGCGGGTCTGGATCGACCCGGACAAGGCGGCGTCGCGCAACCTGACCGCGGGCGAGGTGGTCAAGGCCTTGCAGGCCCAGAACGTCCAAGTGGCGGCCGGCGTGCTGGACCAGCCGCCGGTGCCCAAGCAGGGCGCCTTTCAGCTTTCCGTGCAGACCCAGGGCCGCCTGAAAGACCCCGCCCAATTCGGCGAGGTCATCCTCAAGGCCGACCCCAGCGGCCGGGTGGTGCGCCTGAAGGACATCGCCCGCATCGAGCTGGGGGCCCAGGATTACAGCGTCAGCGGCTATCTCAACGGCAACAACGCGGTGCCGGTGGCGGTGTTCCAGCGCCCCGGCTCCAACGCGCTGGCCACCGCCGAA
Source organism: Paramagnetospirillum kuznetsovii (assembly GCF_003284725.1). Lineage (GTDB taxonomy): Bacteria > Pseudomonadota > Alphaproteobacteria > Rhodospirillales > Magnetospirillaceae > Phaeospirillum > Phaeospirillum kuznetsovii. The sequence goes on along the minus strand of NZ_PGTO01000034.1, from coordinate 2,546 downwards.
CGCATCCTGGCCAAGGTCGAGGAGATGTCCAAGACCTTCCCGTCGGGCGTCTCCTACACCATCGCCTACAACCCCACCAAATTCATCGCCCAGTCGGTGCATGAAGTCATCAAAACCATCTTCGAGGCGGTGGTGCTGGTGGTGGTGGTCGTCATCCTGTTCCTGCAGACCTGGCGGGCCTCGCTGATCCCGGTGGCGGCGATCCCGGTGTCGCTGGTGGGAACCTTCGCCATCCTGGGGGCGCTGGGCTATTCGCTGAACAATCTGTCGCTGTTCGGCCTGGTGCTGGCAGTGGGAATCGTGGTGGACGACGCCATCGTGGTGGTGGAAAACGTCGAGCGCAACATGCGCGAAGGCATGAATTCCAAATCCGCCGCCCACCAGACCATGGACGAGGTCGGCGGTGCCCTGATCTCCATCGCCCTGGTGCTGTGCGCGGTGTTCATCCCGGCGGCCTTCATTCCCGGCATTTCCGGCCAGTTCTTCCGGCAGTTCGCCGTGACCATCGCCGCGTCCACCGTGATTTCGCTGATCGTGTCGCTGACCCTGTCGCCAGCGCTCTGCGCCCTGCTGTTCCGGGGCCACGGTCCCAACGATCACCACGACGACACCACCTGGACGCGGCCCTTCACCCTGTTCTTCAAGGGCTTCAACAAGGGGTTCGACCGGCTGGCCAGCGGCTACGGCAACCTGACCCGGGGCGTGGTGCGGCGCTCCTTCATCATGCTGGTGATCTATGCGGGGTTGATCGGCGCCGCCGGGTTGGAATTCATGAAGACGCCCAAGGGCTTCATTCCCGACATGGACCAGGGCTACCTGATCACCGTGATCCAGCTGCCGCCGGGATCGTCGCTGTCACGCACCGAAGCGGTGGTGCGCCGCGCCGCCGCCATCATGGCCGAAACCCCCGGTGTCGGCCATACCGTGGCCTTCGCCGGTCTGGACGGGGCGACCTTCACCAACGCCTCCAACGGCGCCGCCATCTTCACGCCGCTGAAGCCTTTCGAGGAGCGCTACGCCCAAGGACTGTCGTCCACGGTGATCACCGCCGACCTGCGCAAGCGCCTTGGCGCCATCCAGGAAGCCTTCATCATCACCATCGCGCCGCCGCCGGTGCGCGGCATCGGCACCGCGGGCGGCTTCAAGATGATGTTGCAGGACAAGGGCGGGCGCGGTTCCAAGGCATTGGAGGATGTGGCCCAGGATTTGGCCGGGGCCGCCAACAAGGTGCCGGGCCTGTCGGGCATCTTCACCCTGTTCAATACCCGCACGCCCAATATCCAGGCCGACATCGACCTGGCCCGCGCCCAGATGCTGGGCGTGCCCGCCGACCGGGTGAACGAGGCGTTGCAGGTCTATCTGGGATCGGCCTTCGTCAACGAGTTCAACTTCCTGGGCCGCACCTTCCGCGTCACCGCCCAGGCTGACGCCCAGTTCCGCAACGAGATCGAGGACATCGCCAGCATCAAGGTCCGCAACGACAAGGGCCAGATGGTGCCGCTGGGCGCCGTGGCGTCGTTCCGCACCGACACCGGGCCTTACCGCATCCCGCGCTATAACCTGTTCCCAGCCGCCGAGATCCAAGGATCGGCGGCGCCGGGCTATGCCAGCGGCTACGCCTTGGAGCAGATGCGCGTCATCGCCGCCGAGGTCATGCCCGAGGGTTTCGGCTTCGAATGGACCGAACTGGCCTTGCAGGAACTGTTGGCGGGCAATAACGGATTGCTGGTGTTCGCCGCCTCGGTGCTGTTCGTCTTCCTGTTGCTGGCCGCCCAGTATGAAAGCTGGTCGCTGCCCGCCGCCGTGGTGCTGATCGTGCCCATGTGCCTGCTGGCCGCCGTGTCCGGCCTGATCATCCGGGGCATGTCCATCAACATCCTGGCCCAGATCGGCTTCATCGTGCTGATCGGTCTGGCGGCCAAGAACGCCATCCTGATCGTCGAATTCGCCCGTCAGGCCGAGGGCGAGGGCATGGACCGCATCGAGGCCGCCGTCCATGCCGGACGCACCCGCTTGCGCCCAATCCTGATGACCTCGCTGGCTTTCGTGCTGGGCGTGCTGCCGCTGGTGATCGCCAGCGGCGCCGGTGCCGAGATGCGCCAGAGCCTGGGCACCGCCGTGTTCTTCGGCATGCTGGGCGTCACCGGCTTTGGCCTGATCTTCACCCCCATCTTCTATGTGGTGATCCGCAAGCTGGTGGCGGGCCATCACGCCCGCGCCGCCGCCGCCCACGCCAAGGAACTGGCGCGGGGCCACTGACGCCAACCGGGTAGGCCATGCCTACCCGGCATGGGCGGGACTCGGGATTTGCATGCCGGGTCCAAACTTCGAAGGGTTATAAATGCTGCAACGCAGCATCAGCCCATCGGAGAGTGCCATGTTTCTTCTGATCGAGTTTTTCAGCTCCCTCATCGCCCGTTTCAGCCGCGACAGCGCCACCGTCGCCCCGACGCGGGTCACCACCCACGACTAGATCATCGTGCGCCAAATATGACGCACGATGATCTAGCATTATGTCTGCCCCTCACCGGGCGCGGCCCTCCGGC
>NZ_PGTO01000033.1 GCF_003284725.1 Paramagnetospirillum kuznetsovii | reverse complement strand
CAGGTGATAGGGTCCACGAATGAACACGGATAAACACGAATAGAAATATTGATTTTCTTTATCTGTGTTCATTCGTGTTCATTCGTGGACAAGCCCTAGATCACCTTCGCTTCGTTCTTCAACTTGTCCACCAGGGCGGCCACGTCGGCCACCTTGATACCGGCCGAGCGCTTGGGCGGCTCTTCCACCTTCAAGGTGACAAGGCGCGGGCTCACATCGACGCCCAGATCGGCCGCGGTCACCGTGTCGATGGGCTTCTTCTTCGCCTTCATGATGTTGGGCAGCGACGCGTAGCGCGGCTCGTTGAGGCGAAGATCGGCGGTCACCACCGCCGGAAGCTTCAAGGTCACCGTCTCGAGACCGGCATCGACCTCGCGGGTCACCGTGATGGCGTCCGAGCCGATCTCCACCTTGGAGGCGAAAGTGCCCTGCGGACGACCCAGCAGCGCCGCCAGCATCTGGCCGGTCTGGTTGGAATCGTCGTCGATGGCCTGCTTGCCCAGGATGATCAGGCCGGGGCCTTCCTTGTCCACCAGCGCCTTCAGCAGCTTGGCCACGCCCAGCGGCTGAACCTCGTCATCGGACTGCACCAGGATGCCGCGATCGGCCCCCATGGCCAGCGCCGTGCGCAACGTCTCCGACGCCGCCGCCGGACCCACCGATACCGCAATGATCTCGGTGGCCTTTCCGGCTTCCTTAAGCCGAACAGCCTCCTCGACCGCGATCTCATCGAACGGATTCATGGAGAACTTAACGTTCTGAGTCTCCACACCCGTGTTGTCGGCCTTAACCCGGATCTTGACGTTGTAGTCAATAACCCGCTTGACCGCGACAAGCACCTTGACCATGGGCCTCTCCTATAGACGGGCGCGTCACCGACGTGACACGCCCGTGTTCCCTCAACCTTCGGGCCTTGCCCGCAACGCCTCGCCAAGGAACACGTTCCTTGGCTCGTCGATTTCCTTACGAGAAGGCCTGGATGCCGGTGATGGCGCGGCCCAGGATCAGCGCATGGACGTCATGGGCGCCCTCATAGGTGTTCACCGTTTCCAGGTTTACCATGTGGCGGATGACGTGGAACTCTTCCGAGATGCCGTTGCCGCCGTGCATGTCGCGCGCCATGCGGGCGATGTCGAGCGCCTTGCCGCAGTTGTTGCGCTTGATCAGCGACACCGCTTCCGGCGCCCAGGTGTCGTCGTCCATCATGCGGCCGACCCGGATGCAGGCCTGCAGGCCCAGCGTGATCTCGGTCATCATGTTGGCGAGCTTGAGCTGCGGGATCTGGTTGGCGGCCAATGGGCGGCCGAACTGCTTGCGGTCCAGCATGTACTGGCGCGACGCATGCCAGCAGAATTCGGCGCTGCCCAGAACGCCCCAGGCGATGCCGTAGCGGGCCTTGTTGAGACAGCCGAACGGACCGCCCAGGCCGGACGCGTTGGGCAGCAGGTTCTCGTCGGGGACGAAAGCCTCGTCCAGCACGATCTCGCCGGTGATGGAGGCGCGCAAGCTGAGCTTGCCCTCGATCTTGGGCGTGGAGAAGCCCTTGGTGGCGCGATCGACGATGAAGCCCTTGATCTTATTGTCATGGGCGTCGGACTTGGCCCAGACGATGGCGACGTCGGCGATGGGGCTGTTGGTGATCCACATCTTGGTGCCGGTCAGCAGATAGCCGCCGTCCACCTTCTTGGCCCGGGTGCGCATGGAGCCGGGATCCGAACCGGCGTCGGGCTCGGTCAGGCCGAAGCAGCCGACGATCTCGCCGGTCGCCAGACGGGGCAGATACTTCTTCTTCTGCGCCTCGGTGCCGTAAGCATAGATGGGATGCATGACCAGCGAGGACTGCACGCTCATGGCGGAGCGATAGCCGGAATCCACCCGCTCGACTTCGCGGGAAATGAGGCCATAGGCCACATGGTTGACGCCCGGCCCACCGTATTCCTCGGGGATGGTCGGGCCCAGCAGGCCCATCTCGCCCATCTCGGTCATGATGTCGCGGTCGAAGCTTTCGTCGCGGAACGCCTTCATGACACGCGGCTGGAGCTTTTCCTGGCAGTAGGCGTGGGCGGCGTCACGGACCATCTTTTCGTCTTCGGAAAGCTGGTTCTCGATGAGGAAGGGGTCGTCCCACTTGATCTGCTGCACGGCCGAATGCTCCTGGCTGAATGACGCGATGCGCCACCATGAGGCATTCAAGCCATCATTGGAAAACTATATTTTCTATGGCTGCCATAAGAATTCGTTATGTGCGGGGAATGGCGCCCGCCATCACATCCCGTCAGTCGGGAATGACCGCCGTGGCTTCAAGCTCGATCTTGGCTGGATGATCCAACAGATCGGCCACGAAGATCATGCTCATGGCGGGATAGTGGCGGCCCATCAGCTTGCGCCAAATGCCACCCAGTTCGCGGCGCGCCTCCAGATAGCGCGGCTTGTCGATGCAAAAAGCGGTGATACGGATGATGTGTTCCGGCTTGCCGCCCGCCGCGTCCAAGATGGCGATGATGTTTTTCAGCGCCTGTTCGAATTGCGGGACGATGTCCTCGCTTTCGAACACCTGCCTGGCGTTCCAGCCCACCTGACCGGCCAGGGCCAGCACCCTGCCCTTTGCCGCGAGAATGCCGTTGGCATAGCCGATGGGCGCTTCCCAGCCTTCGGGCAGGATGGTCTGGTGCATGGTCAGTCTCCGGCTTCCCAATTGGGCGGATCGTCATCGTCCTCCCAATCCTCGGGGGGGATGTCCTGGGCGTCGCGCAAGGCCCGCATCTCCTCCACATGGCGGGTTTCCCGCTCCACCAGACGCGCGGCCTCGGCCCGCACCTCGGCATGGGGGGATTTTTCCGCCACCAGGGTGAACAGGGCCAGGGTTTCTTGCTCGTGGCATAGGGCCAGATCGACGGCGTGCCAGGGATGCATAAGGTAATGAACCGCGCCGGGATCGGCGATCTCGGGATCGTCTTCTCCCCACGGAATGGTGCGCGGCGCATCGCCCACAAGGGCGGGGAAGTCGGCGGCATGCCGATCCTCGCCCTCGGCCAGCATGCGAAAGGCCTCGGCGGTATCGAGATTACACGAAATCTCGAAGGCCTCGGCCAGTTCGCGGTAGCGTTCCGCCGATCTCTCTTCCATCAAGCGGGCGACGGAAAGGAGATCGGCGGAGGTCTTCACGGACTCGAAATCAGGCGTTCGCCTCAAAGAGTGAACTCCGCGTCCAGATCGGCCACCTGGGCCGTGGCAATCTTTTCCTTGCCATAGGACACCCGATTGCCGCGATAGAGCACGCCGCAGTTATAACCGTCGTCGGTCATCAGGCGACGAGCGGCCTGGGCGGCGTCGTTGGTGGAATCGATGGCCACCTTGCGCATGGTATCCTTCCACTCCCGCTGTTCCTCGCGGAAGGTGATGCAGGGGCTCATGATGGCGACGAAGGAAAAGCCGGGATGCTTGATGGCTTCGGCGATGATCGCGGCGGTGCCGTTCGGATCGCCCGAGAAGCCGCGCGCCACGAAATTCGCCCCCGCCGCCAGCGCGATGGCCAGCGGATGGAACGGCGTCATGCCGGTGCCGCCGGGCGGCGCCATGGCCGAGGCGTCCCAATCGGACTCGGTGGTCGGAGAGGGCTGGCCCTTGGTCATGCCGTAGACCCGGTTGTCCATGACGATATAGGTCAGGTCCACATTGCGGCGGCAGGCGTGCAGGAAGTGATTGCCGCCGATGGAAAAGCCGTCGCCGTCGCCGCCCGCCACCAGGACGGTGAGATCGGGACGGGCCAGCTTCAGCCCCTGGCCCACGGCCAGGGCGCGGCCGTGGATGGAGTGGAAGCCGTAGGTGTTGGTATAGGCCGGAATGCGCGACGAGCAGCCGATGCCCGACACGACCGAGGTCTGGTGCGGGGCGAGGCCGAGATCGGCGAAGGCCTTGGTGATGGAGGACAGCACGGCGTAATCGCCGCAACCCGGGCACCAGACCGGCTTGACGTCGGACTTGAAATCCTTGGCGGAGTAGGTAACTGCGGTCATGGCTTACTTCCCCATCTTCAGGAGGCGGGCGTGGATTTCGCCGGGACGCATGGGCAGCGGACCGGGACGCGACAACTGCTCGGGCTTGACCGGCAGGTCGTATTCGCCACGCAGATAACGGGTGAATTGGCCCAGATGGCTCTGTTCGACCACCAGGATCTTCTTGACGCCCTTCAGCGCGTCGCCCAGATGCTCGGGCCGGGTCGGATAGATCAGGCGCAGGGCGATCAGCTTGGCGTTGACGCCGTCGGCGCGGGCGCGGTCGACCGCCTCGCGGGCGGCACCGGTGCACGAGCCCCAGGTGATGACGGCGATGTCTCCCTCGCCCTCGATGGTGGCCCAATGGTTGCCGTAGTCATGGCCGGTCAGCTTGCGCTGGCGCTTGTCCAGCTGCATGACGTGATCGGAGGACTGCGAGGTCGGGGTGCCGGTCTCGGTGTGCTCCAAGCCGTCGGCGGTGTACTGGCAGCCGGGCTGGCCGGGAACCGGCATGGGGGAGATGCCCGAGGCGGTATTGGCGTAGCGCTTGAACACCTCGCCTTCCGCCGGGGCTTCGGCCACCAGGCGCTTGCCCACGAATGCCACGTCGGCGGGCGCGTCGATGATGCCGCGGCTCTGGCCCAGGGCCTGATCCGACAGCACGATGCAGGGGCTCTGCAGAGCCTCGGCGAGATAGACGCCCCACTGGGTGGTGAAGATGCAGTCGCTGATGGAGTTGGGCGCCACCACCAGATGGGGCGCGTCGCCATGCAGGCCGTAAACGGCGATGTTGAGGTCCGACTGCTCGCACTTGGTGGCGATGCCGGTCGACGGTCCGACACGCTGCACATCGACCACCACGACCGGGGTTTCCGACGCCATGGACAGGCCCAGGCCCTCGATCATCAGCGATAGGCCGGGACCGGCGGTCGAGGTGATGGAGGCCTCGCCGCCATAGGAGGCGCCGATGCACATGTTGACGGAAGCCAGCTCATCCTCGGCCTGCACGAACACGCCGCCGACCTTGGGCAGGGCGGAGCTTAAGTACTCCAACACTTCCGTGGCGGGGGTGATCGGATAGGCGGCGCAGAAGCGCACGCCGCCACGAATGGCGCCCAGACCGGTGCCGTAATTGCCGGTGATGGTCCAGCGCTTGACGTCCTTGGCCTTGGGGGCGCCGATCTTCTTGCACTCGCCCAGGGTGGCGGCGGCTTCGGCGCCGGCCTTAACGCCGGCCACCGAGGCCTCGAAGGCATCGGCGCGCTTCTTCTTCAGCGACTTGCCGAGAACCTCGGTCAGCGGAGCGACGGGGAAGCCGATCAGGGCGGCGACCGCGCCCAGCGCGATCATGTTGGGACGACCGCCCGGAATGGCCTTGGCCAGATCCTTCATGGGCAGGTGGACGATGCGGGCGCCGCTCTTGACGTAAGCTTCCGGAACTTCGCCAGCCGACGGGTCGCAAATGACGATGCTGTTCTTCGACAGCGGCAATTCGGCGGCGAAGCGCTGAACGCCCTGCCAGTCGATGGCCAGCATGATGTCGAAGGTATCGTCGACCGAGGTGATCGGATCGACACCGAGGCGCACCAGGGCGGCGGCTTCGCCACCGCGAATTTGCGGACCGGAAGACCGGCCGAACAGCGCATAGAAACCAGCCTCGGCCGCTGCGTCGAGAAACATGTTGGCGGCGGTCATCACGCCGGCGCCGCCGCTGCCGCACATCGCTATAGAGACAGATCCAGATCCGGAACTCGTCGTCATAATTTTTCTTCCCCCGAAAGGCCCCTCGACCTCGATGTCATGGGTTGCCTGGCCACGGTTCTTTGGTTCGTTCGAACGCGGCCACGCCCTCCAAACCGGCTGTTCCGGCGGCTGACGGTCCCGCGCACCGCTCGTCGATATCGCCCAGCGATTCTCCAAACGTGTTGGGACTAGGTGCATACCACCCCTTTGGGTCGGACTACAAGCCCACAAGGCATGCTTGACTGCTAAATCGGTATTGTGGTACGCATTTACCCAATAATACACGCCGACATGAATTCCGGGCCAACCCGGGGACCGGATCGGCAGCCTTTGAGGAGAGGGAAACGCATGAGCACGCAGCCGTATCGCTGGATGATGACCGGAGTGGCCCAGCCCATGGTGAAGGAGCCGATGGAGATCGGCGGCCTGGAGCCGGGGGAGGTGTTGGTCGCCATCGCCGGATGCGGTGTATGCCATACGGATATGGACTATTATTACAATGGTGTGCGCACCAATCACGCCCTGCCCCTGGCCCTGGGCCACGAGATCAGCGGCCGCGTCCAGGCCGCCGGGGCCGGGGCCGAAAGCTGGATCGGCAAGGCGGTGATCATTCCCGCCGTCATCCCCTGTGGTGAATGCGACCTGTGCAAGCGCGGCAAGGGCACCATCTGCCGCAGCCAGAAGATGCCCGGCAACGACCTCCAGGGCGGCTTCGCCACCCATGTGAAAGTCCCCGCCCTGGGTCTGTGCCCGGTGGACGAGGCCCGCCTGAAGGCCGCCGGTCTGGAACTGGCCGAGGTTTCCGTGGTGGCCGACGCGCTGACCACCCCCTATCAGGCCGCCGTTCAGGCTGGCATCGGCAAGGGCGATCTGGTGATCGTCATCGGCTGCGGCGGCGTCGGCGGCTATTCCGTCCAGGTGGCCTCGGCCATGGGCGCCACCGTGGTGGCCCTGGACCTGGACCCGGCCAAGCTGGAAGCGGTGAAGGCCTCGGGCGCCAGCTTGGGGCTGAACCCCAAGGACTTCGCCTCGACCCGCGACCTCAAGAAGGAAATCGGCGGCTTCGCCAAGGCCCAAGGCCTGCGCTCCACCGAATGGGTCATCATGGAATGCTCGGGCAGCGTGCCCGGCCAGCAGACCGCCTTCGACCTGATGGTCCATGGCTGCACCATCTGCGTGGTGGGCTACACCATGAACAAGGCTGAATTCCGTCTTTCCAATCTGATGGCCTTCCATGCGCGCGCCCTTGGCAATTGGGGCTGCTCGCCCGATTTGTATCCGGGTGCCCTGGAACTGGTTCTGTCGGGCAAGGTCAACGTCAAGAATTTCGTCGAATGTCGGCCGCTGGACTCCATCAACGAGACCTTCGCCGCCGTTCACGACCACAAGCTGTCGCGCCGCGCCGTGCTGCGGCCCCACACCTGACAACCTGGGCGTCGTAAAAAATCAAATCAAGAGAGGGAGAACCATCGCCATGAAGAAGGAAACCGCCGCTATCGTCCAAAAGACGGCGCCCGGCCACCTCAATGACCACAATCTGGTCAAGACCGAAGTCGTGCCCGGCGTTCTCTACGAGAAGCGCCCCGCCAAGCGTGCCGACGGCACCGTGGCCGAGGGCCTCTACAATGCCTGGATCACCCTGGACAACCAGAAGCAGTACAATTCCTACACCACCGACATGGTGAAGGGCGTCATCATGGCGTTCCGCGACGCCTCGAACGCCCGCGACGTCTCCTCGGTGGTGTTCACCGGCGCTGGCGACAAGGCCTTCTGCACCGGCGGCAACACCAAGGAATATGCCGAGTACTACGCCGGTAATCCGCAGGAATACCGCCAGTATATGCGGCTGTTCAACGACATGGTCTCGGCCATCCTGGGCTGCGACAAGCCGGTGATCTGTCGCGTCAACGGCATGCGCATCGGCGGCGGTCAGGAAATCGGCATGGCGGCCGACTTCTCGGTCGCCCAGGATCTGGCCAAGTTCGGCCAGGCCGGGCCGAAGCACGGTTCCGCCCCCATCGGCGGCGCCACCGACTTCCTGCCGGTCATGATCGGCGCCGAGCTGGCCATGGTTTCCGGTTCGCTGTGCGAGCCCTGGTCGGCCCACAAGGCCTATCGCACCGGCATCATCATGGACGTGGTCCCGGCGCTGAAGGTGGACGGCAAGTTCGTTCCCAACCCCCTGGTGATCACCGACCGCTATCTGGACGAATTCGGCCGCATCATCCACGGCGAATCCAAGACCGGGGCCGAACTGGCCGCGGGCAAGGAGCTGTTGAAGAAGGGCACCGTCGATCTGTCCCTGCTGGACGCCAAGGTCGAGGAAATCTGCGCCAAGATCCTGCACACCTTCCCCGATTGCTTCACCAAGACCATCCAGGAACTGCGCAAGCCCAAGCTGAACGCCTGGAACGCCAACAAGGAAAACAGCCGCGACTGGCTGGGCCTGAACATGATGACCGAGGCCCGCACCGGCTTCCGCGCCTTCAACGAAGGCCCGAAGGACGACCGCGAGATCGACTTCGTGGCCCTGCGCCAGGCCCTGGCCAAGGGCGCGCCGTGGACTCCCGAACTGATCGAGTCGCTGATCCCCAAGGCGGAAGGCTGACCATGGCCGACTCCGCTCTCAAGGTTTGGCGGGATCGCGACGGCAAGCTGCTGCGGCTGCGGCTGTCGCGCCCCAAGGCCAATATCGTCGATGCCGAGATGATCGCCGCCCTGACCAAGGCCTTGGCCGAGGCCAGCAGCGACATCCACGTCAAGGCGGTGTTGATCGACCACGAAGGTCCGCATTTCAGCTTCGGCGCCTCGGTGCCCGAGCACATGCCCGACCAGTGCGCCGCCATGTTGAAGGGCCTGCATGCCCTGATCATCGCCATGGTGGAATACCCCGTTCCGATTCTGGTGTCGGTGCGGGGCCAGTGCCTCGGCGGCGGACTGGAAGTGGCCCTGGCCGGCCACATGATGTTCGTCGCTCCCGACGCCAAGCTGGGCCAGCCCGAGATCATCCTGGGCGTCTTCGCCCCGGCGGCGTCCTGCCTGTTGCCCGAGCGCATGCCGCGGGTGGCGGCCGAGGATCTGCTCTACTCCGGTCGCAGCATCACCGGCGAGGACGCCTTGCGCCTTGGCATCGCCAATGCGGTGGCCGACGAGCCGGAAGCCGCCGCCCTGGCCTGGTTTGATGCCGGACCGGCCAAGCATTCCGCCTCTTCGTTGCGCTTCGCGGTCAAGGCCGCCCGTCTCGGCATGAACGAGCGGGTCAAGGCCAAGATCGCCGCCGTCGAAGAGCTTTACCTTAACGGCCTGATGGCCACCTTCGACGCAGTCGAGGGATTGAACGCTTTCGTCGAAAAGAGAGCGGCACTTTGGGAGGACCGATAGGATGTCTGGAAAGAATAGGACCGTCGCCGACATCGTGGCCGTTTGCCAGGAGATGTTCGAAGACCTCAGCTTCAATTACGCCCGCAAGTGGAAAGCCGCCAAGCCCGGCCGCAAGGTCGTCGGCTTCCTGCCGGTCTACTCGCCCCTGGAAATGATCCATGCCGCGGGCTGCCTGCCGCTGGGCATCTTCGGCGGCGGCGACCAGATGGAAGTCATCCATGGCGACGCCTACTATCAGAGCTATATCTGCCGCATTCCGCGCTCCACCATCGAACTGGGCGTCACCAACCGTCTCGACTTCGTCGACGGCATGATCTTCCCGTTCGTCTGCGACGTGATCCGCAACCTGTCGGGCATGTGGAAGATCATGTTCCCCAACGTGTGGACCAAGTTCTTCGACACCCCCCAGAACTACATCCCCAGCATCGGCGGCACCTATTACGAACAGGAGCTGCTGGAGCTGAAGGAAGGTCTGGAGCACATGACCGGCCGCAAGATCAGCGACGACGACATCCGCAACTCCATCAAGCTCTACAACGAGAACCGTCGTCTGGTGCGTGAGGTCTATGCCTTCCGCGCCAAGGAGCCCTGGAAGGCCCCGACCTCGGAGATCTACCTGCTGATGCGCGCGGGTCTGATGATGGACGTGGAAGAGCATAACCAGATGCTCAAGGACTACATGGCCGCCGCCAAGGCCGAGGACCGGCCGAAGCGCGACAATGTCCGCGTCTCGATCTATGGCTCGTTCTGCGAGCAGCCGCCGCTGAATCTGATCAAGTCCATCGAGATGGCCGGTTGCTATGTGGTCGATGACGACTACTCGCTGAACAACCGCTTCCTGATGGTCGATGTGCCGTCCACCGGCAATCCGCTGAAGGCCTTGTCCGATACCTATATCGAGAACTCGGTCGAGACCTCGTGCAAATACGTTCCCGACGGCAAGGTCAAGGGCGAGTTCCATGTGAAGGCCATCAAGGCCTGCGGCGCCGAGGGCGTGATCTACGCGACCCCGTCCTTCTGCGATCCGGCCCTGCTGGACCGTCCGATGATCTGCTCCAAGCTGTCGGAAGCGGGCATCCCCTACATCGCCTTCAAATACGCCGAAAATTCGGGCCAGATGCAGCCGATCCGCGAGCAGGCTGGCACCTTCGCCGATTCCATCAAGCTGTGGAGCTGACATCATGAGCAAGCCTGAAGCCGTCAAAGAAGCATCCATGGAGATGCAAAAGGCGATGATCGCTCGGAACTACGACGCGATCACCTCCAAGCACGAAACCGGTCGCAAGGTGTCGTCCACCTTCGTTCCCGGCAATCTGAACGAGTTGTTGATGTGCTTCGACATCGTCAACAACCTGCCCGAGATCAACGCCATCCAGGCCGGCATGCGCAAGGCTTCGGGCGGCTACATCATGGAAGCCGAGAAGTCGGGCCACTCCGAGGACGTCTGCACCTATGTGAAGGCGGATATCGGCCAGATGTCCAAGGGCAATATCGCGCCGAACGGCAAGCCCTATCCCAATCCGGACGTGCTGATGCTCAGCTATACCGGCTGCTACACCTTCATGAAGTGGTTCGAGCTGCTGCGTGAAGAGTACAAGTGCCCGACCCTGATGCTGCACGTCCCCTATGAGGGCGATGGGCATTCCACCAAGAACATGCGCGACTATATCGTCAAGCAGCTCAAGGAAGTGGTCATTCCGGGCCTGGAGCAGGTCTCGGGCGTCAAGTTCGACATCGACCGCCTGCGCGGCTACCTGAAGGCTTCGGCCAAGGCGGAAGACGATCTGGTGTGGTGCCTGGAGCAGGGCAAGGTCAAGCCGTCGCCCATCGACGCCTATTTCGGCGGCGTCTACTATATCGGCCCGATCTTCACCGCGTTCCGCGGCACCGACGACGCGGTCGAATACTACAAGATGCTGCGCGCCGAAGTGCAGGGCCGCATCGAGAACCATCAGGGTCCGCTGACCCCCGAAGGCACCTATTTCAACGACCAGAAGTACCGTCTGATCGTGGAAGGCCCGCCCAACTGGACCAACTTCCGTGAATTCTGGAAGATGTTCTATGACGAAGGCGCGGTCGTGGTCGCTTCCTCCTACACCAAGGTGGGCGGTCTTTACGACCAGGGCTTCCGTCACGACCCGGAAAATCCCCTGGAGAGCCTGGCCGACTATTGCCTGGGTTGCTACACCAACTTGAACCTGCCGACCCGCGTGGATCTGCTGGCCAAGTATGTGGAGGAATACGAGGCCGACGGCCTGCTGATCAACTCCATCAAGAGCTGCAACAGCTTCTCGGCCGGTCAGTTGATGATCATGAAGGAAGTCGAGCGTCGCACCGGTCGTCCCGGCGCGTTCATCGAAACCGATCTGGTCGACCCCCGCTACTTCTCGGCGGCCAACGTGAAAAACCGTCTGGAATCCTACTTCCAGATGATCGAGCAGAAGCGCCGTGGCGGCGGCTCCAAGACCGTGGCCGCGTAAGGGAGGAATTCACAATGCGTTGTTTCATCGGCATCGATCTGGGCTCCACCACCACCAAAGCCGTGGTGATGGATGAGAACCTGCAGATCATGGGGCGCGGCATCACCAATTCGCGTTCCAATTACGATACCGCGGCCGCCGTTTCCAAGCAGGAAGCGCTGATCGACACCCGCCTCACCCTGTTCCGTCGCGCCCTGGGCGGCGTGCCGGAAGTGGCGGGCAAGGTCGACGACATCCTGGCCGATCTGGAGCGGAATTTCCGTCACGTCCAGTTCCTCGAGCAGTTGGACGATCTCGAGCGCACCTGCATCACCAACATCAAGGGCCCACGTTTCGCGGGTCGCGAGCGGGCGGTGATCGAGGCTCTGGAAGGCACCTTCTCGCGTCTGCGGACCAGTTCGGCCGCCCAATACGCCCCCGGCGTCAAGCGCAAGTCCGACTTCTTCCGCGATCTGGCCGGCGCCGAGTTCATGAGCCACGGCGAAGCCGTGTGCAAGGAAGCCGGTCTCGGCTTCGACCTGATCCTCAACGTCTATGACAAGTCGATCATCGAAGTGGAAAACCGTCCGCCGAGCGGCGACATGGAGGGCAAGTTCGTCCGCGCCCTGGAAAAGGGCACCATGACCGGTTCCTCGATCCTGGCCCCGGTGCAGTCGGCCCTGGCCATTCCGCTGGAGGAGACCTATGTGGTCGGCACCGGCTACGGCCGCGTCCGCCTGCCCTTCCCCAAGGAGCATATCCGCTCCGAGATCCTGTGCCACGGCCTCGGCGCCCATATGATGTACCCGGAAACCCGCACGGTGCTCGACATCGGCGGCCAGGACACCAAGGGCATCCAGGTGGACCCCGTCGGCATCGTCGAGAACTTCCAGATGAACGATCGCTGCGCCGCCGGTTGCGGCCGCTATCTGGGCTATATCGCCGACGAGATGAACATGGGTCTGCACGAGCTCGGCCCGCTGGCCATGAAGTCCAACAAGCAGGTTCGCATCAACTCCACCTGCACCGTGTTCGCCGGTGCCGAGTTGCGTGATCGTCTTGCCCTGGGCGAAAAGCGCGAGGACATCCTGGCCGGTCTGCACCGCGCCATCATCCTGCGCGCCATGTCCATCCTGTCGCGCGCCGGTGGCGTCAAGGACCAGTTCACCTTCACCGGTGGCGTCGCCAAGAACGAGGCGGCGGTGCGCGAGCTGCGCAAGCTGATCAAGGAAAACTACGGCGACGTCACCATCAATATCGACCCGGACTCCATCTACACCGGCGCTCTCGGCGGAGCTACCTTCGCCGTCCGCGCCGTCGTGAATTAGTCGGGAAGGGAGGATACCTGAATGTCTGAACTCATCACCACCGGCGTCGATATCGGCTCGGGTTGCATCAAGACCGTCGTCTTCAAGGTGAATGGCGACAAGGTCGAGTGGCTGGGCAAGGAAACCGCGCGCATCCGCAACCGCGACCCCTTCCAGCTGACCAACGAAGCCTATGACAGCATGCTGAAATCGGCGGGCGTCAGCCCCAAGGACGTGGCCTATGTGGCGTCCACCGGCGACGCCGAAAACCTCAGCTTCGCCACCGGTCACTTCTACTCCATGACCACCCACGGCCGTGGCGGCCTGTACCTGAACAAGGACGCCCGCGCCGTGCTCGATATCGGCGCGCTCAACGGCCGCGCCATCCGCATGGATGGCTCGGGCAAGGTGTTGTCCTACAAGATGACCAGCCAGTGCGCGTCCGGCTCCGGCCAGTTCCTGGAGAATATCGCCCGCTATCTGGGCATCGCCCAGGACGAAATCGGCAGCCTGTCCCAGAAGGCCGACGACCCCGAGAAGGTCTCGTCCATCTGCGCCGTGCTGGCCGAAACCGACGTCATCAACATGGTGTCGCGCGGCATCTCGGCTTCGAACATCCTCAAGGGCATTCACGTGTCCATGGCGGTGCGCCTCGCCAAGCTGCTGAAGTCCATCGGCGCGGTGGAAGGCATCGTCCAGGTCACTGGCGGCCTGGCGCTCGATACCGGCCTGGTCGCCGCCCTCAACGAGGCGGCCGAGCAGGAAAAGGTCAATCTGGTGGCGGTGGCCAACCCGGACTCCATCTATGCCGGCGCCATCGGTGCCGCGCTGTGGGGCGCCTTCCGTCACGAAAAGCTGGCCCGTCTCGGCCAAGCGGCGTAGTATGCGGCATCTTCCGGCCACCCGCCAATAACGCGGGGGCCGGAATTTGGCCGTTAATGGGGTTGCGACGAGAGAGGATCATCCCATGTCCCTGAAGATTACCGACGACTGCACCAGCTGCGACGCCTGCGTCTCCGTGTGCCCGAACACCGCCATTTCCGCCGGCGACGTGATCTATGTGATCAACCCGGCCGCCTGCACCGAGTGCGTCGGCGCCGAAGACAGCCCGCAGTGCCAGATGGTCTGTCCGGCCGACTGCATCGTCGTTGGCGATGTGGAAAGCAAGGACGTTCTGATGGCCCGCTATCACTCGCTGCACGGCTGAGCGATCGCGCGTCCTGCGAAGAAAATCCCCGTCGGAGCGATCCGGCGGGGTTTTTTGTTGGATGTCTAAAGCCTTAATCCTCTCTCCCGCCTGTGGGAGAGGAC
Source organism: Paramagnetospirillum kuznetsovii (assembly GCF_003284725.1). GTDB lineage: Bacteria > Pseudomonadota > Alphaproteobacteria > Rhodospirillales > Magnetospirillaceae > Phaeospirillum > Phaeospirillum kuznetsovii. Next base: position 8,000 of record NZ_PGTO01000033.1, on the reverse strand, counting down.
GTTTACGTCACGTCTTCTTGCACCAACGACGCCACAGCGCCCGATAGGTCCGTTCGAGATGCCGGGCTTTGAGCCGGGCGTTGCACAGCGGCGAGGCCGCCACTCTTTGCCGCAATTCGGACCGAAGCCGCGCCAGGTTGTCCGGTTCGGCGCATAAGGCCCGGCACAGTTCGACATATTCGTCGACGCTGTGGGCCACCAATGCGCCAAGGCCAATGGGGTTCAAGATCCCGGCGGCCCAACGGCCCACCATGGTCTCGCCCAGCAAAGTGACCACCGGCACCCCCATCCACAGGGCCTCGAAAGTGGTGGTCGAGCCGTTGAAGGGGAACGGATCCAGGGCGACGTCGATCCCGCCGTAGCGCGCCAGATGCGAGTTTGCGTCCTCCTCGCCATCGCCCAAGCTGATGCGGGTTGGATCGATGCCCTGCGCCGCCATGATGCCCAGCACCCGCTGGGCCACGCTTGGATTGGCGAACCAGTTCTTGTATTTCAGCACGAGGCGCGCGCCAGGTATCCGCTTCAGCACAAGGGCCCAGGTGGCCAGGGTCGCCTCGGACAGCTTGGCCGGATTATTGAAACTGCCGAAAGTCGGCACTCCCTTGGTCAGAAGGGGCGGTGGCGCCACCGGCGGGGCGTTGTCCAAGGGCGCATGAAGATAAAAACTGGGCAGCCGGATCGGGCGCTCGGTGAACAGCTCGGTGGGACGGCGGGGCACCATGACCCGATCGGCGATGATGGCATCCATGGCGGCCAGCCCGCTGGTGGCGGCGTCGTGAAAGCTGATCTGGACCGGGGCGGGACGGAACATGGCAATACGCGGACGATTGAGGTCGAAGCGTCCGGCCAGATGGATCAGAACGTCGATGCCGTCGTCTCGGATCTGGCACGCCACCTCCTCGTCCCCCATGGCACGGATGGAGCGCCAGCCCTCGGACACGGCGCGGAACCGCTCGGTCATGGCATCGGGCTTATCCAGATGGGCATAAAAATGCAGCCCCACCCGGTTTTGGTCATGGGCTTCGAGCAAGGGCAGCATGTTGCGTCCGACCGGATGCTCCAGAAAATCGGACGAGACCAATCCTATCCGCAATCGCCGCTCGGGATCGCGCGGATTGGCGAAGACGCCTGGCGACGGGGGCGGAACCGGATAGCAGGCGGTCTCGAATGCCCGGTGGATGGCGAAACGGTCCTGGGGCGACAGGTCACTGCCGTAGAGCAGCGTCGCCAGCAAGGCGCGATGGGCCGCGTCATAATCGGGCTTGATCGCCAGCGCCCGGCCAAAACTATCCATGGCCTCGCCCCGGCGTCCCAGATCGTTCAAGGCCATCCCCAGATTGGTAAAGCCCTCTACCCGATCCGGCCCTAGGCGGCAGGCGGTGGCGAAGGCCTCCGCTGCCTGATCCTGCCGCCCCTTGGCCTTCAACACGGCGCCCCGGTTGATATGGGCATCCAAATAATCGGGCTTGGCCGCCAACGCCGCGTCGAAAGCCGCCAGCGCCAAGTCATCCTCTCCCAGGGCCTGAAGGGAAACACCCCGATTGAACTGAGCTTCCACCCGGCCGGGATGGCGCATAAGGGCGATGTCATAGGCGCCGACGGCGTCCTGGTAGAGCCCCAGATCGTGCAAGATCACGCCGCGATTATAGTGGGCCTCGGCCTGATCGGGGCACAATTGGAGGGCGGCATCAAACGAGGCAAGGGCCTGATCCAACCGCCCCAGCTCATGCAGGGCCAAGCCCTTGTTCAGATGTGCCTCCACGAGGCGAGGGTTGCGGTAAAGGGCGGCGTCATAGGCCGCAACCGCCTCCTCGGGACGACCAAGTGCCCTCAGCGCGTTTCCAAGGTTGTTGTGCGCTTCGGCGAAGCCGGGGTTGAGCCCGATGGCCCGGGTGATCAGTTGAACGGCGGACTCATTATTACCGCACTGATGGGCGACCAGTCCGAGAAGGTGAAGCGCGTCGACATGGCGCGGCTCCTTGGCCAGGATGCGGTGATAAAGCGCTTCCGCCTCGGCCAGCCGCCCCGCCTGATGATGCCCAAGGGCCAGTTGGAACAATCCATTGAGATCGTCGCCCAAGGCGGATACGGGGGAGGCCCCGGTCTTGGCCTGGGCGCGTCGCTGCTTACGATTCATGGCCTCAGGATCAACGGAAATAGTCTTCTGCCGCAATACCGAAGTTCAGTATATTGGCACGGCTTTTCCTTACGGAAATCAAACCTTCCGCAGCAAATTGACCCGCATGGGCTGCTCGAAGGCGAAGCCGCCATCGGGAGAGGGCTGGGCCAGCTTGGCGAAGCGCTCCCGCATCTCGGCATCCAGGACGGCGAATTTGGTTTCCCGCTCGTCGTTGGCCGAGACGATCTTGTCGCGGAAGGTTTCGTAGTCCTTCATCACCATGGGATGGACATAGGTGAATTCCGCCGATTCCTCCAGCCCGTGCACCCAGGCGCCCTTGACGGCGGCCAGGGCGGCCCCCCTCACCCAGGTCTCGTCGTCGATGGGCCGCACCGCCTCGAAGAAGGGACCGAAAGGCAGCGGCTCGGACACATAGACCTCGCCGTCGGGCCTGAGCACGCGGGCGGCCTCGGCCATGGCCTTGGCCTGATGGGCGATGGGAATGTGGTGCAGGCTGTTGAAGAAGATCACCAGATCGACGCTTTCGTCGTCGAAGGGAAGGTTCTGGCCGACGCCCTCGACGATTTCCTCGTCGCCCACCTTGGCCGCCGCGCGGGCCTTGGCCAGTTGGCGCGGGCTGCATTCGATGCCGGTGGCATGGGCGCCGAAGCGGGCGAGCAGCCGCGGCAAGGCCCCATCGCCGCTGCCCACGTCGATCACCCGCTTGCCTTCCAGCTTCAGCGTCTCCACGATGACGTCGGTGTTGCGGCGTTTGTCCAATTCATCCTCCATGGGCGTATCTGCAATTGCTAAAGTGATGATGCCACCACCCGCTGAAAACTTCGATGCCGCCATCGTACTGGGCGCGATGATTCTTTCCGACGGAAGTCCCAGCCCCGCCCTGGCGCGCCGGGTGGCCCGCGCCGTGGCGCTGGCCCGATCCGGCCGGGTCGGCCATCTGCTGATGACCGGCGGACCGGTGCGCCACCCAAAGCCGGAATCCCATGTGATGCGCGACATGGCGGTGGCGGCGGGAATCGCGCCCGACCGGATCGTCACCGAGGAGGCATCGGTCAACACCATCGGCAATGCCCGCCTGTGCCGTCCCATCGTCGCGCAACGGGGATGGCGGCGCCTGCTTCTGGTCACCGACGCCTGCCATATTCCCCGCTCGCTCTACGTCTTCCACCGTCTCGGTCTGCGGGTCAGCCCCTCGGCGGTCTGGCCCGTCTGGCCGCCCGCCCGCGAATGGTGGCTTGCCTGGCCGCGCGAGGCGGCCGCCCTTCCCTGGACCATGATTCGGGTGGAACGGCTCAAACTGAAGGAAACGCCATGACCAAGCCGCTGACCGGCATCCGCGTCCTCGACATCGCCACCTTCATCGCCGCGCCCTATGCCGCCGCCATCCTGGGAGAATTCGGCGCCGAGGTGATCAAGGTGGAACAGCCCGACGGCGGCGACACCTTCCGCCATTTCGGCTCCATCACCGAACGCGGCGGCGATTCGCTGATGTGGCTGTCGGAGGCACGCAACAAGACCTCGGTCACCCTGGATCTGCGCAAGCCCGAGGGCAAGGCGCTGTTCCTGAAACTGGTGGCCGAGGCGGATGTGGTGGCCGAGAATTTCCGCCCCGGCACCCTGGAAAAATGGGGCCTGGGCTGGCAGGAACTTTCAGCGGTCAATCCCGGCCTGATCCTGCTGCGCATTTCCGGTTACGGCCAGACCGGCCCCTATAAGGACCGTCCCGGCTTCGCCCGCATCGCCCATGCCTTCGGCGGTCTGTCCTATCTGGCGGGCCTTCCCGGCGGCGTGCCGGTGACGCCGGGCTCCACCTCGCTGGCCGATTATATGAGCGGGCTCTACGGCGCCATCGGGGTGCTGGTAGCGCTGCGCCACCGCGATGCCACCGGCCAGGGCCAAGTGGTCGACCTCGCCCTTTACGAATCGGTGTTCCGCGCCCTGGACGAAATCGCCCCGGCCTTCGCCATGTTCGGCAAGCAGCGCGAGCGCGAGGGCGCCGGAACCGTCAACGCCTGCCCCCACGGCCATTTCCGCTGCGCCGACGATGCCTGGATCGCCATCGCCTGCACCACCGACCGCATGTTCGCCCGCCTGTGCGAGGCGCTGGGCCGCCCGGAACTGGCCGCCCCCGAGTCCTGGGGCCTGCTGCGCAATCGCCTGGCCGCCCGCGACGGTGTCAACGCCCTGGTCAGCGCCTGGACCGAGGCCAGGACGCGCGACGAGGTCATGCGGCTGTGCCTGGAGTTCGAAGTGCCCGCCGCGCCGCTCAATTCCATCGCCGACATCTTCGCCGACCCGCAATTCCAGGCCCGCGACAATCTGCTGACGGTGATGGACCCCGATCTGGGCGCGGTGGTGGTGCCCGGCGTGGTGCCCAAGCTGTCGCTGACCCCCGGCGGCGTCGAGCGCCTCGGCCCCCGCCTGGGCGACGGCAATGACCGCGTCTATGGGGAATTGCTGGGATTAAGCGCGGCGGAATTGGCGGCGCTGAAGGCCAAGGGGGTCGTCTAACACCCTACTCCGTATACCCCACCACCTGCATCTTGACCGGCACGGCGCCCAGATAGGTCATGTGCAGACGGCGGGCGGCGGCCTGGGACAGGTCGATGGCGCGGCCAGTGAAGGGGCCGCGATCGGTGATCACCACCACCACCGACTTCTTGCGGTCGGGGCGCGAGACCTCCACCAGGGTGCCGAACGGCAGGCTGGGATGGGCCGCCGTCAGGGCCTTGGGATTGAACTTCTCGCCATTGGCGGTCCGCTGGCCCTTGAAGCCGGGACCGTACCACGAAGCGGTGCCGAAACTTTCACGACCGAGCTGTGCATCGGCGCGGACGGGAGAACTTCCCACCACCACAAGCATGGCCGCAATGGCTGCTGCCTTGATTGCTTTCATCGCCAAATCCCTTCGGCTTTAACCTTCAAACGGGCGCACCCTAACCCCCTAAATCCTAATCTTCGGTGAACGAAACCACATTTGCGAATGAAATGTAAACATTCTTGGCGCAACGCCCTACCTCAGCCCTAGGCGGGAATAGGCAATCGGTTGGCCCGGACGGGGCTGTATCTCCTTGCCCCCACCCCCCGTCCTGGGGCATGTTTCCTCTCTTTCCTCCAAGCATACAGGGCTGGACCGGGACCATCATGAGCGAGCGCGTCTACATCTACGACACCACCCTGCGCGACGGCGCGCAGACCCAGGGAGTGGACTTTTCCGCCGCCGACAAGGCGCGGATCGCACGCGAGCTTGACCGAATCGGCATCGACTATGTGGAGGGCGGCTGGCCCGGCGCCAATCCCACCGACGACCAGTTCTTCGCGGTCCCGCCGACCTTCAAGCGCTCGCGCCTGACCGCTTTCGGCATGACGCGTCGTTCGGGCCGTTCCGCCGATAATGATCCCGGCTTCAACGCCCTGCTGACCACGCCCGCCCGCATCGTCACCATGGTGGGCAAAAGCTGGGACTTCCAGGTCACCGTGGCGCTCGGCATCGAGCTCGACGAGAATCTGCGCATGGTCTCGGACTCGGTGGCCCATGCCAAGACCCGCATGGAAGAGGTCATGTTCGACGCCGAGCATTTCTTCGACGGCTACAAGGCCAATCCCGCCTATGCCCTGGCCGCCGCCAAGGCCGCCTATGACGCGGGAGCGCGCTGGGTGGTGCTGTGCGACACCAATGGCGGCACCCTGCCCCACGAGATGACCCGCATCGTCGGGGAAGTCATCGCGGGCGGCGTGCCCGGCAGCCATCTCGGCGTCCATTGCCACAACGATTCCGACACCGCCGTCGCCAATTCCCTGGCCGCCGTCACGGCGGGCGTGCGTCAGGTCCAGGGCACCCTGAACGGGCTGGGCGAGCGCTGCGGCAACGCCAATCTGGTCTCCATCATCCCGGCCCTGATGCTGAAGATGGGCTATGACACCGGCATCAGCCCCGAAGACCTCAAGAATCTCGTCTCGGTGTCCCGCGCCCTCGACGAGGTTCTCGACCGCCACCCCAGTCGCGGCCAGCCCTATGTGGGCGGCTCGGCCTTCGCCCATAAGGGGGGGCTGCATGTTTCCGCCGTAGCCAAGGATCCCAAGTGCTACGAGCATATCGCCCCCGCCGCCGTGGGCAATGTCCGCCACATCGTCATGTCCGATCAGGCGGGCCGCTCCAATCTGGTGGCCCGCATGGCCGAGATCGGCGTCGATCTCGACACCGTCAAGCGCGACGCCCTGGTTGCGGTGGTCGAGCAGATGCAGGTCAGCTTCGATCCGCACGAGGTCAAGGATCTGGTGGATCTGGTCAAGCGCCTGGAACACGAAGGCTATGCCTACGACCAGGCCGCCGCCAGCTTCGAACTGCTGGTGCGCCGCGCGCTCGGCGAGGTGCCGCGCTATTTCGAGCTGGAACGCTACCGGGTCATCGACGAGCGCCGCCGCAACGCCAAGGGTGACTGGATCACCCTGTCGGAAGCCACCGTCAAGGTGGAAGTCGCGGGCAAGGAGTATATCGAGGTGGGCGAAGGCACCGGTCCGGTCCATGCCTTCGACGTGGCGTTGCGCAAGGTGCTGACCACCGTCTATCCGGAGCTCACCGCGCTGGAACTGAAGGACTACCGCGTCCGTATCACCGAAAGCACGGTGGGCACCGCCGCCAAGACCCGCGTCACCATCGAAAGCGAGGACGACCAGGGCCATCTGTGGACCACCGTCGGCGTCCACACCAATGTGCTGGAAGCCTCGCTGGAAGCCCTGCAGGACAGCATCACCTTCATGCTGTTCCGCTACCGCGACAATGGCTAGGCACGGATGCGGGCAAGATGCCCGCGCTCCTCGTGACGGTCACGGAGCGCGGGCATCCTGCCCGCACCAGCCGCTCCCGATATGACAGGCCCCGCCATCATCCTGGTCCGGCCGCAACTGGCCGAGAACATGGGCACCGCGGCGCGGGCCATGCTGAACTGCGGCCTGACCGATCTGCGCATCGTGGCGCCTCGCGCCAATCCGCTGGACGAGCGCGCCATCGCCGCCGCCTCGGGCGCCGATACGCTGCTGCTGGGCGCCAAGGTGGTGGAGACCACCGCGGAGGCCGTCGCCGACCTCAACCGGGTGTGGTGCACCACCGGACGCGACCGCTACATGGTCAAGCCGGTGGATACCCCCCGCCAGGCCGCGAGCGCCATGCGCGCCGCCGAGGCCCAAGGACAGCGCTGCGGCATCCTGTTCGGACCCGAGCGCACCGGGCTGGAAAACGACGACGTCGCCATCGCCGACACGGTGCTGACGGTGCCGCTGAACCCCGATTACTGCTCGCTCAATCTGGCCCAGGCGGTGCTGCTGGTGGCCTATGAGTGGTTCCAGACCGACGCCGCCACCGAACTGCCCGCCATGACCAAGGGCGCCGAGGGACCGGCCTCCAAGGAAAAGCTGCTGACCTTCTTCAATCACCTGGAACGGGAATTGGACGATTGCGGCTTCCTGCGCATCCCCGACAAGCGCCCCACCATGGTGCGCAATCTGCGCAACATGTTCCAGCGCGCCAATCTGACCGGCCAGGAAATCCAGACGCTGCACGGCGTCGTCCACGAACTGGTGACCTATCGCCACCGGAAGGGCGAGGGGAAGTAGTCCCGCCCGGCGGCCGAGAGGTAAATATCAATCGGCGTTCAAGCGGATGGGCCGGGAAATGGGCCACAGATGCACACAGATACCCGCTGCGCGGGACACAGATAAGAAATGATCTCAATTCATCTGTGTTTATCTGTGTTCATGTGTGGACGGCCCCTGCGTTGCAAGGAAAATGTGAAGCAGGCACCACCGGTCTGGGGCAGTCATGTGTCCGGCCTGTTTGCGCGGCATACCTGGCCGCTGGCCA
>NZ_PGTO01000032.1 GCF_003284725.1 Paramagnetospirillum kuznetsovii | reverse complement strand
CGCCAGCGTCAAACTCATCATGCGGCGATTGGCTCGGGGGTAATGCAATCAGACCGATTCAGATTCAGACTCTTAGACGGAAAGACAATTGGGTGCACGATTTTGGGGGCCAAGACCCGTGTCGGACATGGGGTAAAGGACGACCCACGCGTTGCGGTGATCGACGCGACAACCGCGCCAGCTATCCATCTAATTGATGTTGCGGGTCTGGTCCCGGGTGGTCAGGCGCAGACCATCGTGCCCTGCCTAAACAGCAATTCGGCGTTAAAGATGGCCATAATCCGGCAAGGGGAGCGGATCTTTCCTGGGTGCGGAGTTTCAGCTTACAGCATTCGTCATCAATTGGCGGCTGAAGCGCATGATCGTGCATCGAAGGGAACCGGAGGATTTAGCAATGAAATGCGTAGTCAATTCCTTGGCCACAGCAGTGCCAGGATGAGCGGGCAATATGGACTTAAGCGTCAGGCACGTGGATTCTTCCAGCCTGTGGCAGCGTCGGGCATGGCCGTACGGCATTTAGATGAGACCGGGATTTCGACAAGTTTAAAAGCCAGAGAGGCCGACCCGTCGGGTGCCGTGGGAAGCCCGAGGTAAAAATCATAGTGCCGCCTCCTTAGATGGTCTGGCGGTGACGACGGCTGCTCTTTGATAATTCGGCAATCAGCACCATATTATACATGTATCACATGATACAGTTATAAAAGGATGCTGGTATACCATGCTAAAAAGACCGAAGGTTATCGCGATTCTGGCGCAGAAGGGCGGTAGCGGCAAAACAACAACGGCGGTTCATCTAGCGGTCGCCGCATCGCAAAGTGGGCTGTCAGTGGCGATCATCGATATGGACAAGCAGCGCAGTGCCGCGCACTGGCATGAGAGCCGCCACGCGGACGTGCCATTGTTGGCTGAATCCAATGGATCCAACCTGCCCGACGTGATTCAGTCCTGTGTCGTTGAAAAAATTGACTTGATCATCATTGACACAGCGCCCCATAGCGATGTGGATGCAGTTGCGGCAGCGCGGCAGGCAGACTACGTTTTGATCCCATGTCGGCCGACTATTTTGGATCTACGCGCCATCGCGCCTACCGTGGATATCGTCGCAACGGCCAATGTTCGGTCTGCGATCATCTTGACCGCATGTCCGAGTCGCAGAAGCTTCGCAGAGGCTGGCGCGGTTTCCGAATCTCGCGCAGCGCTAGATGCTTATGGGCTTCCTATCTGGCCTGGCCAGATTTCAGATCGTGTTGCCTATCACCACGCTCTCATTGACGGTCAATCTGTCACGGAATACGAAAAACGCGGCAAGGCTGCTGCGGAGATCAGCAGCCTCTGGAATTGGTTATACAAGGAGATTTCACAATGAGTAGCAAGCGCGCTTCTCTGACCAAGTCGCCGCTGCGTCGACCCGGCGTTGGTGTCGTTCCAGCCCCAGTCTCGTCAGATGACGTCAAGGTGGCGACGCCGAAGAGCGGCGGGTTGCGTGAGCGTTCAGCCCAGCAGACCATCTACATCAACCGTGAGGCCGCGAGGCAGCTCAAGCGGATGGCCATTGCTCAGGATTGTAAAGTACATGATCTGATGATCGAGGCGATCAATGATCTTTTTGCCAAAAATGGCTTGCCTCAGATCGCCGCAGCGTGAATGTATACAGGTATACCTGCATAACGATATGCGGGTATCAAGCGATGAAAGTATGCTTTTATCCTTTGCGGTTCCGTACTGCCCACAATGCGCCTTTGAAGGCTTGTGGTTGTAAGTTGCTACCCACCGTGCCGGGACCAGAACTCGGCTGGGGTGATGATCGGATACCGCGTGGCTAGGGTCAGCAGATCGCGATCACCGGTGACCAAGTAATCTGCCTTGGCCGTCAATAAAGTCCCCAGGACTGGCTGATCGGCGGCGTCACGTAACTCGGTGTCATCGGCTGAGTCCGGCTCGACCAGATCGACGTTGATGGCCAGAATATCGATGAAGTCCGCGAATTCTGCTTCGCTCCAATTCAGTCGGTGGTTCAGCCTAGGCAGAACGCGAGCCAACTCATCCAGGATATAGCGAGACAGCACCACGACGAGGCCGCCCTGTCGCCACGCCGCAACAATGCGCCCCGGGACACCGCCGGGATAGGCAATGCCGGACACGAGGACGTTGGTGTCCAACACCACACGCAATGTCGGCACGCCTCAGCCCTTTCTTGCGAGCGCTGAACGCTCCTCGGCGACAATGGCGTCAATCTCGGCCAAGCCGTCTTCCTCGGGAATGCCGGCAAAGGCGCTCGCCATACGGCTAGAGAGAGCATCGAAGCGATCTTGCATCCGGCGGATGCGACCGAACAGTCCCGCGTCGATTAGTGCCGCCACCGGCTTGCCGTCCTTGTTGATGACGATGCTGTCATGGCGATACTGCACTTGGTTAATCATCTCTCCCAGGTTCTGGCGAAAGCTGACGGCATTGGTTTCGGTAATCATGAGAGCCTCACACAAATCACATTGATCAGTATGATCATAACGATTGAAGATTCAAGAAATAAGCTTGGGGCGTGGTTAGAGGCACTCCGCCGCCAGGACAATCTATGTCTCACACGCATGGGGCAATTTGAGGCCATGCTTGGTCTTGCTGACACGCCAACCAAACCTGACCGCCGAAATCCCCTGCTGCTCTTCCTTCGCGGTGATGATGCGCTCGCGGACCAAACTGTAGGGCAAGCTAAGATGAACCATTGAGATGGACCTGCACGCGATTCGGGATGCCGGTTCGAGCTGGCGTAGCGACAATTTTGCCATCACACGGAATCAAGCATACGCAGACATGCTTCTTATTTCGATGTCTCGCAAGAAGTACATGCCTGCATTATTTGTATATAATTCACTATCGAGAAAAGGTTTTCATTAATGGCTTCGCAAATGCGGGGTTTTGCAGTGCGCAAATCGCAATATACATCTGTTTTTCCCATGAAGACATCTAAAATTTTTGAAGATATTTTCATTTACGATGCCACGTTAATTTGCAATCGTCCCGCATGATGGATTGTTGCTGTGGCCGAGATCATGATCAAGGTGCTGAGATAAATGCTGGCGTTTTTTGACCTCGAAGCATCAGGCCTGCACGCTACGTCGTTCCCGCTGAGCCAAGTCCGGAATGATCCGTTGGCGCGACTTGGAAGGCCAATGTGATGGAGCAGCTTGACCTCGCCAGTTGGCGCAAGGCTAACCCTGAGCGACTTGAGCGCCAGCTCAACGATTATATCGCTATGCTGGCTCGCCTCACAGAGCCAGTCACCAGCGAAAGCATGGACCTTCAATACCTGTTGGGCAACGCCGCGGGTCATGCGGGCTCACGCCGATCTTCTGCTGCATTTTTTCTTGCTGAAAAGCTCGGATATAGTGATGTGAACGATGATTTATCCTATAGCTGGATGGCTGTTGCTGCGTTGTCTCATTCGGCTTTTGATGATGCACCATCCGCAGCCCGTATGATCATCGCTATCAAGTTAATCGATATGGCCCCGGCGGGAGATCTATGGACTGATCATCCCGTCAACAAGTGCGATTCCGCAAAGCTCCGACTGCTGGCACTGGCCTGGGTCAATCAGAATCTTACCCGCGGATTATACAGCCCCGGCACCGCTCGGGCGACGTTCGAGCGTATGGGCCAGATCGGTTCCGTCGTACTGGAGAAGATGGCCGAGGCTCAGGCTTACAAGGCTGCCAATGAGCAGGACAAGTCCTCCAAGCCTGCTTCCAAGCTGATGACTGCCTTGGACAAGACTAAGGCTGTTCAGCCCGATACTGCCAGAGGTTCCGTCAGTGGCGAAGCCTCTCCCGTCATCGATGGGCCGACCATGATCGTCTGTCGCTCTATCGGTGTAACAGGAAAGTCCTCGGAGGCTGGCAAGCTTAGTGGCGACGACAAATCAATCGCAGCGTCGTGGAAATGTTTAACCGAGCCAATGGCCCTGGCTATCGGACCGGCGCCGGACACGCTCGCCCATATCTTGAGCTCCGAATTTCCTTGGATGTCCAGGGTGATTGCCGCCATTTGCGGCGACCTGACGCTCCGGCGTCAGGTCGGCATCAACTGGGCCAAGTGGCGGCCGACGATTTTGGTCGGGCCGCCCGGCTCAGGCAAGACCCGCTTCGCCCGCCGCCTGGCCGAGCTGCTCAAGATAGGCTTTGGCGAGATAAACGTTGCTGGATCGAGCGACAACCGGTTGTTGCAGGGCACCGCTCGCGGCTGGGGAACGGCAATGCCATGCTACCCGGTCTGTGTCATGCGTCAGTCCGCGACGGCCAATCCGCTGATCCTGGCGGACGAGCTCGACAAGCCTAAGCCTGACGGACGCAATGGCGATATTCGGGCAACGCTTTTGACGATGCTGGAACCACTCAACGCGCGTTCCTGGCCCGATGAGTGCCTTGTCGCTCCGGTGGACTTGTCGGCCGTGAACTGGATTGCCTGCGCCAATGATGCGGAGCCGCTTCGCGGCCCGCTGTTGACGCGGCTCAGAGTCATCCAAGTGCCGGTGCCAAGCGAAGCGCACTTCGATGCGGTTTTGCGTGGCATGCGGCGGGATCTGTCGGTTGAGCTGGGCGTCTCTATCGGTGATCTGCCGGAGTTTCCCCATCAGGCCGAGGATGCGTTACGTAACGGATTCCGTCGGGGGATCTCGCTGCGCCGGGTGCGTGCCGCCGTAGAGGGCGCCCTGCTGGCAGGAGGTGGTTTTGGGAACGTGAAGAGGCATTGATCATGACCAACTTCTTTACTGCCGACCTCCGCCTTGGTCACGCAAATATCATCAAGCTGTGCAAGCGCCCCTTCGAGGACGTCGTGGCGATGGATCGTGCCATCATCGATCGTTGGAATGGCATATATGACTGACCGTTATAAATACATCGTCCCCCGCTTGATGGCAGAGTTGATCCATTGCGACGAGTTTCTGGATTCCATCGCGATCGCTGCCATAGATTTTCTCGATGATGCCGCTCGTCGCAAAGAATTTGCGGCGATCCTGCGGAGCAGAGAAGCCATCCGCATCGCTCCTCGAATTTACGGCTGGCAGGATCCGTTTGGGGCACTCATGTTGTCACAGTATGGCCGCTCCGGTTGGCCAAAAATGCCAGCTCCTCATCTCGTGGCGGGGGCGATGGCCCGGCAATACGGATGGCGCTTGGCTGTGCCCACCGAGATCGCCAAGCATGTCCTTGGCCTAGTCGAGCGGCCCGTGGTTTTACATAAAATCCCCTTCGACCAGAACCAGACCCGGCAATACGCCAAGGCCAAGTTGACCTTGGTGCCGAGCCCTGCCGACCTGCTCTTCTTGTCGCCAGCCGGTCAATGCCTGAGGCAGGGGCTGCCGCACGATGCTTCGGCTCCGGGCTTGGTCGAGATCGGCGAGCAGGCCGGTGGCGCTGCAATCTCGGCTCCCGCATTTCTGAATTGGTTGCGGGAGGATCTAGCGGATGGGCGCCTGAACGAGCGGGAGGTTATGGTTGCGGAGGCAATCATTGCCAATGCCGGCAACATTTCGCTCCGGGCTCCCAGAGAGTTTAATCCGCCGCCAGCGGAAGATGAAGTGGCGGCCTTGGACGGCTGGTGGCAGTTCGAAGAAAACGGGCTGGTGTGCTTAGCAGCGCGGCATATCAGAAATCACCCGTATTTAGAGAATGACGGAAAGATCAAGCGGACAAGTCCCGTGATATGGCTCGACGAGAGGCTGGGCTTCGCACGCACGCGGTCGCGGCTCTATCGGCTGGGGAAGAAGGAGGGGCGGTCGTGACAAGCAGCAGGTTCGTAATCATGGCTCAGAGGCGTTCGTATGGCTTGAAGCTATTCGCAGGGTCATACCCTACGCGAAATCGCTGCAATATCGCGGAGGCAAATTCAGCCCTGCTTTCAGAAGTGACCTGAACGACATTGAGGCATGGGTTCCGACCCCTTGGCTCTGGTTCACACTCATCATTCGATAGAAACACAGATCAGCCAGCCCAGTTGATCAGCGTCTAGCTGGGTTTCGTTTGCTCTGGGCCAACGGCTGAGGAATTCATGCCGTTGGTGCTGGATACCTGAGCCATTGCAACCGAGGGGACGGCCCGAAGAGGTCGGCTCTTCATAGACTCAGGCAAAGACTGTATAGGTGATACGTATTACCTATCAAATAAACCATCAGAACGTCATGTTGTTATGCAGTCAAAAAATATTTTTATGCCCAAATATCGTTGCAAACAAAGGGCTCTCCGAGGGTTGCCATGCCGTAAACGACAGTAATTGCATTGGTCTGTATTGAATATTATGTTTTGATGCGCTACTCTTAACCGTGTTACAAACTGAATCTGTGGAGATTTGCGATGACACGGGCATGGACGAGAGAGGACTTCATAGCGTTCACCGCAAGATTCCCAACTCGACAGGCTGTAGCCAATGCCATTGGAGTTACCGGGCCTCTGGTGACAATGATTTTGACTGGCAAACGTAATGTATCAAGTCTGGTGCAGACAGCGTGCGAAGCCGTGTTGTTGCGTGAGCGACTGGCGATATTGTCAGCAGTTCAGGCTCAAGCCGAGGGCCAACAACAGGCGGCCTAAAAAGACTTCAGGCTCACCTGGCAGGGTGAGCCTGAAAATAACGACGCCGGAGTGCGCAGCAATCCTTTATCTGCAGAAATAGGATAGCCGCACTCCAGGCAAAAAACAAGCTGGAGAATGCGTTATGGCTATAGATATTGTAAATTTTCCGATACCCACTTTGGTTTTTGCCCGCGATCGCGCAGAAGCGACCATCGGCAGGATGGTGTTTGATCTGCTCAATATCCCCGTCGTGTCGGTCGATGAATTGCCGGATGATGTGCGGACCGATAGCATTACGCTCAGGTATAAGGAGGAGGACTGCTTAATTGTTGGCATTCCAGCAGTTGGTGAAGATCACGATCTCGCACTGTCGTTGATCAATGCAGGTACCAACGATCCCTTTATTGCTGGAGATGTCGATTTTGAGATGCTTTTACCGTCCATCTCCGAAATCAAAACCATCACAGAGGCGAGAGCATGGCTGACCGATACCAATAAAGGCTTGGCCAGCAAATGCAAACAAGCGAATCGTGTTGTGCTTACCGGCAACTCCCCTCTTGGAAGGCAGCAAAAGCAGGATGCTGCTAATATTGTGGAACTGACCCGGCGACTGGCTGAACAACATGAGCAGCGTAAAGCTGAGATGATTGCCGAGATTGAGCGCGACATGACGGCATTCATCGTTCGGCTTGAAAATGATCCAGCGCTCGCTAACTGTGACGAATGCGGCGAACTAATACGTCGAATCGAAGAATACCATCCAAATGCTATCAGCCACTTTCAGAACACATTGGCCAGTGTGCGGCTGCGGAACACAGTACACGCTCTCGGATACAGTATCTCTAGCGGAGATGAATATTACCATTTTATTGGTGATGGCAAAGGCGTAATCACGCGAACAAAGCGCGATTTTGCCAGCAACAACATCATGACATTCACTCCGATCGCGCCTGCGGAATTTTGGCTTGAAAACTTCCCAAAGCTAGACGCGAACGGCATGCCAACGGCGAAGATCGACCCAGCGAAGATCGGTGTCGCGCTCCAAAAGCTTTGCCGTGCCCATGAATATTGGAGCGAACGTGACCAGAATGAGCGGCTACGAGGGCGTGGCACCTGGATTGACACCACCATTGCCGGCGCTGAGATCGCCGTTACGCACTATGGCTCCAAACTGCACATCACCGACACCGACGGCTCGCTGACCGAAACCGATTTGGATGGCGGCCACTTTGGCAACCGCCTTGGCCATTACATCTATCTCGCCAAGGGCGCGATGGCTCGGCCCAATGTAAACTCTGACATTACTCAAGCCGAGGCGGACAAGCTTCGTAGCATCACCCTGCGGCTGCGATGGCAGGATCCTGTCAGCGCTCACCTGCTCGCCGGATTCATTATGAGTGCACCAATCTGCGGTGCGCTGAAGTGGCGCACTCACCTATGGATCGAGGGCGGTGCCGGATCGGGAAAGACTTGGCTCCTGTCAAATGTCCTCATGCCACTGATGCCGACACTCCTGGGGGCTCAGTCAGATTCAACAGCAGCGGGCCTCCGTCATGCCCTGGATTCCGACGCGAAGCCCATTTCATTTGATGAGGCAGAAGGGGAGACCGAAAAGGACAAAATCAATATTGGCAATGTTGTTCATCTGGCTCGCGCAGCTTCGAGCGCTGGAGCAGCGTCATATAAAGGGACCGCAGATGGAAAGGGGACGTCGTATTCTCTGTACACAATGTTTGTTTTTGCCAGCATCGGCGTAACCCTCAATCAGGGTGCCGACGCAAGCCGCATTGCTCGTTTAGCCATCAAACCACCACCCAATATCAATCTCGACCCTGACGGTAATGCCGCAGCTCAGGCAAAATTTGTACAGTTGCAAAAGGATATTCGGGCTCTTTATACACCAGACTTCACAATGCGGCTGCAAGCTCGACGCACCAGGGCTGTGCTTCGCATGGATAAAAACGCAGCATTGTTAGCCGATATTATCGGTTCCATGAGTGGCACGAATCGCATGGGTGATACGCTGTCTCTGATGGCTGGCGATATTGAGTTAAAATACGGCCGCGAGCTCACGCGAGAGGAGATTGAAGCATATCTTTCCGATGCGGGGATCACCGCCGAATATCTAGCAGACAATCACGCAGTTGAGCTCGATCACGTCAAATTGATCAATATCGAATCTCAGCTCATGCTTGAAACCGTGACGAATATTCCGGGTGTAAAAATAGATTTTCCGTTTCGCCAGTGCTCACTTGGCCAATTGATGCTGGATGCGATGGAGTGCGGTGATGGCCTGACCGACAAGCGTGTTGCTAGGTACACCCTGGAGACTGTCGGCTTCAAGATTCTCGATAGCCATGATTCGCGAGCGAAGTTTGATACGGCAAGGCATCCAGGACACCGTTATTACATCGCGATGGCCGCAAATATCAATACATTCGGGCGGCTTAAGGAACTACTGAAACGATCTTCAAATGCATCGCAATGGGAAAACACCGCTCCAGCGATTATCAAATCAGGATTCAGTAATTTACTACTGGACGACAAGCCAAGGCAGCAGATGTTTTATGGGATTCCGAACCAAATACCATGCTTCATCTTTAGCCCGGAGCTCTTTATCAACAAGACTGCGACAAGCAGCAAGCTCCATGAATTCGCTAATGACGATGAAGCCGCAGCATAGGGAGGGAGGGACATGACAAACATGCTGACAGTCGTACGTAGCTCAAGCGGTAAAATTCTGCTGGACGTGACCCTCAGCGACCGCTATCGCAGCAACATCAACGTGATCATGGCCAGTTCACCTGCCGAATCCCGCTCCGATGGGTACCGATTCGACACGTTAGCCGGGTGCCGCTGCATGGACAGCGCCGATATCATCCGGATCTCTTCGAGCACACCAGAGCAACACATTGAAGCGGGTGTGATCGCGGCTCGGATGGTAGTTTTCAAAGGCTGGCAGGTACCAAGGATCACCAGCGCCAGCGACGAGATTGCAAACACCGCGCTCGGATTGCTGAGCCGACTAGGCTGGCCGAGTCACGATCTTCTCGTGTCTGAGCGACATCGCGCCGTTCGCGACTGGCTTCAGCATTACTCACCACTTGATCTTTTGACAGACGAAAAACTCCTTAACACCGCAGTCCGCATGGTTCGTGCCGTCCTTCCATATCCAAATTCGTCGGAGGACCTGCGCCAAGTCGAACGGCTGTTGCGGATATTTGCTGGCTCGGATGAAGAGGCTCGGCGCATCAAGGAACAGGAAGCCCATGCCGGCCTAGGCCTAGCATCAGCGCGCGGCTTTCAGAATACATTTATCAACAACCGCGCCCACGACCACGCTTTATTCGAACACGATATTGATTCCATAAAGCCGTTGATGGACGAGGCCCAGAGCGAGGCTGTTTGAACCGATCTCTATCATTCAGAACAAGTGAGGCCTGAGAAACCGCTATTTCTCATGCCTTTTTGCTGCCGATATTGTGCTTGATCAACATCTATCAATATCGTTTTCAATATCGATGAATCGATTAACATGTTGATATATATATAATTTTAGCGCATTGCCCCGGATATTGAGGATATTGAGGCCCTGTTACCCATATTGACGCGAGATTTGTCGCCGACCCGGAACGGTTCGCCTGGGCGAAACGAGGCCGATTAAATTATCACATAACTGAAAGGGTATTTCCTCGCAAAGCCATCAATACCATTCAATATCCATAATATCATCAATAGGATTATAAAAAACGTTTATCTGCAATGGTTTGGCGTTGATATAGATATTGAGTGGATATTGAAGGATCTTGAAAACGCTCAATATCTTTCTGTAATACTCACGTAAATGCCCGCGCCCGCTCGCTGCGTCTGAAGCCGCAGACGAGATAGAGACGGCTCCGCCGTCTCTAGCGTTAGCCTCTGCCTACGGCTGTAGTTACACAAGATTTATTGACGCTGATGAGGTGCCTCAGGGGCACGCCACCAAGATAGGCTAGACAGCCGCTTTTGCGCTCATAACCGTCCGTAGCATGTACCCAGCCGGGTCACGGTGCCGCCGACCTGTCATGGTCGGCGTGCAAGCCAGCAGCACGGCGATAGCCTCGACCAACCCAGCGCCGCGATTGATCAAACCAATGGCAATCTGGAAATCGGCCCGGCTGGCGTCCAGATTGGCGCCATAGCGTTCGGACAGCCTCAGAAAGTTGTCCTGGGCATATTGAAGTAGCCACGGCCTCGCCTGGCAGGCAGCGATCTTGGCCCGGCCGTCCTCAGATAACTGCTGCTCGCCTAATCCAGCCATCCTGACGGGCGCGGCCTTCTTGGTCGCTTCTGCCCGCATCTCGACAATGAACGCCCTGGTACGTTCACAGATCGTCCCTGGGCGCCCATCGATCAGATCCACAGTTGGGTAGCGGCCCATAGATGTTTCGTATTTCGGCTTGCGGTTCTGGAATCCAGTCGCACGGAACGGGTGGATCTGGCCGCCAATTCCGGCGTCGCCATATAGCTCGTTTAGTCGCTTGAAGGTAAAGTTGGCCAGTCGCCGCTCCTGATCATCGCCCAAATCTGATTTTGGCACCGCGAGCACTACCTGCCATGATTGCCAACTGGTGCTTTGGTAGATCAGCGGCCTAAATCCTGATGCATCCATCCGGGCCTTGGCTTCAGGCATAACGTCATCGACAAGAAAATAAGTCAGAGTGTCGCTGAATGGCGTAATGTACACGTTATAGCTGCGCTGCCAATTCCTACAGAACGTCTCTTGGACTGATTCCAACAGCTGTTCATTGGTGTAGAATACTTCTTCTGTCTCATTCCTGTGCTTGCCTGACCGATAGGTGCGACCAACATCACGGTGAAACATTGTCAGCCGGTAGCGGTCAGCGCCCAGTGCGTCCAATTGTTGCCGCCAAGCGGCCTTGACCGCACGCTCTTGGGGCGTCAGTGCCTTGATCCAACCACCACCCTTGGCATCACCACCGGCACCGCCGAATAGGTGCTCGTGTAGGAACGTCACAGCGTCGTGATATGGGCAGGCCCGGAGTTCCATCACCATGTCGATTGCGCCATGCCACCTTGAAGGGCCATGGTAGTCGAGCAGCTTGGCAACGGTGGCCAGCGGTGCCCTCCGATAGCAAGCAATGGTTTCTTTAGCGAGGGCAAAAGCGCTGTCGGCCATCCGGCTCATCTATTGCCCCCCATGTGAACCGTCCGAGACGGCGGAGCCGTCTACAATCGCACCCGCTGCTTTAGCGGCGGTGCGGAGGCGCGGGCACTCCAGGATCACCTGCGGTTCGCGATTAATTAATCTACGTACAGAGCCGATTGGCGGCTGAACGTGAGACCGCCATCGCTTCAATTTCCCCTCTGCAACGCCAAGCGTGGCCACCATTGCTCGGCAACAGAAGCTTGCTGTTTTTCTCATGAAAACCTTTCTCATGCAGCGGTTTCCGCGAACAACACCTTCCTCGGCCGCCCACGCTTCCGCTTCGTCGTCCTGCCAGCTTCTGCAAGACGCTTGTTCAATTCGACTTCTGCGTGCCACGCGGCCAACTGACGGTCTTGATACGCCTCAATGTCGGCAAGTCGCACTGCGCGCCGACCGTCACTGATGCGAAGGATCGGCAGATCGCCGCGCCGCCCAAGCCGCAGAATGGTATCGGTCGACACATTGCCCAGCAGCCGAGCGACCTCGTCCACGGTAATCATTTTGTATTTCGTCAGATCTGCAGACATAACACGACCCAGAAGAAAAGATTCCGGTCGCGCCTCGCCTAGCGTCCGCGCGCGGGACGCCGCAGATCCAGTTTGGTATCCACTGTCGCGTTTCCCCCGCGTTCATCACGAACGCCGTACCCCTCATCGGGGCTCCACAACACTAGCGACTGCTGCGCTTAGCGCGTGGCTTGGCCACCTGTCTCGCATCCCTGGCGGGATGTATGCCATCAATTCTAGCAAGCTATAGCTATTATTGCAATTTCCTGCATTTCACGGATTTTGATTTCTGCGTCGCGCCTTATTTTCCTTTGTCCGAATGCGCGCGCATTCGGCGCAGACGACCGACCCTCGGCTGTTCACGTATGGCGGATGCTGATGGTAGTCGTGGCCATGCTTGCATTGTCCATCAATACCCTGGCGAGATGGTTTTGCTGGCGTTCCTGCGATCACGATAATTGGCGGGAGGGCCGCACGTGCGACCGAATCCGACAGACTGCCGATGTTGGCTGAATAGTGCCGCTCGAGCATCTGAATTGACGTGTCATGGAGCGCTGCGATAATTCGCAGTGGCACGTTGGCCTGGATCTGGTGGACGATATGCGTGTGCCGCAATGCATAGATTGTGAGTTCATCTAGGCCATAGGGCGCAACGTCACCAGGCCTGATTCCTGCGTCCTTAACTGCACGCCGGAAGGGACGATGGTGATGATTGCTTTCGCTGTATGCATCGCCTGTATTCCGTGCCAGCAGCAGTTCATCGCCCCGCTTGCCAGCAGAAGCAGTACGTAGCCGCTTAGCAAGATCAACCGGGATCGCGATGCCCGTGCATTTAATCACCTTTGTGCCTCTGCCTTTCTTGGTTGATGGCATCATCAATCGTGGTTCAGGTCGGTCATCTTGGAGATCAGCTACGACTAGCCGGGCTAGCTGGACTGGGCGGGCTCCGGTCATGGCGGATGCCTCAACGAACAATCCGAACGAATGGCTCTGACCGTAAGCGGCTTCGATCAATCGACCGACCACGGGGATTGGTAAGATGACATTGCGCGATGTTTCCGCGCCAGGTAGGGCCTTGAGGCCGCTTTCCCAGGCCAGACGTGATGTGATGGTCTTGCCCTCATCGAGCTCAATCGCCAGATTGAGCGCAGCCTTAAAAATGGTTGAAAGGCGATTGACTGTCGCCGGCATCAACTCTGATGTCAGACCGTCCCGCCAAGTTCTGAGGTCGGCGGCCTTTAGATCCATGACTGCCGTGGCGGCCATAGCGTCAGACAGATGGGCCTCGAGACGGTCGCAATTTTCGGTGTCACCGCCACGCGTCTTAAGATCGGCTCGGTATGTGTTCATGGCCTGCTGCACAGTGAGTGCCGGAGCAGGTTGCTGCGCGTCAAGGGCATACATGCCTCGATCCATCTCCTTCTCCATGGCGTGCATCCACGTCACAGCAGCGCCATAGGCCGTTCTGGCCTCCTGGCTCTTCTCGTCACCTTTGAAGACGGGGAACATCTGCGATGCGGGTTCTGGCCGAAATCCGACACGTCGAAGTTTGGCCTGGAAACCGAGGAATTGACCTTTTCGGTCTCGTCGCTGAACGATGCTGCCCATGCCCACCTCTCGATTAGATCGAAAAGCTCAATCGCATGGTCACCGAGGGACGTCAATGGGGGAGAAAAATCGGAGATCTCGGAGGAGAAATGTCCCCCAATTATGTCCCGCATTTCTGAGCTTGCGTAAGGCTTGCCTCTAAAGCCTTGAAAGCATTGGCGTCCCCAAGGGGATTCGAACCCCTGTTACCGCCGTGAAAGGGCGGTGTCCTAGGCCTCTAGACGATGGGGACGTCGAGGCGCGAGGGCGACTTGATAGCCGCCTTGGCGGGGAAAATCAAGGGTGCTTTGCCGGAAATCGGCATCATCGGGCAAAAGCGGCGTCGTCGATGGTCAATTGCACCGTCGAGGAGCCCTGCCAGGTGTCGATGCGGAGGGTGCCGGCCAAGTGAAACGGCGCTCCTTGCGAGGCCAGCAGGGCATGGCCCATCTCGGAATCGGCGGCGCGGAAGGCGATGGCTTTCAGGCGTTTGCCGCCCGCTCCCGCCAGCATGACGCGCACATGGCCCGAGCCGACCACGTCGGCCTTGACCACCCGGGCGGCGGTGATGGCGAAGCGGGGTTCCGGGTTGCCGGACCCGAACGGGCCGACCTGGGCCAGGGTTTCCACCAGATCCACCGTGGCCGCTCCGGCATCCAGGGCGCCGTCCAGGTCCAGCAGCGGCACCAGCTCGCCGTCCAACTGCGCCTGCAGTCGCTCGGCCATGAAGTCCTGGAAGTCCGCCAGCTTATGGCGGGCAAGGGTGAAGCCTGCCGCCATGGCGTGGCCGCCGCCCGCCTTGAGCAGGCCGGCCTGACGGGCCGCGATGACGGCGGCGCCCAGGTCGAGGCCGGTGACCGAGCGGCCCGAGCCCTTGCCGGTGTCGCCGTCCAGCGCCACCACGCAGGCGGGGCGGCCATAGCGTTCCTTCAGGCGGCCCGCGACGATGCCGATGACGCCTTGGTGCCAGCCTTCGCCCGCGGCGACAAGCAGGGGCCTGCCGTCGTCGGGGCGGCCTTCCACCTGTTCGATGGCCTCCAGCAGGACGGCGGCTTCGATCTCCTGGCGGTCCTTGTTATAGCCGTCCAACTGGCGGGCGATGTCGGCGGCCTCGGCGGGGCTGTCGGTGGACAGCAGGCGGGTACCCAATTCGGCCTCGCCCACCCGGCCACCGGCATTGACGCGCGGTCCCAGCACATAGCCCAGATGATAGGCGCCGGGGCTTTCCTTGATGCCCGCCACGTCGCCCAGGGCGGCGAGGCCCACATTGTGGCGCTTGGCCATGACCTTGAGCCCCTGGGTCACCAGGGCGCGGTTGACGCCCACCAGCGGCACCACGTCGCAGACCGTGCCCAGCGCCACCAGATCCAGCCAGCGCATCAGGTCGGGGGCGGGACGCGTCTCGAACCATCTCGCCTGCTTGAGGCCGCGATTGAGCCCGACCGCCAGCAGGAAGGCGACGCCCACCGCCGCCAGATGGCCGTGGGGGCTGGTCTCGTCCAGCCGGTTGGGATTGACCACCGCCAGGGCCTGGGGCAGGGCCGCCTCGGCCACGTGATGGTCGACCACGATCATGTCGAGGCCTGCTTCGGCCGCCGCCGCCAACGGATCGAAGGCGGTGGTGCCGCAATCCACCGTCACCACCACGCCGACGCCTTCCGCCTTCAGGCGCAGCAGGGCGGGCGCATTGGGGCCATAGCCCTCGGCCACCCGGTCGGGGATATAGACGGTGACGCGGCCGCCCGCCGCCGCGATGAAATTCCGCAGCAGGGCCGAGGAGGTGGCGCCGTCCACGTCGTAATCGCCGAAGATGCCGATGGTTTCGCCCGAGGTGACGGCGCGCACCAGCCGCTCCACCGCCTTGTCCATGTCCAGAAGATGGCTGGGATCGGGCAGCAGATCGCGCAGGGTCGGATTGAGGAAGGAGGGCGCCTCGTCCAGGCCGATGCCGCGCGCCGCCAGGACGCGTCCCACCAGTTCCGGCAGGCCCAGGCGCTGGGACAGGGCGAGTGCCAGTCTGGCGTCGCCGGTCCGCGACTGCCAGCGGCGTCCGGTCAGTGATCGTTCGACTCCGAGGAACGCCGCCTGGTTCACCTTGGATGCCCCTCAATCGCCGGGCGCATCCCTCCGGGATGCTTGGCTTTCGCTCGCACGCGCTCGCGGGCGCTCCCTGCGGGCCATGGCCCGCCCGGACCTAAGGGCAACGCGCCAGTCGCTGCGCTCCGATTTTTCCGCACTTCAAACGCACTGCTCATAACAGCATGCGGCTGCGGTCCAGGTCGTGGCGGACCGACAGATAGCGGATGGTGCCGGTCACCGAGCGCATCACCAGGGAATGGCTGAGCGCCCGGTTGCCCGGCAACAGCCGCGCCCCCTTGAGCACATGGCCGTCGGTGATGCCGGTGGCGGCGAACATGACCTCGCCCTTGACCATCTCGTCGATGTCCCATTTGCGCTTGGGATCGTCGATACCGGCGTTGCGCGCCGCCATGAAATCGCCCTCCGAGCGGATCAGCAACCGGCATTGCATGCGCCCGCCCAGGCATTTCAGCCCGGCGGCGGCCAGCACGCCCTGGGCGGCGCCGCCCGATCCCATATAGACGTCGACGCCGGTTTCCGGCAATCCGGCCGCCAGGGCGCCCGACATGTCGCCGTCGTCGAACAGCATGACCCTGGCACCCGCGGCGTACAGGCGCTCGATCAGATCGGCGTGGCGGGGGCGGTCCAGCACGCTGACGGTGAGGTCGGAGACGGCAAGCCCCTTGGCCTCGGCGATGCGGGCCAGATTATCCTCGGCCGAAAGGTCGAGATCGATGACCCCGGCGGGCAGTTCGGGGCCGACGGCGATCTTTTCCATGTAGGAATGCTGGGGAATTTTGAGAAAGCTGCCTTCCTCGGTCAGCGCCACCACCGACAGCGCGTTATGGGCGCCGCGCGCGCAGATGGAGCGCCCCTCCAGGGCGGTCAGCACGATATCCACCTTGGGACCGGCGCCATTGCCCATGGTCTCGCCGGTATGCAGGGGCTGGGTCTGGTCGTCGCCCTCGCCATTGACGATGACGCCGGTCATGGCCAAGCGGTTGAGGGCGCGGCGCATGGCGGTGCATGCGGCTTCGTCGGCGGCTTTCTCGTCGCCGCGACCGGCATGCTGCGCGGCGGCCAGGGCGGCGGCCTCGGTGACCCGCACCACTTCCAGTGCGAGGTTGCGATCCATTGCGACAATGGCGGTCGGGTCGGCCATGGCTTCCCCTCCTCTATTACAAATTCTCGATGCGGATCAATTGAAGGTCGGCCACCGAGCCGAGCGCCTTGATGCGGGCCACGGCGCGCAGCATGGACGCCTCGTCGGTTTCATGCACAGTCATGACCACCGGCACGGTCTCGGCGGGGGCGCGGCCACGTTGGATGATCTGTTCCATGGATACTTTTTCGTCGCGCAGGGCGGCGGCCACATCGGCGAACACGCCCGGCTCGTCCTTGACCATCAGGCGGATGTAATAGGCGCTGTGATGGGCGCCGGAGGAAGCGGCAGGCAGCGGCATCAGGCTGTCCACCGGCACGCCGAAGGTCGGCATGACGCGGCCGCGGGCCAGGTCCATCAGATCGGCGACCACGGCCGAGGCGGTGGGCCGCGCGCCCGCGCCCCGGCCTTCCAGCACGGTACGGCCGACGAAATCGCCCTCGGTGACGATGGCGTTGAAGGGGCCGCTCACATGGGCCAGCGGGAAGGACAGCGGCACCATGGCGGGATAGACGCGGGCCTCGACCCCTGCCTCGCTGCGTGAGGCGACGCCCAGCAGCTTGATGCGATAGCCTAGTTCGTCGGCATAGCGGATATCCAGCGCCGAGACGTGGCGGATGCCCTCGCAGGCGATGGCCTCCAGATCGATGGGCATGGCGAAGGCGAGGCTGACCAGGATGGCCAGCTTGTGGGCGGTGTCGATGCCGTCGATGTCGAAGGTGGGGTCTGCTTCGGCATAGCCCAGGGCCTGCGCCTCGGCCAGCACGTCGGCGAAGTCGCGGCCCGAATCGCGCATGGTGGTCAGGATGTAGTTGCAGGTGCCGTTCAGGATGCCCATCACCTTGCCGACGGCGTTGCCGGACAGGCCTTCGCGCAGCGATTTGATGATGGGAATGCCGCCGCCGACGCTGGCCTCGAAGCCCATATTGCCGCCCTTGGCCTCGGCGATGCGGGCCAGTTCGACGCCGTGATGGGCGATCATGGCCTTGTTGGCGGTGACCACGCTGCGGCCGCGCTCCAGGGCGGTCTTGACCACGTCGAGCGCGATGCCGCCCGCCCCGCCGATCAGTTCCACCAGCACGTCGTAATCGCAGTCCTTGGCCATGACGCGGGCATCGGTGAAGAACGGCACGCCGTCCAGCGGCAGGTCCGACGGTTTGACCAGGGCGGCGGCGCCCACCAGGGTCAGCTTGCGCCCGGCGCGGGAGGCCAGCAGATCGGCCTGATCGTGCAGCAGTTGGACGGTGCCGCCGCCGACGGTGCCGAGACCGGCGATGGCGATTTTCAGGGGGGACTTGCTCATGGACCGGGACTCTTGCGCTGTTTCTCTGATTCCTCGAGCACCTTGTCGTAGTTGCCGAGGAAGGTCTTGATGTTGCGGACCGCTTGGCGGGTACGGTGGCGGTTTTCCACCAGCCCGATGCGGACATAGGAATCGCCGTATTCGCCAAAGCCGATGCCGGGCGCTACCGCCACCTGGGCTTCGCGCATCAGCAGCTTGGAGAATTCCAGCGAGCCCAGATGGGCGAAGGCGGGCGGGATGGGCGCCCAGGCGAACATGGTGGCGGGCGGGCTGGGCACCTGCCAGCCAGCAGCATGAAGGCCCTCGATCAACACGTCGCGGCGATCCTTGTACATGGCGCGGATCTCGTCGACGCAGTCCTGGGGGCCGTTCAGCGCCGCCGAGGCCGCCACCTGGATCGGCGTGAAGGCGCCGTAATCCAGATAGCTCTTGATGCGCCCCAGGGCGGCGATCAATTTTTTGTTACCGGCGGCGAAGCCGATGCGCCAGCCCGGCATGTTGTAGGTCTTGCTCATGGAGGTGAACTCCACGGCGATGTCCTTGGCGCCGGGGATCTGGAGAATGGAGGGCGGCGGCTCCACGTCGAAATAGATCTCGGAATAGGCCAGATCGGACAGGATCCAGATGCCGTGATGGCGGCAGAACTCCACCACCTGGCCGTAGAAATCCAGATCGGCCAGCAGCGCGGTCGGATTGCTGGGATA
The DNA here is from genome assembly GCF_003284725.1 of Paramagnetospirillum kuznetsovii. Lineage (GTDB taxonomy): Bacteria > Pseudomonadota > Alphaproteobacteria > Rhodospirillales > Magnetospirillaceae > Phaeospirillum > Phaeospirillum kuznetsovii. Next base: position 3,775 of record NZ_PGTO01000032.1, on the reverse strand, counting down.
GTTCAGCACCAGGGCGATGGGCTTGGGCACCGAATGGCGCACGGCACGGTCCAGGGCGCGCAGGAATTCCGCGTCCGGCGTCACCGGCACATAGCGGCACGAACCGCCCGCGATGATGAAACCGTAGGGATGGATGGGATAGCTGGGATTGGGGACCAGCACCACGTCGCCGGGGCTGGTGATGGCATTGGCCAGATTGGCCAGCCCCTCCTTGGAGCCCAGGGTGACGATGCATTCGGAATCGGGGTCGATATCGACGGCGAAGCGGCGCTGGTAATAGGCGCTTAGCGCCTTCCTCAGGCCGGGGATGCCCCGGCTCATGGAATAGCGGTGGGCGCGGGGATTGCGCGCCGCCTCCACCAGCTTGTCGACGATATGGGCGGGGGTCGGCTGGTCGGGGTTGCCCATGCCGAAATCGATGATGTCCTCGCCGTTGGCGCGGGCGCGGGCCTTCATGGCATTCACTTCCGCGAACACATAGGGCGGAAGCCGCTTGATGCGGTGGAACTCCTGATCCATGGCCTTACCGCCCATCAATATTCGATGGAGACCCGAGCGCCGCTGTCGTCGTAGCCGCCGGAAGCCGTATCGGCCGCCACCAGCACCTTGCGGGCGGGAACGCCCATGCCGGTCAGAGCCTTGGCGACCATGTTGGCCCGCTGGGTGGCGACTTCCTCGTCATCGCCGCCCACGAAGGAGATGGGCCCCGAGGACGACAGCCCCAAGACCCGCACCACTCCGCCGGATTGGCGCTGCAACTGGGCCACCTGCTTCAAGGCGGCGCGATCGGCGGCGGTCAGGCCGCCGTCGCGGCCGAACTGGACGGCGGCCACTTCGAACGACGCGGCCGGACCCGAGGGAACGCTGACGCCCTTGGTGCCGCGAATGGCCTTGGTCCCGCGCGGAGCCACCAAATCGGGCGTTCCATAGGAGACGTCGGAGGCATAGGCGGCGCGGCCATAACCCACCGGCGCATTGGCCGGAACCGCATAAGTGTGGACCGGCTGATTGTAGGACGCTTCCGAACGCGGCGGCGGCACCGTGGCGAAGGGGTCGTTCTTGTTGGTGGCGGCGGCGGATTCAGCCAGGCGCTTGGCGTAATGATCGGACAGCACGGTGCGCTTGGTGGGGATGTAGTCGGGGACGTCGGCCCTGGCGGGCGGGCCGCCGGGGGCGGTGGAGGGCGGCGCGTTGGGGCCGTCGTCGCGAGCGCCCTGCATGCGGCGGTCCAGCGACGGCTGATAGCCGCCCTTGCCATTCTGCGCGGCGGCGGATTGACCGGGGCTTGCCTGGGCGACCTGGGTCTGGGCCGGTTGGGTGCGCTTGGCCAATTGCTTGGTCGGCGCCGGTTCGCGCTTGACCGATTCGGCGTATTTTGAATTTTCACGATCGGCCGAGAGGCCCTTCGGCAGCGGCTTGCGCGCCTGATCGGGCGTGGCGGTGACGTCGGGGAAACTTCCGTCCGGTCGCCGAGGCGACGCGATTTCCGGCGTTTCATCGCTACTGATGGTGTTGGCGATCCCCTTGTACCACTCAACTGGGTTGGCGGCGTCTGGAACCCACGAGCATCCGGCGATCAAAGCCGCTGCGACAACACTCTTTCCGACGATGATCGCATGGCGCTCGTGGCGGAGGCGCCAAGCCTCGATGCAATCCAACATGGACGAAACGCAGCCCCCGTTCACGAGAATATGTTTTGATCGAACCGAATTTTGCGGCAAGTTCACGTTTATCAGGCCATGGAACGAAAGTATATAGAACTATGGCACGGACCAGAAGGGGGACGGGGTTGCACCTCTCTCCGCTGGTCAAGACCCCCGAGAGCGTCTATATGCTCATGGGAGTCGCACTCTGGATGCACCGCAATGAGGGGTACTTATGGCTGAACAGAACGGCGCGGATGCCAAGACGATCGATCCGGCGGAACTCTCCAAGGCGATGACCAGCATCGCCGAGCGCAGCCAGCGTATCGTCACCGACTTCCTGACGCGCCAGGCGTCGGACCCCAAATTCGGGTCCGCCGATCCCCTGAATATCGGCAATGCCTTCATGGAAATGACGGCCAAGCTGATGAGCGACCCCGCCAAGGTGGTGGAAGCCAATCTGGGCCTGTGGCAGGACTACATGACGCTGTGGCAGAACACGGCGCGCCGCATGCTGGGCGAAGTTCCCGAACCGGTGGTCAAGCCCGACGCGGCCGACCGTCGCTTCAAGGACGAGATGTGGGAAGAAAACGAGATCTTCGACTTCATCAAGCAGTCTTATCTGCTGTCGGCCCGCTGGATGCAGGGCGTGGTGAAGGATGTTGAAGGTCTCGACGACCACACCGCCAAGAAGGTGGACTTCTACACCCGCCAGTTCGTCGATGCCATGGCGCCGTCGAATTTCGTCATGACCAACCCGGAAGTGCTGCGCGCCACCGTGGAAAGCCGGGGCGAGAACCTGCTGAAGGGCCTCAACAACCTGCTGGACGATCTTGAGCGGGGCAAGGGCAACCTATCCATCAAGATGACCGACTACGACGCCTTCAAGGTGGGCGAGAACATCGCCGTCACCCCGGGCAAGGTGGTCTATCAGAACGAGCTGATCCAGCTGTTGCAGTACACGCCCTCCACCGAGCAGTGCTTCGAGAAGCCGCTGCTGATCGTGCCGCCGTGGATCAACAAGTATTACATCCTGGATCTGCGCCCGAAGAACTCCTTCATCAAGTGGGCGGTGGACCAGGGTCATACCGTGTTCGTCATCTCCTGGGTCAATCCCGACGAGAGCCTGTCCGGGCACGGCTTCGACTCCTATCTGAAGAACGGCACCCTGGCGGCGCTGGACGCCATCGAGAAGGCCACCGGCGCCAAGCAGGTCGACGCCATCGGCTACTGCCTGGGCGGCACCTTGCTGACCTGCACCCTGGCCTATCTGGCCGCCAAGGGTCAGGACCGCATCGCGTCGGCCACCTTCTTCACCACCATGACCGACTTCAAGGAGCCGGGCGAACTGGGCGTCTTCATCGACGAGGAGCAGCTTTCCGCCCTGGAAGAAAAGATGGCCGAGCATGGCTATCTGGACGGCCGCGACATGGCGACCACCTTCAACATGATGCGCGCCAACGACCTGATCTGGTCGTTCGTGGTCAACAACTACCTGCTGGGCAAGGATCCGTTCCCGTTCGATCTGCTGTACTGGAACTCGGATTCGACCCGCATGCCCGCCGCCATGCACAGCTACTATCTCCGCAAGATGTACCAGGAGAACCAGCTGATCGTTCCCGGCGCCGTCGAGCTGCTGGGCGTCAAGATCGACATCACGGCGATCAAGACCCCCGTCTACATGCTGTCCACCCGCGAGGACCATATCGCGCCGTGGCAGAGCACCTATGCCCTGACCCAGCATGTGTCGGGACCGATCAAGTTCGTGCTGTCGGCCTCGGGCCACATCGCGGGCGTGGTCAATCCGCCCGCCGCCAACAAGTATTGCTACTGGACCAACACCAAGAAGCCGAAGAACCCCGACGCTTGGCTGGCCGGCGCCACCGAGGTGCCCGGCTCGTGGTGGACCGACTGGCAGTCTTGGGTGGAGAAGTTCGCGGGCAAGCAGATTCCCGCCCGGGAGCCCGGTGCCGGAAAGCTGAAGGTGATCGAGGACGCCCCCGGCGCCTATGTGAAGAACCGGCTGGCCTAGAGCGGCGTGCGTCAAATCAGACGCGCGTCGCGATCAGCGGCCATTGAGGCCGCGGCCAAGCGGCCGGAGGGCCGCGCCCGGTGAGGGGCAGACATAATGC
>NZ_PGTO01000031.1 GCF_003284725.1 Paramagnetospirillum kuznetsovii | reverse complement strand
GGCCACAGATGCACACAGAGTCCCGCTGCGCGGGACACAGATAAGGAAATCTCTCACTTCATCTGTGCTTATCTGTGTTTATCCGTGGCTAAAATTCCTGCTGGACAGATGTTGCTGCCACAAATCAGCCGAATTCCCTGACTGTCGATTGGCCCTACTCTCCGCTCATCACCTGCTTGACCGCACCGGCCAATTGCTTGAGCGAGAAGGGCTTGGGCAGGAAGTGGATACCGGCGTCGGGGTCGATGCCGTCGCGGGCCACATCCTCGGAATAGCCGGAAATCAGGATCACCTTGATGGCGGGGCGCTCCATGCGCACGAAGCGCGCCAGGGTGACGCCGTCCATGCCGGGCATGACCACGTCGGAGATCAAAACATCGATCTTGTCGTCGCCGTGCAGGACTTCCATGGCCTGTTCGCCCGAGCGCGCCTCGATGACCGCATAGCCCTTGTTGCGCAGGGCACGGGCGCCGAACAGCCGCACCGCGTCCTCGTCCTCCACCAGCAAGATGGCTCCGGTTCCGGTCAGGTCGCCGCCTTCGCTCTCGGACTGGGGGGCGGGGCGCTTGGTCTCGCTGGCCGGGGCCGCGTCGATGCGGGGCAAGTGGATGGAGAAGGCGGCGCCCTGGCCGGGCTCGCTTTCCACCACGATGAAGCCGTCGGTTTGGCGCACGATGCCGTAGACGGTGGACAGGCCGAGGCCGGTGCCAGCCCCCACCTCCTTGGTGGAAAAGAACGGCTCGAAGATCCGCGCGATATTGTCCTTGCCGATGCCGGTGCCGGTATCGGAGACCTCCAACAGCACGTATTCCCCGGCGGGCATCAACTCGGGGCCGCGCTGGGTCGGCTTGTCCACCGTCACCGCATTGGTGCGGATGGTCAGCGTGCCGCCGCCCGGCATGGCGTCGCGGGCATTGACCGCCAGATTGATGATGACCTGATCGAACTGGCCGGGATCGACGCGGACCAGCCCCAGGGCACGGCCGTGGATCATCTTCAACTCGATGGTCTCGCCCAGCAGGCGACGCAGCAGATTGGACAACTCGGCTAGGGCATCGGTGACGTTGAGCAGTCGGGGCTGCAAGGCCTGACGTCGCGAGAAGGCAAGAAGCTGGCGCACCAGCGAGGCGGCGCGGTTGGCGTTCTGCTTGACCTGCATGATATCGGCGAAGCTGGGATCGCCCGGCCCGTGCCGTTGCAGCAGCAAATCGCAAAAGCCGATCATGGCGGTCAGCAGATTGTTGAAATCGTGGGCGACGCCGCCCGCCAACTGGCCCATGGCCTGCATCTTCTGGCTTTGGGCGAACTGGATTTCCAGATTGCGTTGCTCGGTGGCGTCGATGAAATGGATGACGAGGCCGGATATATCGCCGTCCTCATGGCTGGGGCTGACGAAGAGCTGGGCGATGAGGTCGCGGCGGCCGCGCAGTTTGACTTCCAGATGGGTGCCCGGTTGCGAGCCCTGAAGCACCTTGGCCAATTGCTCGGCGGCCTGGGGCCGTGCCTCCTCGGCGATGATATTGGCGACGGCGCGGCCGATCATGTCGTCGCGGTCGATGCCCAGCATGGCCTGCAGGGCCAGATTGCAGGCGCCGACCGCGCCGTCCATGTCCACCAGGGCGATGCCGACCGGGGCATCGTCGAACAGCCAGCGGAACCGGCGTTCGGCGGCGCGCAACGCCTTTTCCCACTGCTGTTCGGGCACCAGATCGCGCACCACCACCGAGCGGGTGAACATCTCGCCGCCTTCGTCATAGACGGAGTGGGCCACAAGCCCCTGGAATACGTCGCCGCCGCGCCCGCGCAGGCGCAACTCGGCGCGCTCTTCCTCGGGATTGGGGACGGTTCCGAAGATTTCCTCGAGATTGTGGCCGACGATCTCGTCGCCGCTTTTGCCCAGCCATTCTGCGAGGCGCTGGTTGACGTAGCGCACGGTGCCGTCGGCATCGGCGGAATAGCAGCCCACCGGCAGGAAATCCACGAAATCGGACAGCAGTTCATTCTCGCGCCGCAGGGTTTCCTCCATGGCGCGACGGGCGGACACATCCTCGGCGATCCACGCCACGGCGCCGGATTGACCGGCGGGACGCACCTCCAGGGAGAACCACTCCTTGCCGCCGCCCGCGGCGGGCAGACCCACCTCGGCGCGGCGGTTGGCCCCCACCGAGGCTGCGGCATCCAATCGCTCCAGATCGGCCAGGGCACGGTCGTCGTCGGCGGCGCGGCGTTTCATTTCGGCCAGGGGGTCTCCCGCTGCTCCCAACAACCGGCGGCCGATTTGATTGCGGTAGAGCTCGGTCGCGCCGACGATCACCAGCACGGCGCGGGTTTCCGACTCCAGGCTTCCGGCCAAGGCGGCGGCATTGGCTGCCGCCCGACCGGCTCCGCGGCTCTTCCAGGCCAGCCGCAGGATCGCCGCCGCGGACAAGGCGGAGGCGGCGGAAAGCGCCCAGATGATGGTGTCAGTTTGCAAGGCGGCCCTTCAACTTCATGACATAGCTGATCACTTCGGCCACCGCCTTGTAATGTTCGGGCGGCACTTCCTGGTCCAGTTCGACGGTGGCGAACAGCGCCCGCGCCAAAGGCGGGTTCTCGACGATGGGCACTTCGTTCTCGTCGGCCAGTTCGCGGATGCGCAGCGCGATGAGATCGGCGCCCTTGGCCACCAGGACCGGGGCGCTCATGGCGTCCATGTCGTATTTCAGCGCCACCGCGAAATGGGTGGGGTTGGTCACCACCACATCGGCCTGGGGCACGGCGGCCATCATCCGCTGGCGAGCCCGCTGCATGCGCAAGGAGCGCAGCTTGCTCTTGATCATGGGATCGCCTTCGACGTCCTTGTTCTCGTCCTTGATCTCCTGGCGCGACATCTTCATTTTCTGCATGAAGGCCCACCGCTGATAGACGTAGTCGGCGCCGGCCAAAACGGTGACGATGATCAGGACGATGAAGGTCAGCCGCACCGCCTCGCTGCGCAGATAAGCGAGCATGGCGAAGATGTCCACGGCGGCCAGGGCGACGAAATCGCCGACCCTTGCCTTGATGACCAGATAGATGATGTAGCCGATGACCACGAGCTTGATCACGGACTTGCCGAAATCCACCAGATTGCGGCCCGAGAAGATCTTCTTGAAAGCGCCGCCGGGGCTCAGCTTGCTGAGGTCGAACGCGAAGGCCTTGGCGTTCCACATCAGCCCGACCTGGGACACATTGGCGGCGATGCCCAGGATCATGACCAGGGCCAGTGGCAACATCATGACCAGGAGGAAGCCCTTGACCTGAGCCACCAGGACATTGCCCAGGATCTCGGGCTCCATGATGAAGGCGTGAGGGTGGTCGATGAAGGGCAGCATCATCTGGACCACGTCGCGGCTGATGGATTTGCTCATCAGCGACAAGATGATCAGGACGCCCAAAAGGCTTGCCCAGTACTTGATTTCCTGGGATTGCGGGACACTGCCTTCCTCGCGCGCCTTGCTGAGTTTTCGGCCTGTTGGTTCTTCTGTTTTGTCCTCGTCCGACATGGCCTTACCTCGGCGGCAGGTAAGGGATCAGGCTGTCCTCGAAGAATTTCAGGAACAGCGTCGTGATCATCGGCAGCGATGCCATGAACATCCAAAAGCCGACCAGAATCTGAATCGGCTGCGAGATGAAGAAAATCTGCAATTGAGGGATCAGCCGCGAGAGCAGGCCTAGCCCGGTGTAGAAGATCAGGCCCGCGACGACCAGCGGCGCGGAAAACTGCAGCCCCAGCCGAAACGTCTCGGTGACCAGATGGGACAGGGTCTCGGTGAAGTCACCCCAGGGAAGGGGCTGGCCCGGATGGAACAGATCGTAGGATTCAGCGATGGCCTGGAACATCAGATGATGCAGGTTGGTGGCGAAGATGGCCAGCAATCCGATATTGGACAGAAAGCCGGTCAGAAGCTGGCTTTGCTGCTGGGCGATGGGGTCAAACGAGAAGGCGTTGGTCAGGCCAGTCTGATAGCCGATCATGGAACCGGCAAGGCTGAGCACCGACATGACGAAAGACACGACGGTGCCGAGGAACAGACCGATGACGATCTCGCCGAAGGTCAGCATCAGGATGCCACCCACGCTCTTGGGCATGGAAGGAATGGCCGCGCCCACCACCGGCAGCATCAGGAAGGCCAGCGACAGGGCAATCCACATGCGGATGCGGATACTGACCAGATGGCCGCCGATACCAGGCAACAGCATCAAGGCCGAACCGATGCGGGCGAAGGCCATCATGAAGCGGAAGATGTCGAGCTGGAGGATTTCGCTCAGCACGCTGGGAACCGCTAACCCGGGCCGCCGGCGATGATGCGATCGAGGATCATCTTCCAGAAATCGGTCATGGTTTGAAGCATGTAGGGCATGAAGATGATGATGGATCCAAATCCCAACATCATCTTGGGCACGAAGGTCAGCGTCTGCTCCTGCAACTGGGTCAGGGTCTGGAAGATGGAGACCAGAATGCCGACCGCCATGCCGACCAGCAGCATGGGCGCGGCCACCTTGATCATGGTCATGATGGAAACGCGGGCGAGATCGAGGAGTTCGGCCTCGGTCATGTGTCAGATCGGCATGCGGAGGATTTCGTTATAGGCGTTGATCACCTTGTCGCGAACATTGACCACGGTTTCCAAGGTCAGTTCGGCATTGGCGACGGCGGCCACCACTTCGCGGATATCGGCCTTGCCTGCCACGGCGGCCAGCGAGGATTGCTCGGCGCCCTTGGCGGTGCCGATGGCCATCTTGGTGGCATCCTTCAACACGCTGACGAAATCGGTGCCGATATCACGGCCGCCGCCGGTCTCCTCGGCCGAGGCGGATTCCTTCTTGTCCAATCCGGCGAGCGGATTGGCGGCGTTCCGGTAGGCAGAGATTGCGCTGGCGAAATCGGTCATGGCCTGGAAATCCTAGCAGATCACGGGGCGGCGCTCTAGCGGAGCATGTCCACCGTGCGCGACAACAAGGTACGCGAGGTGTTGATGACGTTCATATTGGCCTCGTAGCTACGCTGGGCCTCGCGCATATCCATCATCTCGATCAGCGGATTGACGTTGGGTGCCAGCACATAGCCGTCGCGGTCGGCGGCCGGATGCTTGGGGTCGAAGCGGCGCTGGAATTCCGATGAATCGGGGCGGACCTTGTCGACCTTGACCGAATTGATGCCGGTGGCGCGGTCCAATTCGTTGCGGAAGGTCACCACCTTGCGGCGATAGGGCAGCCCTTCCGGCGATTGCGCGGTAGAATCGGAGTTTGCCAGATTCTCCGACACGACGCGTAGCCGCTGGGACTGGACCTTCATGCCGGAAATGGCGATTTGCGTGCTTTTGGTCAGTTCGTCCATAAAACCCTCTTAGCGTCGGCGGCTCAACGGCTGCCCATCGAGGTGCGGAGCATCTTTTGATACTTCTGGAACAGATTGGCGGCGGCGTTGAAGCTGGTGCTGGCCTCGCCCATCTTGGCCATCTGTTCTTCCAGGATGACCGAATTGCCGTCCGGCGTGGATTCGTAGGTCTTGCGCTGCGTGACCGCCTTGAAGGGGTCGGGGCCCATCTCCGGCACGATGTGCTTGGCATTGGTGGCCGCGGCCGTGACGGGGTGCGACGCGCTGCCGGCCAGGACGTCCTTGAAGTTCAGCGGCTTCAGATCCTTGGGCAGATAGCGCGGCGTATTGGCGTTGGCGATATTGCCGGCCAAGACCTCCTGGCGCTGGGCCAGCCAGTCCATCTGGGCCTTGGTCATCTTGAAAATGCCGAGATCTTCGTACATCGAGGAACCTCTTGCGGTCGCCGTTCGCCTGTCGCCGGGAAACGGACCCATCCGTCCTTGGTCAGTATGGCGCGGCGCGCTTAAGAAACGGTAAAGCGGCCGGATTGGACTCCGGTATGGCCCCTATTATGATGCCCGCCACTTAAATGTTTTTTAAGCGCGGACGGCCAAGCTTGGAGTCCGGACGGCGCGATGCCGACCTTATCCGATGGTGGGCCATGGGCGGCAAGGATTTGTGGAACGAGCAAGGCGACGCCGAGGCGCGGGACGGCCAAAAGGGCCGTGCACGGCGACCGGTGGCGGTGGCGCTTCACTATGACCCCGATCAGCCTCAGCTTCCCACCGTCACCGCCTCGGGCCGGGGCAGCGTCGCCGAACAGATTCTCGAACTGGCCTTCGCCCATGGGGTCAAGGTCCGCACCGATCCCGATCTCGCCGAAGTGCTGGCCGCCGTCGAGGTGGACACCGTCATTCCGGTGGAGGCCTTCGTGGCGGTGGCCGAGATCCTGGCCTATGTCTATCGCGCCAATGGCCGCGCCGCGCCGTTTCCCTCGGCGGCCACGCCATGACCGGCACCGATTCCGTCCGCCAGGAACTGGAAAAGGCGGTTTCCCTGGTCGGCACCGCCCGGCGGCTGTTGGCTACCGGAACCATGGTGGATCTGGCGGCGCTGGAAGGCAAGGTCAAGGGCATCTGCCGCAGCGTCATCGATCTCGGCCTGGAAGACGGCAAGACGCTTCGCTCCGACATGGAAGCCCTGATCGCCGATCTCGACTTGCTGGCCGCCGACATCCGGTACCGCTATGATCCCGAGCCGGACCGGCAGGCCTTGGATTCGGAACACTGATGGACGCTTCGACCTATCTGCGCTTTCTGGTGTCGCTGACCCTGGTTCTCGGCGCCATCTTCTTCGTCGCCTGGGCCGTTCGGCGGTGGGGCGGCGGGCTTGTCTTGCCCCGGCCCGCTCGGGGAGCGTCCGGCGCCCGACGGCTGGCCCTGGTGGACGCGTTGCCCCTGGACGGCAAGCGCCGTCTGGTCCTGGTCCGGCGCGACGACCGCGAACATCTGCTGCTGCTGGGCGCCGAGGGGGATTTGGTCATCGAGCGCAATTGCGCGGCGCCCTGTTTCCAATTGCCCAAACCCCAACCCGAGGCTGGATCATGAGCCGCCTGCGCCTCTGCGTCGCCGTCGCGTCCGGCATCGTCACCGCCCTGATTGCCGGTCCGGTTCTGGCCCAGTCCCTCAATATCGACCTGGGCGGCGGCGGCGCCAGCGCCACGTCCCGCATCATCCAACTGGTTGCGTTGACGACGATCTTGTCGCTGGCGCCGTCCATCCTGGTGATGGTGACCTCGTTCACCCGTTTCGTGGTGGTGTTCGGCTTCCTGCGCCAGGCGCTGGGAACCCAACAGGCGCCGCCCAACACGGTGATGGTCAGCCTCGCCATGTTCATGACCGCCTTCGTCATGGCGCCCACCTTCGAAAAGGCCTGGGAGACCGGCATTCAGCCGGTGATGGACGGCCACCTGGACGAGATGGAGGGCTTCGAGCGCGCCATGAAGCCGTTCCACGCCTTCATGATGAAGCATGTGCGGCCGGTGGACCTGAAACTGTTCATGGACCTGTCCAAGGCCAAGGAAGTGGTCAATCCCGAGGATGTGCCGCTCAAGGCGCTGATTCCCGGCTTCATGATCAGCGAATTGCGCCGCGCCTTCGAGATCGGCTTCCTGATCTTCCTGCCCTTCCTGATCATCGACATGGTCATCGCCTCGATCTTGATGAGCATGGGCATGATGATGATTCCACCGGCCATGATCTCGCTGCCGTTCAAGCTGATCTTCTTCGTCATGGTGGACGGCTGGTTCCTGGTGGTGGGAAGTTTGGTGCAGAGTTTCGGATAGCCGCCGATCCGCCAAAAGGAAACCCCCGCCGGGAGCGATCCCGGCGGGGGTTTTGCTTTCGCCGAAGGAAGCCTACCTAGGCCATCTTCTTCTGCAGGTTCTCGTCCAGCTTGTCGAGGAACTGCTGGGTGGTCAGCCAGGATTGGCCGGGGCCGATCAGGATGGCGAGATCCTTGGTCATGAAGCCGGCTTCCACCGTCTCGACGCAGACCTGTTCCAAGGTTTCGGCGAACTTGGCCACCTCGGGGGTCTTGTCGAACTGGGCGCGGTAGAACAACCCACGGGTCCAGGCGAAGATGGACGCGATGGGGTTGGTCGAGGTCTCCTTGCCCTTCTGGTGCTCGCGGTAGTGACGGGTCACGGTGCCGTGGGCGGCCTCGGCCTCCACCACCTTGCCGTCGGGGCTCATGAGCACCGAGGTCATCAGACCCAGCGAGCCGAAGCCTTGCGCCACCGTGTCGGACTGGACGTCGCCGTCATAGTTCTTGCAGGCCCAGACGAATTCGCCCGACCACTTCAGGGCCGAAGCCACCATGTCGTCGATCAGGCGGTGTTCGTAGGTGATGCCCAGCTTGTCGTATTCGGCCTTGAATTCCTTCTCGAACACGTCCTGGAAGATGTCCTTGAAGCGACCGTCATAGGCCTTGAGGATGGTGTTCTTGGTGGACAGGTAGACCGGCCACTTCTTCTGGAGCCCATAGTTCAGGCAGGCACGGGCGAAGCCGTAGATGGATTCGTCCAGGTTGTACATGCCCATGGCGACACCGGCGCCAGGAAAGTCGAACACTTCGTGCTCGATGGTCTCGCCGTCGGTGCCGACGAATTTGATGGTCAGCTTGCCGGGGCCGGGGACGGTGAAGTCGGTGGCCTTGTACTGATCGCCAAAGGCGTGACGGCCGATGACGATGGGCTTGGTCCAGCCCGGCACCAGACGCGGCACGTTCTTGCAGATGATGGGCTCGCGGAAGACGGTGCCGTCGAGAATATTGCGGATGGTGCCGTTGGGCGACTTCCACATCTTCTTGAGGTTGAATTCCTTCACCCGCGCTTCGTCGGGGGTGATGGTGGCGCATTTGACGCCGACGCCGTATTTCTTGATGGCCTCGGCGGAATCGACGGTGACCTTGTCGTCGGTCTTGTCGCGGTTCTCGACGCCCAGATCGTAGTACTTCAGATCGACGTCGAGATAGGGAAGGATCAGCTTGTCCTTGATGAACTGCCAGATGATCCTGGTCATCTCGTCGCCGTCGAGCTCGACGATGGGATTTACGACCTTAATCTTCTTCATTACGGGCACCTCGGCTCACGAATATCCCAACAACACTGCCGGAGAAGTCCCCTTCTCCGGCTCTCATGGCGGCGGATAAAAGAGAACCGGCGAGAGGAAATTCCCCCTCGCCGGTCTTCTCGGTCTCAGACGGCGGCCAGGGCCGCGTTCAGCGTGGCGCTGGGGCGCATGGCCTTCGACGTCTTGTCGAAGTCGGGGTGGTAGTAGCCCCCCATGTCCACCGGCTTGCCTTGCGCCGCGATCAGCTCAGCGTTGATCTTGGCTTCGTTTTCGGTCAGCACCTTGGCCAGGGGGGCGAAACGGGCGGCGATCTCCTTGTCCGCCGTCTGCTCGGCCAGGGCCTGGGCCCAGTACAGCGCCAGATAGAAATGGCTGCCGCGATTGTCCAGCTCGCCGACCTTGCGGGCGGGAGAGCGGTTGTTGGCGAGGATCTTGCCATTGGCCTTGTCCAGGGTGTCGGCCAGCACCTGCGCCTTGGGGTTCTTGAAGGTCTGGGCCAGATGCTCCAGCGACACCGCCAGGGCGAGGAATTCGCCAAGCGAGTCCCAGCGCAGATAGCCCTCTTCCTCGAACTGCTGCACATGCTTGGGGGCCGAGCCACCGGCACCGGTCTCGAACAGGCCACCGCCCGCCATCAGCGGAACGATGGACAGCATCTTGGCGCTGGTGCCCAGTTCCAGGATGGGGAACAGGTCGGTCAGATAGTCGCGCAGCACGTTGCCGGTCACCGAGATGGTGTCCTGGCCCTTGCGGATGCGCTCCAGCGAGACGGCGATGGCCTCCTCCGGCGACTTGATGGAGATGTCGAGGCCCTTGGTGTCGTGGTCCTTCAGATACTTTTCCACCTTGGCGATGATCTGGGCGTCGTGGGCACGGTGCTTGTCCAGCCAGAAGATGGCGGGGGTCTTGGACAGCCGGGCGCGGGTCACGGCCAGCTTGACCCAATCCTGAATGGGGGCGTCCTTGGTCTGACAGGCGCGGAAGATGTCACCGGCCTCGACCTTCTGCTCCAGCAGGATCGTGTCGTTTTCATCCACCACGCGGACCAGGCCGTCGGCGGCCATCTCGAAGGTCTTGTCGTGGGAGCCGTATTCCTCGGCCTTCTGGGCCATCAGACCCACATTGGGGACGCTGCCCATGGTCTTGGGGTCGAAGGCGCCGTGCGTCTTGCAGTCGGCGATGACCACCTGATAGATGCGGGCATAGCAGCGATCGGGGATCATGGCCTTGGTGTCGTGCAGCTTGCCGTCGGTGCCCCACATGCGGCCCGAATCACGGATCATGGCGGGCATGGAGGCGTCGACGATGACGTCGGACGGCACATGCAGATTGGTGATGCCCTTGTCGGAATTGACCATGGCGAGGGCCGGGCCGTTCGCGTAGGCGGCCTTGATGTCGGCCTCGATCTCGGCCTTCTTGGCGGCGGGCAGCTTGTCCAGCTTGGCGATCAGGTCGCCGAAGCCGTTGTTGACGTTGACGCCCAGCTCCTTGATGACGGCGGCATGCTTGGTGAACACGTCCTTGAAGAAGACGGTGACGGCATGACCGAACATGATGGGGTCCGAGACCTTCATCATGGTCGCCTTGAGGTGCAGCGACAACAGCAGGCCGGGCTGGGACTTGGCATCGGCGATCTGCTCGGCATAAAAGGCGCGCAGCGCCTTGGCGCTCATGACGGCGGCATCGATGACCTCGCCCGCCTTCAGTTTGGTCTTGGCCTTCAGCACATGGATCGAGCCATCCTTGCCGTGAAATTCGATCTTCACGTCGGTGGCGTTCTCGACGGTCACGGACTTCTCGCTGCCGTAGAAATCGCCGTGCTCCATATGGGCCACATGCGATTGTGAGGCGGCGGCCCAGGCGCCCATCTTATGGGGATTGTCGCGGGCGTATTGCTTGACCGAGGCGGCGGCGCGGCGGTCGGAATTGCCTTCGCGCAGCACCGGATTGACGGCCGAGCCCAGCACCTTGCCGTAGCGGGTCTTGATGTCCTTCTCGGCGTCGGTCTTGGCGTCCTCGGGATAGTCGGGCAGCTTGTAGCCCTGGGACTGCAATTCCTTGATGACCGCCTTCAACTGCGGCACCGAGGCGCTGACATTGGGCAATTTGATGATATTGGCTTCGGGCTTGAGCGTGAGATCGCCCAGCTCGGACAGCTCGTCCTTGATCTTTTGGGCGGCGGTCAGGCTGTCGGGGAAATTGGCGATGACGCGCCCGGCCAGCGAGATGTCGCGGGTTTCCACCGAAACACCGGCGGCCTTGGTGAAGGCCTCGACGATGGGCAGCAAGGAGTAGGTCGCCAGCGCAGGCGCTTCGTCAACCTTGGTCCAAATGATTTTCGCGGTCGTCATGTCTTCTACCCCCCTCGCTGATGCCAGTGCCTTACACACCCGTGGAGCACGTCCGAACACCCTCGTGGGTGCCTTGATCGGACAGCCGGGGACGATAGCATTCGGGGCGGCGAACGCAAGCCGGAATCCCACTCGTTGGGATGGGAAACGGGCAGGATAGGGTGAATCCCCACTATGAAACCGAGCATCGGCGTTCCATACTCGATCCATTGGCTTCACTTTCTACTCAGGGAAGACCCCATGCGCCATTTCGCCAAGACCGTCCTTGCCTCCTTCGTGGCCGTCGCCATCGGCGCCGCCGCCCTGCCCGCCATCGCCCAACAGTCCAAGCCGGAAGATCTGCTGAAACTGCGCCAAGGCCTGATGCAGGCGGTGAAGTCCCAATGGGTGCCCATCGCCGCTTTCGCGGCGGGCAAGGCCGATCTGCCGCCCAACGCCGCCGATCTGGCCGCCAATCTGGCCATGCTGGTCAAGGTCGCGCCCATCGGCTGGGCCAAGGGCACTGAATCGCTGCCCCACTCGGACACCAAGGCCGAGGCCTTCGGCGCCAAGTCCGGGCAGTTCGCCGATGGCTGGAAGGCGCTGGCGGTGGAGACGGCCAAGCTGGCCGATGCCGCCAAGGTCGGTCCCGACGCGCTGAAGGCGCAGGCCGCCAATGTGGGCAAGCTGTGCAAGGGCTGCCACGAGGAACTGAAGAAGGACTAGGCAGTATCGACATTCAGGGAATTCGGCTGATTTCTGGCCGGAACATCTGTCTCGTAGGAATTTTAGCCACAGATGAACACAGATAAACTCAGATGAATTGAGGTATTTCCTTATCTGTGTCCCGCGCAGCGGGAATCTGTGTGCATCTGTGGCCCAATTCCCTTCTATCCGCTTGAATGTCGATTGGCCCTAGCTTTAGCGTCCCCAGGCCGCCAGGGCACCGAAGACCAGGGCGGCCGCCGCGACGGCCAGCGCCAAGGCCAGCCAGGGGCTGGCAAGGCGTTGGGGCGCGCAGGGAAGGTCCGGCTCGCCGTGTCCCGAGATCATCGGAGCCACGAGATTCTTGCCTTTCTTGATCCGGTAGAAGGCGATGGCGGCCAGATGGGCCGCCACCAAGGCCACCACCGCCCATGACCCCAGGCGATGAAGGGTGGACAGCCGCTTGGTGACGGCGGACGACACCATCCAGGCCAAGGGGGCGTCGGTGGCGATGTCGTCGGTGGCGAACAGGCCCGACCCGGCCTGGACCAGCAGCAGCGCCAGCATGGCGAGAACCGACAGCGCGCCCAGCGGATTGTGGCCCAGTCCCGTCCAGGTGCCGTCGAGATAGGCGCGGATTCGCCCCGGTCCGCCGACGAATTGGGCAAAGCGGGCGGTCGGGCTGCCGACCACGCCCCAGCCGAGGCGGAACAGCAACAAGGCCAGGATCAGCGTTCCGGCCTTCATGTGAGGGGTGAGCTTGTCCAGATGGCCGCTGACCAACGCCACCGCCACCAATGCCGCCAGACACCAGTGGAACAGGCGGATGGGAAGATCCCACACCACGACGGGCTTGACGGGGGCGGACTCGGTCATCGGCGGTTTCTCCTTGGACGAAGCCTCACTGTTCCAGCCGTCATCCCGCCGGTCAAGGTGGCGGATGTGGGGCCGTGACAGTTTTTCCTGGGGCTGCTAGGGTGGCGTCATGGAGCCAGCAGCCGAAACCAATCCGCCCGATCCCCATCCCCCCGTTTCCCACTCTCGGGGTGGGCCGCCCCCGCGTCCGCGCGACGAGCCGTCCAATCGGCCGACCATCATCGCCCTGATCGGGTTGGCGGTGGCGGCCGTGGCCTTGGTTCTCGCCCTGTTGCACGAGCGCGAGGAGCCGGTGACGGCCGCCGCTCCCATTTCCCAGGCCGTGGTCGCCAACCCGCCCGCCGCCAGTGCCGTTGCCAAGGAACCATCCTTCGATGTGGTCCGCATCGCCGCCGACGGCGATTCGGTCATCGCCGGTCGGGCCATGCCGGGTGCGGTGGTGACCATCATCGATGGCGGCACCGAACTGGGCAAGGTGACCGCCGATGCGCGCGGCGAATGGGTGTTCCTGCCATCGGGCGCGCTACCGCCGGGATCGCGGGAATTACGGTTGCGCGCCGTCAATCCCGACGGCACGACGGTGGAATCCGGCGAGCCGGTGGTGCTGGTGGTGCCCGAGCGCGGCAAGGGCCCGGCGCTGGCCATTCAAACCACCCGTCGCGGCGGCTCGCGCCTGCTGCAAGGGCCTGCGGGCACCGTGACCAGCCTGATTTCCCTGGACGTGGTCGATCACGACGATCAGGGGCGGCTGTTCGTGGGCGGCAAGGCACCGGCCGACGGCAAGGTGTTCCTTTATCTGGACAATGCCCTGATCGGCAAGGCGGACGCCGATTCCGATGGCAACTGGCGCGTATCCGCCGCCAAGCCCGGCGGCGACAAGCATACCCTGCGGGCCGATCTGATCGGCGACAAGGGCAAGGTGTTGGCGCGCATGGAAGTGATCTGGACCCCGGGCGAGGAACTGGGCGTCGGATCGGTGGGCGTGGTGGTGGCGCCGGGCAATTCCCTGTGGCGCATCGCGCGCAGGCTCTATGGCCGGGGTGTCGCATACACCATGATCTTCGAGGCCAACCGCGAGCGCATCCGTGACCCCAACCTGATCTATCCCGGTCAGGTGTTCAGCGTTCCCAGCCGCTAGCGGCCGGAGGGCCGCGCTCCCAGAGCGGCGAGTCGTTTGGAGCGCGGGCGTCTCGCCCGCCCGAGGGTCACTTCAAATGACGGGCGGTATCAGACACCAAGCTTTCGCTTGCGCCATTCCGGCCGAAGGGCGCTTTCGCCCGGCCGCGACGGTGCCAGCGGTGGCCGGATATAGATGGCGACCAGTTCCACGTAAGGCAGGGTCGGCACCAGGAAGCGGGTGATCTCGGTCACCAGCCCGGTGGCGTCCACCGGCATGGGGATGGCCAAATCGTGTCCCAGCAGCAAGCGGCCCTGGGTCACCCGGAACAGGCACTCGCCCAGATGCTCGTTGGCGGCCTCGACGATACGGGCCAGCCCCATTCGGGCGGCGGGGGATTCCGCCGAGAACGGCATGGGGCCCAAATCCCCCACCAGCTTGACATGGGCGTCGCCCGCCATTTGTTCCAACTGGGCGACGAACCGGATGTCGCGAACGCCGAAATCGAATGTGATGGCGCCGTCGCCGAGAGTCGGCGCCTGCCCAGCATCGTCCGTCCAGACCGTGTGCAGATCAACCGGCAGGGGCTTTCCGCCCAGTGTAAATGATTTGGTCTTTGACATTCTCGCCGTCGATGTGACTCTCGACATGGTATTATCATGACTAGCACGACGCGGTTCGGGATGAAATTCCAAAAGACCGGTTGTATAAGGTCGGGTGTTCTGTCGGTCCGCGACGTGGCGGATGATCTGGAGAATCGCTAAGTGCAAGCTCACGAAATCTCGTTGACCAAGTATCTGTGGTTCCCCATCAACCGCGAGGGCTGGCCCTTCGTGGCGTTGTTCGGCGTGGTCGCGCTGCTGCTCGGGCAGGCTTGGGCGCCGCTGGGATGGCTGGGTTTCGTGCTGACCTGCTGGTGCGCCTGGTTCTTCCGCGATCCCGACCGGGTGACCCCGGTGCGCGACGGCCTGGTGATCAGTCCCGCCGACGGCGTGGTCCAGATGATCGGCATGACGGCGCCGCCGCCCGAACTGGAGATGGGCGACGAGCCGCGCATGCGGGTCTCGGTGTTCATGAGCGTGTTCTCGGTCCACATCAACCGCGTTCCGGTGGATGGCAAGGTGGTCAAGACCGCCTATCAGCCGGGCAAGTTCCTCGACGCCTCGCTGGACAAGGCCAGCGCCGACAACGAGCGCATGTCGGTCCGCATGACCCGCGCCGACGGTCGCGACGTGGCCTTCGTTCAGATTGCCGGGCTGGTGGCGCGGCGCATCAAATGCGATTTGAAGGACGACCAGGAGGTCAAGGCCGGTCAGCGGTTCGGTCTGATCCGCTTCGGCTCGCGGGTGGATGTCTACTTCCCCGCCGGTGTCCAGCCCATGGTGTCGCTGGGGCAGACCACCTTGGCCGGCGAAACGGTGCTGGCCGACCTGAATTCAATGGAACCGGCGCGGCTGGGCGAGGTGCGCTGATGTTTCGTCCCCGCAGGGCGCCCCGCATTCCCGGCCTGTCCATCAACAAGCTGATTCCCAATATCCTGACGCTGCTGGCGCTGTGCGCCGGGCTGACCTCCATCCGCTTCGCCATGCATGACATGTGGAAGGAAGCGGTGGTCGCCACCGTGCTGGCCGCCGTGCTGGACGGTCTTGACGGTCGCGTCGCCCGGTTGTTGCAGGGCACGTCCAAGTTCGGGGCGGAACTGGATTCTTTGTCGGATTTCGTCAGCTTCGGGGTGGCGCCCGCCATGGTCCTGTATTTCTGGACCATGCGCGGCGCCGGGGGGTTCGGCTGGGCGCTGGTCCTGCTGTTCTCGGTGTGCTGCGCGCTGCGTCTGGCCCGCTTCAACACCATGATCGGCGAGCCCGACCTGCCGCCCTACGCCTATAACTTCTTTACCGGGGTTCCCGCTCCGGCGGCGGCGGGCATGGTTCTGCTGCCGCTGGCTCTGACCATCCAGTTCGGCGGCGGTTTCTTCGACCGTCCCATGGTGGTGGCCATGTTCCTGATGGGCGTTTCGTTCCTGATGGTCAGCAAGCTTCCCACCTACTCCTTCAAGAAGGTGCGCATCCCCCATAAATGGGTGCTGCCGATCCTGCTGGTGGTGGGCCTGATGGCGGCCTTCATGGTGACCGAGCCGTGGCTGACCCTGTCGCTGTTGGGCTGTGGCTATATGGCATCCATCCCCTTCGCGGTGCGCTCGTTCTCGCGATTGAAGGCGCAGGCCGATCGGGCCGAGGCGGCAACGTCGGCCCCATCATAATCCTTTGGCATAGTTTTGCGGTCACACTGTTGCCTTGCTGCAACACCTCGTCGGGAAGTGGCGGCGAAATTCGCTGGCGCCTTGTCGCGGAATCGCGACAGCGCTACATAGGGAACAGCAAATTCGTTTGATGCCAATCCCCTGAAGGAATTCGACCATGCGCAACTTCAAGACCATTATCGCCGCCGCGGTGATTGCCGCGATCCCGGCCATCGCCCAGGCCGAGTGGTATGTCGGCGCCGACGCCGGTGCCCAGATGTTGCAGAATTCCAAGAACAGCGGCGGCACCAGCAGCTTGAAGAGCGAGCAGGACGCCGGCTGGCTGGTTCAGGGCGAGGTCGGTTATGCTTTCGGCCCCTGGCGGGTGGAAGGCGAAGTCAGCTACCGCTCCAGCGGCATCAGCAAGGTCGGCGGCGCCACCGGCAGCGGCGACGTCTCTGCCCTGGCCACCATGGTCAACGGCGTCTATGAGTTCCTGCCCCAGTCCAAGTGGCATCCCTTCGTCGGCCTTGGCATCGGCGGCGCCTATCTGGACGACGGCACCGTCAAGCAGAGCGGCGCCAATGCCTATAAGGGCTCGGACTACCAGTTCGCCTATCAGGGCTTCGCCGGTGTCGGCTACGACGTGACCAGCAATGTGGAGCTGAAGGGCCAGTATCGCTACTTCTCCACCCTGGATTACGAGACCAAGGCATCCGCCAACAACGCCAAGCTGACCAGCGAATACCACGATCACGCCGTGCTGCTGGGCGTCGTCTACAAGTTCAACGCCCCGGCCGTGGCGCCCGCTCCGGCCCCGGTTCCGGTGGCTGCTCCGGCTCCCGCCCCGGCGCCCAAGGCCATGCCGATGGTGGCGAAGAACTACATCGTGTTCTTCGACTTCGATAAGTCCGTCGTCACCCCCGAGGCCTCGCGTGTCATCCAGCAGGCCGCCGCCGCCGCCAAGTCCAACGGTTCGGCCCGCATCGACCTGACCGGTCACACCGATCTGTCCGGTTCGAGCAAGTACAATCAGGCCTTGTCGCAAAAGCGCGCCGACGCCGTGAAGGCTCAGTTGATCGCCCAAGGTGTTCCCGCCGGTCAGATCGTGACCGTCGCCAAGGGCAAGACCTCGCCCATGGTCCCGACCCCCGACGGCGTGCGCGAGCCGCAGAACCGTCGCGTCGAGATCGTGCTGCCCTAATCCGGCGACGCATCAGGTGCAAGATCAGGGCTCGGCCGCAAGGCCGGGCCCTTTTCGCTTGTGGGGAAGGAACGGTCCTGCTTCTCTGGTCGGACCAACCCTCGGGAGCGTGCCATGCTGTCAGAGTGCCTTGCCGGTCTAAAAATCCTCGATCTCTCCATGTATATCCCCGGTCCGCTGGCCACGATGTGGCTGAGCGATCTGGGCGCCGAGGTCATCAAGGTGGAAGGCCCGGCGGGCGATCCCATGCGGGTGATGGGGCCGGTGGACGCCGACGGCACCACCGCTTTCTACAAACTGGCCAACCGCAACAAGACGGTGGTCCGCCTCGATCTCAAGAGCGACGAGGGCAAGCGGCTGTTCGCCCAAATGCTCGAAGCGGCCGACGTGCTGTTGGATGGTTTCCGCCCCGGCGTGCTGGGCCGTCTGGGCTTTGGCGACGAGCGGCTGAAGCAACTGAATTCCCGCCTGATCACTTGCCGCCTGTCCGGCTATGGCGGCACCGGCCCCTTCGCCGAGCGGGCGGGTCACGACGTCACCTATCTGGCGGTGACCGGCATCCTGGCCGCCAGCGGCCCGGCGGAACGCCCGGTCATGACCTTTCCGCCCCTGGCCGACCATGCCGGGGCCATGCTGGCGGTCAATGCCATCCTGGCCGCCCTGCTGCGCCGCGCCACCAGCGGCAAGGGCGCCATGATCGATGTCAGCCTGGCCGAGGCGGCCCTGTCCTGGACCGGCGGCCTGCTGACCATGGCCCAGCGCTGGGCCAACCCGATGCGTGAGGAAGACCTGATCAACGGCGGCGCCGCCCATTACCGCGTCTACCGCACCAAGGACGGCCGTTTCGCCGCCATCGCGGCGCTGGAAGACAAGTTCTGGCGTTCGTTCTGCGCCGCCATCGACCGGCCCGACTGGATTGGCCGCCACGACGAGCCGCTGCCGCAGACCGCCATGATCGCCGAGATGGAGGCGCTGTTCGCCAGCCGCACCCTGGCGGAATGGACCACGCTGCTGGAACCGGCCGACTGCACCTTCGAGCCGGTACTGAACTCCTCCGAGGTGCCCGACCATCCCCACCACAAGGCGCGGGGCTTCGTCCACAAGGCCGATGACGGCATCGTGGATGTGCTGCTTCCCGTCCTGATGGAGGGTACGCGGGTCGGCATGCGCAGGCCGCTGGCGGAACGCAGTGCCGAGGCGGTTCTGGCCGCATGGCGGTGACGTCGCTTCCCCTGCATGGCGGCGATCTCGCCGCCGCCGAGGCGCTATGGGGCAGGCCCGCCGAGGGCTGGCTGGACCTGTCCACCGGCATCAATCCCTGGCCCTATCCCTTGCCCGCCATGGACCCATCGGTCTGGCACCGTCTGCCGGGCGCGGCGGCGGAGGCGGCGTTGCTGGCCGCCGCCCGGCGCTGCTGGGATGTGCCCGAGACGGCGGGAATTGTCGCCGCTCCCGGCAGCCAGCCGCTGATCCAGGCGGTTCCGAGGTTGCGGGCGCCCGGACGGGTGGCGGTGGTGGGGCCGACCTATGGCGAGCATGCGCGGGCCTGGGCCGCCGCCGGTCATGGGGTGAGCGAGGTCGCCGATCTTACCGATGCGGGGGATGCCGCCGCCGTGGTGGTGGTCAATCCCAACAACCCCGACGGTCGCGTCACGCCGACGGAAACGCTGCTGCAAACCGCCTCGACCCTGGTGGCCGGGGGCGGTTTGCTGGTGGTGGACGAGGCCTTCGGCGAATGCGATCCATCCCTCTCGGTGGCGTCCCGGCCCTGTCCGGGGCTGGTGGTGCTGCGCTCGTTCGGAAAGTTCTATGGGCTGGCGGGCTTGCGGCTCGGCTTCGCCGTGGCCCAGCCCGATTTGGCCGAGCGTCTAGGCGCCATGATGGGACCGTGGGCTGTGTCGGGTCCGGCCTTGGCGGTGGGAGCGACGGCGCTGTCCGATGCCGCTTGGGCCGTGGCGACGCGAAAGCGCCTGGCGGAGGCCGCTGCCCGATTGGCGGCGGTCCTGACGGCGGCGGGGTTCGAGATCGTCGGCGGCACCAGCCTGTTCCAACTGGCGCGCCATTCCCGGGCGGCCGAGATCTATCAGCACCTGGGCCGCGCCGGGATCCTGACCCGCGCCTTCGCCGAGCGGCCTCGTTTGCTGCGTTTCGGCTTGCCCGATGACCAGTCCGGTCTGGACCGGTTGGAACGGGCGCTGGCCGCTATCCCAGCAGGGTGTCGCGGGCCTGATTGAGTCTTGCTGCAATCCAGGTGGAACCGCCCGCATCGGGATGATTGGCCCGCATCAGGCGGCGGTGGGCTTCCTTGATCGCCTCCTCGTCGGCACCGGGCGCCAGCCCCAGGATTTCATAAGCCTGGGCCGGGGTCATGACGGTGCTGGAATCGGGCGGAGGAGGGGGGGCGGACGGCTTTTGGCCAGTCATGCGCTGGAAGCCGCGCCACAGACCGTGGACCCGCATGGCGCGGGCCACCCAGGGCGCCAGACCCGCCGCCACCGCGAACAGTCCGGCCAGCTTGCCCGTGACCACCAGGGCGACTCCCGCCGCCACCAGCAGGCCGAGACCGACCGCGATCAGAGCCTTCTTGGCCTTGGCCGGCGATGTCTTGGAAAACCACTTCAGCGCCAGCCAGATGCCGAACAGGGCGGCGCAGACCAGAAGAAGGCGCAAGACCATCATCCGGCCTCTACGATTGTCATTTCTGTATTTCGAAGCTTTGCGAACTGTCGGTCAGTTCGAACAGACGCTGGACATTGCCGACGGCGCCGCTGAGCACCATGGTGGCGCCGTGCTCTAAGATGGTGTCCTTGGCCAGATGCAGCATGCCGAGCCCGACGGAATCCACCCGTGGCACCTTGGCCAGGTCGAACACCACCCGCGACGACTTGATGACCTTGAGGTCGCCGATCAGGCTCTCCATTTGATTGCTGGAGGTGTAATCGAGAACGCCCTCCAATGTAACCGTCAGGATGTCGTTTTGATGGGCGATGGCGATCTTCATACGGTCCTCGTACACTACGGCGTCGAAAGGCATTCGGGAATTGTGCGCTGCACTCTCGTCCAGGGCAAGCTTCTCCTTCGGCCGCGTGACAGGTTGAGGATTCCCGGCTAAAATAAACGAACGCATGATCGTTAACGAGGAGTCGTCATGTCCGTCCTGCTGTGGCAGCCGTCCGAAGCCCGAATTTCAGCCGCCAACCTGACAGGGTTCATCAAGGCCGCCAACCAGCGATTTGGAGCGGAAACCGACGATTATGCGTCACTGTGGCAATGGTCGGTGGCCTCGCCGTCGTCGTTCTGGCGGCTGGTATGGGACGAGGTCGGCGTTATCGGCGACGGGCCGGGAAGCGTGGTGGTGGATGACGTCGCGAAAATGCCGGGCGCCCAATGGTTCCCCGAGGCGCGGCTGAACTTCGCCGAGAACCTGCTGCGCCGCAAGGACGATGCCGACGCCATCGTGTTCTGGGGCGAGGAAGCGGTCAAGCGTCGGCTGTCCTTCGCCCAGCTGAACGATCTGGTCTCGCGGCTGCAACAGGCGCTGAAGGCGGCGGGCGTCGGAATCGGCGACCGGGTGGCGGGCTATCTGCCCAATATGCCGGAATCGGTGGCCTTCATGCTGGCAGCGTCCTCGCTGGGGGCCATCTGGTCCTCGGCCTCGCCCGATTTCGGCGTCCAGGGCGTGCTGGACCGTTTCGGCCAGATCGCGCCCAAGGTGCTGATCTCCGCCGACGGCTATTTCTATTCCGGCAAGGCCCACGACTCCCTGGCCAAGCTGGCGGAGGTCGTGCCCGCCATCGCCTCGGTGGAACGGGTGGTGGTGGTGCCCTATACCGCCGAGCGGGCCGATATTTCAGGCGTCGCCAAGGCGGTCCATCTGGCCGATTTCATGGCCCCCTTCGCCGCCAAGCCGGTGGAATTCCTGCGGCTGCCCTTCGATCACCCGCTCTACATCATGTATTCCTCGGGCACCACGGGTGCGCCCAAATGCATCGTCCATTCGGCGGGCGGTGCCCTGATCCAGCAGTTGAAGGAGCATCGGCTGCACTGCGACGTGAAGCGGAACGACCGCCTGTTCTACTTCACCACCTGCGGCTGGATGATGTGGAACTGGCTGGTGGCCGGGCTGGCCGCCGAGGCCACCTTGCTGCTTTACGACGGCAATCCCAGCGCAAGGGGCGGCAATATCCTGTTCGACTTCGCCGATGCCGAGGGCATGACCCTGTTCGGCACCTCGGCCAAATGGATCGACGCCATCGCCAAGATGGGGTTGGAGCCCGTCAAGACGCATAAGCTCTCATCGGTGCGGGCCATCTGCTCCACCGGCTCGGTGCTGGCGCCGGAAGGCTTCGACTACATCTATGCCAAGGTGAAGACGGATGTTCAACTGGCCTCCATCTCGGGCGGCACCGATATCATTTCCTGCTTCATGCTGGGCAACCCCATCGGGCCGGTCTATCGCGGCGAGATCCAGGCGCGCGGCCTGGGCATGAAGGTCCAGGTGTTCGACGAGACCGGCAGGCCGGTGGACGGAACCAAGGGCGAGCTGGTGTGCACCCAGGCCTTTCCCTCCATGCCGGTGGGGTTCTGGAACGATCCAGACGGCGCGAAATACCATGCCGCCTATTTCGACACCTATCCCGGCGTCTGGCGCCACGGCGATTGGGTGGAACTGACCGCCACCGGCGGTATCGTGGTCTATGGCCGCTCCGACGCCACCTTGAATCCCGGCGGTGTGCGCATCGGCACCGCCGAGATCTATCGGCAGGTGGAACAGATCGACGAGGTGCTGGAAAGCCTGGTCATCGGACAGGACTGGCAGGGCGACGTGCGCGTCGTGCTGTTCGTGCGGCTGCGCCCCGGCATCGATCTGACCCCCGAACTGGCGGCGCGCATCAAGGCCCGCATCAAGGACAACACCACGCCGCGCCATGTTCCGGCCAAGATCGTCCAGGTGGACGACATTCCCCGCACCAAATCGGGCAAGATCGTCGAATTGGCGGTGCGCGATCTGGTTCATGGCCGCGCCGTCAAGAATGTGGAGGCCCTGGCCAATCCCGACGCGCTGGACATGTTCCGCGACCGGGCCGAACTGGGGGATTGACCCGAGGCGAACGATGCAAGATTGCAACACCGTGACTCGAAAGACTCACAAGGCGGTCCGCCCCTCTTCACGCAGATGCGAAGCGCGACTATATCTATGACGTGATTGAGTTTTCGGGTTTTAGGATCATGGCGCTATCTCGCCGCCTCTTTGCCGTTTTGGTCGTCCTGCCCCTGATGGGGGCGGTATCGGCCCAGGCCGCCGATATGGGCAGTCGGCTGGTGGTCGGCGGCGCCTCCATCGGCACCGCCAATGATCCCCTGCGCTCTTCCAGTTTCGGCGAGACCCGGCTGCCGCTGATCAGCGGCGGCGGGTTCAGCCTGGGGGCGGTGACCGAGCCGTCGGCCGCCACCTCCGTTCTCACGCTTCCCTTCGCCTCGGGCCGCGGCAATCTGGCGGTGGGCGGTTACATGGCCTATGGGCTCAACGAAACCCGCCTGTCGTCCTCGCTGCGCAGCGACGGCACGGCGACGCGGGCCAATATCTCGGCCGCCTATGCTGGCGGCTTGCTGGGCGCGGGCGGCACCGCCGCCCTCAGTCTGGATTCGGTCTGGACCAAGCCGCAGTCGTTCAGTCTTAACCGGTTGCAGCCGAGTTCCGCCCTGTCCGATCCCTATGACGCGGGGAGCGACCTCAACCTGTCGCTCAGCCTGATGCGTCAGATGACACCGTCCTTCAGCGTCGGCGGCGTCGCCCAGGCCAACCGCCTGAGCGGCAGCGATCAGCCGACCACGTCCGGCTTCATGCTGGGCGCCGGGCTGGGGTATCGGTTTTAGGGCCAATCGACATTCAAGCGGATAGAAGAGAATTGGGCCACAGATGATGGGGTGGACGGCCCCTGCTCACCGGCGTCGCAATGCGCCAAAGTGGTCGTTGGAAACAGACCATAAAGAGG
>NZ_PGTO01000030.1 GCF_003284725.1 Paramagnetospirillum kuznetsovii | reverse complement strand
TGCTGCGCTTCATCTCGTCCGTCCTTGTCAGGGCCGGACTCTACTTCAGACTGGAGGAGGATTCCCACGGCAGGTCAACCGGCATCTTGGGATCATTGGCCAGAATTTCGTCGATGATCCCGGTGAACCTGTCCAGCTTCGGCCGCGCGGCGGGCTCCTTCCGCCGATACCCCGGCGGTACCGAAAACGCGCACATCTTGTCCACCGTCTTGCGCGCAACGCCGAATAAACGCGCAGTCTCTCGCCGGGACCGGCCTTCGACGAAGACCGATTGCCGCACCAACAGATAAAGATCCACGGGCTTCATGCTCCCGCCCTTCGTCATCATCAGAAACGAAGGGCATATCACTGGCCGACTTTTACGCCGCCCTCAGCACCACAACGGCGCCGATCCGTGGCCTACTTTCTCTCCGGCGCGCACAGGGAATCGACGTCAATGACTTGCCGCCCCTCTTTCCTGAGGCCGCGGCATACCTTGAGCGGCGCTTCCGACATGGAACCTCTATTCGAGTCTTGCAAGCATCCGTAAGGCGTGCACTGGCCGCGACACTTTCATCATCATCATCGCGACATTAATCCTGAACCCGCTGTAGGCCTCTTTGTCCCATTCACCGGATGCCGACAGCATTGACCGATGACCTTGCTACGAACATGCTCTTCCCCTCCAACGACCGAGTTTGATGAAATGCCGACCACCTCCAAATTCAGCGTCTCAAACTTCTACACCGCGCTATGCTCCGCCAATCCACGAAGCGATCCGGTCATGATCCAGGATCTGTTGGTGCAGCAATTATGGTCACCTTCGTTCTATTTTTCAGAGAATAGCGAGCTATCCGGTTGGAGCCCTATGGCCACGACCACTGTTCCTGGTGTCACCTCGCAGACCCTTGTGGCGATAAGCATCGCTGATCTGATTCATCGATTGGTCCACGTCGGAGGCATGCCGAAAAACGAATTCCTCCAGAAAATCTGCGCCACCGTACCCGCAGAACTTGACTCCGATCGCGAGGATATCGCCAAGATTTTGAGAGCGACACCGCTGCGGGATTATCCAAAGGACGGCCGCATCCAGTTGGCAGCAATCATCCTTCCTTTTCGTCGCCTTAGGCAATTCTGCGAAATACATAGCCTTGCTGAACCTTTGATCCTCACTGAACATTTGGGACGGGGATATGAGGTGATCCCAGAAGCCTCCACCTCACGAGGACGCCCCTCCAAGCACGCGACTGCCGTTGAACATGCCTTTCGGGAGCGGGTCAAAGAGGGAATTAATGCAGGCACGCCGATGGCGGAAGCGAAGGCGTTACGGGCTTGGCTGAAAGGCCGCTTGGAAGCCGAAAGTCGCCCGACTGGCGAAAATGATCTCCCCAGGGAGGAAACCATCCGAAACAATCTTCTCAAAATCTACGATTTCGACACCCGCCAGTTCATTGGCACCGCCGACTGACTTTCATGACCACTTTCGTGTGAACTCCCGCTATTCTAACAATTTACGTTGGAGCAAATGAATTACGTGACCATTTTCGTGATCATTTTCTGATTATTATGACCAATTTTTCCATTTAATACGGCTTTATCGTGGAATGGGGCTGGTCATGCTGGTGGTATGGACCACACCACCGCTCCAGACCGGCACCCGACTTCACCTGTGCAGCCTGACGATAACCAGGCCGAGCAGGTGCTGTTGGCTATTGCCCGACTCATAGCCCGCGATATGGCGCGTCGCTGGCTAGAGCAACTTGCCAAAAACCTGAATCGTAGGGATTCCCAAACGTTGCGCGATGTGATTCACCTTGGTGTGGAGGTGGATCATGGGCAAAGGGTTGTCATCAGACCTTCGGGTCCGGGTTTACGGTGAGATTGAGCAGGGGCAATCGCGGCGCGCGGCGGCGCGGCGTTTCGGAGTGTGCGCAGCGACCAGTGTCCGTCTTGCGCAACGGATGGCGGCGACGGGCTCTCTGGAGCCTTCGCGGCAAGGCCGTCCGCCAGGCGGCGGCAAGCTGGCGGCCTTTGCCGATGCGCTGGTCGGCTGGGTCGAGGCGCAAGGCGACATCACGATGGCGGAACTGGCGGCGAAGCTTGCCGCCGAGCACGGCGTCGTCGCCCATCCCGCCTCGTTGTCGAAGTTTCTGATCAAGCAAGGCTTCACCGTCAAAAAAAACGCTGCTGGCGACCGAGTCCGGTCGCGATGATGTGGCAGCGGAGCGCCGGATCTGGCGGAGCCACCGCCAGCCCCGGATGCGCCAGGAACCTCATCGGCTGGCATTCATCGACGAGACCGCCACGACCACCAAGATGACCCGGCTGCGCGGACGGGCACGGCGAGGGCAACGGTTTAAGGCTCGTGCGCCATTCGGACACTGGGGGACGCAGACCTTCATCGCCGCGTTACGCTGTGACGGCCTGACCGCGCCTTGGATCATCAACGGCCCCATGAACCGGCAAACCTTCGAGATCTACGTCGAAACCCAACTGGCGCCGACCCTCCAACCGAGCGATGTCGTCATTCTCGACAACCTCTCCAGCCACAAAAGCGAGAAGGCCAAGGCCATCCTCAAGGAACGCGGAGCTTGGTTCCTCTTCCTGCCACCCTACAGCCCAGACCTCAACCCAATCGAGATGGCCTTTGCCAAGCTCAAGGCCCATCTCCGACGCATAGGCGCACGCACCATCGACGCACTCTGGAAGGCAGTCGGCGATATCTGCGACCTCTACACCCCAGACGAATGCTGGAACTATCTCACAGAGGCTGGATATGTTGCAGATTAAAGGCTCGATGCTCTAGACGGCGCATTGGGAGTTGATGAGGTGGTGCAATGAAGAAAGCAGCTCTTTACGTCAGATATTCGTCAGCCCTACAACAAGATACCTCACTCAAAGATCAGATCTTTCAATGCACCGCCTACTGCGAACGTAATAGCTGGACCGTGGCGCAGATCTATAAAGACCCAGCCAGAAGCGGAAAGACACGCTTTCGCCCTGGATACCAGTCCATGTTGGCCGCCGTCGAGGCACGGGAGTTCGATCTCCTCGTCTGCCTGACGCCGGATCGCATCAGCCGCCGCCTGGCCGATGCGGCTGACCTGCTCGACCGCTTGGATCTGGCCGGGATCGAACTTCATACCCCAAGCCTGACCCGGGTCACCCCGGTCACCTGGGGCATCCTGGCAACCATGGCTCAGGAGTACAACAGGCAGACGGCTATGCGGACGCGAGGCGGTCAGGCCACAGCAACAAAGGCCGGACGTGTCGCCGGTGGCATTGCCTATGGCTATGATGCTATGCCCGCAGATGCTGATGGCAAGCGGGGATTCCGCAGCATCAATCAAATCCAAGCTGCGGTGGTGCGTCGCATCTACCAGGAATATGCAGCAGGCCGTTCACCAAAGGATATTACCCATGGCCTCAATGCCGATGGCATTCCCGGCCCACGGGGCAGTTCGTGGTCTCCATCCTGCATCTATGGCCACCGGCGCAGAGACACCGGCATTATCAACAACCCGATCTATATCGGCCAAATCGTCTACAATCGTGCAGCTTTCAAAACCGACCTCAACACGGACAAAACGATTGTCCGTCTGAATGACGTATCAGAGGTCGTGACAGGAACGGCGCCCCACCTTCGCATCATTGAGGATGAGCTGTGGAATGCGGTCAAGGTCCGCCAGAAGGTTCTTGTTTCCCGCATGACAGGGGCGGAAGGAACGATCCGCCCTGAGAATGCACGTCGGCCACGCTATCTTCTTTCTGGTCTGCTGACCTGTGGCATCTGCGGCGGCGGCATGAGCAAGATCAGTGCCCATCATTACGGCTGCAGCAATGCCCGCAACCGTGGACCGACGGTCTGCACCAACATGCTGACGGTTCGTCGGGATGTCATTGAGCCACTGGTTCTCGATGGCCTACAGCATCACCTCATGCGGCCTGAAGCGGTGGCCGCCTTCATCACGGAATTCGAAGCGACGGTAAAGGCTGAGGCTGCCCAGCGGGATCAGGGACGCCTCGCCCTTCAGGCCGAGTTGACCAAGATCGCTGGCACCATCGAGGGCGCGATGCAGGCACTCATTGCGGCGCCAACGTCACGGGCCTTGGCCGACCATCTCGCTAAATTGGAAGTTCAGCGTGACGAGATCGAAGCCAGACTGACCAGGGCCCCGTCAGTGGTCCCAGTGGTGCGTCCCGATCTGACCGCCGTTTATCGCCGCAAGGTCATCAATTTGACCAAGGCTCTCGGACAGCCCGAGACCGCCACCGAGGCGGCTGAATTGCTTCGGGGATTGATTGATGAAGTTCGGATGGTGCCAGTTGAGGGTAAGCTCGAGGCCCATCTGTATGGTGCGTTGGGGAAGCTTTTGGAGCTCGGAAGCGAGAACACCCGGTCCAGTGGACCGGGTGTGCAAGTAACGCTGGTTGCGGGGGCACGCATTGGCTTATACCGAACTCGGCTTCAATCCCGCCGTTAATAGGTTGTTCCGATAGGTCAGATGCCGATCAAACAACTCACTGATTTCATAAAAAAATTCGTTCGATGCACTCGCGGCTAAGGTCGCATCTAAACTGTCCAATTGATCAACATAAACCCAGAACCGTTGCCAATGCGAGTGGTCATGTTGACCATCAAAAAATCTCATCACATGTTTACAGCTGCACTCTAAATTAACCATCAACTTCTCTCGAATAACACGACCTCCCATGGCAGAGCCTTCAATAACATACCGCATCCCAATATAATCATTTAGCGTTAATGGGGGTCTCCCGTCCCATTGGGGGACACTTGGAGTAACAAGTTCACTAACTCTTCCAAGTTCTTCAATATCTGACCTCAAAAGATCACTGCGACGCGGGACATCAGTTTCCGGCATAAACTCCAAGAGCGCCAGTTCAGTTGGGGCGTGTAACGTATAAAGAGCAACTAAAATATCTCCATACACACGGCACGTAAGCCCTTCTTGAATCAGATGCCGCATCAATGGATGATGGTCTATCCGACGATGAGCTGCTTTTGTAAAACTTCGTAAATGATCACGAAGGCCATAACTGTCATCAATCCTTTCAATAGGCTTGATCAAGATACACCAACACCATTTAATCCTAACGCCTTCATCACGCCAGAATGAAGTTGTTTGATTGAAAAAGGCTTCTCCAGATAAACGCTGACACCGGCATTATAAGCAGATGCCTCTGATTCTTTGCCCTTATTCCCGGTAAGAAGGACTATTGGGACCGCAGGATCAATGCCATTTACCCCCCCGCGAATCCGGCGCGTACACTCCAGCCCATCCATGACTTCCATCATCCAATCCATAATGATCAGATCGGTGTGTTCGGCTTGTAACGCATCAAGGGCCTCGGCTCCATTCGATGCCTGAACGATTTTCTGAAAGCCGAGACTGCCGAGAACCATGCGAATCAATTCACGCATCTGCGGGCTGTCTTCAACGATAACGGCGCGACGGACTGCATTATCCACGAGATTAATCTCCGTTAGAAAATTCCAAACCACTGCTCCCGACTGCGAGCGTAATTGAGGCCAAAAGCGGGGGAAACAGCCCTTCCAGGTTGTCAACCAAGCGCATCACTCCCAAGATGTCCGAAGCCTCTAACCCGGCCTCAATATCCTCTGTGATCCCCACAATTTCCTTGGCCTCAATCATACCGGCCAGTCCCTTGAAGGTATGCGCATCTCGTCCTGCAGTTTCAAAATCGCGATTTGCGATTGCCTGGCGGAGGCGGAGCACAATATCTCCTTGCTCCTGGACAAAGCTTTGAAGTGAGGAAAGGTAAAGCTTCTTCATTCCCGCGACGCGCCGCAAACCTGCACGAACATTTAAACCACTGATCTCAGAGGGCAAGTGCAGATCGCGTCCTGACATGGCATTCATTCCTGCTGTCCCAAGAATGGATGCCTCAGCTAGGCCGGTGACCCAGTTTTGAATAACGCCGTAGAGTTGCTCTGGCTGGAACGGCTTGCTCACAAAATCACTCATACCGGCAGCAAGGCATTCATCCTTATGCTCATGCATCGCATTGGCGGTCATGGCGACAATAGGCAAATCCAACAATTCCACATTTTCCCTGATTAGACGTGTCGCGGTAATGCCATCCATTCCAGGCATTCTGACATCCATCAGAACAATTTCATATTTCCCTGACGCCGCTTTTTCTACAGCAGCAGCACCGTTTCCGACCACATCAACCAACATTCCTGCAGCCTCAAGCAAACCAACGGCAACCATCTGATTTGTAAGATCATCTTCGGCCAGAAGAACTTGCGCACCTTGCAATATGGAATGGTCTTGATGAGCAAAATTATTATGAGGTTTTATGGGATATAAAAATTTTGATGGGCAATCAGCGCCATCAACAGCCCCTTGAAACTGCACCGTGAACCAGAAGGTACTTCCGCTCCCATATTGACTTTCAACTCCAGCCCGCCCCCCCATTAATTCCGCCAATTGCCGTGCAATTGCGAGCCCCAATCCGGTGCCACCGAACTTTGCAGAGGTTGATGCTTCAGCCTGCTGAAAGGACTGGAATAGTGTGGCCTGCTGTTCCGGAGTGAGGCCGCACCCGGTATCAGAAACCGCAAACCGCAACTTGGTCGGCGGCGCTGTCTTCCCCCCTTCAATCTGAACATCAACATCAATTCCACCTGAGCTTGTGAATTTTACGGCATTGCTCAGGTAATTCAGGAGTATCTGCCTGATCCGAAGTGGGTCTCCAATCATCCCACGTGGAACCTCTGGAGCGATTCGAACGTTAATAGGCAATCTTTTTTCAGAGGCTTGCGCAGCAACGACACTAATTGCCTCGTCGACGAGATTGGCCAGATCGAAGGGAGCCGTATCAATGACAACCTTACCCGCCTCAGCCTTAGAAAGATCAAGGATGTCGTTGATGATTCCCAGCAAGCGTTGAGCTGACTGCTTAATTGATTGGATGTGGTGACGTTGCTTCGCTGGAAGTTCCCCACCTAGGGCTAGATGGGCCATCCCGATGATGCCGTTCATGGGAGTACGAATTTCGTGGCTCATATTGGCCAGAAAAAGTGACTTGGCCTTGTTAGCAGCCTCAGCCACATTCTTGCTTTCTCTTAGCTGGGCCTCAATTTCTTTAATTTCAGTGACGTCCGCACCGGTTCCACGGTATCCGATAAACTCGCACTCCTTGTCGAATACCGGGACACCGCTGATTCGAAGATATTTTTTTCCACGCCCCGTATCGATAGCATAGTCAAAATCACGGAATGGACGCCGAGCGGATAAGTCACCCTGATGGTCCGCAAGAGACTCGGGAGAAATTTCAGATATTAACCATTCCCTTGTTTTTCCAATCACTTCCTGGGGATCAAGACCAGTTACATATGAGAATCTTTCCGAAAACCAAGTGAACCGGAGATTCTCATCCATTTCCCAGTACCAATCCGACGATGATCGCGCAAAGTCAGAAAATCGATCCCTGCTTTTTTGTACATTCATCTCCATAATTTTTCTTGATGTTATATTAGTATGAACAACGATTGCGCCGGGCTCAACGCCAGAAATTGGAGAAATATCCAGTTTAAACCAACGTTGCTCCGTCGGCGAGTGACATGGATATTCTAATGAAACTCCAGAAGACTGCCCATTAATCACATCAAGTAGTGCACGAGAGTTTAATTGAGGTGGGCATTCATTTGCATCAACGCCTCCGCATACCGAGCCATAATATTCGCCAATGCAGAATGTTAAGCTTCCTCCGTTTTCAATCGAAAACTTTCGCCACGCTTCATTGACGAGAGTTATCACCCCGTGACGATCAAGAACTGCGATATGCTGTGGCATGCAGTCGATAATCAAGGCAAGCTTATCGCGTGTGATCGCTAATTCAGCAGAATGTCGGTACGCAGTCTCCTCAGCAACTTTTCGGTCGGTAATGTCCATTACCGTAGTGAGGCACCGCCACCCCTCGCCCCACTCGGTCCCAAGGCGAACGCTTTTCAAGATGATTGGAACGGGTGCTTTTTGATGAGGCGCAAGCCGCGATTCTGTAGAGGCATTGCCATGCGCCTTCACCATGGAAAAGTGCCCATCCACCTCCTGGCGGACTTTGCCATCCACAAACATTCGAAATGGCATGCCAATGACATGGGCTCTGTCGTTTCCAATAAGTTTAAGGCCAGCAATGTTGACATCAATTATTGAAAGCCGTTCATCCAGCACAAAGTATCCTACTGGAGCACAGTCAAAAAGATCGCGATTTTTGTTATTTTGCCTCTCAATATCCTCGCGAGCCTGCTGAAGCTCATCATTCTGGGCTTTAAGCTCTTCCTCATGGACTCTTAAATTATGGAGAGTTTCTTCAAGAAGGCGCTGCCCCGCCCCAGGCCCGTCTGAAACAAGCCTGCGAAGCGCAAGGTCTTCTTCGTCCTGCATCTGCCGCTCTGCTTCGAGCTGTAGCTTGTCATTCATATTAACACCGCGTTTTATCGCGAGAGGACATCATTCCTGGGGCTATAACCATTGGAGCAATGTGTTTCTGAATCTAGCCGCAGTCATCCTCTCGTCATTAGTCCATGGACGGCTAAACCCAGATTTGACCTCGATCCATTTTTCGAAAGATCGTCGGGGGGAGAGCATTACCACGCCTGCTTTTTCCACCACCGGCTTGTTTGGGTTCCCAGCCCAAGCGACTTCCTGGGCCAGAGCGGGCCTAAACCAATAAAAGCGCACCCATCCAGACCGCAGGGAGCGCGCCTTTATTGCGACCATGCCACTGACCACAGCAAGCAAGACAACCTGACCATGAAAAAGATCGTCTAGGTGATCTGAAATCACGACCGTGTCACGGCTTTCGTTTAGAAACCAATCGTCTATCAACCCCATACCATCTAGATCAGGGGCCTCACCGGTGATCACCACATCATTGCCGATGGCCATAGCAAACCCCTGTGCGGCCATAGCCTCCATCAACTGATCTTTCATCTTGTCGATGCCGTCTAGCGGGTCTTCATGTTGCGCAAGAGCCTCAAGAATTTTCTCGATGCGCCGGTCGAGGCTATCCAGAGATTGAATGCGCCGCCCCGCAAAATGGGAGGTGAGACCAAGGCTGTAGGCATTAGTCAGAGAGACACATGCCGAACGTTGATCATGAGACAGGAGGTGAGGTTTGAGACTATGACAGGCGACAAGCCCCCACAGCTTGCCGGTAACTCGGATAGGCACCGAGAAAGAAGCTCCAACCCCCATATGATTGAGATATTCCAAATGAACCGGGGAAACGCTGCGCAGATCGGACCAAGCTAAATCCGCGGGGGCATCCCCCAACCCGAGCAGCGGCACGGGCTGATCTGTGGCGTCTGGGATCATTCGGCAAGGATTGAGGATATAGAGATTCCTGGCAATGGCCGGAATATCGCTGGCAGGAAACCGCAATCCTAAATAGCTTCCCAGTGCCTTCGTCGTTGCCTCTGAAATGACTTCACCCGACCAATCCTCTTGAAATCGGTAGATCATCACTCGGTCGTAGCCAGTCACCGTCTGGAAGGCTTGCACCAGCATATTGTGGTGCTCCATGACTTCGTCATCATCATAGGGAACAGACAGTAGCGGGGACTGCAGTTGTTGAACGGGGATGGGCGCACTAGGCGCGGCGCTTCGCTCTAGCTCGATAAGAATGAAATCGACGCCACGAACGGCCAATACGTCCAATCGCCCCCCCAAGAACTCTGCAACAGTATCCACGCGAAGACGCTTCCCCGGCTGGTCCGGCAGGGCCTGGAGGGATGCAACGGGCAAGAAGTTCAATGCCTCCAATTTTTGGCCTAAAGTTCTTGCAGGATCAGTTCCGATAAAATCTGCAAGATTTGATGATACGTGGGTTACCGTTCCCGACTTTGAATCGATGCGGATCAACGCGCCAAAAGACTGGATTGCGCCCGACAAATTCAGCTGCTCCGATTCGCAGCGTTGCACTAGGGCTTCCAACATAGACAGGGTTGTCATGCATTACCTCTTGGGTGGCTTGCGGGAGGACTTCCCCCCAGTCTCAATCACCTTGGCAAACGCCTCTGGCGACAAGGGGCGATGGAACAAATAACCCTGAACCATGTCACACCCCTCCTCCTTCAAGACCCCTAATTGGTCCTCGGATTCGACGCCTTCGGCCACCACTCGCATCCCTAATGCTCTGGACATATCAATGATCGCCTTCGCGATGGAGCGGTCGTCCCGCTCTAGGGCGATGCCGTCCACAAAACTGCGGTCGATCTTAAGCTCATGGATAGGCAGCTTTTTCAAATAGGACAGGGATGAATAGCCGGTACCAAAGTCGTCGATGCTCACCTTCATCCCCATCCCGTCGAAGCTGGTCAGCATCTCCTTCACCATGTCTATTCGTTCCATCAGGGCGCTTTCAGTAAGCTCAATACCAATGAGCTCGGAGGAAATTCCCGCATTATCAAGCCAAGAGCCGACCTTAGCTGCGAAGCCTGCATCCCGAAGCTGGTGGGCGGACACATTGATGGCAATACGGGGAACGGTAAGTCCCTTCTCTCGCCAATAGGAAATCTGATCCAGCACCATGGTAAAGACGGATTCACCGATTGCTCCAATCAGGCCGCAGCTTTCGGCGATTGGAATAAAATGGGCCGGTGACACCTCACCCAAGTTGGGATCGCGCCACCGCAGAAGTGCCTCGGCACCGACCACCTCTCCCGTGTGAATATCTACCTGCGGCTGGTAGCACATGCGAAAGCTATTGGTCTCAAGCGCCAACCGTAGCCCCGTTTCCAGGGTCAGGCGTTGCAGAGCGATCACCTTCATTTCATCGGCAAAAAACTGATATTGGTTCCTACCCCGCTCCTTGGCGCGATACATGGCAGTGTCTGCATGCTTCAGCAGGGTAAGACTATCTTCGCCGTCATCGGGAAAGACGCTGATTCCAATGCTGGCAGAGACAAACAGGCTTTTATCGTTAATGCTGAAGGATGCTCCCAGAAAATCGACGATGCGGCTTGCCACGGAGTTGACCTTTTCGAGGCTTACATCGGTCAATACAGCAACAAACTCATCTCCCCCCAACCTTGCAAGCGTATCAGAATCCCTTACGCAATGTTTAAGACGCTCCGTCGCCTGCTTCAGAAGCTGATCACCCACATCATGCCCCAGGCTGTCATTGATCACTTTGAAGTTATCGAGATCAATGAAGAGGACTGCCAGCTTGGTTTTTTGCCGCTTGGCCTGTGCCACCGCGTGTTTCAACCGATCCATCAACAAGCTTCGATTAGGAATCCCGGTCAACTCATCATGAGTTGCCAAAAATTCGATGCGTCGCTGCGAACTCTTGATCGCGGAAATATCGCTGAAAATGGCCACGTAATTGACGACTGAACCGTTTTCGTCACGAACCGAATTTACGGTCAGCCATTCCGGATAAATTTCGCCATTCTTGCGGCGATTAAAGATTTCCCCTTGCCAACACCCCTGCTCAATCAGGGAACGCCACATGGCATCATAGAAGTCTTTTCCGTGTTTCCCCGATTGCAGAAAACGTGGGTTCTTACCAATAACCTCTTGATGGCTATATCCTGTAATGCGGCAAAACGAGTCATTCACGGTTATGATATTGCCTGAGCTGTCCGTGATAGTGATTGCCTCTCCAGCACGATCAAAAACCTTGGCGGCCAGCCGCAATTG
Organism: Paramagnetospirillum kuznetsovii; assembly: GCF_003284725.1. Classification (GTDB taxonomy): domain Bacteria; phylum Pseudomonadota; class Alphaproteobacteria; order Rhodospirillales; family Magnetospirillaceae; genus Phaeospirillum; species Phaeospirillum kuznetsovii. The sequence goes on along the minus strand of NZ_PGTO01000030.1, from coordinate 18,208 downwards.
CTCTTCCGCGTGATGTTTCATTGTGACGTCGGTCGACTGAGAGCAAACCGCACGGACCACACCGTTGGAGTCGAAGATGGGAAAACGGACAGAGTCCAACCAAACCTTTGACGTGGGAAACACCATCTCCTCAAGATGCTGAATGGCGGAAAGCTGCCCCATCACTTCGAGGTCTCGACTTCTCAGCAGTTGGGCTATGTCACGACTGAAGAGCTGCTGGTCTGTCTTGCCAATCACGATTTCCGCAGTGATACCAAATAGCTCCTCAAACCTCATATTTATAAATTCATAGCGACCGGCCGCATCTTTTAGAGAAACGGCAGACGTTGAGTGGTTCATGATGGACAGAAGACGCTCTTGGCTTTCGCGTATTTGCTCCTGGGCCTCAACAAGATCAGTATGGTCTACAACAACTAGAACGACACTCTGCGGTGTTCCTGTCATGCTCATGGATGGCGTGACAAACACCTGAAATGTCCTTTTTCCAAACGTGATTTGGAAACTTTCCTTGCGTTGCTCGGTTAGAGCCGCAGTGAGGCTCTTATCAATGTTGTCGAGGAAGGCTGGTAGCTTGAGGCGTCCTATATGCATTCCGCTTGCTGAGAGTGGCAAGTCATAGGTCTTAACTGCAGCACCATTGGCCCTCTTCAGGAAAAGCTCAGGATCAAACACCATAATAGGAAAATCAATTGTGTTATAAACACCCTCAAAATCGCTATTAATCGCGGCAAGCTCGGCTGACTTTATCAGACTTTCCTCATTGACACTTACCAGCTCTTCGTTTGTGGCCTGAAGCTCCTCATTGGAAGCCTCAAGCTCTTCATTGGATGCCTGCAACTCCTCATTAGATGCCTGCACTTCTTCATTAAGCGCCTGCATTTCCTCATTGGAGGCAGCCATTTCCTCCATCAAAGTTTGGAGGTGCTCTCGTGTCGATGCCAACTCATCGTCGGGAAAAACTTCAGCACCGTCTTGTGGCTCAGTTTCCTTGACGGCGTTAGCGGCATCGGCTTGTGCAGAACGTTCAAAAACTACCAAAAAAGTGTCTGCTTCAGCCAGTTCTCCCACGGGATGAACCGCCAACCGCCATACCTGTTTGTCCAAAGACGAAATCCGTCGCTTCCGACTATAGGAACTAGCCTGACGACGACGAGCGCGATGCATCGTGGTTAGGATTTCATTGGAAAACTCAGGCACTATTAATTGGGCGAGATTCATTTCCGGCGTTCCCGTCGGAAAATGGATAAATCGAGAAACAGGTCCGTGGCTATGCAATATCCGGCAACCTGAATCAATCAGCATTGCCGGTCCAAAATGGTCTGCAAGGGCATTCAGAAAAACCCGCTCATTCGATCTGTCCGGATTTCTTGGCTCTAGTTTTGGGACTTTTAGCTGGCCCCTCACCAGCTTTCCCATGGTGATGGGACGGCTCTGTCCCCGTGGACGAAATATTCTGGCCCGTCGATCAACTGACGCAAACATAGCTTCTTGCTGTGTAACTGTTTCAGAGCGACCAAGAAACAGCAGGCCATCTTCACGAAGCGAATATCGCAGGATCGATAAAACCTTGGCTTGGAGATCGGAGTTGAAATAGATCATCACGTTGCGGCATGTGACCAAATCCAGCCGCAGGAACGGCGGGTCAACGTTGACGTCCTGACGTGCGAAGGTGACGCAGTCTCGCAGCTCCTTGGTCGGTTCAAATCCGTTGCCACAGGGAATAAAATACTTTGAAACATATTCCTGGGGCATTTCCGCCATGGCAGTCTGGTTATAGATACCCCGCCGGGAAACGCTCAACGCGTTGTTATCAATGTCTGTCGCAAAAACTTGGAGACGACTTCCAATTCCTCTCTCAGAAATTAATTCCGAAAACATGATTGCCAGCGAATAGGCTTCCTCACCAGTGGCGCACCCGACCACCCAAACTCGGATTTCTTCACCAGGAAGTTTACGGCTGACAATCTCTCGGGCATGCCTCTCCAAGGCGCGAAAGGCATCCTTGTCCCGAAAGAACTCTGTCACGGAAATTAACGTTTCTTTGGCCAGAGCATCGAGTTCGTCGGGATCGCTATCAGTCTTGCTCAAATATTCAGCGAGGGTTCCGGTATTGGTAGCAGCCATCCTTCGCTGTAAACGTCTCTGGACCGTGGACAGTTTGTAGCTGGAAAAGTCAATCTTAGTGCGCAGTCGAACCCGCTCAAACAGGTCTGACAATTCAGCTGGCCGCTGTTCACCACTCTCGAGATTCGGCAACATGCCAGGGAAACGCACCAAACGCTCTAACTCGCGCCCAATCTGGTCTGGTGATACAATACGATCAGCCACACAGGCATCGATAGCCGAACGCGGCATGCCGTCATATTTAGCGGTCTCGGGGATTTGGACAAAGGCAATACCCCCTGCCGACTTGATTGCCCTCAATCCCCTCGTTCCGTCTGATCCGGTGCCGGAAAGGATAATTCCGATGGCCCGTTCCTCATACTCGTCGGCCATGGACTGGAACAGTATATTGATCGAGGGCTTTGGGGAGATTTCAGGAGACGCTTGGCTAAGGACGAAACACTCGTCCTTGAAAACCAAATTTGTACCGGGTGGGATGATGTATATGACGTCGGGTTGGGGGCGTTCGCCATCGGCGAGTTCACGAACCGGCAGCCGGGTCTCACGAGACAGAATGTCCGCCATCATGCTGCGATGCGTAGGCGACATGTGCTGGGCGACGACGTAAACGCAGCCAAGGTCCAGGGGAAGCCCCCCTACAAACTGGCTAAGAGCCTCCAATCCTCCGGCAGAGGCCCCAATTCCAATCACATGCGGCTTACTATCAACTTTTACATCCATGTAGCTCAGCCTCGCACATCAATACATTCACTTCTGACCAAAACCCAAACCCGTAATTTTGATAAAATTAATTATTTAGCGTCTCTTTTTTAAAATAACCCCCAACAAACCATTAATATCCGGCCCTGTAATTTTGGATCATCATCGCCTCTAGCCGTAGATGTACAAGAACACATTCTTTTTATCAAGGCGACCGCAACACTCAAGATTTGATAATGTCACGAAAATGTAATATTTTTGGCATTTTAAACGGCAAGCTTATCCTTGAGGGCCCGATGGGTTCCCGCACCGGTCATGCTGTCGCCATCGGCCTTGCAGAAGAACGTCGCCGCCGAGCACTTCACCATTAACTCGTGGAGGTCGAGCTTGCCTTCAAGGTGGTCATCGGGAAATTCAGCGGCAACCAGAACCGTGATCCACACCCTGGACAAGCTCGGCGGCGACGAATGGCCGCATTGTCTTCGGTCGGGCGTGAATCCTTCACCTGGGTATCGTCCTGGCCGCAAAACGGGCACAGCATTGGATCGCCTCCCCTCCTTATCTATAATTCATGGCAATCTTTCAGGAAATTGCTACCGCCAGCAAGAACGGAGACATCGGCAACCGAGCCATATCGGAACTGGAGTTGCGACGACTTGTAACAAGTGGGGAATCTGTTGGCACATAGGATTGACCTCATGGACATAGCTCCACCATACTTTTGATAGAATTTTTGCCGAAGTTAGGATTGGCTGAAATCCGAAATGACTGATAACTGGACCAGCCAGCAAATTGAACGCAGCGACATTCGCGGCTTGTTGATGCTCGCCAGTTCTCCAAAATGCCGCCACATCATCCAGTCGATCATCGACCACCTTCCGTGCGGTGTAACGCTGTTCGATCAAAACCTGGAAATGATCGCCTGCAATGGCTTGTTCAGACGGCTACTGGTATTCCCTGATAAGCTGTTTGAAAGCAGTCTGACCTCGCCCAACACGACAGCCTTACGGGCATATGGAATCGCAGATGACTTGAGGGCAATGGAGATGGAGGGCGGCCATGATTGTTGCAAACACAGGTTGGCCTGATCTCGAACTCCTAAAAGCAGCCCCGATTCTGATCTGGCGTGCCGGTCTTGATGCCAAATGCAATTGGTTTAACCCTGCTTGGCTTGCTTATACCGGCAGGACAATGGAGCAGGAGATGGGGGATGGATGGACGGAAGGTGTCCATCCCGATGATTTTGATCGCTGCCTGAAAATCTATCTTGATGCCTTTGCACTTCGTCAGCCGTTCGACATGGAATACCGCATCAAGCGTGCCTGTAGTGAATACGGTTGGATCGCGGATTATGGTATTCCGATTCTAAATCAGTCAGGCGAATTTCTCGGATATGTAGGCTATTGCTTTGACATTACAGCCAGACGGCAGAGTGAAGAAAAGCTGGAAATTGCCTGCAAGGATTTGGCGGCATCCAACGCCGAACTTGAGCAATTTGCTTACGTCGCATCCCATGATCTTCGTGAGCCGCTCCGTATGATCAGCAGCTATGTTGATTTGATTGAACGCCGCTACGGACATCACTTCGACGCAGATGGGCATGAATTTATTGGCTTCGTCCGCGACGGTGCCCGGCGAATGGATGCGATGGTTCTGGACCTGCTTGCATTCTCCAGAATTGATAGACAGGGAGAACCACTGGTTCCGATGCGGATCGACGATGCCATTTCTCATGCCGTGAAGAATCTTGGGACAGCCATTGCCGAGTGTGATGCACACGTCGTCGTCAATGTGGATGCATCGCTCACGGTGGTTGGGGACGGTCACCAGTTAGACCGGCTTTTCCAGAACATAATTGGGAATGCCATCAAATACCGGCAAGAGGGGGTAAGGCCCCACATCGCCGTGATGGCACGAACTAACGACGGGAAGGCCGTCTTCTCTGTCCAGGATAATGGCATCGGAATCGCACCAGAATACTTCGACCGAATTTTCCTGTTGTTCCAGCGGCTTCATACCCGAGAGGTATACGAGGGAACCGGGATCGGTCTTTCTGTCTGCAAGAAGATTGTCGAGCGGCATGGCGGCGAGATTTGGGTTGAGCAATCACCTTCAGGCGGCTCGACTTTCCTGTTTACCTTGCCGACATCTGAGTAAATCCGTTTGATAAATGATGCCTGTTCGTCATTCCGTTTTTGTTTGGTAGGGAGGGGAGAATGAACAAGTCCGAATTAATTAATGCCGTCGCCGATGGTGCCAACATGACCAAAGCCGACGCAGGGAGTGCCATCGACGCTGTCTTCGAAGCCATCACCGCTGCGATGAAGGCCGGTGATGATGTGCGTCTGGTCGGCTTCGGGTCTTTCTCAGTTGCATCACGCCCTCATCGCACTGGCCGAAATCCACGTACTGGCGAAACCCTTGTCATTCCCGCAAGCAAGTCTGCCAAATTCACCGCCGGAAAGAGCCTCAAGGACACCATCAATGGCCGATGATGTGAAGGTGCTGACCACGAAGATCGTCGCTGCCTACCTGGGTGGCAACCCCTTGGCGGCCTCGGAAATCCCCAACCTGATTAAGTCGGTTTATTCGACCTTGGTTGGCACGGAAGCCCCGGCCTCAGTCCCGGCTGAACAGCAGCAACCTGCCGTTTCGGTGAAGCGGTCGGTGACCCCCGACCATATCGTCTGTCTGGAATGTGGTGATCACCAGAAGATGTTGAAGCGACACCTCCAGACCAGCCACGGACTGACCGCCGACGAGTATCGGGCTAGGTGGTCCTTGGCCAGGGATTACCCAATGGTCGCCCCGGAATATGCAGCACGCCGATCCGAACTCGCTAAAGCGGCTGGCCTTGGCTATACGCGGAAGAATCGTCGGCCCAAATCAGCCATCTGATGAATAAGGAGGCGTTCAGTATGCCGCCACGTAAGAGCACCAAGCCCACGACTACCCCTAAGCCTGCCAAGAAGGCGGGGCGCTCCACCCGTGGCCGGTTGGCAGATGGCAGCGCCAATCCCATTGATGTCCATGTTGGTGCCCGCATTCGGCTTCGTCGTACCCTGCTGGGCATGAGCCAGGAAAAGCTCGGCGAATGTCTGGGACTGACCTTCCAGCAGGTGCAGAAATACGAACGCGGGGCCAATCGGGTCGGAGCCTCCAGGCTGTTCGATCTATCCCGTGTTCTGGATGTGCGGGTTGGCTATTTTTTCGAGGAGATTTCTGCGACCGCACAGGCGGCATCGCCAGTCGAGGTGATTAGGGGCAACGTCACAAAATCCGCTAATGCCCCTGACGAGAACCCAATGACGAAGCGGGAAACCCTCGAATTGGTCCGGGCTTATTTCACCATCGCCGATCCCAAGGTTCGAGAACAGGTTCTGGCAATGGCCAAGGCGTTGGCTTCCTGATGCGCTAAGCAGCTTGACCTGTGCCTTGATCGCCACAGAACGTGAGGACAGCGATGTCTGCGGTCCATCAGTTTGACCGGCTATTGAACGGCAACGCCACACCCAGAGGCCATTCCAACAGGTGACTGGAGCAGGTCTCACAGTCGCTTGAACCGAACCCCGGAATCGGCACCGGCAACCCCGTCAACATGGCCACCAGCTCGCACTCGTCCCCACCGGGGAATACCCAGGCACCCAGCACCGTGCCTTTGGTTGTAAGCCGGTCCACATGCCACCGGATTGCCTTCTCCCGCTGCATGTGCCGCCCCACGCGGGCCTTGATGCCGCCGGGACCATGGGCGCTGCCACAATACAAGTAATGCCCAGGGGCCAGGGTGGCCTCAGGCCGTCCCACCAGTTTCACCACCAAATTGTCCCGCAGATGGATCAGCAGCACATAGGCTCCCACTTCTTTCGGAATCCCAGTCGCGTCAGCATGAAAGTCTGCTGCTATGCCATTACGATCCCGCGTCATGGTGATCCTTCGGTCAAACGATCCCGAAGCATCGAGCCGCGCCGCTGATCTTTCATCCCGCTCACGTCCCTATCCCTCTGGTTTGGTCGGCGTCTATCAGCTCCCCGCCAAATGCAAATCACTCCCCCTCCGGGGGCTCTTCAGCCCATACCCGATTCCAATATGCCACCACCTCGGGATCAGAAAAATCGAAGTTGGGGTCCATCACGTCGTCCCCCAGCAGTTCCTCGCACAGCTCACGATCCTGCTTCTGTCCGTTCTCATCCAGGTAGAACATCTCGTTGCTGGTCCCGTCCTCCGTTCCCGACCGCTCAGCCAAAGACACCGTCACATCCCCTGGCGTCCAGACGAAGCGGGATTGCCCTGCGCCATCAGCAATTTCCTGGGACACGCGGTTGAGATAACCCTCAATCTCAGCCAACTGCTCGCCGCTTTCCTCGCCCAGTTTGGTCCTCTGCCTCGCCAGGTCTTCCCAGGCTGCGGCAAGGCCGAACCATGGGGCAGCCGTGTCCGAGGTCAGGCGGCTCCGCCGCCAGTCATCAAATTTCGACCGAGCATCGGCGGACAGAACCTCTGGGGCTTCGAGATAGATCAGGCGTTCGCCCAGTTCCCGAATGCGCTCGTCGGCGAGGCGGGCAACAACGGCGGGGCGCTCCGACCAGGGAATGCTATGGAACCGCTCCATCAGGTTGGCATCGGCCCTGCTGGGGAATCCATCGTAAATCCGCTGTTCGACATAGGTGGCGGGATCACGCTCGGGATAACGAAGGGCGAGGGATTTCGCCACGGCTTGCCGGAACGCCGGATGATCGGCAATCAACTGGGACCGTTGATGCGCAAGTACGATGTCAGCGTCACCGCCAGAAGCGGGGGGCATGGACAGCGGCATCAGGATCGGCTGGCTGTTGAGCTTTACGATCCGGACCCGCCGTGGTGATGCCTTCAACAACCCCTGGACCGATTCGCAGGCCATATCCAGATAGGAAGCGGGATCATGCCCCAGATCGAACACAGCGACCTCGGAGGGGTTGTCGGGATTGGTGGCGATCTTGGCCGCCAGGATGGTCGGGGTGCCGAACGCCATGTCGGTGAACCAGAACAGGTCATTGCGGGCGATGAAATCCCCGGCAGCCTGCTTGCTGCGCATCTGCCGCATGGCGTCCCACACGGCGGGAGCCTTGTTCCTGACTAGACGCGCCAGTTCGAGGGTGGCCAGGGAATCTGACATGGCGTCATGGGCACGGTCATGCAGCAACCCGTTGGCGGCGGCAAGCAAGGCGAGCTTGAAGGTGGGCCGCCCCTCGGCAGTCGTCGGCACCACCAGCACATCGGGGGCATATTGGGAAACCGCATGGGCAACCCGCAGCATGTCCATCCGGGTGTTGCCGCCGGTGTTGGTGAGGTAGACCGGATTCAGGGTCTGATAGAACGCCTGCCGCAGCATGGCCTCGTCATAACCCAAGCTGTTGAAACCAACCACGGCGCTGGGCGCGTGCCGTTCGATCAGTTCCCGGATGGCCCGGATCATCTCGTAATGGGACAGGGGAGCCTGTTCGATCTCGGTGGGACGAATGCCAGTGATCACCAGTGCCCCAGGGGTAGGAAGCACATGGGTTTGGAGCCGACAGCGGAGGTTCACCTCTTCGACCACGTTGAGGTCGTCATCGGTGACCAGGGCGGCGAACTGGAGAATCTGACCGAACCCGGCATCCAGGCCGGTGGTCTCGGTATCGTAGAAGATGTAACCCAATCCGCCCTCCCTATTGCGCCAACGAGCCATCCCCCAAGCCGACCGACCTGATTGCTTCAGCGGTTGCGGCAATGAGGTCGAGCCATCTCTCCTTGATTGCCATCATGTCGGCAATCTGGAGGTCGCCTCCATTCGCATTCACCACCGTTGCCCAGTTTGGGGTCTTGGGGGTGGTTTTGACCCTCCCACCGGGGATGAGGGCGGCGACTGCATACTGGTATGACTTGCCAATATCGGTTCCAGCGGCTCGGTCCTGAGCCGCCAAACTATCAACCAAGACCTTGCCGTTGAAATGGAAGCGGGCAAGGTTCCAGGGATTCCCAAGAGGATCAATGGCACAGATGGAAAACGACTTGGGTGATGATTTGATCTCGCATCCGAGGTTCTTGCAATCGGAGATGAAGTTGCTTACCGCATCAACATGGTCTGGTGCAGAGGCTTTCAGCGCATCAAGAATGCCCTGCTCGCTCGTGGTGGCTCGAATTTTCTGCGGGCTAAGGGCGGTCTTGTCATTCTCGGTATTCGTGATTTCGGCGACGATTCCCCCCTGGAGCACCCGAACGGGGATTTCATAGACCTGGGTCCGAACCTGGACCTGGGGCAGAACCAGATAGCCGGAATCGTCGTTTCCCGGCATCCGAAAGATGTCCAGTTTAACCAAGCCCAACGTGAAGGGCGTGGTGGCTTTGCCAGACAGAAACTCGGCAATATCTTGAACCCGGTCTGACACGCCATCGCCCACAATCAGCGCCAGCATTCGACCTCGGCGCAGGTTGAGATCGACGATTTCGCTGAACTCGATTTCATCCAGACCGACTGAACCGGCATTGGCCAGTTCGTAGAGCGATGAATCCTCGCACTTCATTTCTGCCCGAACCGCCTTCACAGCCTGTTCGAGGTCGGAATAGCGCCACTTGGAAATATCGGTCAGATAGCCGAGCAATTGGGAGACCACGGCGATCTTGGCCTCGTTGTTGCGGATCAGCTTGCATTCAACCAGCACAATGCCGCCATCGGGGGTGATCAGAAGGTTGTCGAGGCGCTTTGCTCTTTGCAGGTCGAGGCTGAATGGAAGCTCCCGACAGATCGAGCGGGCACCGACAAAGCCTCGGTCAATCTCAGCGAGCGGCAGCACCTCCGGGGCCGTGTCAACGATGTGCTGGAGCAGGTCCTCCTTGTAGGCGTCGGTGGTGTCATGCCGCTTGAGTACAAGGTCCAAGCTGCTAACGGACGGCCTACCTGTGAGACCAGATACGACCAATGCCTTGCCGTCATAGAAACGGCCTCGCCTAGGTACGGAATTTTCGAGTGCCACCACCCACTTCTCCCCGGAACCAGAGCTTGCGGTGCGCCCCCGCAAGGTGGTTGTGACCTCCAGACCCTGGAGATCGGGGAGTAGAACAGCCGGCTATAGTCGACTCCTACGGCCTTTAGTCGTGAGACCTGGACATACGCCGCAGGCTCCCCGACCAAAGAGGTCAAGGAGTGCGGCGCTGATTCCGGTTAGCGCCATACCGCTATAGCCGGGGTGTTCTAAGCCCCAAAAGCAGCGCGTCTGCTTTCGCCGGTAAGCCTAACCGCAGTCGCAAAGGCGATAAAGCCCCAATCGACGATTGGGGACGGCTCCTGCTCCAGCGCGCTTCGCCAACCCGATTTCTGCATTCGAGGGAGCCATGGTGCAATTGCCTGCACCGTGGCACGGGGAGCCGCCCTGTCACTGGCAACACGCCCAGCAGCTACAGCTCAGTAACGGCAAAATTATTGTAAGCCACAAACAACAATACTCAACATATCTATTTCAAATGGCCGCAAACTTATACATATAAAACATAAATCATATAGTTACAGTATTTATGCAAACAAATACTAACGGAGATTCAAATGGCATCAAACTTCAATTCCGGCCTGTCGTTGCAGGCCAGCCGCAACCAGCCGATCTACCTGACCCATATCGGCGGCTTGGCAGCGGTCCTCGAAATCAGGGTGCGGTCCACATATCCCGGCAGCCAGGAGGCCCGCATCAGGATCGGCACCCACGGAGAACGCTGCGACCTGAAGGCATTGGGTATTCCGGACAAGGACTGGTCATGCCGGATCGGCATGGAGGAGCCGACCGAGATCATCCCTGGCGTCCAGGTCATCGTCCGCCGCAACGACCTCAAGGATTACGTGACCCGTAACAGCGCAACCATCGTCATCAATGCCGATCCGAGCACCTGGCTGATCGAGCGGAAGGTGGTGATGGAGCGAAGGCTCAAGGCCCAGGGCCGTCCCTTGGTCCCGAGCAGCGGGAGGAACGTATGAGCAACTCACATTCGCTGATCGGGGCATATCTCCCAACGGAGCACCCGATCCCACTCGCCGTTGCCGATGGCTGGCTCATTCGTTCGGCTTTGCAGAAGCTCATCCGGCGAGGCGCAATTGATCTCGCCGGACGGGCCGCCTTAACCTTCTGGCGGATAGAGCGTGCCGCCGTCTGGCAGCGGCTGCTGATTATCGCCTATGAAGATGTGGGGTTGGGCAGTGTAGACGCCGTGCTGGCGGCAACGGCGGCCACCAGCGCCAAATGGCGGAGGGTAATGGGCGATGACCAGACCATGGTGGTGGCGGTCGCCCGCATGCTCGCCGCCGCCAACAAGAGCCGCTCCGCCGAGGGGCTGGCAAGCGCCGCCGCAAACGACCCTGGGCTTCGTCCGCTCAATAGCCTGCTGCGCACATGGTCGATCCCCCATGTCCTCGGCTTGATGATGGACTCCTCGGTGCCGCTGGGGGAGAGGGCCACCGCCGTTTGGCATGCCTCGGGAGTTGACCTCTGGCCCAATCGTCGGGTTGGCCCCGGCGATCTGCCCGCCCTGTTCGCCGCCTACCGCAAGCTTGGAGTTCCCGAGGCGGTGCTGGAGGCCGCCGCCATGGCGCTCCGAAAGGTCCGCGAACCCATGTTCATCCTGTTTCCGTTGCTGGTTCTGGTGATGGGGCAGGAGAACGCCGTGGAGGATCGGATCATCCCCATGCCCACGTGGGGCGATGTTCCGCTGTGCGCGGTGGACCTGTTCAGTCGGATGGGCAAGACGGCGATTGCGAGCTTCGCCTTTTCCCACCCTCCTATCCGGTCGGTCTTGAAGGAACTGCTTCCGGAGAAATCCTGGGCCAAGGCCGCAAGCTATGGGGTGTTCTTTGCCGAGGGCGGAATGGTGAATCCCAAACTGCACTGGCGGCATTCCGAGGCCATCGAGCGCCAGGGCATCGAGGCCGACTGCGCCTCAATCGGCTTTCCAGTCGATGCCATCTCGGACTTCATCAAGTTGGTGGAGGCCGAACTGCCTCTCCTCCACACCATCCGGACCGGGCTGCTGGAAGCGGCCATGCCCGATGCGTCATTGCCGCAGGAGTCCCTGGCTCCCGCGACCAGTCACGACATCAGCACCTCAACCAATTGAGCAAAAGGAGATCGCGATGAATAAGCCGAAGCCATCGTTTATCAAAAACCTGAAGCCTAAGAATCCGGAAGGGCCGTGGCGGGTCAGCCTGTTTCACTGGGAGGTCGCCCCCGATGGCCCGGTGCATGGCCACGTGGTCGAAGCGGTCGAGGCCAGTGACTTGGATTTGGCCCGACTGGCTGCCCGTCGTCTGTTAGATGCCGCCATTCCCCAGGGAACCAAGCTGATCACCTTGGAAATCGCGACCAGCAGCCTCATCGACGGAGGCCAGATATGACCGAGCGTGGCTTCCGGGAGTTCGGCGTTTCCGACCAGGCCGTAGCCTCGGCGGCCAAGCTCGGCATGCCCGATGCCAGAGCGATGATCGCCAGGATGGCAAAGGCGCATGTGAAGACCCGGCTCGGGCCACACATCATCCGCCATGGCATCTTCGCTATGCTTGTCCATGACGGCACCGTCGAATGGATCGGCCTCGGTCCCGCCGAATGGCAGCGACCAGAAATGTACGTTGAAATTCCATAGACCTGCTGAGGAGGGGAGCATCTCCCCTCCTCTCACGGCACAATACCGGCATATGTCGCCTTAAAACGCTGAAGAAATCGCTACATTTAGTGAAAAGCAGCATTTACCGTGCAAATCCAGAACATTCCCATGGAAAATTTCCGCTAACGACGCTAATTTCCTCGTGTCCTAAGCGACACTCCCAAATCCACATCCGGCAGCCGGACGATACCCGGCCATGTTCGATTGAGCAGCGAACACAGTATTAACTGTGCGCTGTCTCGTCATGGATCGGCGCATCTCAAAGCGATGTGCCATGGGACAGCCCACCAACCCGATTCTTGCCAGCTCCACGGAGCGTGAATGCCGTGCGAGCGGAGAGGCTATCGCCTGCTCCAGGAACACCCATGCCAACGGCACAAGTGTGGCACGGACTCCGGGCGATTCGGCACTCATCGCCTTAGCCAGGTTGCTTGGGAGGAGTTCCGCCAAGCAGCTGAGTTCTCACGAGAACTAGCGAATTTGAAGACAAAGGAGTGTCAACAATGCCGATTCGTATCGTCGTGGGAAAGCGCGACACCCCCTCCCCGGAGACAGCACCTACCGTGCCGTCCGAGCCGTACCACCCCCGTGACGCAGCAGATTTGAATCTGCGCTCCGTCACTGATGTCGCGGTTCAGTTCGGCGTTACTCCGCGCACCATCCGGAACTGGATCAACGCTCATGAGTTGCGAGCGTACCAGATCAAACGCCGCTTCTGGATCAACGACAATGATGTCGCTGAGTTCCTGGCCATCCGTCGCCGCTTGCAGTAGCGCCAATGAATGTCAAAGCCCCCCAATTCCTCTGATTTCACCAAGTTTCCGTGAGTAGTGAAACCGCCGAGTTTCTCTTGGGCAAGAATTGCACCAACCCGTTTTCACTATTTTCCCACCCTGTACATCAACAACAGCCAACCACCGTCAAACACCACGATTCTTACCACTATCGTCCATCAGGAGATCAAAATATGACTGCGAATAACATCTTCGGAACGCCTACCGTTGCCGATCTGATCCAGCACTTCAGTGACAAGACCGACATGCCGCTCCAGCGCCAGAAGGACATCTGTTCGGCATTGCGGGTCATCTGCGATTGCCTGCACAAGGCCCCCACCCAGGTGGCTGCCGTCCCTGGCCCGCTGGTACGCATGGTAAAAGAGATCAATCCGGGCCTGACTGCGCTCAAGCCGCGCCGCTGGAAGAATATCCTGAGCCTGTTGAAAGTCGCCTTGGCCGAGGCCGGCCCCGACGTCTTCGCAGGCCGCAGCACCGTGCCGTTGTCTCCCGATTGCCAGGCTTTGTGGGAACTCCTCGCCGATAAGGGGCACTGGCGTTTCGCGCTGTCCCGCTTCTTCCGCTTCCTGTCGGCCAACGGCTACGTCCTCGACCAAGTCGGAGATGTGATGATCGAACGTTTCCGTCAGTCCCTCGAAGAGGCGGGCATCTTCAAGGACACGAACAAGACGGTCCGCGAAACGATCTACGTCTGGAACAGGGCGCACCGTCATATCGTCGGCTGGCCCGACATTGCACTGACCGTGCCGTACCGCCGCGATTGCTACACGATGCCGTGGAACAAGTTTCCCGAAAGCCTCCAGCGTGATGTGTCCGCTTATTTTGCAAGCCGTAAGTCCGAAGATGCATCGTCCTTGTTTGTCGGCATCTCCGAGGAAGAGAATGTGACCGCCAGGAGGAAGCAGCCGGATCGCACCGAGTTCCAGATCAGGCAGTTCTTCTCAGCTTTGGTTCATCAGGGAGTTCCGTTGGAGTCTCTGACCTCCCTGAATGTGCTGGCCGATATCGATATGTTTCGTACGGGCCTTCGTTTTTTCGTCAAACGTGCCACGATGAAGAAAAAGCTGATCGTCAGCGCAACCGATCCGAAAGCCAAGACCACCCGTCAAATTCATCAGATTGCGTGCAAGGTCCGCACTGTCTGCCGCACCTGGGCTAAGCTCGAATCCCAGGAATTGCGCGACACGGTCATGGCTGCCGTGAATGGCATCTGCAAGCAGTTGGACCCCGGCAATAGCACGATGACGGAAAAGAACCGCACCCTCCTGAAGCAGTTCGACAATCCGGAGACCAAGACCGCATTGATAGCCTTACCGGCTGAACTGATGGCCGATGCGGAAAATCTCCGCCTGACCAATCCTCGCGGCGCGGCCTACCTCGCGCAGCGTGCATTGGCTATCGAGTTGTTCCTGATGACCCGCATGCGGGAGGCCGATATTGCCGATCTCAGGCCCGAACAGCATTTCACTTGGTCCACGGTGGGTAAGGAAAAGCACGTCCAGATCAACAAGCTGGCACTCAAGAACAGCTATCCGCTCCAGTACGATCTGCACCCCCGCACCATCGCAATTCTGGAGACGTATCTCAAGAATCATCGCGACGTCATTTTTTCCGGAAAAACGCTTTGGTTGTTCCCCACCAGCAGCGGAGCTCCTCATAATCCCTGTTCGTTCGGCCAGGTTCTGCGCAAGCTGATCGGGAAAAGGATTGGCATTCGCATGCACATGCACCTGTTTCGTCACTTCGTGGCGGTCGAGCACCTCAAGAAAAATCCCGGCGAATATCACGTCATCGCCCGTGCGCTCGGCCATCGCAATGTGAATACCGCCATGAGGTATTACACGGGGCCGGAGGTCGCCCATACCTTGCGCCACGTCGATGAATCTGTACTCGGCAAGAGCACGACTTCCTCTCGCCCCTCTCCCAGCAAGGAGTAAAGGCCATGGATGGGAAATCCTGGCACACACCGTTGCCGATCACCGCATGGCATAAGGCGGCTCAAGCAGCCTGGCATTCAGCATGTGAACCCGGCGATTTCCTCGATCCCGGTGGGCCTGCCAGCATGTTGCGGCAGGCTTCTCGGGCCATGGCTGAAATCGGCTTCGGCCTTTGGCTGTCGTGGCTCAACCAGCAAGGCTTGCTGTCCCCTGGGATGGCAATCACCGAGTATCTCGATAAGGCCCACGTCGAAGATTTTGCTCGTGCACTGCGGCAGGACGGCAATAGCGGTATCACGGTGGCGATTCGGGTCGGTGAGTTGGCGCTGACGATGATGGCTATGGATATGGCCGGTGACTGGAACTGGCTGCACAAGATCGAAAAGCGCATCCGCCGTCATGCTGTTCCTGTGCGTGACAAGCTGGGGAGGTTGAAGAGCGTCCAGGAACTGTTCAACCTCGGAATCGGCATGATGAACAAGGCCGATTCGATTGCAGCAGAGCGCGCCCCCAGCACTGCCCCGATCTTGTTCCGGGACGGGTTCGCGATCAGCCTGCTGGCACTCAGGCCCCTTCGTATCGCAAACTTTTCCAGTATCATTATCGGGCAGCACCTCCTCGAAGAGGATGATGGCTGGCACTTGAAGTTCACGGCCCACGAAACCAAGGGGAAGCGGCCAATCGAAGTGCCGGTTCCTTTCTCCCTCGAAGGGGCGCTTCACCGTTACCTCTCCGTGTACAGGCCGGTCTTGCTTGGGGCGGCTAAGGATATGGGGCATTTGTGGATTTCGGGCCATCACCAGGTCGCCCTGACCGAGAGTGGGATGCAGCAGGCCATTGTACGCCGGACTCGGTTCGCCTTTGGACGGAGCGTCAACCCCCACCTGTTTCGTGATTGCGCTGCCACGTCATTGGCCTTGCTTGATCCCGAGTACATATGGCTGGCGGCAATCCTGCTCGGCCACTCGAACATGACCACCACAGAGACCCACTATATCCAGGCTCACACCAGGGAGGCCGCAGACATCATCACCTCGGGCCTGCTCGGTGAATCCGTCCCTCGCCTCCCCCGATCCTCCATGGCTCAGAAGCTCGCGGCGACCCGCTACTTGACGGAACGTCAGGGAAGGCGCAATTTCTGACGATGGTTCCAAGTGCCAAGGAGGGCATGGAACCTATTTTCTAGGTCGGTTCGGCCCCAAGTTCCAAGGATGGAAAGGGGCCTCATAGTAACAGCCTGGGCCAGTGGTCTCGGCGTACAGTGAGGTCATCATGTCCTTGGTTTCGGCTTCGGCCACGTCTACCCGCATCGCCATCTACGCCCGTTTCAGCACCGACATGCAGCGCGAGGCCAGCATCGACGATCAGGTGCGGGTCTGTACCGCCCACATCGAGCGTATGGGCGGCACGGTCGTCGATGTGTTCACCGACTATGCCATCAGCGGGGCCAACAACAACCGCCCCGGCCTCATGAATTTGATGGCCGCCGTGCGGGATGGCCGGATCGACATGGTGGTGGCCGAGGCCCTGGACCGCGTCTCCCGTGATCAGGAGCACATCGCCGGTATTTACAAGCAGCTGACCTTCGCCGGGGTCCAACTCTTTACCACCTCGGAAGGACCGATCACCGAACTCCAGATCGGATTCAAGGGCACCATGAACGCCCTGTTCCTCAAAGACCTGGGGGACAAAACCCATCGGGGCCTGGAGGGCCGCGTCAGCCAGGGCAAGTCAGCGGGCGGCAAGGCTTTTGGCTATCGGGTGGTTCATCAGTTGGACGCTCGCGGCGAACCGATACGAGGCGACCGGGCCATTGATCCCGCCCAAGCCTCCATCGTCATCCGCATCTTCATGTTGTTCGTCTCCGGTCATTCGCCCCGCGCCATCGCCAAGGCGCTCAACGCCGAAGGCATTCTCGGTCCTGATGGCGGGGCGTGGCAGGATACCACCATCCGGGGCCACCAAGGGCGCGGCACCGGCATCTTGCGCAACCAGTTCTATATCGGCGTCATGATCTGGAACCGGCAGCGGTATATCAAAGACCCCGCCACCTGCAAGCGGGTGTCGCGCCCCAACCCGCCATCGGAATGGAAGTACGCCGACGTTCCCCACCTGCGCATTGTCGATCAGGACTTGTGGGATCGCGCTCAGGCCCGCCTTGACGGCATCCGTGCGTCCGACCGCTCTCAGAAGGCTCGTGAGCGGGAGTTCTGGAAGGACCGTCGCCCCAAGCACCTGCTGACTGGGAAGGCGTATTGCGGTTGCTGCGGCGGCGCGCTCGCCACCATCGGCCAGGACTACCTCGCCTGTAGCGCCGCCCGCAACAAGGGCACCTGCGACAACGGCAGGGGCATCCGCCGCAATGTGATCGAGACGCTAATTCTGGACGCTTTGAAAACCCGGCTGATGGCCCCAGAGCTGGTTAAGGAGTTCTCGTCCGCCTTCATCGCCGAGACCAACAAGATGCGGGCCGAGGCCGAATCCGGAAGGGTGCTGGTGGAGCGCGACCATGCCCAGGTCAGCCGCCGCCTGCGCGGCCTGTACGACGCCATCGCCGACGGCCTGCGGACGCCGGGCCTCAAGGGGCAGCTGGAGGAATTGGAGCGGCGGCAGGCAGACCTGGAGCGCCGCCTGTCCGAACCACACGCTTCCCAGCCACGCCTCCATCCCAACCTTGCGGAAATCTACCGCGCCAAGGTCACCAGCCTTCACGACGCGCTGGCGGACCCGGCCAGCAGCACAGAGGCCATCGAGATCATACGCTCCCTGATCGAGCGGATCGAGGTGCGTCCGACCGAGGGCAAGGGCTTCGAGATCGAGCTGATCGGCGACATCGCCAACATGATCGAACTGGGCCTGGAAACGAAGAAAGCCGCCCCTGGTGGGGCGGCTGTTCTCGGTCAGTACCGAAGTTCGGTAAAGGTGGTTGCGGGGGCAGGATTTGAACCTGCGACCTTCAGGTTATGAGCCTGACGAGCTACCGGGCTGCTCCACCCCGCG